>NZ_CATKQN010000057.1:0-412760 GCF_949767765.1 Pseudomonas sp. IT-P171
TGGGGGGTATTCATTGACTGTGCTGCAGTCTTCGCGAGCAGGCTCGCGAAAAGACCTGCCCAGACAACCCTCTTGCTTCAGGTGTACTTACGCTTCTCCGGCGCCGGCGGGAAGTACTGATACAACCAGGTCTCGCTCAGCGTCCGGTCATTGGTGCGAATGAACAACCGCAGCTCCACCGGGGCCACACTGTCATTGGTCGGGAACCAGTCAAACGTAATCCGGTAGCCCTTGATGTCATCCAGCACCAGCACGTTGAAGTCTTTGACTTCGCCGTTGGAGCACGTCACTACCGGCTCAATGCCTGTGCCTTCAGGCAAGCGGTCCAGACCGCCGCCAGTGAAGTCCACCGCAAACCGGCGTGCCCAGACCTCCGGATAATGTTCGCCCGGTGCCCAGCCCTCAGTGAAGCCGCCCATGCCCGAACGGGTCGCGGCGACCCGCGCCAGTGGCGTACCGACCGGCGGCAGCGCGCTCCAGTGCAGCTTGTAGCCGTAATTCAGGGAATCGCCGGCGGCGACCGGTTTTTTCGGGGTCCAGAACGCGACGATGTTATCGAGGGTTTCGCCGGTTGTAGGAATTTCCAGTAGATCGATAGAGCCTTCGCCCCACGCGGTTGTAGGTTCTACCCACAGGCTCGGGCGTTTGCTGTACCAGTCGACCGTGTCCTGATAGTTGGCGAATTCGTGATCAGTCTGTACCAACCCGAAACCTTTCGGATCGGTATCGGCGAAGGCGTTGAATTGCAGGGTGGCCGGATTGTTCAGTGGACGGCAGATCCACTCGCCATTGCCACGCCACATCGCCAGGCGATCCGAATCATGGATCTGCGGGTGAATGGTGTCGCACATGCGCCGCTCGTGGGTGCCGCAGCTGAACATGCTGGTCATCGGTGCGATGCCCAGTTGTTCGATGGCGGTGCGTGCATTGATGTGAGCGTCAACCTCCATCACCACGCGTTCGGCCTGGCAATCGATGTCGAACCGGTAGGCACCGGTCGCGCTCGGCGAGTCCAGCAGGGCGTACACCACGAAACGGGTGCTGTCCTTGTCCGGGGTCTCGAACCAGAACTTGGTGAAGTCCGGGAATTCCTCACGTTTCTTCGCGTAGGTATCGACCGCCAGACCACGGGCCGACAGACCGTACTGGCCCGTAGCATCTACCGCGCGGAAATAACTGGCGCCGAGGAACGACAACACGTCATGCCGGTCCAGCTCAGGCGCTTTGAACAGCTTGAAACCGGAAAAACCCAGGTCACCCGTGAGCTGCTTGGTATCGACGGTGGTTTTTTCATAGTTGAACAGCGAAGGGCGGAAATGCACCTCGCGCGATTGACGCGTCTTGGGGTCGACGCTGTACATGCGCACCGGCTGCTTGAAACCCATGCCGACGTGGAAAAACTGCACGTCCAGCTGACCTTTCAAATCCTTCCACAAGGAATGATTGGCGTCGTAGCGGATCGCGTTGAAATTTTGCGGGGTCATGGTCGCCAGCGTCGGCGGCAGCACCTGCTTGGTGTCCTGATAGCGGTTGCCGGCAAGTTGCTTGGCCTGGATTTTCAGGGTTTCGAAGTCGAAGGCCTGAGCCTTGCCATCCGCCGTTTCATTCCCGGCCCAGGCGCGGGCAGCGAGCAGGCCAGTGGCGGACAAACCAGTGTAGGCAGCGATGGCCATGGACGCTTTGAGCAAATTCCTGCGGTGCATAAGTACAACCTGTCGTGAACAATCCCGCGCCGTTCCTGGCACGTGCTGGATCAGAAATGGAGGTTCGGACATGCCTTCGGCCAAACGCAACGGACTTTAAACAGATGCCAAATAGCTTAAACCGTTCGGTGGCAGAGCAAAAATGATTGATGGCGTGACGATAGCATCGCAATGAAACAAGACGTTTCGGTTGACGTTTCCCACAGAGATTTCTGATTTACAGGGCATTTCTGCTTTTTTCGACTAATTACTCTAAAAACCGCTTTTCAGCGCCAATTTACTTCCTATTCTATGGGCATGACCGGTTTCTGCCCTCAGGCCGGTGGGATTCAGTTGTACAAGGACGCGGCTGAAAAAGAGAAGGGCGATGCGGTATCTGAAGTTTTCTTTGACTTAAAGAGGGACATCGTCCATGTCGAAAGTACAAGGCATTACCGAAATGTTGGGGATCTTCCCTTGCCTGGGTATCGGGCGGCGAAGGCGTCGGCTTAATTCCGAGGAGTTGAAACTGGTGGAGCGGTATCGCGAGTTGTCGGAGAGTGACCGGATCGCGATGCGGTATCTGGTGGATGCGATGCGCAGTGTTTCGCGGTTTTGAGTCGAGGTGGTTACCGTGAAAGCCATTTAATAGATGTACCCAAACTGAAGGGGCGGACTGTGAAGTCTGCCCCTTTTCATTGGCTGTGCTTCAGCTGCAAGTGCCCATGATTGGAAACGGCCGCTGTGCCTGGACCAGATCTGGCATGTCCCGCCACTTGATCCAGGCCGACTGTTGCCAGTGCAGCAGTGGCACCGAGAGCCCGCCCCATTGCAACGAACTCAGGCTAGGCATGTTTTCCACAGGTGCCGCGTTCGACTCACGCAGCGCAGGTATGACTTCGTTACTCAGCCATTGGCGCAGGTTGCGGTTTTCCGGGACAAAATGGTGGACCAGCAATGCGTACATTCCAGACTCGCTGACCATGAGTGATTCGACGGTTTTGCCGTTTTTCAGCAGCCAGATGTATCGGCGTTGATCAGGGTCGAGTTTTTGTGTGAGTCGTTGGTCCAGCGGGCGGCCCATCAAACGTCCCAGGTCATGAACGCAGAACCAGGCTTGGTTTGCTTGCGTGATCGCGTGGAGGAATCGGTTGTGGCGGGGGAAAACGGTGGGGATGAAATGAGGATGGACTTCAGACGGATTTAGCGTGTGCATTTCTTCGACTCCATGTTGAAAAAGGAGCCGCCACTAATCCTTCGACAGATTTGGGTGGCGGACCGTGTGGCGTTCGAAGTCGGGACATTCTCGATCAACATGTAAGCCAAGAGGCCCGCGTCACACGGCCCGCCATAAAGTGAAACTGAAAGGCAAAAAATGCCCCAGTTCATATGGGAGCGCAGATGCGCCATGTTGAGGAGTTTCCGGCTTCGACCCCGGATCGCTGATTTTGCAGCGACGGGGTAAAGCCTATCGGTCAGGCGCTCGCGGCGCCAAGTCTACTCTGGCGACGCGTGTCGTAGGAATTAGAGCCTTTGCGAGAAGGCTTGGTCTGTAGGATTTTCCTGTTTTTGCACGAAGCGTAAAACTGGAGTCTGAGGCGCCAAGCTTGCCCCGGGAACCCACAGAATCCCGGGGCAATCGTTCTTAGCGACTAACCTTCCATGCATCCCCCGCAGGCGCCGCGCCATGGTCATACGGCTTGGCAATCCACATATAAAGCAGCCCCAACCCAATCACGATCGCCGTACTCAACACCATCGCATAGTTGATGTACCACGCCGCATCCGGTGTACGTGGCCAGGCCATGTTGATGATGGCGCCGACACCATAAACCAGCGCGCCGATGTTCACCGGCCAACCCCATGCGCCGAGGGTGAATTTGCCGCTCGGTTTCCAGCCCTTCAGGCGTGCATACAGCGCGGCGAGGACGATCATCTGGAACGCCAGGTAGATGCCGATGGCGGCGAAGCTGACGATGGTGGCCACCGCGTCTTGCAGGAAGAAGCCGAGAATGATGATCAGCGCCGGCAGGACGCCGGAGACGAACAACGCGGCAACCGGAACCTGGGTTGTAGGGGAAATCTTCTTCAACAGTGAGCTGCCGATGACCATTTCATCCCGGGCGTAGGAATACAGCAGACGACTCGCCGCCGCTTGCAGGCTGATGACGCAGGAGATGAAGGAAATCATCACCACGCCCATCACCACTTTCGAACCGATCGGGCCGAAGGCGTTGTTGAGGATGGTGGTGACCGGGTCTTTGTCGGTGCCGTTGATCACCGCTTGCATGTCCGGCACGGCGAGGATCAGCGCCAGGCAGGCGAACATCGCCGCGATGCCGCCGATGTAGATGGTCATGCGCATGGCCACCGGGATCTGCTTGCTCGGGTTCGGGGTTTCTTCAGCCACGTCGCCGCAGGCTTCAAAGCCGTAGTACAGGAACATCCCCGCCAGCGAGGCGGTCAGGAAGGCCGGCAGGTAGGAACCATCAATGCTGATGTCGAAGGTGTTGAACAGCACGCTGATCGGTTGATGGCGTTCGAAAATCAGCAGGTATACGCCGACGATCACCGCGCCGACCAGCTCGCAGAGAAAGCCGAACATGGCGATCCGCGCCAGCACTTTGGTGCCGCTGAGATTGACCAGTGTGGCGAACAGCGTCAGCACCAGAGCGATGACGATGTTGGTGTTACCGCTGGGTTCAAAACCCATCATCGCGGCCAGGTAAGGTCCTGCACCCACGGCAACGGCAGCGATGGTGACGCACAGGGCGATGGAGTAGATCCAGCCGACCATCCACGCCCAGCGTTTGCCCACCAAGCGGCGAGCCCATGGGTAGACGCCACCGGAAATTGGGAACTGCGAGACCACTTCACCGAAGATCAGGCACACCAGCAACTGGCCGCAACCGACCAGCAAATAGGCCCAGAACATCGGTGGCCCACCGGCGGCCAGGCACAGGCCGAAGAGGGTATAAACCCCTACGACCGGCGAGAGGTAAGTGAAGCCCAGGGCGAAGTTTTCCCACAGGCTCATGCTGCGGTTGAAGTTGGACGTGTAACCCAGCTTGAGGAGTTGCTCGGCATCGCTGTCGGCAGCGGCTGCAGAGAGTTCGGGGATGGCGTTCATGGTGTGTTAGCTCCGGAAAATCGGCAGATTTCGGATGTCCGAAACCGTGGCGGGGCCTTGGCGGCGCTGCCCGGATCGGTGGTTATTGTTTTGGTTGTCTGCGTTGAAACCTGGTGGTGCGTGTTGCCGGTTTCGGCCCTGAAACCGAGTTGACGCCGTCGCTGGCAAGCCAGCTCCCACAGGTCCGCGTCGTGCACAAAAACCTTGTAGGAGCCGGCTTGCTCGCGAAGCTTTTAGTGCTTGAACATCACATGCCGCACAACGGTGTAGTCCTCCAGCCCGTACATCGACATGTCCTTCCCGTAGCCGGACAATTTCTGACCGCCATGGGGCATTTCGCTGACCAGCATGAAGTGCGTGTTCACCCAGGTGCAGCCGTACTGCAAGCGCGCCGACAGGCGATGCGCACGACCGACGTCGGCGGTCCACACCGACGACGCCAGGCCGTAGTCCGAATCGTTGGCCCAGCCCAGCACCTGCGCTTCATCGGCAAACTTGGTCACTGACACCACCGGCCCGAACACTTCGCGACGGACGATTTCGTCGTCCTGCAGCGCGTCGGCCAGCACCGTCGGTTCAAAGAAGAAACCATTGCCTTCAACCGCCTTGCCGCCGGTGATCAAACGGATGTGCGATTGCGCCATGGCACGTTCGACAAAACCGGCCACCCGGTCGCGGTGCTGCGCGGTGATCAGCGGCCCGAGTTCGGTCGACGGGTCATCCTGCAGGCCGTACTTGATGCTGCTGACCGCCGCGCCGAGCTTCTCGACGAATCTGTCGTAGATGCCTTCCTGCGCATAGATGCGGCAGGCCGCGGTGCAGTCCTGGCCAGCGTTGTAGAAACCGAAGGTGCGAATGCCTTCCACGGCGGCGTCGATGTCGGCGTCGTCGAAGATGATTACCGGGGCCTTGCCGCCCAGTTCCATGTGCATGCGTTTGACGCTGTCGGCAGTGCTGGAAATGATGTTCGAACCGGTGGTGATCGAGCCGGTCAGCGACACCATGCGCACTTTCGGGTGAGTGACCAATGGGCTGCCGACGGAAGGACCACGGCCGAACACCAGGTTGAGTACGCCGGCCGGGAAGATTTCCGACGCCAGTTGCGCCAGGCGCAGCGCGGTCAGCGGGGTTTGCTCCGACGGCTTGAGCACCACGGTATTACCGGCGGCGAGGGCCGGGGCGATTTTCCAGGCGACCATCATCAGCGGGTAGTTCCACGGCGCGATGGAGGCGATCACGCCCACCGGATCGCGGCGGATCATCGAGGTGTGGCCGGCCAGGTATTCACCGCCGGCCGAGCCGCTCATGCAACGGCTGGCGCCGGCGAAGAAACGGAACACGTCGGCAATCGCCGGAATCTCGTCGTTCAACGCGGCGCTGTAGGGTTTGCCGCAGTTGTCGGATTCGAGTTTGGCCAGCTCTTCGCCGTGGGCTTCGATGGCGTCGGCGAGTTTGAGCAGCAGCAGCGAGCGCTCCTTGGGCGGAGTCTGCGACCAGCTGTCGAACGCGGCGTCGGCAGCGCGCACGGCGGCATCGACCTGGGCTTCGCTGGCTTCGTTGATTTCCACCAGCACGCGACCGAGGGCCGGGTTGAACACCGGTTGGGCGGGGCCTTCGCCGTCGAGAAGTTGGCCGTTGATCAAGAGTTGGGTTTGCATGGTTCTGTCCTCTTCGGAACTGTTGTTTTCTTCTGTAGGAACCGGCCCAAATGTGGGCGCGGGTCCCTACAGTGAGTAGTCGTTGTCAGTTATTTCCCGCCACTGCCCGCCACGCTCTCACCACCACGGGTCAGGTAATAGGCGCCGAGAATCGGCAGCATGGTCACCATCATCACCAGCATCGCGACGACGTTGGTCACCGGCACGTCCCGTGGGCGGCTGAGCTGGTTGAGCAGCCACAGCGGCAGGGTGCGTTCATGGCCGGCGGTGAAGGTGGTGACGATGATTTCGTCGAACGACAGCGCAAACGCGAGCATGCCGCCGGCGAGCATCGCCGAGCCCAGGTTCGGCAGGACGATGTAGCGGAAGGTCTGCCAACCGTCGGCGCCGAGGTCCATCGAGGCTTCGATCAAACTGTGCGACGTGCGGCGCAACCGGGCGATGACGTTGTTGTAGACGATCACCACGCAGAAGGTCGCGTGGCCGACGATGATGGTGAACATCCCCGGCTCGATGCCCAGCGTCTTGAACGTCGCCAGCAGCGCGATCCCGGTGATGATCCCCGGCAACGCGATGGGCAAAATCAGCATCAGCGAGATGCCCTGCTTGCCGAAGAAATCCCGCCGGTACAACGCGGCCGATGCCAGCGTGCCGAGTACCAGCGCAATCAGCGTCGCCACGGAGGCGATCTGCAGCGACAGTTTGATCGCTTCCAGCACGTCCGGCCGTGAGAACGCCACGCCGATCCACTTCAGGGTGAAGCCCCTGGGCGGAAAGCTGAACGCTGCGTCTTCGGTGTTGAAGGCGTAGAGGAAGATGATCAGGATCGGGAAGTGCAGGAACACCAGTCCGCCCCAGGCTGCGATTTTCAGGCCTAAAGAAGCTTTCTCAGAGTGCATCGAAGGCCCCCAGTCGTTTGACGATGGTCAGGTAAATGGCGATCAGCACAATCGGCACCAGCGTGAAGGCCGCGGCCATCGGCATGTTGCCGATCGCGCCTTGCTGGGCGTAGACCATGCTGCCGACGAAGTACCCCGGCGGGCCCACCAGTTGCGGCACGATGAAGTCGCCCAGGGTCAGCGAAAACGTGAAGATCGAACCGGCGGCGATGCCCGGAATCGACAGCGGCAGAATCACCTGCATGAAGGTCTGGCGTGGCTTGGCACCCAGGTCGGCGGAGGCTTGCAGCAGCGAGGGCGGCAGACGTTCCAGCGAGGCCTGAATCGGCAGGATCATGAACGGCAGCCAGATGTAGACGAACACCATGAAGCGCCCCAGGTGCGAGGTCGACAAGGTGCTGCCGCCCACGCCCGGAATGCCCAGCACGAACTGCAAGACCGGCTCCAGTCCAAGGTGTTGAACGAACCACTGCGCCACGCCGCCCTTGGCCAGCAGCAAGGTCCAGGCATAGGCCTTGACGATGTAACTGGCCCACATCGGCATCATCACCGCGATGTAGAAAAACGCCTTGGTTTTGCCCGTGGTGTAGCGCGCCATGTAGTAGGCAATCGGGAACGCGACGATGGCGCTGGCGATCGACACCACGACTGCCATGCTCAAGGTGCGCAGGATGATGTCGAAGTTCGAGGGCTGGAACAGCGCGGCGAAATTGGCCAGGGTCAGGTCCGGCGTGACCGCCATGGTGAAGTCGTCGAAGGTGTAGAAGCCTTGCCACAACAGCACCAGCAGCGAACCGAGGTAGATCGCGCCGAACCACAACAGTGGCGGCACCAGCAGCAGCGCCAGGTAAAAATTCGGTCGGCGATACAGCAGGTTGGAAAACCTGCGCAACGGCGAGCCGCCGGCCGGCGTTTGAGGGAGAACTACGCTGGTCATCTCACACCCCGCCGGCAACGGTGTCGTGCAGCGGGATCATCGCTTCCCGCGCCCAGCGTGCGCTGAGACGTTGCCCGGTCTGATGCTGCGCGCTGACGTCCAGCCACTGGTTGTTGGCCTGGCTGATGTTCAGTGTCTGGCCGTTTTCCAGTTTCAGTTCATAGCGCGTGGCGCTGCCCTGGTACTGAATGTCGTGGAGTAAACCGCTGACTTCGATTTCGTGACTGGCCAGCGGGCCTTCGGCGAAACGCACGTGTTCCGGGCGGATCGAAAACGGCTGCGGATTGCCGCTGAGTTGCTGCGCCAGATCGCCGCGAATCACGTTGGAGGTGCCGACGAATTCCGCGACAAAGGTGGTCGCCGGTTTCATGTAGAGATTGCGTGGCGTGTCGACCTGCTCGATGCGCCCCTTGTTGAACACGGCCACGCGGTCAGACATCGACAGCGCTTCGGTCTGATCGTGGGTGACGAAAATGAACGTGATGCCGAGCTGGCGTTGCAGCTTCTTCAGCTCACTCTGCATTTGCTCGCGCAGCTTCAAGTCGAGGGCGCCGAGGGGTTCGTCGAGCAGCAACACCCGTGGGCGATTGACCAATGCGCGGGCCAGGGCCACACGCTGGCGTTGACCGCCGGAGAGCTGCACCGGCTTGCGCTCGCCGTAGCCGCCGAGGGCGACCATGTCGAGGGCTTCTTCGGCGCGTTTGCGGCGTTCTGCCTTGCCGACGCCTTTGACTTTCAAACCGTAGGCCACGTTGTCGAGCACGTTCATGTGCGGGAACAGCGCGTAGTCCTGAAACACTGTGTTGACGTCACGCTCATACGGCGGCAGCCCGGCGGCTTCGTGACCATGAATCCGGATCGAGCCTGCGCTCGGTTGTTCAAAACCGGCGATCAGGCGCAAGCACGTGGTTTTGCCGGAGCCGGAAGGGCCCAGCATGGAAAAGAACTCGCCGTCCTGGATGTCGATGGAAACCCGGTCTACGGCTTTCACTTCGCCGAATAGACGGGAAACGTTGGTGAACTGGACTGCAAGCGTCATGGTGCGGTGCTCCGAAAAGGCGAGGGCCGTCACAGCGGCCCCGCCAGGACATCTGAAAAATCTGAATCAGTTGGCGTGTGTGGCGAGGGAGCTTGCTCCCGCTGGGTGGCGAAGCCGCCCCAAAACCAGTCATGCGGCCTGTCATGCAGACCGCATCAGCCCTTTTGGGAGTGCTCCGCACTCCAGCGGGAGCAAGCTCCCTCGCCACGGGGGGGCGGTGTGTTATCTGCCGCCCATGATCGCGATGTAGTCCTGGGTCCAGCGGCTGTATGGCACGAACTTGCCGCCTTCAGCCTGCGGGGTTTTCCAGAAGGCGATTTTTTCGAACTGGTCGAAACCGTTGGTCTTGCAGCCTTCGGCGCCGAGCAATTCACTCTCTTTGCAGCCCGCGGGAACCGACGGCAACGAACCGAACCAGGCGGCCAGGTCGCCCTGGACCTTCGGTTGCAGCGAATGGTCCATCCACTTGTAGGCACAGTTCGGGTGTTTGGCGTCGGCGTGCAGCATGGTGGTGTCGGCCCAACCCGTGGCACCTTCTTTCGGAATGACCGAAGCCACCGGCTGCTTGTCCGCCACCAGACCGTTGACCATGTAGCCCCAGGTACTGGACGCCACGACGCCTTCGTTCTTGACGTCACTCATCTGCACGGTCGCGTCATGCCAGTAGCGGTGGATCAACGGCTGCTGTTTGCGCAGCAGGTCCAGCGCGGCTTTGTATTGTTCTTCGTTGAGCTGGTACGGGTCCTTGATCCCCAGTTCCGGCCGTTTCGCCTTGAGGTAGAGCGCCGCATCGGCGATGTAGATCGGACCGTCGTAAGCCTGGACCCGGCCCTTGTTGGACTTGCCGTCCGGCAGGGTCTGCTCTTCGAACACCACGCTCCAGCTGTCCGGGGCAGTCTTGAACACGTTGGTGTTGTACATCAGCACGTTCGGCCCCCACTGGTACGGAGTGCCAAAGGTTTGTTTGTTGACGACGTACCACGGGCCATCCTTGAGACGCGGGTCAAGGTTCTTCCAGTTCGGAATCAACGCGGTGTTGATCGGCTGTACTCGCTTGCCGACGATCAACCGCAGCGACGCATCGCCCGACGCGGTCACCAGGTCGTAGCCGCCCTTGGACATCAGGCTGACCATCTCATCGGAAGTGGCGGCCGTTTTCACGTTCACCTTGCAGCCGGTTTCCTTCTCGAAATCGGTCACCCAGTCGTAGGCCTTGTCGCTTTCGCCACGTTCGATGTAGCCGGGCCAGGCGACGATATCCAGCTGACCTTCGCCGGCACCGACGGCTTTCAGCGGTTCGGCGGCCTGGATGCTGGCGCTCGCCAGCAGCGCCGTGGTGATTGCACTGAGCAGTGCGGTCTTGTGCACGAACATGGGAATTCCCTCTTCTTTAATTATGGTCGGGGCAGTTGTGAACGTGGTGAAGCATGCCGTTGGCGGCTTGTTATTAGCGTAGTCAGAGATGTTGTCCGTGGCGCGCCATGATGTGCCGCACCACGCTGTAGTCCTGAAGCGAATCGCTGGAGAGGTCTTTGCCGTAGCCCGAGCGTTTCAGGCCACCATGGGGCATTTCGCTGACCAGCATGAAATGGCTGTTGATCCAGGTGCAGCCGTACTGCAGGCGCGCGGCGACCTGCATGGCTTTGTCGAGGTTCTGGGTCCAGACCGACGATGCGAGGCCGTATTCCGAGTCGTTGGCCCAGTCCACGGCTTGTTCGAGTTGGTCGAAACGGGTCACGGTCACGACCGGCCCGAACACTTCGCGCTGGACGATTTCATCGCTCTGTTTGCAACCGGCGAGCAACGTCGGTTGGTAATAGAAGCCGGCGCCGGAATGCACGGCTGCGCCGGTCACCCGCTCGATGTGCGGCTGGCCGAGGGCACGTTCGACGAAACTGGCCACGCGGTCGCGCTGGCGGGTACTGATCAACGGACCAATTTCGTTGTCGGCGTCGCGTTTGCCGGCGAAGCGCAGGCTGCTGACCGCTGCGCCGAGTTCGGCCACCAGTCGGTCGTGAATCCCGGCCTGTGCATAAATCCGGCAGGCGGCGGTGCAGTCCTGGCCGGCGTTGTAATAACCGTAGGTGCGCACGCCGTCGACCACGGCTTGAATGTCCGCATCGTTGCAGACGATCACCGGCGCCTTACCGCCGAGTTCGAGATGCGTGCGCTTCAGGGTTTTCGCAGCGGCTTGCAGGATTTTTTGCCCGGTGACGATATCGCCGGTCAGCGACACCATGCGGATTTTCGGGTGACTGACCAAGTGGCTGCCAACGCCTTCACCACCGCCACAAATGATGTTGATCACGCCGCGCGGCAGGATCTCCGCCAGTGCGGGCGCCAGGGCCAGAATCGACAGCGGCGTGTGCTCGGACGGTTTGAACACCAGCGTATTGCCGGCGGCGAGGGCGGGGGCGATTTTCCACGCGGCCATCATGATCGGGTAATTCCACGGCGCGATGGACGCAACCACCCCAATAGGATCGCGGCGCACCATGCTGGTGTAACCCGGCAAGTATTCGCCACTGAGCTGGCCGGTCTGGCAGCGCACGGCACCGGCGAAGAAGCGGAACACGTCGACCGTCGCGCTCAAGTCGTCCTGACGGGCCAGGTGCAAGGGTTTGCCGCAGTTCAGGGATTCGAGGCGGGCGAGCAGGTCGGCTTGTTTTTCGATGGCGTTGGCAATGTCCAGCAGCAGGTTCGAGCGCTGCTGCGGCGTGGTCCGCGACCAACTGGCGAACGCACGATGGGCCGCGAGGATCGCGGCTTCGACTTGCTCGGTGCTGGCTTCGGCGATGTGCGTCAGCACCTCGCCGGTGGCCGGATTGAGGATCGGTTCGACAAAACCCTGACCCGCGACCAGTTCGCCATCGATCAACAACGCGGTGAACAACGGGGTCTGCGTGCCAGCCATTTTTCGGGATCTCTTTTCTTGTGTGGCCATGCTGCTCCCAGTGACTGGGGCCGGCCGTCTTATAGATGCACCAAGACTAGTGCCCGGACCCGAGGTCGACAAATACTAAATACTGAAGGTGGCGTTCGATTAAATAGATGGCTTGCGCCCGCCGTGGGGTTGCTCGCGAGCGACCGTCAGAAACGGGTCCACCAGCGCCGGGCGCGCCGTGCCACGGCGCCAGGCCAGGCCGACGTCGAGGGTCTGGCTGAGATCGGCGATGGGCCGCGCTTCGATGATGTCGCCCTCCAATGACCATGGGCGGTACGTCATGTCGGGCTGGATCGACACGCCCAATCCGGCGGCGACCAGGCTTCGCACCGCCTCGGTCGAAGCGGTCCTGAGGGTGATGCGCGGTTGAAGCGACGCCGCCGACCACATGCGCTGGGCATTGCGATCCATTTCATCGACGTTCAGCTGTATCAGTGGCTCACGGGCGACGTCGGCGAGGTTGATGCTGTCGTGTTCCAGCAGCGGATGCTGGGCCGGCAACCATAATCGATGGGGCGAATGGGTCAGCACTTCCGTTTGCAGGGCGTGGCGGTCCTCGAGGTTGGAGAGGATCAGCACGCCGACATCGATCTCGCCGCTGACCAGCAAATGCTCGATGTACGGGCGCTCGTCCTCCATCACGCGGATCTCGACGTTGGGGTAGGCGCGTTGAAAACGGGTGAGCAAATCCGCGAGATAGTAACCGGCGACGAGGCTGGTCACGCCGATGATCAATTGCCCGGCGACCTGGTCGGTGCTTTGTTGCAGGCTGCGCTTGGCGTTGTCCACCGTCGCCAGAATCAAGTGCGCCTGGCGTAGGAATTGATGTCCTTGGTGGGTCAGAGTCATGCCCTTGGCATGACGGTTGAACAGTCCGACGCCGATTTCCTGCTCCAGTTGCTGGATGGCCAGGGTCAGTGTCGATTGGGAAATGAACGCAGTTTGCGCGGCGGCCGAGATCGAGCCGGTCTCGGCCACGGCGATGAAATGGCGAATCTGACGCAAGGTCATCATGAAGAATTACCCGGTGGGCGGTTTTTATAGATTCACTCGAGTGTATATCTTTTTAATCGATGGGCTTTTTTGCGTTACAGGAGATGAGCAACATCTGGAAGCACTCTCACCGGGAAGGGGTGGGCACTTTCGATCTAGGCTGGTGGCCTTAAGTGTCGGTAAACCCCTTTCGTGGAGGTGGCAAAAATGATTACCCGTGGATTGCTCGATCAACTACTCAAGTCCGGCCAGGACCTGCTGCAGAACAAGGCGGGTGGTGCACAGAACAAGGCTTCCAGCGGCGGCCTGGGTGGGCTGCTCGGCGGCAGCGGTGGCTCGGGCGGCCTTGGCAGTTTGCTCTCGGGCGCCGGTGGAGGTGCACTGGCGGCGGGCGCCATGGGGCTGTTGATCGGCAACAAAAAGGTTCGCAAAGTCGGCGGCAAAGTCGCCATTTACGGCGGCCTCGCAGCGCTGGGCGTCATTGCCTACAAGGCTTACGGTAACTGGCAGGCCCAGCAGGGCGCTGCACCTCGGGGCGAACCGCAAACGGTGGACCGGGTTCCGGCCGCCCAGGTCGAGCAACACAGTCAGGCGATCCTCAAGGCGCTGGTGGCCGCGGCCAAGGCTGATGGTCATGTCGATGAGCGCGAGCGCGCGTTGATCGAAGGCGAGTTCACCAAGCTCGACAACGATCAGGAGCTGCAACACTGGCTGCACGCCGAGCTCAACAAGCCGCTCGATCCAACCGATGTGGCGCGCGCCGCCAGCACCCCGGAAATGGCCGCCGAGATGTACATCGCCAGCGTGATGCTGGTGGACGAAGAGAACTTCATGGAGAAGTCCTACCTGGATGAACTCGCTCGGCAGCTGAAGCTGGAGCCGGGTTTGAAGGCCGAGCTGGAAAAGCAGGTACGCCAGGCTGCCCTTTAAGGCTCAAGATCGCCATCGTCGGAATGCCGCCCAGACCTAGCCCGCGATGGCGTCACCAGGCGCGTCACTTCATTCAAAGCCACCGCCAACGTTTTTCCTCGAGATGAGAAGCGCCACGCATCCGTCTTATAAATGAAACACCGCCCTCGGCTATACTCCCCGGCATTTGAAATGGCCCCGAGGACTGACTGTGAAGAACTGGACGTTGCGCCAACGCATTTTGGCGAGCTTTGCGGTGATTATCGCCATCATGCTGCTGATGGTCGTCGTCTCGTATTCGCGGTTGCTGAAGATTGAAGCGAGCGAAGCCAGCGTTCGCGACGACGCGTTGCCCGGTTTGTATTACAGCTCAATGGTGCGTAGCGCCTGGGTAGACACTTACCTGCAAACCCAGGAAATGCTCGGCTTGAAAGAAGGGCAGGGTTTTAGCGCTGAAGAGGCCGAAAAATCCAAAACCTATCAAGCGCACCTGCAGGAGCAGATGGCCCGATATCAGGAAACCGTGACGACCGATGAAGACAAGGTCGAGTACGCCGTCTTCGAAAAGCTCCATGAGAACTACCACAAAGTCCTGGCCGCAGTGCACGACCTGCACAAGCGTAATCAGGAGGTCGAAGCCATCAAGATGTTCAACGAGCAGCTGACCCCGGCCTGGACCGCAGGTCGCATGAAGCTCAACGACATCATTCGCGAAAACAAAGCAGTGGCAGATGTTGATGTTGCGAACATCGATGATGCCGTGATCACCGCGAAAGTCATCATGGGCATCTCCCTGCTGGTGGCGATATTGGCCGCCGGCCTCTGCGGTCTGTTGCTGATGCGCGCGATCATGGCGCCGATGAACCGCATCGTGCAGATCCTCGAAATTATGCGCACCGGCGACCTCAGCAGCCGCTTGAACCTGGAGCGCAAGGACGAATTCGGCGCCGTGGAAACCGGCTTCAACGACATGATGACCGAGCTGACGTCGCTGGTGTCCCAGGCTCAACGCTCGTCGGTGCAGGTCACCACGTCGGTCACCGAGATCGCCGCCACCTCCAAGCAACAACAAGCCACCGCTACGGAAACCGCCGCCACCACCACGGAAATCGGCGCGACATCCCGTGAAATCGCCGCCACCTCGCGGGATCTGGTACGCACCATGACCGAAGTGTCCACCGCTGCCGATCAGGCCTCGGTGGCTGCCGGTTCCGGACAGCAGGGCCTGGCGCGGATGGAAGAAACCATGCATTCGGTGATGGGCGCAGCCGATCTGGTCAACGCCAAACTGGCGATCCTCAACGAAAAGGCCGGCAACATCAATCAGGTGGTGGTGACCATCGTCAAGGTCGCCGACCAGACCAACCTTCTTTCCTTGAACGCGGCCATTGAAGCCGAGAAGGCCGGTGAATACGGCCGCGGGTTTGCCGTGGTCGCCACCGAAGTGCGGCGTCTGGCGGACCAGACCGCCGTGGCCACTTACGACATCGAACAGATGGTGCGCGAGATCCAGTCGGCGGTGTCGGCGGGGGTCATGGGCATGGACAAGTTTTCCGAAGAAGTGCGCCGCGGTATGTCCGAGGTGCAGCAGGTCGGCGAACAGCTGTCGCAGATCATCCATCAGGTTCAGGCGCTGGCGCCGCGGGTGTTGATGGTCAATGAAGGCATGCAGGCCCAGGCCACCGGTGCCGAACAGATCAACCACGCGCTGGTGCAGTTGGGCGATGCCAGCAGCCAGACCGTCGAGTCCCTGCGCCAGGCCAGTTTTGCCATCGACGAACTGAGCCAGGTGGCCGTCGGGCTGCGTAGCGGCGTTTCGCGATTCAAAGTCTGATGAGCGAACTCACGGCCAAACGCACCGCCGTGAAACCGGCGATGCAGGCGTTGTTTCTGCTGTTTCGCATCGGCAGCGAACGCTATGCCCTGCAAGCGATCGAGGTGGCGGAAGTGCTGCCGCGTCTGCCGTTGAAGCCGATTCCCCGCGCACCGGACTGGGTCGCCGGAGTGTTCGCCTATCGCGGCGCGGTGGTGCCGGTCATCGACCTCAGTGCGCTGACGTTCGGTTTGCCGGCTCAGGCCCGCACCAGCACGCGCCTGGTGCTGGTCAATTACCGCCCGGACGAAACCGTTGACGCGCAGTTGCTCGGGCTGATCCTGGAACAGGCGACCGACACGCTGCGCTGCAACCCGGCGGATTTCCAGCCTTATGGCCTCGACAATCGCCAGGCGCCTTACCTCGGACCTGTTCGCGAAGATGCGCAAGGTTTGCTGCAATGGGTGCGTGTCGCCGACCTGCTGGATGAACAGGTTCGCGCATTGCTGTTTCCGTCACCGCCACTGGATCCGGCGTTGTTTGAGGAGCGGCCATGAGCAGCGACCAGCGGTTTTTCGATTTTCTCAAGGAACGCATCGGCCTCGACGTAACCTCGGTGGGCCCGGCGATCATCGAGCGTGCCGTGCGCCAGCGCAGCACTGCATCGCGGTCGCAGACGGCCGATGAGTATTGGCACACCTTGCAGAGCTCGCTGGATGAGCAGCAAGCGCTGATCGAAGCGGTGATCGTTCCCGAAACCTGGTTTTTCCGTTACCCGGAATCCTTTGCCACCCTGGCGAAACTGGCGACCAAACGCCTGGCCGACATCAACCACATGCGTGCGCTGCGAATCCTCAGCCTGCCGTGTTCCACTGGCGAAGAACCCTATTCCATTGCCATGGCGTTACTGGATGCCGGATTCAAGCCACACCAGTTCAAAGTCGAAGGCATGGACGTCAGCCCGCTGTCGGTGGAAAAAGCCAGGCGCGCGCTGTACGGCAAGAACTCGTTTCGTGGCCAGGACCTTGCTTTCCGCGAACGGCATTTCAGCGTTGCGGACGATGGCTATCGCCTCAGCGAGCGAGTCCTGGAACAGGTGCGTTTGCAGGTCGGCAATCTGCTGGATCCGGAGTTGCTGGCCAACGAACCACCGTATGACTACGTGTTCTGCCGCAACCTGCTGATCTATTTCGATCAGCCGACTCAACAACAAGTCTTCGAAGTGCTCAAGCGCCTGACCCATGTCGATGGTGTGCTGTTTATCGGCCCGGCCGAGGGCAGTTTGCTGGGGCGCTTTGGCATGCGCTCGATTGGCATTGCGCAGTCTTTCGCGTTCAGTCGCCAGAGCGCCCCGGCGCCTGAACCTGTTCCAGCCTTTGTGCCGACACGGCTGCCGGCGCGCCAGCCGGTGCGCAGCGTGACGCCGCCGCCCGTTCGCAACCGGCCTTTCGCAACCGTGACGCCGCTGCCGTTGGTGGTGAAAGCCGTCAACCCGGACGCCGCCACGTTGCTGGCCAACATCGCCGCACTGGCCAACGAAGGCAAAAGCGCCGAAGCTCGCGCCGCGTGCGAACGCTATTTGCGCAGCCATGAACCGGTGGCCCAGGTGTTTTACTGGCTCGGCCTGCTCAGCGATGTTGCCGGCAGTGCTTTCGAAGCCCAGGGTTTCTATCGCAAGGCGTTGTACCTCGAACCGCAACATCCCGACGCGTTGATGCACCTGGCGGCCTTGCTGCAATCCCAGGGCGACACGGCGGGCGCCCGACGATTGCAGGACCGCGCCGCCCGCAGCGAGCGCGTAGACAGTGAGCGCAAACGATGACCGCCGACACCTTTAGCCTCACCCATGAAGATGCCCAGGCCATCGACGATTGCTGGAACCGCATCGGTATCCACGGCGACAAGTCCTGCCCGCTGCTGATCGACCATATTCACTGCCGCAACTGCGCGGTGTATTCGGCCGCCGCCACGCGTTTGCTTGACCGCTACGCGTTGCAGCAGGATGACTGCGGGCAAGTCTCGGTCGCGGTCGAAAGCGATGTGAAAACCCGCTCGCTGTTGATGTTCCGCCTCGGTGAAGAATGGCTGGGCCTGGCCACCCGCAGCCTGGTGGAAGTGGCGCCGCTGCAAGCCATCCATTCCCTGCCGCACCAGCGCTCCCGGGCCTTGCTTGGCGTGGCGAACGTGCGCGGCGCGCTGGTGGCGTGCCTTTCGCTGGTGGAGCTGCTGGGGCTGGACGCCACCAGCAGCGTGGCTTCAGGCGCGCGCGTGATGCCGCGCATGTTGATCATTGCCGCCCACGGGGGGCCGGTGGTGGTGCCGGTGGATGAAGTCGACGGCATCCATGCCATCGACGAACGCACCCTCGACGCGGCGTCCCTCTCCGGTAGCCAGGCGAGCGCCAAATACACCCGTGGCGTGTTGCAATTCAAAGGTCGCAGCCTGCGCTGGCTGGATGAAGAACAGTTGCTGTCCGCCGTGACCCGGAGCCTCACATGACCCCCGAGCAAATGCGCGACGCCTCGTTGCTGGAACTGTTCAGCCTGGAAGCCGAAGCCCAGACCCAGGTGTTGAGCGCGGGTCTGCTGGCGCTTGAACGCGATCCGACCCAGGCGGTGCACCTCGAGTCGTGCATGCGTGCGGCCCACTCGCTCAAGGGCGCGGCGCGGATTGTCGGGGTCGATGCCGGGGTCAGCGTTGCCCATGTGATGGAAGATTGCCTGGTCAGTGCCCAGGAAGGCCGATTGTATCTGCGCCCCGAGCACATTGATGCCTTGCTGCAGGGCACCGATTTGTTGATGCGCATCGCTACGCCGAACAACGGGCCAACGCCGGCGGACATCGATAGTTATGTGGGCTTGATGGGGCGTCTGCTGGATCCGCTGGCACTTGCCGCGCCGATCAGCACGCCGATTGCGCCATTCATGACCGGTCCGGAAGTCCCATCCCTCGAACGGTTGACTCCAGAAATCGAGCCAGTCATCGCCGCGCCCGAAGCGCCGGAGGTGCCAGCCGAACCCGTCCCACCGCGTAACACCAAGCGCACCACCGAAAACGGCGAGCGTGTCTTGCGGGTCACGGCCGAACGCTTGAACAGCCTGCTCGACCTGTCGAGTAAATCCCTGGTGGAAACCCTGCGGCTCAAACCGCACCTGGCCACCATGCAGCGTTTGAAACGCCTGCAGAACAACGGCCTGCGGGCACTGGAAAACCTCAACGTCCACCTCAAGGAGCAGGCCTTGAGCCTGGAGGCCCGGGAAGCCCTCGAAGATGCTCGGCGGTTGCTGGCGGAATCCCAGCAATTGCTGGTGGAAAAAAACGCCGAACTGGATGAGTTCGCCTGGCAGGCCAGTCAACGGGCGCAGGTGTTGTACGACACGGCGCTGGCCTGTCGCATGCGGCCGTTTGCCGATGTGCTGACCGGCCAGGTGCGCATGGTCCGTGACCTGGGTCGCAGCCTTGGCAAACAGGTACGTCTGGAGATCGAGGGCGAGAAAACCCAGGTCGACCGCGACGTTCTGGAAAAACTCGAAGCGCCGCTGACGCACCTGCTGCGCAACGCCGTCGATCACGGCATTGAATCCCCGGGGCAACGGTTGCTGGCCGGCAAACCTGAAGAAGGTTTGATCCGCCTGCGCGCGTCCCATCAGGCCGGTCTGCTGGTACTGGAATTGAGCGATGACGGCAACGGCGTCGATCTGGAAAAGGTCCGCCGCAGCATCATCGAGCGTCAGTTGTCTCCGCCGGAAACCGCCGCGCAGTTGAGCGAAGAGGAACTGCTGACGTTTCTGTTCCTGCCGGGGTTCAGTCTGCGGGACAAGGTCACCGAAGTGTCTGGGCGCGGCGTCGGGCTGGACGCGGTTCAGCACATGGTTCGTCAGTTGCGCGGCGCGGTGGTGCTGGAGCAGGCGGCGGGCGAGGGCAGCCGTTTCCACCTCGAAGTGCCGCTGACGCTGTCGGTGGTGCGCAGTCTGGTGGTGGAAGTCGGCGACGAGGCGTATGCGTTTCCGCTGGCTCACATCGAGCGCATGTGCGATCTGGAACCGGCGGACATCGTGCAGGTCGAAGGCCGTCAGCACTTCTGGTACGAAGGCCGGCACGTCGGATTGGTCGCCGCAAGCCAATTGCTCCAGCGCCCGGCAAATCAGAACAGTCACCAAACGCTCAAGGTCGTGGTGATCCGCGAGCGCGATGCGATCTACGGCGTCGCGGTCGAGCGGTTCATCGGCGAGCGCACGCTGGTGGTTTTGCCGCTGGACGAACGTCTGGGCAAGGTGCAGGACATTTCTGCCGGCGCCTTGCTCGACGACGGTTCGGTGGTGCTGATTGTCGACGTCGAAGACATGCTGCGGTCCGTGGATAAACTGCTCAATACCGGTCGCCTGGAACGTATTGCCCGCCACAGTAATCAGGCGCCCGAAGCGGCGCGCAAACGGGTGCTGGTGGTCGACGATTCGCTGACCGTTCGCGAGTTGCAGCGCAAATTGTTGGTCAATCGCGGCTACGACGTGGCCGTGGCGGTGGATGGCATGGATGGCTGGAACGCCCTGCGTTCGGAGGATTTCGATCTGCTGATTACCGATATCGACATGCCGCGCATGGATGGCATCGAACTGGTGTCTTTATTGCGCCGGGACAATCGATTGCAATCGCTGCCGGTTATGGTGGTGTCCTACAAGGACCGTGAAGAAGACCGTCGTCGTGGACTGGACGCCGGGGCCGACTATTATCTAGCCAAAGCCAGTTTTCATGACGACGCCCTGCTTGATGCAGTGGTTGAGCTCATCGGAGGAGCGCGGGCATGAAAATCGCAATCGTCAACGACATGCCCATGGCGGTAGAGGCTTTGCGCCGCGCTTTGGCGTTTGAGCCAGCGCACGAGGTGATCTGGGTCGCCGGCAATGGGGCCGAAGCGGTGCAACGTTGCGTGGAAAACACCCCGGACCTGATCCTGATGGACCTGATCATGCCGGTGATGGACGGCGTCGAGGCGACCCGACGGATCATGGCGGAGACGCCGTGCGCCATTGTGATTGTCACGGTCGACCGCCAGCAGAACGTGCATCGGGTGTTCGAGGCCATGGGGCATGGGGCGCTGGATGTGGTGGATACGCCCGCGATCGGTGCCGG
Source organism: Pseudomonas sp. IT-P171 (assembly GCF_949767765.1). Taxonomy (NCBI): domain Bacteria; kingdom Pseudomonadati; phylum Pseudomonadota; class Gammaproteobacteria; order Pseudomonadales; family Pseudomonadaceae; genus Pseudomonas; species Pseudomonas sp. IT-P171. The sequence continues at coordinate 21,135 of NZ_CATKQN010000057.1, forward strand.
CAATGCCCAGGAAGCCGCGGCGCCGCTACTGCGCAAGATCCTGAACATCAGCTGGCTGATCGGCGGCAAGGGTAATCAGGTGCGACCCGCGCCGAGTCCGTTGCGCCACTCGGGCTCCCGACAGAAATTGATCGCCATCGGTTCGTCCGCGGGCGGCCCTGCGGCGCTGGAAGTGCTGCTAAAGGGCCTGCCGCGAGATTTTACGGCGGCCATTGTGCTGGTCCAGCATGTCGACCAGGTGTTCGCCGCCGGCATGGCCGAATGGCTCAGCAGTGCCAGCGGCCTTAACGTGCGCCTGGCCCAGGAGGGGGAGCCGCCGCAGCCGGGCACCGTGTTGCTGGCCGGCACCAACCACCATATTCGCCTGCTGAAAAACGGCACGCTGGCGTACACCGCCGAGCCGGTCAACGAGATCTATCGGCCCTCGATCGATGTGTTTTTCGAGAGCGTGGCCAGTTACTGGAACGGCGATGCCGTGGGTGTTTTGTTGACCGGGATGGGGCGCGATGGCGCGCAGGGGCTTAAACTCATGCGTCAACAGGGCTACCTGACCATCGCTCAGGACCAACAAAGCAGCGCAGTCTATGGCATGCCGAAAGCGGCAGCGGCCATCGACGCGGCTGTGGAGATTCGCCCGCTGGACAAGATAGCGCCACGATTGCTGGAGATTTTCGCCAAATGACTACGCTTAGCAGCAATCCTGGTCCAGGTAGTATTCAGGTGACCGAACATGACTGACTTACAGCTCGACGGCTTCAAAACCGACGAAAACGCCGCGATGGTGTTGTTGGTGGACGATCAGGCCATGATCGGCGAGGCGGTTCGCCGCGGGTTGTCGAATGAAGAAAACATCGACTTCCACTTCTGCGCCGATCCGCATCAGGCGATTGCCCAGGCAATCCGGATCAAGCCGACCGTGATCCTGCAGGATCTGGTCATGCCCGGCCTCGACGGCCTGAGCCTGGTGCGTGAATACCGCAATCACCCGGCCACCAAGGATATTCCGATCATTGTGCTGTCGACCAAGGAGGACCCGCTGATCAAAAGCGCGGCATTCGCGGCCGGGGCCAATGATTATCTGGTGAAACTACCGGACAACATCGAGCTGGTGGCGCGTATTCGCTATCACTCGCGCTCCTACATGACCCTGTTGCAACGCGATGCGGCGTACCGCGCGTTGCGGGTCAGCCAGCAGCAATTGCTCGACACCAACCTGGTGCTGCAACGCCTGATGAACTCGGACGGCCTGACCGGGCTGTCGAACCGTCGTCACTTCGACGAGTACCTGGAGCTGGAGTGGCGCCGTTCGTTGCGTGATCAGAGCCAATTGTCGTTGCTGATGATCGATGTGGACTACTTCAAGTCCTACAACGACAACTTTGGCCACCTCGAAGGCGACGAAGCCTTGCGCAAGGTCGCCACAGCCATCCGTGACGCCAGCGCCCGGCCTTCGGACTTGCCTGCCCGTTATGGCGGTGAAGAATTTGCGCTGGTCCTGCCCAACACCACGCCGGGGGGCGCGCGACTGGTCGCGGAGAAACTGCGCCAGACCGTGGCCGCGCTGAAGATCCCGCACATTTCACCGACCGAAGGCTCAAGCCTGACCATCAGCATCGGCCTGTCGACCATGACCCCACAACCGGGCGCCGATTGCCGGCAATTGATCTCGGCGGCGGACAAGGGGCTGTACCTGGCGAAGAACAATGGGCGTAATCAGGTCGGCATCGAGTAACCCGCGACCGGATCTCCGCCTGGCAAATTCCCCCTGTGGCGAGGGAGCTTGCTCCCGCCGGGTCGCGCAGCGGCCTTTTTCACCGAAGGGACTGTTGCGCAGTCCAGCGGGAGCGAGCTCCCTCGCCACAGGTTGCTCGGTGTTCGCTTTAATCAATCGCCGCTAAAGCCGCCAGGCGGGCTGCCGAGACAGTCTGATTACGTTATACTCGCCGGCTTTCAAAAGTTCGCCAACGAGTGCTGCCCGCCATGGAAATCAACCCGATCCTTAACAGTATCAAGGACCTGTCCGAGCGCTCCGAAACTATTCGGGGGTATCTTTGACTACGATCAAAAGCATGAGCGTCTGACTGAAGTCAATCGCGAGCTTGAAGATCCGTCTGTCTGGAACAACCCGTCGTACGCTCAGGAACTGGGCCGCGAGCGGTCCCTGCTGGCGCAGATCGTCGAAACCCTCGACGAAATGCACACCGGCCTGGCCGACGCCAAAGACCTGCTGCTGATGTCCGCAGAGGAAGAAGACCAGGCCGCCGTCGATGACGTCGCCGCCGAAGTCGAGCGTCTGCGCGAGTCCCTGGAAAAACTCGAATTCCGTCGCATGTTCAGCGGTGAAATGGACGCCAACAACGCCTACCTGGACATCCAGGCCGGCTCCGGCGGCACCGAGGCCCAGGACTGGGCCAACATCCTGCTGCGCATGTACCTGCGCTGGGCTGACAAACGCGGTTTCGACGCGACCATCATGGAACTGTCGGCCGGTGAAGTCGCCGGGATCAAGGGCGCCACCGTGCACATCAAGGGCGAATACGCCTTTGGCTGGCTGCGTACCGAAATCGGCGTGCACCGTCTGGTGCGCAAGAGCCCGTACGACTCGGGCAACCGCCGTCACACCTCGTTCTCGGCCGTGTTCGTGTCGCCGGAAATCGATGACAACATCGAAATCGACATCAACCCGTCGGACCTGCGCATCGACACCTACCGCTCCTCCGGTGCCGGTGGTCAGCACGTAAACACCACCGACTCGGCCGTACGGATTACCCACGTACCGACCAACACCGTGGTCAGCTGCCAGAACGAACGCTCCCAGCACGCCAACAAAGACACCGCGATGAAAATGTTGCGGGCGCGCTTGTACGAGCAGGAAGTGCAGAAACGCAATGCCGCCTCGCAAGCCCTGGAAGAGACCAAGTCGGACATCGGCTGGGGTCATCAGATCCGCTCCTACGTTCTCGATGCGTCGCGAATCAAGGATTTGCGCACTAACATCGAACGCAGCGATTGCGACAAGGTGCTCGACGGCGACATCGACGAATACCTGGTGGCGAGCCTGAAACAAGGGCTGTAACCGCCAGTCAAGACCTCAAGTCCCCCGTCATCGGCGGGGGCAACGAACCTGTGATGGAATTTTTAAAGACATGAGCGACCTAGAACTCGACCCGCAAGCCCTGCAACAGGAAGAAAACTCCCTGATCGCTCTGCGCAAGGAAAAGCTTGCCGCCGAGCGCGCCAAGGGCAATGCCTTCCCGAACGACTTCCGCCGCGACAACTACTGCGAAGACTTGCAGAAACAGTACGCGGACAAGACCAAGGAAGAGCTCGCAGAGGCTGCAATCCCGGTCAAGGTTGCCGGTCGCATCATGCTCAACCGTGGCTCGTTCATGGTGATCCAGGACATGTCCGGTCGCATCCAGGTTTACGTCAACCGTAAAACCCTGTCCGAAGAAACCCTGGCGGCGGTGAAAACCTGGGACCTGGGCGACATCATTGCCGCCGAAGGCACCCTGGCCCGTTCCGGCAAGGGCGACCTGTACGTTGAAATGACCAGCGTGCGCCTGCTGACCAAATCCCTGCGCCCGTTGCCCGACAAGCACCATGGCCTGTCCGACACCGAACAGCGCTACCGCCAGCGTTACGTTGACCTGATCGTCAACGATGACGTACGCCAGACCTTCCGCGTGCGTTCGCAAGTGATTGCGCACATCCGCAGCTTCCTGATGAAGCGCGACTTCCTCGAAGTCGAAACGCCGATGCTGCAAACCATCCCGGGTGGCGCGGCCGCCAAGCCGTTCGAAACGCACCACAACGCGCTGGACATGGAAATGTTCCTGCGTATCGCGCCTGAGCTGTACCTCAAGCGCCTGGTGGTTGGCGGTTTCGAGAAAGTGTTCGAGATCAACCGCAACTTCCGCAACGAAGGCGTTTCGACCCGTCACAACCCTGAATTCACCATGTTGGAGTTCTACCAGGCGTACGCCGACTACGAAGACAACATGGACCTGACCGAAGAACTGTTCCGCGAGCTGGCGCAGCTGGTGCTGGGCAGCACCGACGTGCCGTACGGCGACAAGGTGTTCCACTTCGGCGAACCGTTCGTGCGTCTGTCGGTGTTCGATTCGATCCTCAAGTACAACCCTGAGCTGACCGCTGACGACCTGACCGACATCGAAAAGGCCCGCGCCATCGCCAAGAAGGCCGGCGCCAAGGTGCTGGGCTTCGAAGGCCTGGGCAAGCTGCAGGTGATGATTTTCGAAGAGCTGGTCGAGCACAAGCTGGAGCAGCCGCACTTCATTACCCAGTACCCGTTCGAAGTGTCGCCGCTGGCCCGTCGTAACGATGACAACCCGAACGTCACCGACCGTTTCGAGCTGTTCATCGGCGGCCGTGAAATCGCCAACGCCTACTCCGAGTTGAACGACGCGGAAGACCAGGCGGAGCGCTTCATGGCGCAGGTGGCCGACAAGGACGCCGGCGACGACGAAGCCATGCACTACGACGCTGACTTCGTTCGCGCGTTGGAGTACGGCATGCCGCCAACGGCGGGTGAAGGGATCGGCATCGACCGCCTGGTGATGCTGTTGACCAACTCCCCGTCGATCCGCGACGTGATCCTGTTCCCGCACATGCGGCCGCAAGCGTAAGTGTTTCAATTAAAAAGCCGCCTGAAATGGGCGGCTTTTTATTGCCTGTCTGGTACAAACGTATCAATTGGTTACTTTTGAAGTAAGAGAGGAATACCTGCCGTGAATCGCGCAATGGCTCAAGAAGGTGCAGCGGGTGTCGCCACTGCGGTCGCTGAAAGTGTTCAGTACCAGGGCCGCAAGGCCAGCCGCCAGGGCAGTGAGCAGCGTCGACAGGACATTCTCGATGCCGCCATGCGTATTGTCGTGCGCGATGGCGTGCGGGCCGTTCGTCACCGTGCGGTCGCCGCTGAAGCCGGTGTGCCATTGTCGGCCACCACCTACTATTTCAAGGACATCGATGACCTGCTCACCGATACCTTCGCCCAATACGTGGAGCGCAGCGCGGCGTTCATGGCCAAGTTGTGGGTCAACAATGAAGGCCTTCTGCGCGAGATGGTCGTCAGCGGCGACGGCAGTGCCGAATCGCGCTCGCAACTGGCGGATGATATTGCGCGGTTGATGGCGGACTATGTCCATCGGCAACTGATCAACCGCCGCGAACACCTGATGGCCGAGCAAGCGTTTCGTCAGGAAGCGTTGCTCAACCCCCGCCTGGCGGAGTTGGTGCGCTCGCACCAGCAAATTCTGCTGCAGGGCACGTGTCAGCTTTTCCAGGTTTTGGGTTCCCGTGAACCCCAACAAGATGCCAAAGTGTTGACGGCGATTATCGGACGGATGGAATATCAGGGGCTGCTCAACGAAGCCGAGCCTGCCGCCGAAGCCGAAATGCTCGGCATCCTGACGCGGTACATGCATTTGGTATTGGCATCGGTGTGATCCATTGTGGTGCCCGCTTCCACAGGTTCGGTGGCCGCATCAAGCCGGCGTATGTTTCAAAGGGAGTGTTGAATGAAAGCCTGGCGCGTCGTTGTGATCGCCTTGTCGTTCCTGCTGCTCAGTGGCTGCCTGGTGACTTTCAAGGAGCCACTGCCCACGAGCGACCCTGCGCCCAAGGGATTACTCGGCAAATGGACCAGCACCAACGCCTGGGGCGAACCGATGAACCTGGAGCTGACACGTATCGGCGACAATCGCTATCAGGCGGTCAGCTACTTCAAGGCCAAACCCAAGGAGCGCGAAGCCTATCCCTTCACCGTCTCGCGCCATGGCAGCCGCTGGTACCTGTCGGCGAAAGTGCCGGCGCAGTTCGGCGGGCATTTCACCATTGCCGGTTTTGAACTCACCGACAAGCACGAACTGGTGGTCTACAACCTCGACCTCGAGCAGATCAACCAGGCCCTGGGGCAGAAAGCTCTCAGCGGCGAGGGCTTTCAGACGGACGATGGCGACGGCGTGCTGATCAACACCGACATGGATCAGGTCTTCGCTTACCTCGATGATCCGGCCAACTCCGATGTCTTCGTCGAGGCCGTGCGCTATCAGCGCCTGGCCAAAGCCAAATAAACCCAGCACATAACGGTTTCTTACAGGAGTTTCGGGTGGACGATTACCAGCAGACGATACGCATGTTGTCCGATCGCATTGTGCTGGCGCAGACGCCGATTCGCGTCCTGGATGCGGTGAAGTGGGACGAAAGCATCCGCAAGGGTTTCCTCAAGGGCAAGGGCAAGGAAATGCCGGCGGTGGACCGCGATTACTACCTCAATCGCCCGCTGTCGTTCGATTCCAGCAAAGTGAAGCTGGAGTTCCAGAACATCGAGCGTGACATCACCCGCCAGCTCGGCCAGTTCAACCCGGTCGGCCAGATCATGCGGCGCATGTGCAAGGAATACCGGATGGTGGTGCGCATGCTCGAAGCACGCGGCACCGAGGACTTCGGCCTGATTTCCCAAGAGTTGTACGGCGCGGCGTCCGATGCGTTTCACGCGGGGGACCCGACCCTGTCCGACCTGGGCCTGATGCTCTCCGATTACCTGAACAACATCGATGGCCGGGGCGATCTGAAGGATGAACCGAAGATCCTAACCGCCAAGGATGCCGTGCATTTGCTGCAAACCCGGCTGAGCAAAGTGTTTGGCGAGGCCGAGGAAACCATTCGGGTGTTCGAGTCCGACGGGATTGTTGCCGATGCGGCGGCCGGCGCCGACTACATCAAGATCCGCACTGACGCGATGTTCAACGAGCGCGACGTACGCGCCCTCGAAGTCCATGAAGGGCTGGTGCATGTCGGCACTACGCTCAACGGTCTGAACCAACCGATCTGCACCTTCCTGTCCAAGGGGCCACCGTCGTCGACCGTGACCCAGGAAGGCCTGGCGATCCTGATGGAAATCATCACCTTCGCCTCCTACCCGAGCCGTCTGCGCAAACTGACCAACCGCACCCGCGCCATTCACATGGTGGAGGAGGGCGCAGACTTCCTGCAGATCTTCGAGTTCTTCCGCGAACAGGGTTTTGAGATGGCGGAAAGCTACGGCAACGCCAGTCGGGTTTTCCGTGGTTCGGTACCGAACGGTCTGCCATTTACCAAAGACTTGTCCTACCTCAAGGGCTTTATCATGGTTTACAACTACATTCAGTTGGCCGTGCGCAAGGGCAAGCTTGAGCAAGTGCCGCTGCTGTTTTGCGGCAAGACCACGCTGGAGGACATGCGCACCTTGCGCCAGTTGGTCGATGAAGGATTGGTGGTGCCGCCCAAATATCTGCCGGAACAGTTCCGCGACATGAACGCGCTGTCGGCGTGGATGTGCTTCTCCAACTTCCTGAATCACTTGAGCCTGGACCGGATCGAAGCGGATTACTCCAATATTTTGTGACGATAATGCAATCTACTGTGGGAGCGAGCCTGCTCGCGATAGCGGCCTGACATTCAACATTGATGTTGCCTGTACACCGCTATCGCGAGCAGGCTCGCACACAGGGGAAAGGTGTATTTCCACCCAAATTTTCGCGAGGTTTCAACGGATGAGAATCCTCGGCATCCTTTGCCTTCTCCTGACCCTCGGCGGTTGCAGCTCCTTGCTGTTCTACCCCGAACCCGGCCAGTTGTTCACCCCGGAAAAAGCCAAACTCGAATACCGCGACGTGACCCTCACCACCGCCGACGGCCTCAAGCTGCATGGCTGGTGGCTGCCGGCGAAAAAAGGCGTCGAGGTCAAAGGCACGGTGCTGCACCTGCACGGCAACGGCGGCAATCTGCCCATGCATCTGGGCGGCAGTTGGTGGTTGCCGGAAGAGGGCTATCAAGTGCTGCTGATCGATTATCGCGGCTACGGTTTATCCGAAGGTGAACCGAGTTTGCCGGCGATCTATCAGGACATCGACGCCGCGTTCAAATGGCTCGACCAGGCGCCGGAGGTCAAAGGCAAACCGCTGATCCTGCTCGGGCAAAGCCTCGGTGGCTCAATGGCCGTGCACTACCTGGTTCAGCATCCCGAACGCCAGAAACAACTCAAGGCCTTTGTCCTCGACGGGGTGCCCGCCAGTTATCGCAGCATCGGCCAGTTCGCCCTCAGCAATTCCTGGCTGACCTGGGCGTTCCAGGTGCCGCTGTCGTGGCTGGTTCCGGACGGTGACAGCGCGATCCACTCCATGCAGCAGCTCAATGGCGTGCCGAAACTGATCTACCACAGCATCGACGATCCGATCGTGCCTCTTTCCAATGGCATCCGTCTGTATCAAGCTGCGCCACCGCCGCGGGTGCTGCAGCTGACCCGTGGCGGTCATGTGCAGACGTTCGCCGACCCGGTCTGGCGCAAGGTCATGCTGCGATACCTCGATGACCCGCAGCATTTCAACGGTCTGCGCCGCCTGGGTGAAATCCCCAATTACCCGGCACCCCCGAATTCAGAAGATGAACCACCAGAGAGCCCGCAATGAGTGAAGAACGTAACGCCATCCCGCTGATCATCACCGGTATCTGCAGCATCCTCGGCACCGTGGGTGCCCTGTGGTGGTACGGCTACCTGCACTTCGCCAAACCCGAGGACGCGCTGCTGCTGAGCGAATTCACAATGCTCAAGACCGTGCCGGGCGAAGACTACAAAGTTTCCCTGGAGCCGGCGGCGCAAGTGGCGCAGTGCATCGATGGCGTGCTGGTCATGTTCGACACCGAGCAGAAAGGCCTGACCGGTGTGTTGGTCAACAGCAAGAGAAAAGCCGTGCGCTGCATGGGGCAGGAAACCCCACAGAAGCTGGAGCCCTAGACAGCGGCATAACGGGCTCCCCTTCGGTCAACAGTGATTGAAGGGGACCGTTGGTTCATTGATTTACCCGTACGAGCAAAACAACCTAGGGGACGACTTCAAAGTCGACGTAGTTGTACGGCGATGGGTTGAGGCCCATGACTTGCTGTACGCGCCCCTCGTACTTGCTGGCTGGTAATTGCGCTAGTGTTGAACTCCAGACTCCCGTGGCGTCTGCAACGGTGTTGATCACGTTCCACTTGCTTTCCCCAGACTTTCTATAGCCAATGACCATCCAGGCGCCGGGAGAACCCGTGCCTGAAAAAACGATGGGGTTTTGAGCGGCTGGCGCTCCCGCTACAGGTTTTTGAATGTTGGGCGGCGGTAAAGCCGTGAAGCAACCAGGCAGTGCCTCTCCGTTCACCGCAACGGCAAAGATCGCTCCTTGATCAGAACGTGAACAAAACCCGACAGAGATTTTTGCCTCCTCATCTTTCAAAATTCTGTTTCCTAACAGTGTCGGATCAGCTGTGGAAGCTGTTTCCGGTGTGGCGTCCAGTTGTGTGTTCAAAACAGCCGTTCCCATATTGGTGTACCTCACCCAGACGCCGTTGACTCGATTGTCAGAAGGTGGAAAGTTGTCGAAAGGCGTCGGTTTGCGGTATTCAAAAGCCAGTTGTGTTGGCGCCAACCCCGGACGATTGATGAGGTACAACTGCGGGCCTTCCTGACCCAGTACACCCAGGCGATAGAGGCCGGTACGTTCGATCACGGCAACTTGCTTGTTATCCAGCCAGCCGGAATACCAGCGGTTGTTCGCAGGGTAGAGTGTTGCTCCACCTGAAACCGTATCTCCCGTGTCGCCATACCCATTCCTGGTGCAGTTGGCTGGGGCTGTCACAGTGTCGCCGTCTGTCGGGCATCGGGAGTACGTGTACCCATGGGAATATCCCAGGTTATGTCCGAACTCATGTTTGAACAAATGTGGGCTACCTTGACCGTAAACACCCATGTACCTCCCAGGTACATAAGCACTTGCCATCCCCCTACAAGAAATGACATTGATCAGATAATCGAAATTTTTCGGATCAAGCCCATGTGCCCTCGCAGCTTTCTCTCCTTCTGCAATGGACAATGCCATCGGATAAGACGGCCCCCCGCTTTGACATTCTTCCGGCCGAGGACCAGAGGTATAGGAGATTACCTGGCCTTCCAGGGTCAACTTTCCGCCTGACGCAGCCAGGATGTAGGTGCGTAATGAATTTGGGTCTGTAGAAAGGGTATCTTTTAGGGTTAGAGGCGTATCCAGAATGGTTTCACCTTGCCAGTTAACCACGCTGACCAGAACCTTTTTGACCCCTACAACGGGTCGCTGATTGACGCCCGGCTTGGGCAAGGGAATGTCGTTGGGTATGGCGTCTCTATCGTCATACGCAAAATCATTCAGACGTCCATCGTGCTGCACGCAGCCTGCAAGGATTGACGCTATACAAAACATCACTGTTTTACGCATGATTCGGCTCCTTATGCACTCAAAAAGTACGTGAGCCAAACTAAATGCGAATAGAGAACTCGACAACTGTCATAAATGACAGTCGTAAAAAAGCCCCGCCTGATCAGATCAGGCGGGGCTTTTGCGTTTCAGCGGGTTCAGCCTAGTTCGAGCTGACTGCCGAACGCGGGATCACCGGCTGGTTGTCATTGGAAATGGTCACTTCAACACGACGGTTCATCGCACGACCCGAGACGCTGCTGTTTTCAGCAACCGGGTATTCCATGCCGTAACCCTGGGCAACAATGCGCGCAGGATCTACGCCCATCTTCACCAGCGCCATGCGCACGGAACCGGCGCGACGCTCGGACAGCGACTGGTTATGCGAAGCCGTGCCGGTGCTGTCGGTGTAGCCTTCGACAATCGCCTTGCGGTCCGGGTTTTCCTGAAGGAACTGCGCCAGTTTGTTGATATTCACCAGGCCGCTGGATTTCAGATCGGCGCGGTCAGTGGCAAACAGCACATCACCAAAGGTGACCAGCGTCCCGCGATCGGTCTGCTTGGCGTTCAGGCTGTCCTGCAGCTGTTTGATCTGCTGATCGCGAGCATCGAGACGCGCCTGGGCACGTTGCGCAGCAGCGTTTTTCAGATTGGCTTCAGCGGTGCGCAGGGCGATGGTCTGCTTCGCCACTTCAACCCGCTGATTGGTCAGGTAGGCCAGTTGATCGACCGTATGCTCGTCCTGCTTGTCCAGATAAGCCTTGTCGGCCTTGTCCAGGTAATCGCTGGCGTCCTTGGTTTCCAGCGCGGCGACTTTGCTCGCCTGCGGGTTGGCTTGCAGGCCGCTGTAGTTGGTGCGGGCCTGTTCAAGGTTCGCGTTAGGCGGCGTCGAGCAGGCAGCCAGTGCAACGCTTGCGGCCAGCAGGGCAGGGATCATCAATTGTTTGCGATTCATGGTTTCGTCCTTTTAAGTCGAGAAAGAAGTACGTCGTAGCGGCGCTTATTGCACGGTGCGCTGGCTTTCCTGACGCAGTTCCTGAACCCCTTTCTGAGAGTCCTTCACCGCTTGTTCGGCTTTCATCGCCTGGGCTTTGCGTTCGGCAACACGAGCGTCCCACTCGGCCTGTTCGGCGAGCATGCGGGCTTCGTCATACTTTTTGTCGTGCATGGCGATTTCGGCTTGTTTGAGCTTGTCCTGGGCGGACTTCATTTCAACCGCGGCGAACTCGGTACCGCCCGCGCTGACGGCGCTGTTCACGGCCGATTGGGTCACGGCGTATTGCTCGGTCGGCGGGTTACCGGCGCAACCGGCCAGAACGAAGCTGGTCCCGATCGCCAGGGCAGCCATTTTCAGACCGCGCAGGTGGGTGAACGAGGACGTGGCAGTGCTGATTTTCATGGTCTTCAACTCCATTGGAAAAACTCCTGAACAACTAAAAATCCATCCTGGGCAAGGAGCCGCAACCATCAAATTTCGAAGCCTTTTGAAACGGCCGTCCCAGGCGTGGTTACTGGTTACGACCCGAGGCAATTTTTAAAAGTTCAGAGAAGATGGCCTATCGCCGGAAAAAACTTTGACCGAACGGACAAGGCTCTAAATCGGGAACTTTGGCGATGTGCAGCGGTATTCCCGGCTGTTTCGAGGTGCGGGAACATGCAATTGTTGAAGGGGACTGCGACCCCTGTGGGAGCGAGTCTGCTCGCGATAGCGGAGTGTCAGTCAATAGAAATGTTGAATGTCAGACCGTTATCGCGAGCAGGCTCGCTCCCACAAGTTACCGAGGTGAATTCAGTGCTTCTGCTTGTCTTCGCCGGAAGACAAATCATGCAAATGACGACGGGACAACGCGAGAAAACGCGGGGTTGGGCCGATGTCTTCGTACAGTGGATCGCCTTCTTCATCGGTGGCCACGATGGTCGAGCCCTTCACGTATGGAAAGCTCTTTTCCAGCTCTTCCAGCGCAGCGCCGATCAGTTCGCCGAGCAGTTCTTCGGGATGCCGTTTGGGGTACATCTCGATGATTGCCGCCAGCCGTGCGGCGGCCTCCACATCCAGATGAATCGAGTAGCCGGTGTCGGTCAGGCGACCCTTGGCGTTTTCTTCCCAATGATGGGCAAGCTCGCGGATTTTCATAAAAACCTCATGGCGCGCCAGCTCGTGGCAGGCAGGGTGAGTGTCCGGCCATGGCCGGCGAAAGCCGTTGTACGGCTTACTCTTCAGACTAGCTTGCGCGCCCAAGGTTTAAAGTCCCTTCGTCGTGTGCTTGTAAGAAGTGCTTTACGGCGGCACTCTTTAACGCACGAAGCACACCGGATTTTTCGCTGGAGAACGGCTGATGACCGATATTGATGCACGCTTGCGCGAGGACGTTCACCTGTTGGGTGAGCTGTTGGGCAATACCATTCGTGAGCAGTACGGGGACGGTTTTCTCGACAAGATCGAGCAGATCCGCAAGGGCGCCAAGGCGGACCGTCGCGGTTCGATGGATGCCGAGCTGAGCGCCAGCCTCAACCAGTTGAGCGAAGACGAGTTGTTGCCGGTGGCGCGGGCGTTCAACCAGTTTCTCAACCTCGCCAATATCGCCGAGCAGTATCAGTTGATTCATCGCCGCGAGGAATCGCAGCCCGCGCCGTTCGAAGCGCGTGTGCTGCCCGAATTGCTCGCGCGCCTGCTTGCCGAAGGCCATGGTGCCGAATCCCTGGCGCGGCAATTGGGACGACTGCAAATCGAGCTGGTCCTGACCGCCCACCCGACCGAAGTGGCGCGCCGTACGCTGATCCAGAAATACGACGCCATCGCCGCGCAACTCGCGGCACAGGACCATCGCGACCTGACCACCGCCGAGCGCGAACAGATCCAGGCAAAGCTCCAGCGCCTGATCGCCGAAGCCTGGCACACCGAAGAAATCCGCCGCACCCGCCCAACGCCTGTGGACGAGGCCAAGTGGGGTTTCGCGGTGATAGAGCATTCGCTGTGGCAGGCAATCCCGAACTATTTGCGCAAGGCCGATAAAGCCCTGCATGACGCCACTGGCCTGCATTTGCCGCTGGAGGCCGCGCCGATTCGCTTTGCTTCGTGGATGGGCGGCGATCGCGACGGCAACCCCAACGTGACCGCTGCCGTGACGCGCGAAGTCTTGCTGCTGGCGCGCTGGATGGCTGCTGATTTGTACGTGCGCGATATCGATCACCTGGCCGCCGAACTGTCGATGCAACAGGCCAGCGAGGCGCTCAAAGCCAAGGCCGGCGACAGTGCCGAACCGTATCGCGCCGTCCTTAAACAGTTGCGTGAACGCCTGCGCGCTACCCGTAACTGGGCGCATGCCGCCTTGACGACGGCGACGCCGGCGCCCGCCGATGTGTTGCAAAACAATCGCGACCTGCTCGATCCGCTGGAGCTCTGCTACCAGTCGCTGCATGAGTGCGGCATGGGCGTGATCGCCGATGGGCCGTTGCTTGACTGCCTGCGCCGGGCAGTGACGTTTGGCCTGTTTCTGGTGCGTCTCGATGTGCGGCAGGACTCGTCGCGGCACTCGGCGGCGATGACTGAAATCACCGATTACCTCGGCCTCGGTCGCTACGAAGACTGGAACGAAGAGGAACGCATTGCCTTCCTGATGCGCGAGCTGAACAACCGTCGGCCGCTGTTGCCGGCGTACTTCAAACCCTCCGCCGACACCGCTGAAGTGCTGGCGACATGCCGGGAAATCGCTGCCGCGCCGGAGGCTTCGCTCGGTTCGTACGTGATCTCCATGGCCGGCGCCGCTTCCGATGTGCTCGCCGTGCAGTTGCTGCTCAAAGAGTCTGGCGTATTGCGACCGATGCGCGTGGTGCCTCTGTTCGAAACCCTCGCCGACCTGGACAACGCCGGTCCGGTGATCGAAAAACTGTTGCTGCTGCCGGGTTATCGCACGCGCCTGCAAGGGCCTCAGGAAGTGATGATCGGCTACTCCGACTCGGCCAAGGACGCCGGCACCACGGCGGCGGCCTGGGCGCAGTACCGGGCGCAGGAACGACTGGTCGATATTTGCCGCGAGCAGCAAGTCGAGTTGCTGTTGTTCCACGGTCGCGGTGGCACCGTAGGCCGTGGCGGCGGCCCGGCACACGCGGCGATTCTGTCGCAACCGCCGGGGTCGGTGGCGGGGCGTTTCCGCACCACCGAGCAAGGGGAAATGATTCGTTTCAAATTCGGCCTGCCGGACATCGCCGAGCAAAACCTCAATCTGTACCTCGCGGCCGTGCTGGAGGCGACTTTGCTTCCGCCGCCGCCACCGGAGCCTGCCTGGCGCCACTTGATGGATGAATTGGCGGCAGACGGTGTCAGCGCTTACCGCGCCGTGGTGCGGGAAAATCCGCAATTCGTCGAGTATTTCCGCCAGTCCACCCCCGAGCAGGAATTGGGACGCCTGCCGCTGGGCAGCCGCCCGGCCAAGCGTCGCGCCGGCGGGATCGAAAGCCTGCGGGCGATTCCGTGGATCTTCGGTTGGACCCAGACACGTCTGATGCTGCCGGCCTGGCTTGGCTGGGAAGCGGCGCTGAGCAAGGCGCTGGAGCGTGGCGAAGGGGCGTTGCTGGGGCAGATGCGAGAGCAATGGCCGTTCTTCCGTACGCGTATCGACATGCTGGAAATGGTCCTCGCCAAGGCCGACGCCGACATCGCCCGCTCCTACGATGAGCGGTTGGTCGAGCCGGATCTGCTGCCTTTGGGTGCGCATTTACGCGACCTATTGTCGCAGGCCTGTGCGGTTGTCCTGGGGTTGACCGGTCAGTCGCAGCTACTGGCACATAGCCCAGACACCCTCGAATTCATCCGCCTGCGCAACACCTACCTCGACCCCCTTCATCTATTGCAGGCCGAGTTGCTGGCGCGTTCGCGACAGCAGGAAGTGGCACAGGGCAGCCCGGTAGAACAGGCGTTGCTGGTGTCTGTGGCGGGGATTGCCGCCGGTTTGCGAAATACCGGCTAAGGTTTTTGTCGTGGGTTCGGGCACTCGGCGCGGGCGTTGAGTGCCGGTTTGTGCAGGGCTGGAAAGTGCTGCCAGGCGACAGTTAATGATGGGGTTGCGACTTGGAGTACTCCGTCGCAGGGGCACGCGAGGCGCGGGTTTCTCCGACTTTCGGCGGCTTGTGTGGTCCGGGCCTGCTGTGTATCTTGATCAGCCTTTGGCCGTTTGGGCGGTCACGACCCTGTTTTTGAGATTGGCCCCACGAGGCGAATCCGTTGTTATCTATATAAAAAATTGAGGAGCACATCGATGCGCGTCATTCTGCTGGGAGCTCCCGGGGCCGGTAAAGGTACTCAGGCTAAGTTCATCACCGAAAAGTTCGGCATCCCGCAAATCTCCACCGGCGACATGCTGCGTGCCGCGGTCAAGGCCGGCACCGAGCTGGGCCTGATCGCCAAGAGCGTGATGGACAGCGGTGGCCTGGTTTCCGATGACCTGATCATCAATCTGGTCAAGGAACGCATCAGCCAGGCGGATTGCGCCAACGGTTTCCTGTTCGACGGTTTCCCGCGCACCATTCCTCAGGCTGAAGCCCTGGTGAAGGCCGGCGTCGAGCTGGACCACGTTGTGGAAATCGACGTCAAGGACGAAGACATCGTCCAGCGTATCGCCGGTCGTCGCGTTCACGAGGCCAGCGGTCGCGTGTACCACATCGTCTACAACCCGCCGAAAACCGCCGGTAAAGACGACATCACCGGTGAAGAGCTTGTGCAACGCAAGGACGATACCGAAGAAACCGTGCGTCACCGTCTCTCGGTTTACCACGCTCAAACCGAGCCACTGGTGAAGTTCTACCAGCAGTTGTCTGCTGCTCAGGGCAAACCGAAGTACAGTCACATCGAAGGTGTCGGCTCGGTTGAAGCGATCACCGGCAAGGTGCTTGAAGCACTGCGCTGAAAAAACGCTTTATCTTCTACGGCCCGCTTGCGGGCCGTAGTTGTTTATACTGGCGCACTTTTTTCTGACCTCTCTTACGGAAACATCGATGAGCACCTTGCTGGCCCTGGACACCGCGACTGAAGCTTGCTCCGTTGCCTTGCTGCATGACGGCAAAGTGACGAGCCATTACGAGGTGATCCCGCGCCTGCATGCGCAGAAGCTTCTACCGATGATCCAGCAATTGCTCGCCGATGCCGGGACCACCCTGCAAGCGGTTGATGCGATTGCCTTCGGCCGTGGGCCGGGCGCGTTCACCGGCGTGCGGATTGCCATTGGCGTGGTGCAAGGCCTGGCGTTCGCGCTGGATCGTCCGGTGTTGCCGGTGTCGAACCTGGCAGTGCTGGCGCAACGGGCGTATCGCGAACACGGTGTGAGCCAGGTCGCGGCGGCCATCGATGCGCGGATGGATGAAGTGTATTGGGGTTGCTACCGCGAAACGGCGGGGGAAATGCGACTGGTCGGCAACGAAGCCGTGTTGCCGCCGGAAGTGGCGGCATTGCCGGCCGATGCCAGCGGTGAGTGGTTTGGCGCGGGCACCGGTTGGGGGTATGCCGAGCGCATTGCCGTCAGCCTGAAGGGGCAGGACGCAGGCATGTTGCCTCACGCCGAAGACCTGCTGACCCTGGCGCGATTTGCCTGGGCACGGGGTGAAGCGATCGTGGCAGATGAGGCGCAGCCGGTTTACCTGCGTGACAAGGTTGCGACGCCGAAAGCCCGTTGATTCCCGGTGTTCCTGTGGCGAGGGAGCTTGCTCCCGTTCGGCTGCGAAGCAGTCGTAAACCGGAACGCGGTGTACCTGCGTATTTGGGGTCGCTTCGCAACCCAGCGGGAGCAAGCTCCCTCGCCACAATGAATATCCCAATGCCTGCCAATCGTCGTTTTCTAACCCCGCCTTTTAAACCTTTTCGCTTTTCTGTGTTCTAGTTATCACTCGGCGGTTTGCGAAGTGGGTCATGTGCCACTAGACTGCCATCATCGATACCGAGCATGACTTTATGCGTATAGACGGCCTTTCCTCTCAGTCCTACCCCATCAAGCGCAAGCCTCGCAAAGGGCATGTGGTTGAGGACGAATCCGTCGATATCGAGGGCGAGCTGGAACTCCCTTCCGAAGAGCAACTGGCCGCCCGCGCCGCCAAAGCCTCCGCGCAGCGCCTGAGCAATCTTCCCGCGCGTCAACAAGACATGATTTACCACCGCGCCATGAGCAAAACCGTCGCGATGGCGCTGGCCAGCTACCTCAGCACCGCCGGTTTTGTCGATTGGGATTCGGATGTGATGGGTCTCGACCTGTACATCTGATGCGACTGCCTTACTACCTCGGCTGCCCGTCCTGGAGTGAAAACGCCTGGCGCGATTACCTCTATCCGCAAGACGCGAAACCCTCCGATTTTCTTCATCTGTATTCTCAAGTATTCAATGCCGTGGAAGGCAACACGACCTTCTACGCGAGCCCGGCTGCCAGCACCGTGCAGCGCTGGGCCGAGACCATGCCCGAACACTTTCGCTTCACCGCCAAATTTCCCGGCGACATCAGCCACGGCGGTGACCTGCGCGAACAGCTGACCGCCACGGAAACTTTCCTGCAACTGCTCAGCCCCTTGGGCGAACGAGTCTCGCCATTGTGGTTGCAGCTGTCGAAAAGCTTCACACCCCAACGACTGCACGAGCTGGCGGGTTTTATCGACGCCGTGGACCGGCCTCTGGCCATCGAAGTGCGTCACGACGATTTCTTCGCCAAGGGTGATGCCGAGCGCTCGCTCAATCGTCTGCTGCTCGATCGTGGCGTCGAACGTATCTGCCTCGATCCGCGTGCGCTGTTCAGCTGTATCTCGACCGATCCTTCCGTCCTTCACGCTCAATCGAAGAAACCCAGGGTTCCGCCCCGTCCGGCGGCGTTCACCCGGTTCCCGCAAGTGCGGTTCATCGGCCATCCGCAACTGGAAGCCAACGATCCGTTCCTGGTGCCCTGGGTCGAGAAAATCGCCCTGTGGATCGAAGAGGGCCGCACGCCTTATATTTTCCTGCACACCGCCGACAACCTGCTGGCCGCGAAGCTGGCGCAACGTTTTCACGCACAACTGATGCTGCGTTTGCCTGGATTGCCGCCGCTGCCTGAGCTATACAGAGAGCCCGCCGCCGAGCAACTTGGCCTGCTCTGAGGCGTTTTCCCCGCCCTTTTCAGGAGCCTGCCAATGGATGCGCAAACCCTTCGAGCCCAGGCGTTCAAAGCGCTGCATGAACGCGACGGGGCTTTTGTCATTCCCAACCCGTGGGACGCCGGCTCGGCGAAAATGCTCGCCAGCCTGGGCTTCGAGGCGCTGGCGACCACCAGTGCCGGTTATGCCTTTTCCCAAGGCCGTCCCGATGGCGGACTAACGCTGGACGATACCCTGGCGAATGTTCGGGCGATTGTCGCGGCGACCGATCTGCCGGTGGCGGTCGATCTGGAAAACGGTTTTGCCGACGATCCGGACGAGTGTGCGCAAAGTATTTTGCGAGCCGCCGCAGCGGGCGCCGTGGGTGGTTCGATCGAAGATGCCACGGGTCGGGAAGCGGCGCCGATCTACTGCTTCGAGCATGCTGTGGCACGGATCGAAGCCGCTGTCGCCGCCGCTCGCAGTTTGCCGTTCCCGTTCACGTTGACGGCACGGGCCGAGAACTTCCTGCATGGCAATCCCGATCTGGACGACACCATTCGCCGCTTGCAGGCCTTCGCCGAAGCAGGCGCCGACGTGCTGTATGCGCCGGGTCTGCGCAGCGCTGAAGACGTATTGGCGGTGGTCCGCGCCGTGGCGCCCAAACCGGTGAATGTGTTGATGTCTGGCGGGCTGAAATTGACTGTCGAGCAGTTGAGCGAGATGGGCGTCAAACGCATCAGTGTCGGTTCGGCACTGGCGTTGGCAGCGCTTGGCGAGTTCTACCGGGCTGCCCAAGAGATCAAGACTTCGGGAACGTTCAGCTTTACGTCGCGGTCGATGCCGTACGCGCAGGCCAATCAATTGTTCAAAGGCTGACAATGCGGTTTTTGCGGGTGCTGCTGGTGTTGGTGCTGATGCTCGGTTTGGCGGGCGTGAGCGTCTGGCGCGGCTGGATCTCGCTGCCGCCGCAGTGGAACCCTTGGGCGCCGCTGGACGTGAAGGCCGAACCTAACCTGTTGACCCGCTACAAACTGATGCGGCTGCGCGATGATCCGCAATTGTGCGAGCAAGCCCTGAGCAGTTCCGGATTGCGCGTCGCCCCTCAAGCCGACAGTCCTGACGCAAAGTGTCCGTTGAACGACGCCTTGCGCGTGCAGGGCGGCGACGTCGCATTGAGCAGCAGCTTCCTCGCCAGTTGCCGCCTTGCAGTGTCGTTTGCCCTGTTCGAGCATCACGCGCTGCAACCTGCGGCGCAGGCGGTCTATGGGCAAGCAGTCACCCGCGTCGACCATCTTGGGAGCTTTGCCTGCCGTAACGTCTACGGCCGTGAGAATGGCAGACTCAGCCAGCATGCCACGGCGAATGCGCTGGATATCGCCGGTTTTCGCCTGGCCAACGGGCGTTCCATCAGCGTGCTCAAGGATTGGCCGAAGGATAATCAGGACGCACGGTTTTTACGTCAGGTCCGCGACGGTGCCTGCGACGTGTTCAGTGTGGTGTTGAGCCCGGACTATAACGCCGCCCATCGCAATCATTTTCACGTGGATGTCGGGCCGTGGTGGGTATGTCGCTGAGGGCTTGTTATTGACGGTCAGGCAGCGATGCGCAGGTTCTGCAGAACGATCGGGCGCGCCCAGCCGATGTCGAAATCGAAGTTTTTCTGTTGTTCCGCGAGCTCTTCGGGCGGGAACGGCGGGAAGGGTTTGTCCAGCAGGTCCATTTCGAACTCGGCGATCGGCAGGTGCAGTGGACGCGGTTGTGGTGCAGCGCCTGGGACCGGCAGCGGTTGGCCGTGGGTCAGCACGATCGGGCGAACCCAGCCGCTTTCGAAGTCCTGCTGATTCTGCTGAGCGAAGATTTCTTCCGGCGGGAACGGCGGGAACGGTTTGTCGGCCAGCTCCATTTCGAACTCGGCAATCGGCAGGAACAGCGGCTCGGGTGGCTTGACCTGGGTTTCCTTCACATCGCATTCACGCTGGGAAACGATGTGTGCCAGCAGCTCGCTGCCGATCGTAGGTTCGACCGGGCTCTCGAGATCGACCGCTGGAAAATCGAGAGAAGCCGGCACGACATCGCCCGACTGATCGGCCAGGGCCTGGGCAAAAAAATCTTGCCACAGGTGACTGACGCCGCTCAGTGCCTGGGAATTTCGCAGGCCAAAATCGCCGTGGGGCGAGATGTAACCTATCGATGTGCGTTGAATGTCTGACATTTCTCTCGGTCGACGCTCAGCTCTGGCAAAATGCTCGTTAGTTTTGTTATCGGCCGTTTTTGCCGATCATTAATTTTTTGAGCGTGTTTTCCCATGATTGAGCAACCGGCGGCTTGCCGCATCCATGTCGAGGCCCTGGGCACGGCTTTTCAGCCACAGGCCGAGCAATGGGCCGAACGCCTGGGCCTGCCTTTGCAAGTGACTGATGGCGAGTTTGCCTTGCAGGTGGGCGAGCAGGGTTTGCAGTTGCAGCAACTGGGGCCGGACGCGCCGGGGCCGGTGCGGGTGGACTTCGTTGAGGGTGGCGCGGCTCATCGCCGGTTGTTCGGCGGTGGCACCGGTCAGATGATCGCCAAGGCTGTTGGCATCGCGCAGGGCGTGCGCCCGCGGGTGCTGGACGCCACGGCGGGGCTGGGCAAGGATGCGTTCGTGCTGGCGAGCCTGGGCTGCGAGATGAGCCTGATCGAACGCCAGCCGTTGATCGGTGCGTTGCTTGAGGATGGTTTGGCGCGGGGCGCGGAAGATTTCGACGTGGCGTCGATTGTGGCGCGCATGCGTTTGCTCAAGGGCAACTCGATCGAGGTCATGCGCAACTGGGAAGGCGAACCACCGCAGGTGATCTACCTCGACCCGATGTTTCCCCATCGTGAGAAAACGGCGCTGGTGAAGAAGGAAATGCGCCTGTTCCGGCCGTTGGTGGGGGATGACCCGGACGCGCCCGCGTTATTGGAGGCGGCGTTGGCATTGGCCAGCCATCGGGTGGTGGTGAAGCGCCCGCGCAAGGCGCCGTGCATTGCGGGGCCGAAGCCGAGTCATGCGCTGGACGGGAAATCCAGTCGGTATGACATTTATCCGAAGAAGGCGCTCAAGCCTTAAGTCCGAAGCGTTCCAATCGCGGGCAAGCCCGCGATAGCGTCGGTTCAGACACAAGATCTATCAGACTGCCTCTGGCCGATAAGCCCGCATAAACAACCCCACCACTTCCCGCACATGGTCCTCGGCCGCATCACCGGTCAGCGGCTCACCACAGCCATACAACAAGCGAAAATTCCCCGCGCCCTTGAGCAGGCAAAAGAAATGCTCCGCCGCATTGCGAGGCTTGTCGATGCTCAACGCACCGCTCTGATCCACCTTGCTCAGCAAGCGCTCCATGCCATGCAGCATGCGCTCCGGTCCGGCCTCGAAGAAAATTTGCGAGAGCTTCGGGTCCTGGCTGCCCAGCGTCATCATCAACCGGTGCAGGTTCACCGATTCATCGCTATTGATCAGGTGATGAAAACCGCGCGCGATGTTCAACAGCACCGTTTCCACTGAGACGCCGTCGGGCAATTCGAAAAACAGCGTAGGCAGTTGCTCTTCGCACTTGGCGACCACGGCGGCGGAGAACAGCGTCTCCTTGTCGTTGAAATGGCTGTAGACGGTCAGTTTCGACACGCCAGCCTCGGCCGCGACGGCGTCCATGCTGGTGCTCGCATAACCATTGCTCAGAAACAGGATTTTCGCCGCATCGAGGATCGCCTGGCGCTTGGCCAGATCCTTGGGGCGGCCCGGGCCATTGGGTGTTGAAAGATTGTTCGGCATATTCGTTTTTAATACTGGACTGGTGAGTTTGCTATTAATAACATACTGGCAAGTATAATTATTCCAAGCACCATTAGCGAAAGGTCCTTCGCCATGTTCCGCTATGCCTTGCCCCTCGCGTTGCCAATCAGTCTGGCGTTTTTATTGTCTGCGTGTGGTCACGAAGAGGCGCCGCAAGTCACTGTTCGGCCGGCCATGGTCGTGCAGCCAGAGCCCTCGGCCCAGGCGATGGAAAGCTATCCCGGTGAAGTCCGTGCCCGCTACGAGCCGGACCTGGCCTTTCGCATCGGCGGCAAAGTCAGCCGACGACTGGTCGAAGAAGGGCAGCGGGTCAAGGCTGACCAGCCCTTGGCGGAGCTCGACCCCCAGGATGTGCGTCTGCAACTGGAAGCGACCCGCGCTCAGGTCGCGGCTGCCGAAGCCAATCTCAATCTCGTACGCGCCGAGCGTGATCGCTACAAGACCCTGATGGACCGTCAGATGGTCAGCCGTTCCCAGTACGACAATTCTGAAAATCTCTACAGATCCGGTGAAGCGCGCCTGAAGCAGATCAAGGCCGAATTCAACGTGTCTACCAATCAGGCCAGCTATGCGGTGCTGCGCGCGCCTCAGGATGGCGTCGTGGCCAAGCGCGCGGTGGAAGTCGGGCAAGTCGTCGCCGCCGGTCAAACCGTGTTCACCCTCGCCACCGATGGCGAGCGCGAAGTGTTGATCAGCCTGCCGGAGCAGAGCTTCGGTCGTTTCAAGGTCGGGCAGCCGGTGTCGGTGGAACTCTGGACCCAACCCGATCAACGATTCGCCGGACGTATCCGTGAGCTGTCGCCCGCCGCTGATCCAAAGTCCCGCACCTTCGCCGCCCGCATTGCATTCACTGCCGGCAAAGTCCCGGCCGAACTCGGCCAGAGCGCCCGGGTGTTCATCCAGACCGCCGATGTGGTGTCGCTGTCGGTGCCACTGTCGGCCCTCACCGCGGAAAACGGCGCCACCTACGTGTGGGTCCTTGGCGCCAACAACACCCTGAAAAAAGCCCCGGTCCGGGTCGGTGCATTCGGCGAGAAAACCGTGCCGGTGCTCGAAGGCCTGAACGCCAGCGACTGGGTGGTGGCCGCCGGTGTCCATGTGCTTCATGACGGGCAGCAAGTGCGCCCGGTGGATCGCTCCAACCGCGTGGTCAATCTGGCGGACAAGGAGTAATCCCCGATGGGTTTCAATCTTTCCGAATGGGCGCTGCGTAATCGCCAGATCGTACTGTTCCTGATGCTGTTGCTGGCGGTCGTCGGCGCACTTTCCTACACCAAGCTCGGCCAGAGCGAAGACCCTCCGTTCACCTTCAAGGCGATGGTGATCCGCACCAACTGGCCGGGGGCCACCGCCGAGGAAGTGTCCCGCCAGGTCAGCGAACGCATTGAAAAGAAGCTGATGGAAACCGGCGAGTACGAGCGCATCGTGTCGTTCTCTCGCCCCGGCGAATCCCAGGTGACGTTTGTCGCTCGCGACTCCATGCACTCGGTGCAAATCCCGGACCTCTGGTATCAGGTGCGCAAGAAGATCAGTGACATTCGTCATACCCTGCCGCCGGGTATTCAGGGGCCTTTTTTCAACGATGAATTCGGTACTACGTTCGGCAATATCTATGCGCTGACCGGCGACGGTTTTGATTACGCGGTGCTCAAGGACTACGCCGACCGCATCCAGATTCAGCTGCAACGGGTCAAGGACGTGGGCAAGGTCGACCTGCTCGGGTTGCAGGACGAGAAGATCTGGATCGAGCTTTCCAACGTCAAACTCGCCACCCTCGGCTTGCCGTTGGCAGCGGTGCAGCAGGCGCTTGAAGAGCAGAACGCGATGTCCACGGCTGGCTTCTTTGAAACCACCAGCGAGCGATTGCAGCTACGGGTTTCGGGGAATTTTCAGACGGTCGAAGAGATCAAGAACTTCCCGATTCGCGTCGGTGATCGCACGTTCCGTATCTCCGATGTCGCGGACGTGCACCGTGGTTTCAACGATCCACCGGCGCCACGCATGCGCTTCATGGCCGAAGACGCCATCGGTCTGGCCGTGGCGATGAAGGACGGTGGCGACATTCTGGTGCTGGGCAAGGCACTGGAGATCGAGTTCGCCCGAATCCAGAAAAACCTTCCGGCCGGCATGCAACTGCGCAAGGTTTCCGATCAGCCCGCTGCGGTGAAAACCGGGGTCGGTGAATTTGTACAGGTGCTGGTGGAAGCCTTGGCCATCGTTCTGTTGGTGAGCTTTTTCTCCCTCGGCGTGCGCACCGGCATGGTGGTGGCGCTGGCGATTCCGCTGGTGTTGGCGATGACCTTCGCCTGCATGTATTACCTCGGCATCGGCCTGCACAAGATTTCCCTCGGTGCGCTGGTGCTGGCGCTGGGTTTGCTGGTGGACGATGCGATCATCGCCGTCGAAATGATGGCGATCAAAATGGAGCAGGGCTTCGACCGGATCAAAGCCGCGAGTTACGCCTGGACCAGCACCGCGTTCCCGATGCTTACCGGCACGCTGATCACCGCTGCAGGCTTTCTGCCGATTGCCACTGCGCAATCGGGCACTGGCGAGTACACCCGCTCGATCTTCCAGGTCGTGACCATCGCACTTCTGGCGTCATGGATTGCCGCCGTGGTTTTCGTGCCCTATCTGGGGGAAAAGCTCCTGCCGGATCTGGCGAAGATTCACGCCGCCAAACACGGCTCGGGGCAACCGGATCCTTACGCCACGCCTTTTTATGAACGTGTCCGACGTCTGGTGGAGTGGTGCGTGCGCTGGCGCAAGACGGTAATCGCGCTGACGGTGCTGTTGTTCATTGCCTCCATTGTGTTGTTCCGTTTTGTGCCGCAGCAATTCTTCCCGGCCTCCGGGCGACTGGAATTGATGGTCGATCTGAAACTCGCCGAAGGTGCTTCGTTGAGCAACACCGCCGACCAGGTTAAACGTCTTGAAGGTTTACTGAAGGATCACGCCGGCATCGATAACTACGTGGCCTACGTCGGCACCGGTTCGCCGCGCTTCTACCTGCCGCTGGATCAGCAACTTCCTGCGGCGAGCTTCGCCCAGTTTGTCGTCCTGGCCAAGACCATCGAGGATCGCGAAACCCTGCGCACCTGGCTGATCGAAACCCTCAACGAGCAATTCCCGGCCCTGCGCTCGCGGGTGACGCGTCTGGAAAACGGCCCGCCGGTTGGCTATCCGGTGCAGTTCCGCGTTACCGGTGAACACATCGAAGACGTCCGCGCCCTGGCCCGCAAAGTGGCGGCCAAGGTTCGCGAAAATCCCCACGTGGCCAACGTCCATCTGGATTGGGAAGAACCGAGCAAAGTGGTTTATCTGAACGTCGATCAGGACCGCGCCCGAGCGCTGGGCGTTAGCACGGCGAACCTGTCGAAGTTCCTGCAAAGTTCACTGACCGGTTCCAGCGTCAGCCAGTACCGCGAAGACAACGAGTTGATCGAGATCCTTTTGCGCGGCACGTTGCATGAACGCACTGAACTGTCGTTGCTGCCAAGCCTGGCGGTGCCGACCGACAACGGTCGCAGCGTGGCGCTGTCGCAAATCGCGACGCTGGAATACGGCTTTGAAGAAGGCATCATCTGGCACCGCAATCGCTTGCCGAACGTGACGATTCGCGCCGACATCTACGGCAAGGAACAACCGGCGACGCTGGTGCAGCAGATCATGCCGACGCTCGATCCGATCCGTGCTGAGCTGCCTGATGGGTATTTGCTGGAAGTCGGCGGGACTGTGGAGGACTCGGCCCGCGGGCAGAACTCGGTGAAGGCCGGTGTACCGCTGTTCATTGTGGTGGTGCTGACGTTGCTGATGCTGCAACTTCGCAGTTTCTCACGCACGGTGATGGTGTTTCTGACAGCGCCATTGGGATTGATCGGCGTGACCCTGTTCCTGATGGTGTTCCGCCAGCCGTTTGGTTTTGTGGCCATGCTCGGCACCATTGCGCTGTCCGGGATGATCATGCGCAACTCGGTGATTCTGGTGGACCAGATCGAGCAGGACATCGCCGCCGGGCTCAAACCCTGGCAGGCGATCATCGAGGCCACGGTGCGTCGTTTCCGGCCGATCGTCCTGACCGCGCTCGCTGCGGTGCTGGCAATGATCCCGCTGTCACGCAGCGTGTTCTTCGGGCCGATGGCGGTGGCGATCATGGGGGGGCTGATTGTGGCGACGGCGTTGACGCTGCTGTTTTTGCCGGCGCTGTATGCGGCTTGGTTCCGCATCAAGAAAGAACCGGTTTGAGGTCTTGGCGGCCTTTGGGCCGACCAGGCTTTTGTTGGCTGGGTACATATCCTTTTTTGCGGTAACGGCTGCTGGCGGTTTCGCCCTTACGGCGAGTCCCTTTTGGCAAACGCCCCAAAAGGAACCAAAAGGTCTCGCCCCGAGCGTCCGGCCCCTCGCTAAGGCTCGGCGTTCCTTCGCTCCGGCATTCATCCGGGGGCATCGCCCTCCGGTTGGCTTCGCTGGCACCTACATGCGATGAGTTCGACTGCGTCGAACGGCGCTGCGCGCCACTCCCCGGATGAACACCTCCACTCAGCCTCCCGAAGGGGCGGGTAGATCAAGATCAAGAGCGCAAGGCGAGCTAACGCTCGACCTCGTGGTTTGGTGGGGGGTGGGGGGTATCTGCTTGTGTAGGCGTCGGGCTTGGTCGCGATGGCGGTGTGTCGTAGATATCAAATTCGACTGACACACCGCTTTCGCGAGCAGGCTAGGTCCCACAGGATCGGGGTTGAGGCTTAGAGGGTGCCAAACACCTTCTTCGCCAGACTGGTTGCTGCCGCTGCAGGATTCTGGCGAATGGTTTCTTCCTGTTTGCCGATCATTTCGAACAAGCCGTTCAGTGCCTGTTCGGTGACGTAGCTTTCAATGTTGGCATTTTTTGTATCGATCACGCCCATGGTCGCGGCTTGGCCGGCGAACGAGTTGTACTGCTTGGCCAGGCCGACCTGGTCGGTGGCTTGCTTGACGATCGGCAGGAACTTGGCGCGGATTTGTTCGCGGCTGGTTTTGTTCAGGTATTGGGTGGCCGAATCGTTGCCGCCGCTGAGGATGCCCTTGGCGTCTTCAACGGACATTTTCTTCACGGCGTCCACGAGGATCGGCTGGGCCTGGGTCACGGCGGTTTCTGCCGCTTTGTTCATGCTGGTTTCCAGTTGATCAACCTGGTCGCCCATGCCGAACTGCTTCATCTTGCTGGCGACCTTGCCCAGTTTGCCTGGCAGTTCGATTTTCACGTCGGGGTTGTTGCTGAACCCGCCCGGTGTACCGAGTTGTTTGACGGCCAGTTGCGCGCCTTGGGTCAGGGCGTCCTTGAGGCCGCCGGTGGCGTCTTTTTGCGACAGGTCACTGAGCGATAGCGCCATGGCGCTGGCGGAAATCATCAAGCCTGCGCAGAGGCCGGCGAAGCGAAGGGTAGGGCGGAACATGGCGGCTTCCTTGTTCGGAAAAATTGAGCAAAAAGACATTTAGCGGACAGCGTCGACGCGGATTTTCAGTGGCTGCGGATCGCTGCCATCCAGTTGCACGGCATGGTGTTCGGTGGTGATGAACACCAGTTTGCCATCCACTTCGATGCGCGCGCTGACGGAATATCGATGGCCGGGTTTGACCTGAGCCGGATCGTAACTCAGATGGAATGGCAGTGGCACCTGACCTTTGACGGGGCCTATCTGTTCGTCGAGCACCACGGCGGGGGCGTCGGCCAGAGACACGTCCTGCAAGCTGACGCTCAGGATGGCGGTCGGCGGCAGGGCGATGCGTTGCAGGTAGAAGACTTCGCCATCGAGGCTGGTTTTGGCGGCGGGCTGCATCGAATGACAGGCTCCGAGCAAAGCGGCGATGGCCAATAGAGAGAGTTTTTTCATCTGATATTTCCAATCTGATGTGGGAGCAAGCCCGCTCCCACAGATTTTTTCGTCAAGTCTCGGGCTGGGTGGTGACCAGATCCGCGGCATCTTCACTACGATGCAATGCCACCTGACGAATCGACAAACGAATTTCTGCCGGCAACACCCGTTTGGCCGCGCCTTCGGCCAGTTCGCCGAGCAGTTCGTGGTAGCTCAACTTGCCGGCTTCGTCACGCTTGAGCACGTCCAGGTCAAGCAGGGTCTGGATGAAGTGGCGGAACAGGCTCTTGTCGAAGAACTCCGGGGCATTCAGCCCGTGCAGGATTGACAGGCGCTGGGCCATCACCGTGCACAGGTCCTCCAGTTCTTCGGCGCTGATGCTGTTCTGGCCACTGTTGAGCAGCAGGGAAACGGTCATGTAGAAGCGTTGCAGCGTCTGGGCGATGCTCTTCGACAGCAAGGTCAGCAACACGAAATGCCGCGAACTCGGCGCCGGGCGCAGGTAAACGTCATTTTCAAAACGCAGCAGGCCCTGCTCGACGAACGCTTCCAGCCATTGATCGATCACGGCATCCAGTTCGTCCAGCGACCAGCGAATGAACAGCTCCGATTGCAGGTACGGATACAGTGCGCGGGTGTAGCGCAGGATCTGCTCACGGCTCATGCGCGAAGCGCTCTGGAAGAAGCTCGCCAGCAGCGCCGGCAACGCGAAAATGTGCAGCACGTTGTTGCGGTAATAGGTCATCAGGACGGCATTCTGCTCGTCCAGGTACAGAATCCTGCCCAGTGCATCACTTTGTTCGGACAGCAGATCCATGTCTTTCACATGCTCGATCAGTGCGCGCCCGTCACCCTCCGGCAGCGTGGTGTGCGGCGAGTACGGCACCTTGCGCAACAGCGCCAGATACAGATCCAGCACCCGTGCCATGGCCCGATCATCCAGTGCCAGACGGCTGGTGGACAGCAATGCCAACGCCACGAGATTGACCGGGTTGATCGCTGCCGCTTCGTTCAGGTGCTGCGCGACTTTTTCGCCGAGGCGGTTGGTGGTTTCGTTGAGCCACGCCGGTTTGAACTGCGGGCCGAGTTCCTGTTGGCGCCAGTCTGGCTGCTCGCTGTCGAGGAATTCTGCCAGTTTGATCGGCTCGCCGAAGTTCACCGCCACCTGGCCGAAGCGCTGTTTGAGCGCGCCAATGACTTTGAAGATGTCGAAGATCGATTCTTTCTTTTTACTCGCACCGCGCAGTTCGCCGAGGTAGGTCCGGCCTTCCAGCACGCGTTCGTAGCCGATGTACACGGGGATGA
The DNA here is from genome assembly GCF_949767765.1 of Pseudomonas sp. IT-P171. Lineage (NCBI taxonomy): Bacteria > Pseudomonadati > Pseudomonadota > Gammaproteobacteria > Pseudomonadales > Pseudomonadaceae > Pseudomonas > Pseudomonas sp. IT-P171. The sequence goes on from NZ_CATKQN010000057.1 coordinate 50,459, forward strand.
AGACGATCGGCATGCGCGACGAGCGCAGGAAGCTGCGCAGGGTGATCGCGAGCATCCCGGTTTTCGGTTGCAGCATGCGCCCGGTGCGCGAACGGCCGCCCTCGACGAAGTACTCGACCGGAAAGCCTTTGGTGAACAGGGTGTGCAGGTATTCGTTGAACACCGAGGTGTACAGCGGGTTGCCCTTGAACGTGCGACGCATGAAGAACGCACCGCCACGACGCAACAGGCTGCCGATCACCGGCATGTTGAGGTTGATCCCGGCGGCGATGTGCGGCGGGGTCAGGCCGTTGCGGAACAGCAAGTAGGACAGCAGCAAGTAGTCGATATGGCTGCGGTGGCACGGCACGTAGATCACTTCGTGACCTTGGGCGACCTTCTGCACGCCTTCGATGTGGTTGACCTTGATCCCGTCGTAGATCTTGTTCCAGAACCAGCTCAGCACCACTTCCAGAAATCGGATCGCGGTGTAGGTGTAGTCCGAGGCGATCTCGTTGCCGTAGCGCAGGGCCTGGGCCTTGGCTTTCTCCGGGGAGATGTTTTCCCGCTCGGCTTCGTCGAGAATCGCTTGCTTGACCAGCGGCTGATTCAGCAGGCCCTTGACCAGATTGCGCCGGTGGGAAATGTCCGGGCCGATGACGGCGGCTTTGAGGTTGCGGAAGTGCACCCGCAGAATCCGCTGGGCCATGCGTACGGTACGCTCGTGACCTTTGTTGTGATCGATCAGTTCGCGCAGGTGGATCGGCGCGGAGAACTGCACGCGGGTCTTGCGTCCGAGCACGATGATGCTCAGCAAGCGGCGCAGACGTCCGGTAACGGCCCAACTGTCGGCGAACAACAGTTTCCACGGACTCGATTCGCTGTCCGGCGATTGCCCCCAGAACACGCTGACCGGGATGATCTGCGCGTCTTCGGCGGCATTCTGGCTCAGGGCGCTGACCAGGCGGGTCAGGGTCGGCGGCGCACCGCGCTTGTCCTGGCGACCGAGCCAGTCGGGGTCCGGTGTCAGGTAAAAGAACGCGGCGGGTTCCAGCAGATTGCCGACAGACACCGGTAACACCGGGCGAGGCAGGCCGGCCTTGCTGCATTCGGTGTCGACCACGGCGAGGTCGGTCAGCGAAGGGTTTTGCAGGACGTAGAACACCGGACGACTGCGGTCGAGGTTGAGGGTGAACGACGACTGGTTGATCGTCTCGGAGCGAACCCAGAGATAGAGCAATCGGCGCAGGGTGCCAAACACAAGACGGCGGAACGGGGAACGGGTCATACGGCATCTGCATGAGTGAATAAAACCGAGCGTTTGCTCGGGCGGCCGATAGTGTGCCGGATTCACCGAAAATCGGCAAAAAAGCGCCTAAGTAAAGTTGAGTTGAGAGTTTTGGCAGCTGTCATATACTCGGCGAGCCCGCACTGGCTAGATAGTGGCACCTGGTCCGCGCAAGCACTGTTCCCGAGGCTTTCCTGCGAAAAGCCCGATCAATAATAAAAAAGGGGTATGAACAAATGGCAACACGTGAAACCGGCAATGTGAAGTGGTTCAACGACGCCAAGGGCTACGGTTTTATTCAGCGCGCGGACGGGGTGGATGTGTTCGTGCACTACCGTGCGATTCGCGGTGAAGGCCACCGCTCGCTGACGGAAGGTCAGCAGGTCGAGTACGCGGTAGTGACCGGCGAGAAGGGGTTGCAGGCTGAGGATGTGGTGGGGCTTTAAGCCTTAAGATCAAAAGATCGCAACCTTCGGCAGCTCCTGCATTGAAGGATGAACACCCTGTAGGAGCTGCCGAAGGCTGCGATCTTTTTGCTTTTTAAGCCGTTTTCCAGGTGATCTCTTCTTCACCGTCGGCGCTGATGCGCATCCAGCGATCCGCTGTCTCTTCACCTTCTTCCTCGACCCAGCTGCCCGGCGCACAACGTACTTCTACGTTCAGCGCAGCAAACGCGGCGCGGGCACAGGCGATGTCGTCTTCCCACGGCGTCTGGTCGCTTTCCAGGTAAAGGCTGTTCCATTTTCCTACGGCTTTCGGCAACCAGGTCACCGGCACGTTGCCGGCCTTGCACTTGTAGGTCTGGCCTTTCTGAACCCAGTCGGTACACGGGCCCAACGCTTCACCGAGCCAGGTGGCAACGGCCTTGTAGTCGACGTCGGCGTCTTTCAGGTAAATCTCGATATCGGGTTGGCGCATGGATGTCCTCACTGCGGGTCTGAAAAATCCATTCGCGGATTTAGCCGGCCTCAAGCCGTTGCTCAAGACCAAAAAATTATTGAAGTACGAAGTAATCGTAACGCATCGACACGGTGACCTCGAACGGCTCGGCCTGTTCGATGACCGCCGCCCGGCGTTCGGCGCTGGCGCGCCAGCCGTGGGGTGTCATGGCCAACAGGTTGGCGCGATCCTGACCACTTGAAAGCGTCAGTTTGAATTCCAGGGTTTCGCTGTGCTGCAAAGCCATGCCTTGCGGGACCAGCGCCAGGTGCTTGTCGTCGGTGTACTCACGCACTTCATCGTACAGCCGTTCGCGCAATTCCATCAGATGGCCGCTGGTCGGCCCGACTTTCATCAAGCCGCCGCCGGGACTGAGCAAGCGCTTGGCTTCTTCCCAGTCCAGCGGGCTGAAGACGCTGGCGAGAAACTGACAGCTGCCAGAGGCCAGCGGCACCCGCGCCATGCTGGCGATCAACCAGGTCAGCTGCGGGTTGCGTTTGCAGGCGCGTTTGACCGCTTCCCGGGAAATGTCCAGCGCGTAACCGTCAGCGTTGGGCAAGGCCTCGGCGATTTGTGCGGTGTAGTAACCCTCCCCACAACCGATGTCGAGCCAGCGCTGCGGCGCGTATTCAGCCGCCAGTTCAGCGAGGCGCTTGGCCACCGGCGCGTAGTGGCCGGCGTTCAGGAAGTCGCGTCGGGCTTCAACCATCGCCAGGTTATCCCCAGGGTCGCGGCTGTTTTTGTGCTGCACCGGCAACAGGTTCAGATAACCCTGGCGCGCACGGTCGAAACGATGCCCGGCGGGGCAGGCCACACCATTGTCCACCGCGTTCAACGGTTCGTTGCAGATCGGGCAGGCGAGCATCAGGCGAGCAACTTGATCAGGGTCTGGTAGTAGATTTCGGTCAGCACGTCGAGATCAGCGGCCAGCACACGCTCGTTGACCTGGTGGATTGTCGCGTTGACCGGGCCCAGTTCAACCACTTGTGTACCCATGGTCGCGATGAAGCGGCCGTCGGAGGTGCCACCGCTGGTGGACGCCTTGGTGTCGCGACCGGTGACGTCCTTGATGCTTGATGCCACGGCATCCAGCAACGCGCCTGGTTCGGTGAGGAACGGCAGGCCGGACAGCGCCCAGTCGATGTGCCAGTCCAGGCCATGCTTGTCGAGGATGTCGGCGACGCGCTTTTGCAGACCTTCGACGGTGGATTCGGTGGAGAAGCGGAAGTTGAACACCGCCACCAGATCACCCGGGATCACGTTGGTCGCGCCCGTGCCGGAATTCACGTTGGAAATCTGGAAACTGGTCGGCGGGAAGAAATCGTTGCCGTGGTCCCAGTGTTCCGCGGCCAGTTCGGCCAGCGCCGGGGCGGCGAGGTGGATCGGGTTCTTGGCCAGGTGTGGATAAGCGACGTGACCCTGCACACCGCGCACGGTCAGTTTGGCGCCAAGGGAACCGCGACGGCCGTTCTTGACCACGTCACCCACCAGCGTGGTGCTCGACGGTTCACCGACGATGCACCAGTCCAGACGCTCCTTGCGAGCGGCGAGGCGCTCGACGACCGCCTTGGTGCCGTGATGCGCCGGGCCTTCTTCGTCGCTGGTGATCAGGAACGCGACCTTGCCCTTGTGATCCGGGTAGTCGGCGACGAAGCGCTCGGCGGCCACGGTCATGGACGCGAGGCTGCCTTTCATGTCCGCCGCGCCACGGCCGCAGAGCATGCCGTGTTCGTCGATCAGCGCGTTGAACGGGTCGATCTGCCAGGCCGTTACCGGGCCGGTCGGGACCACGTCGGTGTGACCGGCGAAACACAGCACCGGGCCGTCGTGTTTGCCGTGGGTGGCCCAGAAGTTATCCACATCTTCGATGCGCATCGGTTCCAGGGTGAAACCGGCATCGCCCAGGCGCTGCATCATCTGCTTCTGGCAATCGGCGTCGAGCGGCGTCACGGACGGACGGCGGATCAGGTCGATGGCGAGTTGAAGGGTCGGCGAAAGGTCGGCGTGGGCCGTCATGGAAAACTCCGGAGATCATGAATGTGGGCGCGGACTGAATGTGGGAGCGAGCCTGCTGGCGATGGCGGTGTGGCAGTCAACATAAACGGTGATTGTTACATTGCCATCGCGAGCGGGCTCGCTCCCACAGGGATGGATATCACGCCAAGCCCTGCAAAATGGCGGTTATCTTAAAGCAAAACGGCGGCCATTGGCCGCCGTTTAGTGCATCTGCAAAGATTTAGACTGCCGGTGCCGTTTCGGCCTCGACCGCCGGTTTCGGCAGCGAGGACAGGAACGCCATGATCAGCGCCGCCAGGTACGGCAGCGACTGCACCAGCAACATGATCACCCAGAAGCGCATGTCGTTGCTCGGCAGCCCGTTCACGAGGAAGATCCCCAGCGCCGCGCCCCACAACAGCAACATGATGAACACCTCTTCACGGGCCTCCGAAATCGCCACCCAGAAGCCGTGGTTGTCGGCGTTTTTCGGCGTACGGAAGAACGGAATGCTGCTGGTGAAGAAGCCGTACAGCACCGCTTTGGCGATGGTGTGCGACAACGCCAGGCCTGCCAGTGCCGCGCAGAACGCATCCTTCAGGTTCACGCCAACGGCGCGACGGTAAAGGAAGATGATCTTGCCGACCTTGAACACGAACAGCGCCAATGGCGGGATCGCGAAAATCAGCAATGGTGGATCGACGCGCTGCGGAACGATGATCATCGCCGCCGACCACAACAGTGCGCCGACGGTGAAGAAGATGTTCATGCCATCGGCCACCCACGGCAACCAGCCCGCGAGGAAGTGGTAACGCTGGCCACGGGTCAGTTCGGTGCCCTTGCCGCGCAGCAAACTCGCGGTGTGACGTTTGATGATCTGAATCGCACCGTAGGCCCAGCGGAAACGCTGTTTCTTGAAGTCGATAAAGGTATCGGGCATCAGCCCTTTGCCGTAGCTGGTGTGGTAATACGCCGCCGACAAACCTTTCTCGAACACGCGCAGACCCAGTTCGGCATCTTCACAGATGCACCAGTCGGCCCAGCCGAGCTCCTCGAGCACCGAGCGACGGGTCATGGTCATGGTGCCGTGCTGGATGATCGCGTCGCGGTCGTTACGGGTGACCATGCCGATGTGGAAGAAGCCTTTGTATTCCGCATAGCAGAGCTTCTTGAAGGTGCTTTCGTTCTGGTCGCGGTAATCCTGCGGCGACTGCACCACAGCGATTTTCGGATCGGCGAAGTGCGGCACCATGTGCTTGAGCCAGTTCGGGTCGACGCAGTAATCGGAGTCGATCACCGCAATCACTTCCGCATCCTTGGCGGTGTGCGGAATCAGGTAGTTCAGCGCGCCGCCCTTGAAACCGGCCAGCGGTGCGACGTGGAAGAACTTGAAGCGCGGGCCGAGGGTTGCGCAGTAATCGCGCACCGGTTCCCAGACCGCCGGGTCCTTGGTGTTGTTGTCGATGATCAGGACTTCGAAGTCCGGATAATCAAGGTTGGCCAGGGCATTGAGGGTCTGTTTGACCATCTCCGGCGGCTCGTTGTAGCAAGGGACGTGAATCGACACTTTCGGCCTGTAGTCCGAATCGCCTACAACGGGCAGGAATTCACGCCGCCGCTTGTGGGTCCAGACCGCTTCGGCCAGTTCGTGGGCCTCGGTCAGCAATACGATAAAGACCCCGAGCGCGCCGAGTGCGAGCAGGAATCCGACCGTCAGGCTGAACCAGGTGCTGTATTGCTGGCTGTAGTCATAACCGATCCACACCAATACCGAACCGCACAGGAACGCGATAAAGGTCAGGAAGGTACGGCCACGTTGACGCAGGGCCGAGCCGTCGATCATCAGCAAGGTCAGGGACAGCAAGGCCAGTACCGCCGAGCCGATGGCCAGCACGCGCCATTGCGGAATCGCGACCACCGGGCCTTCGAAGTTGAATTTCTGCTGACGCGCGGCGTTGAACACGCCCCAGTACGCGCCCACCGAACCTTCGTCACTGGCTTTCCACGGCTGGTCAAACGCTTCGATCACGAAGTAGTTGAAGCCTTGGCGGTTGAGCTTGTTCACCAGCGTGCGCAGGTAGATCGCCTGATCCGCCGGGCTCGCATCGGTGCCGCCACGCATGCGACCGTTGCTCGGCCAGCCAACCTCCGAAAGCAACAGCGGTTTTTTCGGGAACATCTTTTTCAGGTCGCGGGCGCGGTCGAGGACGAATTGGCCGGCCTTGTCCACCGGCACGTATTCCCAGTAAGGCAGAACGTGCGCGGCAATCAGGTCGACGTGCTTGGCCAGTTCCGGGTGTTCTTCCCAGACGTGCCATTGCTCGGACGTGGTGACCGGGACCTTCACGGCGGCACGGACGCGATCAAGGATCACGCTCAGTTCCGCAGCGGTAATTTCCTTACGGAAGATCGCCTCGTTGCCTACCACCACGCGAACCACGCTGCGTGAGGAGTTGGCGATTTCGATGGCTCGGGTGATCTCGCGCTCGTTGCGTTCCAGGTCCGGGCTGATCCAGATGCCGAGAGTGACCCGCAGGCCGAATTCTTCAGCCAGCTTGGGAATGTCGCCCAGGGTGCCATCGACCGAGTAAGTACGGATGTTGTCCGTCAGCTTGCTCATGATCTCCAGGTCCCGACGCATTTGATCATCGGTCGGATACTGCTCTTTCTGCGGGTACTGGCCTTGCTGGAACGGCGAGTAGGAGAACCCGGAGATTTGTTCGGGCCAGTTGGGGGCGGTGACCGGGCGGTTGATCAGCGCCCAGAAGCCGGTAAACAAGGCTGCGATGGCGAGCACCACGACCAGGTTGAGTCCAAATTTACGCGATGACATAGCTATTTCGGGTTCCAAAGGCTGTGGAACGAAGTTACGGTCGGCGACTGCCAAGGGGCGCGCATCCTACACCGTGCTTTCCCTGACCGTACAGCGGACAGGGAAAAGCCGGACGTTGGGCAATCCAACTTGGCTTAAGTTCTTTCGTTGGACCCTGCAGGTTAAATCTTGGTTCTGTGCAGGCTGAATAATGAGGTCAGGACGCCCGTTCATAGCTCAAAGATGCTCTTGGCCGCCGACGGCCCTATAATGCGCGCCGGTTTTTGGGGTAATGGTCATGAGTACAGAAGATCCGCGGTTTGCAGGCATCGCCCGTTTGTATGGCATCGAAGGGCTTGAGCGCTTGCGTGCGGCCCACGTGGCGATCGTCGGCGTCGGTGGCGTCGGCTCCTGGGCGGCGGAAGCCATCGCCCGTTGCGGCGTAGGCGAGATTTCCCTGTTTGACCTCGACGACGTATGCGTCAGCAACGCCAACCGCCAGCTGCACGCGCTGGACAGCACGGTCGGCAAACCCAAGGTCGAGGTGATGGCCGAGCGTTTGCGCGGAATCAATCCCGACTGCACGGTGCACGCAGTGCCGGACTTCGTCACCCGCGAGACCATGGCCGAGTACATCACGCCAAATATCGACTGCGTGATCGATTGCATCGACAGCGTCAACGCAAAAGCGGCGCTGATCGCCTGGTGCAAACGCCGCAAGATCCAGATCATCACCACTGGCGGGGCGGGTGGGCAGATTGATCCGACGTTGATTCAGGTCTGCGACTTGAACCGAACGTTCAATGATCCATTGGCTTCTAAGGTACGTTCGACCCTGCGCCGCGATTACAACTTCTCCCGCACCGTGACCCGTCATTACAGCGTGCCGTGCGTGTTTTCCACCGAGCAGCTGCGCTATCCGAAACCGGATGGCAGCATCTGTTTGCAGAAGAGTTTCGTCGGGGATGGCGTGAAGCTCGACTGCGCCGGCGGGTTTGGCGCGGTGATGATGGTGACGGCGACGTTTGGCATGGTCGCGGCGACCAAGGCTGTGGATAAGATTGTGGCTGGGGTGCGACGGCCGGCGGATAAGTTGAAGCCAGCACCGTAAACGGACTTGTGTGGCGAGGGAGCTTGCTCCCGCTGGGTCGCGAAGCGGCCCCAAATCCGGGAATTTCGGTGTTTCAGGAGCGTCGTGTACAACGATGTACGACTGCTTCGCAGCCGAACGGGAGCAAGCTCCCTCGCCACAGGGCTACTGAGCCAACTCATTCATCCGCTGTAACACGGCGTTGAGGCCATTACTCCGCGAGGGCGACAGTTGTCGGGACAAGCCCAACTGGTTGAACCACTCCGGCAAATCCACCTGCTGCAACTCAACCGCCGACAGCCCGTTAACCCGCGCCAGCAACAACGCCACCAACCCGCGAATCAGGCGTGCATCACTGCTCGCGCTGAACTGCCAATGGCCGTCCTGCAACGCGCCGACCAACCACACCTGACTTTCGCAGCCATGCACACGGTTGGCCTCCACCTTGTCCACATCGCTCAACACGGGCAGACGGTCGCCCCATTGCATCAGCAGCCGCGCCCGTTGTTCCCAACTCGCCGTCTTCTGGAAAGTATCCAGCGCCGTGATGGCGTCAGCCGGCAAGTTCATCGCAACAACTCCAGCGCCTGATCCAGTGCTTCAAAGAACCGCTCAAGATCTTCGGAGTCGTTGTACAGCGCCAACGACACCCGAATCGCCCCGGCCAGTTCAAAGCTTTTCAGCAGTGGCATGGCGCAGTGATGACCGGCGCGTACTGCGATGCCCTGTTCGGTGAGCAAATGCGCCAGATCAGCGTTATGCACACCCTCGACGACAAAACTCGCCAGCGCCAGTTGCGGTTTGCCCAGCAGCCGGATGCCGTTGCGGGCCTCAAGGCCTTTCAACAAATAGTCATGCAGTGCCGCTTCATGGGCCGAGACGGCGTCCTGGTCGAGTCCCGCGAGGTAATCCAGCGTCGCCCCGAGGCCGATCACACTGGAAATCGGCGGCGTGCCCGCCTCGAATCCCAGCGGCGCCGGGCGAAAGCGTGCGTGCTGGTAATCCGCGTCCAGCACCATTTCGCCGCCGAATTGCCAATGGCGCAGTTGCTTGAGCGCTTCATGGCGTCCGAACAACACGCCCAGACCATCTGGACCGTAGAGCTTGTGGCTGGAAAACACGTAGAAGTCGCAGCCCAGTGCCTGCACGTCATGCCGACCATGGACCACGCCTTGAGCGCCATCGACCACGGTCAACGCGCTGTGTGCCTTGGCCATCGCCAGCAAGGCGGGCAGCGGCTGCCAGGCGCCGAGCACGTTGGACAACTGACTGACTGCCAGCAAGCGGGTTTGAGGGCCGATCAGCGACGCGGCGGCATCGAGGTCAATCAAACCGTCGGTAGCCAGTGGCAGGATCACCAGCTTCAGCTCGCGACGGTGGGCCAGTTGCTGCCATGGCAGCAGGTTGGCGTGATGCTCCAGGGCACTGATGACAATCTCGTCGCCCGGATTGAACATGTGTTCCAGGCCATAGGCCAGGAGGTTCAGCGCGGAGGTGGCGCCGTGGGTAAAGATGACCTGCCCGCAATCGCCGGCATTCAGCCAGTGGGCGGCTTTGCTGCGGCTGTCCTCGAATGCCTGGGTGGCATGCGCGCCGGGCAAGTGCTGCGCCCGATGCACGTTGGCCGCACCATTGGCGTAGTAATGCGCCAGGGCATCCAGCAGGGCTTGAGGTTTTTGAGTGGTGGCGGCGTTGTCCAGATAGGTCTGGTCTTGCCGTTGCAGAGCGGCGATGGCCGGAAAATCGGCGCGCCAGGGAGAGGGAATCATCATGTTGTTCGGCCCTGGTGAACATGGGCGGATATGCGCCTGACCTTGTGGGAGCGGGCTTGCCCGCGAAGCTTTTTGGCAGCCTCAAAGGCTCCTTCGCGGGCAAGCCTGCCCCCACAGGTTCAGTTTCGTCGACCGTGACGCTTAGTTGTGAGCGTGCAGCGCTTCGTTCAGTTCGATCGCCGATTTGTGGGTTTTGCATTCCACGGCACCGGTTTCCGAATTGCGGCGGAACAGCAGGTCAGGCTGACCGGCCAGTTCACGGGCCTTCACGACCTTGACCAGCTTGTTGTTCTCGTCCAGCAGTGCCACTTTGGTGCCGGCGGTCACGTACAGGCCCGATTCAACGGTGTTGCGGTCGCCCAACGGGATACCGATACCGGCGTTGGCGCCGATCAGGCAGCCTTCGCCGACCTTGATCACGATGTTGCCGCCACCCGACAGGGTGCCCATGGTCGAGCAACCGCCGCCCAGGTCCGAACCCTTGCCGACGAAGACACCCGCGGAAACGCGGCCTTCGATCATGCCCGGGCCTTCGGTGCCGGCGTTGAAGTTGACGAAACCTTCGTGCATCACGGTGGTGCCTTCGCCGACGTAGGCGCCCAGACGAATACGTGCCGCGTCGGCGATTCGCACGCCGGCCGGTACCACGTAGTCGGTCATTTTCGGGAACTTGTCCACCGAGAACACTTCCAGCAGCTCGCCGCGCAGACGGGCTTCCAGTTGATGCTCGGCCAGTTCGGCGAGGTCGATGGCGCCCTGGCTGGTCCACGCGACGTTCGGCAGCAGCGGGAACACGCCGGCCAGGTTCAGGCCATGCGGCTTGACCAGGCGATGGGACAGCAGGTGCAGCTTGAGGTAAGCCTCAGGCGTGGAAGTCAGTTGCGCGTCTTCGGCCAGAATGGTCGCGACCAGCGGTTTGTGGCTCTCGGCCAGACGGGTCAGCAACGCAGCCTGCGCCGCGTCGACGCCTTTGATGGCTTCAGCCAGTTGCGAGGCCTGAGCGGTGCTGAAGGCGATGGCCTGATTGCCTTCGGTATAGCCCAGGACCGGGGCGATGGCCGCGACCAGTTCGGCCGAAGGATTGAGCAATGGCTGTGCGTAAAACACTTCCAGCCACGCGCCTTGACGGTTTTGAGTGCCGACACCAAAGGCCAGGCTGAATACGGTAGTGGACATGTAAATACCTCTAACAAAATTGAACGGGCGGGCTTACTTGAGCGCTGCCGCGTAGATGTCTGGCTTGAAGCCAATCAGGGTTCGGTCACCGAGATCGAGCACCGGGCGCTTGATCATCGAGGGTTGTGCGAGCATCAGTTCGATGGCTTTCGGCTGGTCGAGATCGGCTTTACGTTCGTCGTCGAGCTTGCGAAAGGTCGTGCCTGCACGGTTCAACACCACTTGCCAGCCGTGCTCGTCGCACCATTGGGTCAGGTGTTCACGGTCGATTCCGGCCGTTTTGTAATCGTGAAAGTCATAGCTGACAGCGTGTTCATCGAGCCAGGTGCGCGCCTTTTTCATGGTGTCGCAGGCTTTGATGCCGAAAAGGTGCAACGTTTTGCTTGAAACGGTCAAGGAATTGCCCCCTTTACAGGTGCTGGAAAAAAAAGGTGAAGGATTATGCCATGACCGTCCGGTTAAAGCGCGAAACCCTGTGGGACCGGGCGTGTTCCTACAGGGCTATCAGGCTGTCCGTGCCTGCGTGCGACATTGGTGCAACGGTCAGGCAGTAGGGTAAGCGGCTAATATGGCACTTCAATGCTGTCGATTGTCCGGGAACCACGCTTTATGCAAACCGCTTACACCGTCCTGATCCTGTTGATGCTGGTCAGCGTTTCGCGTCTGGTCGGACGCGTGATCCCGTTACCGTTGCCACTGGTGCAAATCGCCGCGGGTGCCTTGCTGGCCTGGCCGACGCTGGGGCTGCATGTGGCGCTGGATCCCGAACTGTTTCTTTTTCTGTTCCTGCCGCCGCTGTTGTTTTCCGACGGCTGGCGCATGCCCAAGCGTGAGTTGTGGCGTTTGCGCGGGCCGATCCTGACCCTGGCGGTGGGCCTGGTATTGTTCACCGTCGTCGGTGCCGGTTATTTCATTCATTGGTTACTGCCAGGCATCCCGCTGCCGGTGGCTTTTGCCCTGGCGGCGGTGTTATCGCCGACGGACGCGGTGGCCGTCTCGGCGATTTCGCAGAACCGCTTGCCGACGCCGTTGATGCATATGTTGCAGGGCGAGGCGCTGATGAATGACGCCTCGGGCCTGGTGACGTTCAAGTTTGCCCTGGCAGCAGCGGTGACCGGCGTGTTCTCCCTGGCCAACGCCAGCGTGACGTTTGTGTTGGTGGCGGTCGGCGGCCTCGCTGTCGGTGTGGCGCTGAGCTGGCTGGTCGGGCGCTTGCGCTCGTGGATGATCGCTCGCGGCTGGGATGATCCTGCCACTCATGTGGTTTTCATGTTGCTGCTGCCGTTTGCGGCTTACGTGCTGGCGGAACGACTTGGCGCATCGGGCATTCTGTCTGCCGTGGCGGCGGGAATGATGCAGAGTTGGCTCGATCTGCTGCCGCGCCAGACCAGCACCCGGTTGCTCAATCGCAGCGTCTGGTCGCTGCTGGAGTTCGCCTTCAATGGCCTGATCTTCCTGCTGCTGGGGTTGCAACTGCCAGACATCATCAAAGCCGTGGTCAGCCACGAAACGTCTTTGTGGCCGACGTTGCTTTACCGTTGTCTCGACGTGCTGGCGATTTTCGTCGTGTTGGTGGTGTTGCGGTTCGTCTGGGTACAGAGCATCTGGCGTCTGTCGGGACTGTTGCGTCGCTGGCGCGGCAAGGGCGAAATGGTCAACGTGCCGACCGCGCGATCCTGCTGGTTGCTGACGGTGGGTGGGGTGCGCGGAGCGGTGACGCTGGCGGGCGTGTTGTCTGTTCCGATGTTGGTAGCGGGTGATGCATTTCCTGAACGAGATCTGCTGATCTTCATTGCGGCCGGGGTCATTCTGCTGTCGCTGATTGCAGCCTGTATCGTGCTGCCCCTGTTGTTGCGTGGCATCGAAAAGAGCCCGGACGACAAACGTCGCAGTGAGGTGCGCGAGGCCTGGCGAAAAACCGCCGAAGCGGCCATTCATGCCCTCGAAGCCGAAGAAGCCAATCCACAGGACGCCGGGCAGGCGGCGCTCGCCGTCGAACTCAAGGCGCGGATCATGTCCGAGTATCGGCATCAGCTGGAGGTGTTCAACGATTCGGCGGAAGCCCAGGCATTGGCGTTTCAGATGGACTTGCTGGAACGGCGTCTGCGTTTGAAGGCGCTACGGGCGCAGCGGCTGGAGTTATATAAGCTCAGTCGTCACCACCAGATTGGTGATGACGTATTGCGGGAAGTGCTGGGTGAGCTGGATTTGAGTGAGGCTAACTTGGGTAAGTGAAGTAATGAGTTCTGCGTACTGGTTCTGGATGATAATTCAGGGGTAAATTTGACGAGCGAAGGCTTTATCACCTGCACTGAGTTGACGATTCTCTGGCTGCTCCCAATCGCCGATAGTGCATATATTTAACACTTGGTAGTGCATGATGGAGTGTCGGTCGTAGGCGGTGTAAGTTTGATCGCTGTTACGAGGGAGGGGGAAAAGATTTTTATCTACAGTCTCTTTCGACCAGCCAAAATTCTGTTTGTATAACTGGTAGGTGTTTTCTCTGTTCCAGGGAATAGTCGCATCGGGATGTTGATGTTCATGGGTCAAGCCCAAGGCATGCCCGAACTCATGAATGACAAGCGCTTCATAGCCGATGGAGGTGTAATCTGTTCCCAGCAGCAATGTTGGCTCCGTAGCGGGGGTTGCTCGCGCGTCGGTACCGAGTGCCGAGCGTCCGGTGCCGTTGTACAGCCGGGACAGGTAAATCCGGATATCACCTTCGTACAAGTCTTCGTCGTCAACCAGTTCAACGAATTCGAAAGTCAGATTGACGTAGGGCAGCCATTGCTTGATGGCATTTTTGACTATTTCAAACCCGCCATCGTCATAGTCGCTGATAGCGATTTTTAACGTTCTGCCGGGTGCCCAGTATTTAGTGTGTTTGCCGATAGATCGCTTGTTGCGCCCGGATGACGTGTTGGGTGAATTGGCCGGGTTTTCGCTAATGGCGGCTTCATAAGAAGCCGTACTATCTGCGGGTGTTTCTATGAGGCAAGGAGTGATAGTTGTCATTATAACTTCCATGTTGGTTATGTATTTAGGCGGGAGGGTGTTGTGGTTAAAGAGGTTAATCTGAGAGTGTGTATAAATAAAGTTTGTTTTTTGGTTGTGCTGTAACTTTGTATTTGAACAAGCCTGCACTGCGTTGCACAGTGCAGGCTTGACTAATATTACTGGCGGCGAGAAATAAAGTTGTGAATGCGTTCGGCCGCTTCAACACATTCCGCCAGTGGAGCCACCAGCGCCATCCGCACTCGGCCGGCACCCGGATTGAAACCATCAACTTCCCGAGACAGATACGAGCCTGGCACCACAGTCACATGTTCCTCAACGAACAGATCGCGGCAGAACGCTTCATCATCGCCAGCAACGTTCGGCCACAAGTAGAAACCGCCATCCGGGCGTTGCACGTCCATCACCGGGCCGAGGATTTTCAGCACCGCATCATACTTCTCGCGATACAGCGCACGGTTGGCCCGCACATGCACTTCGTCATTCCAGGCGGCAACGCTCGCCAGTTGCGTTTGAACCGGCATCGCGCAGCCGTGATAAGTGCGGTACAGCAGGAAGCCTTTGAGAATGTCGGCGTCACCCGCGACGAACCCCGAACGCAGGCCTGGCAGGTTGGAGCGCTTGGACAGGCTATGGAACACCACGCAACGCTTGAAGTCCTTGCGACCCAATTCCGCACAGGCGCTGAGCAGGCCGGCCGGTGGGGTTTGTTCGTCGAAGTACAGTTCGCTGTAGCACTCGTCCGCCGCAATCACGAAGTCGTATTCGTCGGCGAGGGCGATCAGCTTTTTCAGGGTTTCAACCGGGATCAACGCGCCAGTCGGATTGCCTGGCGAGCACAGAAACAGGATCTGGCAGCGTTTCCAGATGTCCGGGGAAACGGCATCGAAGTCCGGGTTGAAGCCGTTTTCATCCAGGCACGGCAGGTAATGCGGCTTGGCGCCGGCGAGGAACGCAGCACCTTCATAGATTTGATAGAACGGGTTCGGGCTGACCACCAGCGCATCGTCGCCACGGTTGACCACGGTCTGGGTGAAGGCGAACAGTGCCTCACGCGTGCCGTTGACCGGCAGCACGTTGCGCGCCGGGTCGAGCCAGCCGCTCGGGAGGTTGAAGCGGCGTTCGCACCACGCGGCGATGGCTTCACGCAGCGCCGGAATACCGAGTGTTGTCGGGTAAACGGCCATCTGATCCAGATTGCTGGACAGGGCTTCGGCGACAAAGCTTGGCGAACGGTGCTTCGGCTCACCGATGGACAAGGCGATAGGGCGTTTGTCCGGGTTTGGCGTGACGCTGCCGAGCAGGGCGCGGAGCTTCTCGAACGGGTAGGGCTGGAGCTGGGTCAGAGCGTTGTTCATCGGGGGCCTCTTTCATTGTGGGGGCGAGCCCTGTGGCGAGTTGGTTTATCCCCGTTGGGGCGCGAAGCGGCCCCGGCATTTCAAAGTTAAACCGCGTTTACGACTGCTTCGCAGCCGAACGGGGATAAATCCCCTCGGCACAGGGCTCGCCCCCACAGGGGGAAATTTGTTAATTCAGATGCTGATTCGCGACATCTTGATATCGGGTTCGTTACTGACGGTCAGCTGCTCAACGATCGCATCCTGCAAGCGGCTGCACAGCAATGGGTCGGACAATGGCTGGTTATTGGCGTCGGTGATGAAGAATACGTCTTCCACGCGTTCGCCGAGCGTCGCAATCTTGGCGTTCTGCAGCGACAGGTCGAACTCCAGGAAAATCGTACCGATCCGCGCCAGCAAGCCCGGCCGATCCGGGGCACTGAGCTCCAGCACCGTCACCGGCCGCTGGGCGTCGTTGTGGATCGTCACCTGCGGTGCAAACGCGAAATGCTTGAGCTGGCGCGGCACCCGTCGCTGGATGATCGTCGGGTAATCGTCCGGGTTGCGCAGGGCTTCGGTCAGGCCTTCGCGGATCTGTTTGACCCGTGCCGGATTATCGCCGATCGAGTCGCCATCAGTGTCGAGCACGATGTAGGTGTCGAGGGTGAACTGACTGCTGGACGTGATGACCCGGGCGTCGTGAATGTTCAGGTTCAACTGATCCATCGCCGCCACGGTCACGGCGAAGAAGTCGTGCTGGTCCGGCGCATAAATGAAGATCTGCGTACCGCCCTCGAACTCGCGCTGGGTGGTTTCCTTGATCAGCACCAACGGCCCGCCATCGGCCGGCTGCTGCAGGATCGCGTCGGTGTGCCAGGCCACGTCGCCGGCAGTGTGACGCAGGAAATAATCATCACCCAATTGCGACCACAACTGTTCGACGTCGTCCGGGTCGTTGCCGCCGCGCACCAGAATATCGAGGGCGGCGCTTTGGGTCTGGCGGATCTGCATTTCACGATCCACCGGATTCTCCAGGCCGCGGCGCAAGGCGCGCTTGGTCTCGGTGTAGAGCTGGCGCAACAGGCTGGCGCGCCAGGAGTTCCACAGTGTCGGGTTGGTGGCGTTGATGTCGGCGACGGTCAACACGTACAGATAATCAAGGCGGGTTTCGTCACCGACGATCTGCGCAAAATCGTGGATCACTTGCGGGTCGGACAAGTCTTTGCGCTGGGCAGTGGTCGACATCACCAGGTGGTTCTGCACCAGCCAGACGATCAGGCGGCTGTCCCACACTGGCAATTGATGTCGCTGGCAAAAGGCCTCGGCATCCACGGCGCCGATTTCCGAGTGATCGCCATGCCGGCCCTTGCCGATGTCGTGGTACAGCCCGGCCAGGTAGATCAACTCGGGCTTGGGCAGCTTGCCCATGAGCTTGCTGGCCAGCGGGAATTTTTCCGACACTTGCGTGTATTGCAACTTACGCAGGTGCTTGATCAGGTTCAGCGTGTGCGCGTCGACCGTGTAGATGTGAAACAGGTCATGCTGCATCTGCCCGACAATGAAGCCGAACTCCGGCAGATAACGCCCGAGAATGCCGTAACGGTTCATCCGTCGCAGGTTGCGGTGGATGCCGATCTTGCACTTGAACAGCTCGATGAACAGGCTGGTGTTACGAATATCGTTGCGGAAATCGTCGTCGATCAAATGACGGTTTTCCCGCAGCAGACGAATCGTGTCGGCACGCACGCCCTTGATTTCCGGCTGCTGGGCCATCAGCACGAAAATCTCGAGCATGGCGAACGGCGTGCGGCGGAATACGTTGTCGTTACGTGCCTCGATGTAACCGTCGTGCAACTGGAACCGCGAGTTGATCGGTTGCGGCGGCGCTTCATCTTCCGGCGCCAGGATGACTTCCTCGAAGTGCTGGATGATCAGGTCGCTGAGCTGCGCGATGCTCATGACCACCCGGTAATACTGCTGCATGAAGTTTTCGATGGCTTGCTTGGCGTCATCGCCCTCGAAGCCCAGCAGGCCGGCAATCGAACGCTGGTGGTCGAACAGCAAGCGGTCTTCGGAGCGACCGGCGAGCATGTGCAGCGCGTAACGAACCTTCCACAGGAATTCCTGAGAAGAGGCCAGCAGGGCATTTTCGCTCTCGACCAGGAAACCTTCCCCGGCCAGTGCCCGCAGGTTCAGGGTGCCGTACTCGCGACGGGCCACCCACAGAATCGTCTGAATATCCCGTAGTCCGCCGGGCGAGCCTTTGACGTTGGGTTCCAGGTTGTATTCGGTGTCGTTGTACTTGTGGTGACGGGCCTTCTGCTCGGCGCGCTTGGCCAGGAAGAAGTCCTTGCTCGGCCACATGTGCGCGGTGCTGGTGACATCCAGCATGCGCTGACGCAGGCGTTCGGGGCCGGCGATGGTGCGGCTTTCCATCAGGTTGGTGATCACCGTCAGGTCGGCGCGGGCTTCTACCGCGCATTCGTCGACGGAGCGAACGCTCTGACCGACTTCCAGGCCGATGTCCCACAACAGCGTCAGAAAACGCTCGATGGAATCACGGAAAACTTCGTGGTCGGCGCTGTCCAGCAGGATCAGCAGGTCGATATCGGAGAAAGGATGCAACTCCCCACGACCGTAGCCGCCGACCGCGACCAGCGCGATGTCGGCGTCTTCGCTCCAGTTGAACTGCTCCCAGGCCTTTTGCAGGATGTTGTCGACGAACCAGGCGCGATCCTCGATCAGTCGGCGAATCTCCCGGCCGCTGCGAAAGCGTCCGTCAAGGACCTCTCGGGCCTGGCGGATCGCCTTTTTGAAAGCAGCGATCGGGCTGGCCTTCAGGGCCAGTTCAGCCTGGAACTGGCCACGGTCGAAGAGTTCGGGATCCACCTGCGGCATCGATTGGCTTTCCTTTCTATAAGGCTGGGAGCGGCGCGGTCCGGATCAGGCCGAAACGCGCGGGATGGTGTCATCGCTGCGCAAGGTGAAGATCTCGTAACCGGTCTCGGTCACTACCAATGTGTGCTCCCACTGTGCCGACAACTTGCGGTCCTTGGTGATCGCGGTCCAGCCGTCGCCCAGCACTTTTGTGTCGGCCTTGCCCTGGTTGATCATCGGCTCGATGGTGAAGGTCATGCCGGCCTTCAGTTCCATGCCGGTGCCGGCGCGGCCGTAGTGCAGGATCTGCGGCTCTTCGTGGAACACCTTGCCGATACCGTGGCCGCAGAACTCGCGAACCACCGAGAAACCGTTCTTTTCGGCGTGCTTCTGGATCACTTCACCGATGTCGCCCAGGCGGCAGCCGGGTTTGACGATCTCGATGGCCTTGTACATGCATTCCTGGGTCACTTGCGACAGGCGCTCGGCCCAGACCGGCACAGTGCCGACGTGGAACATGCGGCTGGTGTCGCCGTGGAAGCCATCCTTGATCACGGTGACGTCGATGTTCAGCGTGTCCCCGTCCTTCAATGGCTTCTCGTTCGGAATGCCGTGGCAGACCACGTGGTTGATCGAGGTGCAGATCGACTTCGGGTAGCCCTTGTAGTTGAGCGGGGCAGGAATGGCCTGCTGCACGTTGACGATGTAGTCGTGGCAGATGCGGTCCAGCTCTTCGGTGGTGATGCCCGGCTTGACGTGTTCAGCAATCATTTCCAGGACATCGGCGGCCAGTTTGCCGGCGACACGCATTTTTGCGATGTCCTCCGGGGTTTTGAGGGTGACGGTCATACAGGCTCTCTCTGCGCTCGATGGCGCTTGCTAACACGGAATGGGCAATGTGCGATCGATGTTCGCCGCCCTGAAAAACGCGATTCTAACAGACGATCAGCGCAAATCTGAGCCTCTGTGCATCGCTTCTCTCTATAGATGGGCGCATTCTTGAGCGATTCCAAGGGCGCGGATGAAGGCGCGCGTCAGGAATTGAGAATCCGGGTTCCGTTTTTGCGAGCCCTGTGGTATAAAATGCGCCGCTTTCCGGGGATGCCCCGAAAGGCTTAAATCCACACACGTGTCGACACGATGACCTGGGTGCCTTCAGCTGATGCTGCTGGTTGGTCATTGGGATACGTGGAGGCCAAACCCGACTTATTAAGGAACTATCATGTCCCAAGTCAACATGCGCGATATGCTGAAGGCCGGTGTGCACTTCGGTCACCAGACCCGTTACTGGAACCCGAAAATGGGCAAGTACATTTTCGGCGCGCGTAACAAGATCCACATCATCAACCTTGAAAAAACCCTGCCAATGTTCAACGAAGCTCTGACTTTCGTAGAGCGTCTGGCCCAGGGCAAAAACAAGATTCTGTTCGTTGGCACCAAGCGTTCCGCTGGCAAGATCGTTGCTGAAGAAGCAGCACGTTGCGGTTCGCCGTACGTCGATCACCGCTGGTTGGGCGGCATGCTGACCAACTTCAAAACCATCCGTGCTTCCATCAAGCGTCTGCGTGACCTTGAAGTGCAAGCCGAAGACGGTACTTTCGCCAAGCTGACCAAGAAAGAAGCGCTGATGCGCACTCGCGATCTTGAGAAGCTCGATCGTTCCCTGGGTGGTATCAAGGACATGGGCGGTCTGCCAGACGCTCTGTTCGTTATCGACGTTGATCACGAGCGCATCGCGATCACCGAAGCCAACAAGCTGGGCATCCCGGTTATCGGCGTAGTCGATACCAACAGCAGCCCGGAAGGCGTTGACTACATCATCCCAGGCAACGATGACGCAATCCGCGCTATCCAGCTGTACATGGGTTCGATGGCTGACGCTGTAATCCGCGGTCGCAACCACGTTGCTGGCGGCACCGAGCAGTTCGTTGAAGAAGCTCCGGCAGCTGCAGCTGAGTAATTGACGCCTTGGCGTTGACTCAGTAAGCAAAAAGGGGGCTTGGCCCCCTTTTTGCCACCTCGAAAACCATTTGTCTGGTGGCGCAATTACAGCGTTTGTAACTTGCAGCTGCTAACAAGGGTGGTTCGGGAAGAATTGAACGCCCGTTCGATCGGGTGGAATGGTTGAAAACCTATCCAAGAGGAATTTTGAAATGGCAGAGATTACTGCAGCGTTGGTCAAAGAACTGCGCGAGCGTACTGGCGAAGGCATGATGGACTGCAAAAAAGCCTTGACCAAGGCTGGCGGCGACATCGAAAAAGCCATTGATGACATGCGCGCTTCGGGCGCCATCAAGGCTGCCAAGAAAGCAGGCAACGTAGCTGCTGAAGGCGCGATCGCACTGAAGGAAGACGGTAAATCCGCCGTTCTGCTGGAAGTGAACTCGCAGACCGACTTCCTGGCTCTGCAGGACGACTTCAAGGCATTTGTCGCTTCCAGCGTTGAAAAGGCGTTCGCTGACAAACTGACTGACGTCGCTCCGCTGATCGAAGCTCAAGAAGCCGATCGCCTGGTTCTGGTCGGCAAGGTTGGCGAAAACGTCAACATCCGTCGCCTGGTTCGCGTTGAAGGTGATGTGGTTGGTGGTTACCTGCACGGCAACAAGATCGGTGTTGCGGTTGTTCTGAAGGGCGGCAACGTTGAGCTGGCCAAAGACATCGCTATGCACGTAGCGGCCAGCAACCCTGAGTTCCTGCTGCCATCGGAAGTTTCGGCTGAAGCTATCGAGCGCGAAAAAGCTGTGTTCCTGCAGCTGAACGAAGAAAAAATCAAAGGCAAGCCAGAAAACATTGTTGAGAACATGGTCAAAGGCCGTATCAGCAAGTTCCTGGCTGAAGCGAGCCTGGTTGAGCAGGCGTTCGTCAAGAACCCTGAAGTCAAGGTCGGCGAACTGGCCAAGAAAGCCGGTGCTGAAATCGTTTCTTTCACCTACTTCAAAGTAGGCGAAGGCATCGAGAAGCCGGTCGACAACTTCGCTGAAGAAGTTGCTGCCCAGCTGGCTGCCGCCAAGCAATAAGACGGTTTTTCAACTGTCGCCCTGAAGAGGCTGCCCGCTTACGCGCGCAGCCTCTTTTCAGATGGGGCACCAATTTTTATTGGTTTCCCTTTGGAACTGGCTTACAAAGCCATGTTCCGATGGCGCTGAAGCAGCGCCAAGCTAGAGTGAACGCCAGCTGTAAACAGCTCGCAAAGAATTTTTAAAATACGCCGCAGGAGAGATTCGCAATGGCTCAGCAGGGCAGTGGTTATCAGGCTCGCTATAAACGCATTCTACTCAAGCTTAGCGGCGAGGCCCTGATGGGCTCGGAAGAGTTCGGGATCGATCCGAAAGTTCTGGATCGCATGGCGCTGGAAGTCGGCCAACTGGTCGGCATCGGTGTCCAGGTCGGTCTGGTGATCGGCGGCGGCAACCTGTTCCGCGGCGCAGCGCTGAGCGCAGCCGGCATGGATCGGGTCACGGGCGACCACATGGGCATGCTGGCCACTGTGATGAACGCCCTGGCCATGCGCGACGCGCTGGAACGTGCCAATATCTCGGCCATCGTGATGTCGGCCATTTCCATGGTTGGCGTGACCGATCACTATGATCGCCGCAAAGCCATGCGCCACCTGAACTCCAAGGAAGTCGTGATCTTCGCGGCTGGCACCGGCAATCCGTTCTTTACCACGGATTCGGCAGCCTGCTTGCGTGCGATCGAAATCGACGCTGACGTCGTGTTGAAAGCGACCAAGGTCGATGGTGTCTACACCGCCGATCCATTCAAGGACCCGCATGCCGAGAAGTTCGATCATCTGACCTACGATGAAGTGCTGGATCGCAAGCTGGGCGTGATGGATCTGACGGCCATTTGCCTGTGCCGCGACCACAAGATGCCGTTGCGCGTATTTAACATGAACAAGCCCGGCGCCCTGCTGAACATCGTGCATGGCGGCGCTGAAGGGACCCTGATCGAGGAAGGCCAACAATGATCAACGAAATCAAGAAAGACGCTAAAGAGCGTATGCAGAAATCCGTCGAGTCGCTGATGCACAACTTCGGCCGTATTCGTACCGGTCAGGCGCACCCGAGCATTCTGGAAGGCGTGATGGTGCCGTACTACGGTTCCGATACTCCGATCAAGCAAGTGGCGAACATCACCGTCAAGGACGCCCGTACCCTGCAAGTCGTTGCCTTCGAGCGCAACATGCTGGGTGCTGTCGATAAAGCCATCGGCAGCGCCGGTCTGAACCTCAACCCGACCAACCTGGGTGAGCTGCTGCTGATCTCCATGCCGGCCCTGACCGAAGAAACCCGCAAGGGCTTCACCAAGCAGGCCCGCGATGTTGCTGAAGACGCCCGTGTTGCCGTGCGCAACATCCGTCGTGACGCGAACAGCCAGCTCAAGGATCTGGTCAAGGAAAAGGAAATCAGCGAAGACGAAGAGCGTCGCGCCACTGGCGAGATCGATGATCTGACCAAAAAGTACGTGGCTGAAATCGACGCGAATCTGGCGCAGAAAGAAAAAGACCTGATGGCCGTATAAGGGTCGCGTTTTCATGGAAAAGACCAAGCAGGTTGCGCCGTCCGCGGTGCCGCGCCATGTCGCGATCATCATGGATGGCAATAATCGCTGGGCGAAAAAACGCTTCATGCCGGGTGTCGCCGGGCATAAAGCGGGTGTGGATGCGGTTCGTGCAGTGATCGAGGTGTGTGCCGAGGCCAAGGTCGAGGTATTGACCCTGTTCGCCTTTTCCAGCGAGAACTGGCAGCGCCCGGCCGATGAGGTCAGTGCCTTGATGGACCTGTTCTTCAAGGCATTGCGTCGCGAGGCCAAGCGCCTCAACGAAAACAACATCAGTCTGCGCATCATTGGCGACCGTTCGCGTTTTCATCCAGAGCTTCAGGCGGCCATGCGCGAGGCTGAAGCCATGACCGCGGGCGCCAATCGCTTCGTCCTGCAGATCGCCGCCAACTACGGCGGTCAGTGGGACATCGCGCAAGCCGCGCAGCGTCTGGCGCGGGAAGTTCAGGCCGGTCATCTGCGTCCGGAAGACATTACCCCGGAACTGTTGCAAGCCTGCCTGGCCACCGGCGACCTGCCGTTGCCGGACCTGTGCATTCGCACCGGTGGCGAACACCGCATCAGCAACTTCCTGTTGTGGCAACTGGCCTACGCCGAGTTGTACTTCTCCGACCTGTTCTGGCCGGACTTCAAACACGACGCCATGCGCACCGCGCTGGCCGATTTCGCTTCTCGTCAGCGTCGCTTCGGTAAAACGAGCGAGCAGGTCGAGGCTGGAGCCCGGGTTTAATGCTTAAACAACGAATCATCACTGCGCTGATACTGCTGCCGATTGCCTTGTGCGGGTTTTTCCTGCTTGAAGGTTCCGGCTTCGCGCTGTTCATCGGGTTGGTCGTAACCCTCGGTGCCTGGGAATGGGCGCGCCTGGCGGGTTTCGCCGCTCAACCGATTCGCGTCGCCTACGCAGCAGTGGTCGCGTTGATGTTGTTTGTCATGCACATCCTGCCGGGACTTGCGCCCTGGGTGTTGGGTGCCTCGGTGCTGTGGTGGGGCGTGGCGACGTATCTGGTGCTGACCTATCCGCGTTCGAGCGAGCATTGGTCCGCAGCAGCGACCAAATTGGTGATCGGCCTGTTGATTCTCCTGCCGGCATGGCAAGGTCTGGTCGAAATCAAAAAACACGATTCCGGCAATGGCAATCTACTGATTTTGGCCGTGATGGTGCTGGTCTGGGGTGCCGATATTGGCGCCTATTTTTCCGGCAGGGCCTTCGGCAAGCGCAAGCTCGCGCCGCTGGTCAGCCCCGGCAAGAGCTGGGAAGGCGTGTATGGCGGCCTGGCGCTGAGCCTGGTCATCACCGTCATTGTCGGCCTGGTTCGCGACTGGACGGTTGCCGAGCTTTTCAAAGGGTTGATCGGTGCGGCCATTATCGTGTTCATCTCGGTGGTGGGCGACCTCACCGAAAGCATGTTCAAGCGCCAGTCCGGGATCAAGGACAGCAGTAATCTGCTGCCCGGTCACGGCGGTGTGCTGGATCGCATCGACAGCCTGACGGCCGCGATCCCTGTATTTGCTGTGCTGCTGTGGATGGCGGCACCGTGAGCCGCCCGCAGCAGATTACGGTCCTGGGTGCGACCGGTTCGATCGGTCTGAGCACGCTGGACGTCATTGCCCGACATCCCGAGCGGTATCAGGTTTTTGCCTTGAGCGGCTTCACGCGTCTGAGCGAGTTGCACGCGCTTTGCGTCCGGCATGTGCCGCGGTTCGCCGTCGTGCCAGAGCACAACGCCGCCCGGGTGTTGCAGGACGATTTGCGTGCAGCCGGTCTGTCGACTCGCGTGCTGGTGGGGGAGGCGGGCCTGTGTCAGGTCGCCTCCGATCCTGACGTCGACACGGTCATGGCGGCCATTGTCGGTGCGGCGGGCTTGCGTCCGACCCTGGCGGCAGTTGAGGCCGGTAAGAAAATTCTGCTGGCCAACAAAGAAGCGCTGGTGATGTCCGGCGCGCTGTTCATGCAGGCCGTACGCAAAAGCGGTTCGGTGCTGCTGCCGATCGACAGCGAGCACAACGCGATTTTCCAGTGCATGCCACAGGATTTTTCCCGTGGGCTCGGGGTCGTGGGCGTTCGTCGGATCTTGCTGACAGCCTCTGGCGGTCCGTTCCGGCAGACACCCTTGGCCGAACTGGCCGATGTAACGCCTGAGCAGGCCTGTGCGCACCCGACCTGGTCCATGGGGCGCAAGATCTCCGTGGATTCGGCGAGCATGATGAACAAGGGGCTCGAGCTGATCGAAGCCTGCTGGCTGTTCGACGCCAAGCCTTCCCAGGTCGAAGTGGTGATTCACCCGCAGAGTGTGATTCATTCGCTGGTCGACTACATCGACGGTTCGGTATTGGCGCAGCTGGGCAATCCCGACATGCGCACGCCGATCGCCAACGCCTTGGCCTGGCCGGAGCGTATCGATTCGGGCGTTGCTCCGCTGGATCTGTTCGCCATCGCACGCCTGGACTTCCAGGCGCCCGATGAAGAGCGTTTCCCATGCCTGCGCCTGGCGCGTCAGGCCGCCGAGGCGGGCAATAGCGCGCCAGCCATGCTCAATGCGGCAAATGAAGTAGCAGTCGCCGCCTTTCTCGACGGGCGGGTTCGCTATCTGGAAATCGCGAGTATCATCGAGGAAGTCTTGAATCTCGAGCCTGTGGTAGCGGTGAATGATCTCGAGGCGGTGTTCACGGCTGACGCGAAGGCGCGAGCCCTGGTGGAGCAATGGTTGAGTCGCCACGGGCGGTAAGTGCTGCAACAGGTTGGCCCATGCAGCACTGGATAGGATTGCGGAGAAAGTAGATGAGCGCGCTCTATATGATTGTCGGCACCCTGGTAGCCCTGGGCGTGCTGGTCACCTTCCACGAATTCGGCCATTTCTGGGTCGCGCGTCGCTGTGGGGTCAAAGTGCTGCGCTTCTCCGTGGGCTTCGGCATGCCGTTGCTGCGCTGGCACGACAAGAAAGGCACTGAGTTCGTCGTCGCCGCGATTCCGCTGGGTGGCTACGTGAAGATGCTCGACGAGCGCGAAGGCGAAGTGCCGGCCGATCAGCTCGATCAGTCCTTCAATCGCAAGTCCGTCCGTCAGCGCATCGCAATCGTGTCGGCGGGGCCGATTGCCAACTTTTTACTGGCGATGATTTTTTTCTGGGTGCTCGCGATGCTCGGCAGCGAGCAGGTGCGGCCTGTCATCGGTGCCGTAGAGTCGGGCAGTATCGCGGCCAAGGCCGGTTTGAGCCCGGGTCAGGAAATTGTCGCCATCGATGGTGAGCCAACGTCGGGTTGGGGTGCGGTCAATCTGCAGCTGGTTCGTCGTCTGGGTGAGAGCGGTTCGCTGCAGGTGCTGGTGCGCGATCAGGGGTCCACAGCGGATTCGCCTCGTGAACTGGTCCTGGATAAATGGCTCAAGGGCGCGGATGAACCGGATCCGATTCGCTCGTTGGGTATTCGTCCTTGGCGTCCGGCGTTGCCGCCAGTGCTGGCCGAGCTTGACCCGAAAGGTCCGGCGCAGGCAGCGGGCCTGAAAACCGGTGACCGGTTGTTGGCGCTTGATGGCAAGGCGCTGGATGACTGGCAGCAGGTGGTCGATACCGTTCGTACGCAACCAGATACCAAAATCATGCTGCGCATCGAGCGCGATGGTGCTCAAATCGACGTCCCCGTGACGCTGGCCGCTCGTGGCGAGAAGAAAGCCCCCAGCGGTTATCTGGGGGCTGGGGTGAAAGCGATCGATTGGCCACCGGAGATGATTCGCGAGGTCAGTTACGGTCCTTTGGCTGCGATTGGCGAGGGGGCTCGACGCACTTGGACCATGAGCGTACTGACCCTCGATTCACTCAAGAAAATGTTGTTCGGTGAGCTCTCGGTAAAAAACTTGAGTGGACCGATAACCATTGCTAAAGTGGCGGGCGCTTCTGCCCAGTCGGGCGTCGCTGATTTCCTGAATTTCCTTGCTTATCTGAGTATTAGCCTGGGGGTTCTGAATTTGTTGCCCATTCCTGTACTGGATGGGGGGCATTTGTTGTTTTATCTGATCGAGTGGGCGCGTGGTCGTCCCTTGTCGGATCGGGTGCAGGGTTGGGGGATACAGATCGGCATCAGTTTGGTGGTCGGGGTGATGTTGCTTGCTCTGGTCAATGATTTGGGCCGTCTGTAACACTTCGCTGATATTGCGAATCTGCCGCATTTTGCGGCAGTTTGTTTATTGCCAGTTGGAATAAGAAAGGACTTCATGAAACGTCTGCTGCTAACTGCGGTTCTCACCGTATTGATGATCGCCGAAGTTCACGCCGAGTCCTTCACTATCTCTGATATTCGCGTCAATGGCCTCCAGCGGGTCTCCGCGGGTAGCGTCTTTGGTGCCTTGCCGTTGAACGTCGGTGAACAGGCGGATGATCGCCGCCTGGTGGAATCCACTCGTGCGCTGTTCAAAACCGGGTTCTTTCAAGATATCCAGCTGGGCCGCGATGGCAACGTCCTGGTCATCACGGTAGTCGAGCGCCCGTCAGTCGCCAGTATCGAGATCGAAGGTAACAAGGCGATCTCCACTGAAGACCTGATGAAAGGCCTCAAACAGTCCGGTCTGGCCGAAGGCGAGATCTTCCAGCGTGCCACCCTTGAAGGTGTACGTAACGAACTGCAGCGCCAATATGTCGCGCAGGGTCGCTACTCGGCTACCGTCGACACCGAAGTGGTGCCGCAGCCGCGCAACCGCGTCGGCCTGAAGGTCAATATCAACGAAGGCACCGTCGCTGCTATCCAGCACATCAACGTGGTGGGTAACACGGTCTTTCCTGACGAAGACCTGATCGACCTGTTCGAACTCAAGACCACCAACTGGTTGTCGTTCTTCAAGAACGACGACAAGTACGCTCGTGAAAAGCTTTCCGGTGACCTGGAACGTCTGCGTTCCTACTACCTGGACCGTGGCTACATCAACATGGATATCGCTTCGACCCAGGTGTCCATTACGCCGGACAAGAAGCACGTCTACATCACCGTCAACGTCAACGAAGGCGAGAAGTACACCGTTCGTGACGTCAAGCTGAGCGGCGACCTGAAAGTCCCTGAGGACCAGGTCAAGTCGTTGCTGCTGGTTCAGAAAGGCCAGGTGTTCTCGCGCAAGCTGATGACCACCACCTCCGAACTGATCACCCGCCGTCTGGGTAACGAGGGCTACACCTTCGCCAACGTCAACGGCGTGCCTCAGCCGCACGATGAAGACCACACCGTCGATATCACGTTCGCCGTCGATCCGGGCAAGCGTGCCTACGTCAACCGCATCAATTTCCGAGGCAACACCAAGTCCGAAGACGAAGTGCTGCGCCGTGAAATGCGTCAGATGGAAGGTGGCTGGGCTTCGACTTACCTGATCGACCAGTCCAAGACCCGTCTTGAGCGTCTCGGCTTCTTCAAAGAAGTGAACGTCGAAACCCCTGCCGTACCGGGTGTCGATGACCAGGTTGACGTGAACTACAGCGTTGAAGAACAAGCTTCCGGTTCGATTACCGCCAGCGTCGGCTTCGCACAGAGTGCCGGTCTGATCCTCGGTGGTTCGATCACCCAGAACAACTTCCTGGGTACGGGTAACAAGGTCAGCGTCGGCTTGACCCGCAGCGAATACCAGAGCCGCTATAACTTCGGTTATGTCGACCCGTACTGGACTGCTGATGGCGTGAGCCTGGGTTACAACGCGTTCTATCGCACCACTGACTACAAAGACCTCGACGTCGACGTAGCCAGCTATGCCGTGGACAGCCTGGGTGCGGGCGTGAGCGTCGGCTACCCGATCAGCGAAACGTCGCGCCTGACCTTCGGCCTGACTGCGCAACAGGACAAGATCAAGACTGGCCTGTACACCGTTGACGAGATCTTCGACTTCGTTAACAAGGAAGGCGACAACTACCTGAACTTCAAGGCTTCGGCCGGTTGGTCGGAATCGACCCTGAACAAGGGCGTACTGGCGACACGTGGTCATTCCCAAAGCCTGGTGCTGGAAACCACGACGCCGGGCAGCGACCTGTCGTTCTTCAAACTCGATTACCGTGGCCAGTTGTTCCAGCCACTGACCGAAAACTACACCATGCGCCTGCATACCGAGCTGGGTTATGGCGATGGCTACGGTTCGACCGATGGCTTGCCGTTCTATGAAAACTACTATGCTGGTGGTTTCAACTCGGTTCGTGGTTTCAAGGACAGCACCTTGGGTCCTCGCAGTACGCCGAGCCGCGGCACCAACCCGGGTACGGCTCTTGATCCGGACCAGGATCCGCTGCCGTTCGGTGGTAACGTCTTGATCCAGGGCGGGGTAGAGGTCCTGTTCCCTCTGCCGTTCGTCAAAGATCAGCGCTCCCTGCGCACCTCGGTATTCTGGGATGTGGGTAACGTTTTCGACTCAACGTGCAAAGACACCACCAATGCGAACGGTTCGTCGTCCAACACCAAGTGCAACGACATCAGCCTGAGCAACATGGCTAGCTCCGTCGGTGTGGGTGTGACATGGGTTACCGCGCTGGGTCCTCTGAGTTTCGCGTTGGCCATGCCGATCAAGAAACCGGATGAGGCTGAAACTCAAGTGTTCCAATTCTCCCTCGGCCAGACGTTCTAAGCGTCTGACCCAAGATAACGACAATGGATTTTGTAGGAGTGCATCGTGCGTAAGTTGACTCAATTGGTTCTCCTGGCGACCGTACTGGTAGCAGGTCCGGCTTTTGCCGACATGAAAATCGCCGTTCTGAACTATCAGATGGCTCTGCTGGAATCCGACGCGGCCAAGAAATACGCCGTGGATGCCGAGAAAAAGTTCGGTCCGCAGCTGACCAAACTCAAGTCGCTGGAAAGCAGCGCCAAGGGCATTCAGGACCGTCTGATGGCGGGCGGCGACAAGATGCAGCAAGGCGAGCGTGAGCGCCTGGAACTTGAATTCAAGCAAAAGGCCCGTGACTTCCAGTTCCAGTCCAAGGAGCTGAACGAAGCCAAAGCCGTTGCTGACCGTGAAATGCTGAAGCAGCTCAAGCCGAAACTGGACAGTGCTGTGGAAGAAGTCATCAAGAAAGGTGCTTTTGACCTGGTCTTCGAGCGTGGCGCAGTGATTGATGTCAAGCCTCAGTACGACATCACTCGCCAGGTTATCGAGCGCATGAATCAGCTGAAGTAATCCATGACAGCGACCATAAAACTCGGCCAGTTGGCCGAGTTCCTCGGCGCCACCCTGCGTGGCGACCCGGAGAAGGAAATAACTGGGCTGGCCACTTTGCAAGAGGCTGGCCCAGCTCAGTTGAGCTTTCTGGCAAATCCTCAATACCGTAAATACCTGGCCGATAGCCGGGCTGCAGCCTTGTTGCTGAAAGCCGCTGACGCAGAAGGTTTTTCCGGTGAGGCGCTGATCGTGCCCGACCCGTATCTTGCTTATGCACGCATTTCCCACCTCTTCGATCCCAAGCCCAAGGCGTCTGCCGGTATTCATCCGACAGCGGTAGTGGCAGAGGACGCGGTGGTCGATCCGGCGGCGAGTATCGGTGCATTTGTGGTCATCGAAAGCGGGGCGCGAATTGATGCCGGGACAACCATCGGCGCGCACTGCTTCATCGGCGCCCGTAGCGTCATTGGTGAAGGTGGCTGGCTTGCACCGCGCGTCACGCTGTATCACGACGTGCGTATCGGCAAGCGGGTGGTGATTCAATCCGGTGCGGTACTGGGTGGCGAAGGTTTCGGTTTCGCCAACGAGAAAGGCATCTGGCAGAAAATCGCCCAGATCGGTGGTGTTCTGGTCGGTGACGATGTGGAGATTGGCGTGAATACCGCCATCGACCGGGGTGCGCTGGCCGATACCGTCATTGGTAATGGCGTCAAGCTCGACAATCAGATTCAGATCGCTCACAACGTCCAGATCGGTGATCACACCGCCATGGCCGCGTGCGTGGGGATCTCCGGCAGCACCAAGATCGGCAAGCATTGCATGCTCGCCGGTGGCGTCGGGCTGGTGGGGCATATCGAAATTTGCGACAAGGTTTTCATCACTGGGATGACCATGGTGACCCACTCGATTACCGAGCCGGGCTCCTACTCTTCCGGTACGGCCATGCAACCGGCTGCCGAATGGCGCAAAAGCGCGGCACGTATCCGTCAGCTCGATGACATCGCGCGGCGGCTGCGACAGCTGGAAAAGCGGACAGGGGAAGTGACCCCTGACGGTAATGCTTCATCAGATGGCTGATACCATTTCCATATCAAGTGTGCACAGCCGCTAGACTGCCTCCTTGATTTGCTAGAGGAACGCGCGTCAGTCGCGCGTTTCCAATCTTTACATAGGCTTCCCCCCGAAATGATGGACATCAACGAGATTCGCGAATACCTGCCTCACCGTTACCCGTTCCTGCTGGTGGACCGGGTCGTGGAACTGGACGTGGAAGGCAAGCGCATTCGCGCCTACAAGAATGTCAGCATCAACGAACCGTTCTTCAATGGTCACTTCCCCGCGCATCCAATCATGCCGGGCGTACTGATCATCGAAGCGATGGCTCAGGCTGCCGGTATCCTTGGTTTCAAAATGCTCGACGTGAAGCCTGCCGACGGCACGCTCTACTACTTCGTCGGCTCCGACAAGCTGCGTTTTCGCCAGCCCGTCACTCCAGGCGATCAATTGATCCTCGAAGCCCGTTTCATCAGCTGCAAGCGTCAGATCTGGAAGTTCGAGTGCCAGGCTTCGGTCGATGGCAAGCCAGTCTGCTCCGCTGAAATCATCTGCGCGGAACGCAAACTATGAGTTTGATTGACCCTCGCGCAATCATCGATCCGACGGCCGTTCTGGCTGAAGGTGTCGAGGTCGGCCCATGGTCGATCGTCGGCGCAGGTGTGGAAATCGGCGAGGGGACAGTGATCGGGCCGCATGTGATTCTCAAGGGCCCGACCCGAATCGGTAAGCACAACCGCATTTACCAGTTTTCTTCGGTAGGTGAGGACACGCCCGATCTGAAATACAAAGGCGAAGAAACCCGTCTGGTCATCGGTGACCATAACGTCATCCGTGAAGGCGTGACGATTCATCGCGGGACCATTCAGGACCGTTCGGAAACGACCCTGGGCGATCACAACCTGATCATGGCCTATGCCCACATCGGCCACGACAGTGTCATCGGTAACCACTGCATCCTCGTCAACAACACTGCGTTGGCTGGCCATGTGCACGTTGAAGACTGGGCGATCCTGTCCGGCTTTACCCTGGTTCACCAGTATTGCCACATTGGCGCCCACAGCTTTTCCGGCATGGGTACCGCCATTGGCAAGGACGTTCCCGCCTACGTCACGGTGTTCGGCAACCCGGCCGAAGCCCGTAGCATGAACTTCGAAGGCATGCGTCGCCGTGGTTTCAGCGAAGACGCGATCCACGCCCTGCGTCGTGCCTACAAGGTGGTTTACCGCCAGGGCCTGACCGTCGAGCAGGCGCTCGCCGAACTGGCCGAACCTTCGGCGCAGTTTCCGGAAGTCGCGGTGTTCCGTGATTCTATCCAGTCTTCGACCCGCGGCATCACGCGTTAATCATGGCTAATCTGCGTATTGCGCTGGTGGCGGGTGAGGCTTCCGGTGACATTCTGGGCGCCGGTCTCATGCGTGCGCTCAAGGCACAGCATCCGGCGGTCGAGTTCATCGGTGTCGGTGGTCCGCTGATGCAGGCCGAAGGCCTGACCTCGTATTTCCCGATGGAACGTCTCTCGGTCATGGGCCTGGTGGAAGTGCTGGGTCGGCTGCGCGAGTTGCTCAAGCGCCGCAAGCAGCTGATCGCCGACCTGATTGCCGAGAAGCCGGATGTGTTCATCGGTATCGATGCCCCGGACTTCAACCTGAATATCGAACTCAAGCTGCGTCAGGCCGGAATCAAGACCGTGCACTACGTCAGCCCGTCGGTCTGGGCGTGGCGGCAGAAGCGGGTGCTGAAGATTCGCGAAGGTTGCGACCTGATGCTGACGCTGTTTCCGTTCGAAGCAAAATTCTATGAAGAGAAAGGCGTGCCGGTGCGGTTTGTCGGGCATTCCCTGGCCGATGCGATCCCGCTTGAAGCGGATCGCGCTGCTGCACGGGCCGAGCTCGGTCTGCCGGACGGGCCGTTGGTCGCGCTGATGCCCGGCAGTCGCGGCGGTGAAGTGGGGCGTCTGGGGGCGTTGTTCCTCGATACCGCCCAACGTCTGCGCGCCGTGCGTCCTGGCGTGCGGTTCGTCATGCCTTGCGCCAGTCCTCAGCGACGTGCGCAGCTTGAAGAGTTGCTCGTCGGCCGCGATCTGCCGCTGACCCTGCTCGATGGCAAGTCCCATCTGGCGCTGGCCGCCTGCGACGCGGTGTTGATCGCCTCCGGTACGGCTACCCTCGAGGCCTTGTTGTATAAGCGGCCGATGGTCGTTGCCTATCGTCTGGCGCCACTGACGTTCTGGATTCTCAAACGCATGGTCAAGAGTCCCTACGTCTCGTTGCCGAACCTGTTGGCCCAGCGCCTGTTGGTGCCCGAGTTGCTGCAGGACGATGCGACCGTTGAAGCGCTGGCCCAGACGCTGTCGCCATTGATCGAAGGTGGCGAAGAGCAGACTCGCGGCTTTGATGAAATTCACCGGACCCTTCGTCTGGATGCCTCCAACCAGGCTGCAGATGCAGTGCTGAAGCTGATCGGCCAAGTACAATGAGTAAAACAAGCATGCAAATGGGGCTGGATTTCACCTTGGTCGCTGAAGTTGAAGATCTGGTTGCCGGTGTTGACGAAGTCGGTCGCGGCCCGCTCTGCGGTGCCGTGGTAACCGCGGCTGTGATCCTCGATCCGAACCGTCCGATCCTCGGTCTCAACGATTCGAAGAAGCTCACCGAAGCCCGCCGCGAAAAGCTCTACGACGAAATTTGCGAAAAAGCCTTGAGCTGGTGCATCGCGCGCGCGGAAGTCGAAGAAATCGACGAGTTGAACATCCTTCATGCCACCATGCTGGCCATGCAACGCGCGATCGAAGGCCTGCACATTCAACCGAAACTGGCGATGATCGACGGTAACCGCTGCCCGAAACTGTCCATGCGCGCCGAAGCGGTAGTGCAGGGAGACGGCAAGGTTCCGGCCATCGCTGCGGCATCGATTCTTGCCAAGGTCAGCCGCGACCGCGAGATGGCTGCCTTCGAATTGATTTACCCGGGTTACGGTATCGGTGGTCACAAAGGTTATCCGACGCCCGTTCATCTGGAAGCGCTGGCACGCTTGGGCCCGACCCCGATTCACCGCCGCTCGTTTGCTCCAGTGCGGTTGGCATATGAAGCTCGGGAAAGCCTGATCGAGAGTTAGTTGCAAGGCTGATGTTTTTCCCAAGGCCCGGTACAATCCGGGCCTTGTTGTTTTCATGACATAACGCAGGATCACTATGCCGGCTTCATTCGTTCATCTACGCCTGCACACTGAATATTCCCTGGTCGACGGTCTGGTGCGGATCAAACCGCTGGTCAAGACCCTGGTCGGCATGAACATGCCTGCCGTGGCGGTCACCGACCAGAACAACATGTGTTCCCTGGTCAAATTCTATAAAGCCGCCATGGGCGCAGGTATCAAGCCGATCTGCGGCGCCGACCTGTGGCTGTCGAACAAGGATCCGGACAACGCCCTGAGCCGGATCAGCCTGCTGGCCATGAACGCTGTCGGCTATCGCAACCTCACTGAACTGATCTCCCGCGGCTTCATCGACGGCCAGCGCAATGGCTCGGTCATCATCGAGCGCGAGTGGGTGGCCGAGGCCAGCGAAGGCTTGATCATGCTGTCGGCGGCAAAAGAAGGCGAGATCGGCCTGGCCATGCTCAGCGGCAATCCGGCTGAAGCGGAAAATCTGGCGCGCGAGTGGATGGAGGTGTTCCCGGATCGCTTTTACCTGGAAATCCAGCGCACCAATCGCCCCAACGATGAAGAGCAGTTGCACGGCGCCGTGGCCCTGGCGGAGAAGATCGGCGCGCCACTGGTCGCGACCAACGACGTGCGCTTCATCAAGCAGGAAGACTTTGCCGCTCACGAGACCCGCGTCTGCATCGGTGAGGGCCGCGCCCTCGACGATCCGCGGCGTTCGAAGAATTACAGCGATCAGCAATACCTCAAAAGCGCCGAGGAAATGGCCGAGCTGTTCAGCGACATTCCCGAGGCGCTGGAAAACACCGTCGAGATCGCCAAGCGCTGCAACATTGAAGTGAAACTGGGCACGCACTTCCTGCCCAACTTCCCGATTCCCGATGGCATGACCATCGACGAGTATTTCCGCAAGGTGTCCTTCGATGGCCTGGAAGAGCGCCTCAGCGTTCTGCTGCCCAAGGACACCACCGAAGACTACGAAGCCAAGCGTCAGGTCTACGTCGACCGGCTGAATTTCGAGCTGGATATCATCATCCAGATGGGGTTCCCCGGTTACTTCCTCATCGTTATGGACTTTATCCAGTGGGCCAAGAGCAACGGCGTGCCGGTAGGTCCGGGCCGTGGTTCGGGTGCCGGTTCGCTGGTGGCCTATGTGCAGAAGATCACCGACCTCGACCCGCTGGAATATGACCTGCTGTTCGAACGTTTCCTTAACCCGGAACGGGTATCGATGCCCGACTTCGACGTCGACTTCTGCATGGACGGTCGTGACCGGGTCATCGACTACGTGGCCGAAAAGTACGGGCGCAACGCGGTAAGTCAGATCATCACCTTCGGTTCCATGGCCGCCAAGGCTGTGGTCCGCGACGTGGCGCGGGTGCAGGGCAAGTCCTACGGCCTGGCGGATCGTCTGTCGAAGATGATTCCGTTCGAAGTCGGCATGACCCTGGAAAAAGCCTACGAGCAGGAAGAAATCCTCCGCGACTTCATCAAGGTTGATGAAGAGGCCGCGGAAATCTGGGAAATGGCGCGCAAGCTCGAAGGGGTCGTGCGTAACGTCGGCAAACACGCCGGTGGTGTGGTGATCGCACCGACCAAGCTGACCGACTTCTCGCCGATCTATTGCGACGAGGCCGGTGACGGCCTGGTGACCCAGTTCGACAAGGACGACGTTGAAGCTGCCGGCCTGGTGAAGTTCGACTTCCTCGGCCTGCGGACCCTGACGGTCATCGACTGGGCGCTGAAAACGATCAATCGCGACCGCGCCAAGGTCGATGAGCCGCCGCTGGACATTGCGTTCATCCCGCTCGATGACAAACCGACCTACCAGCTGCTGCAAAAAGCTGAAACCACCGCGGTGTTCCAGCTCGAGTCGCGCGGCATGAAAGAGCTGATCAAAAAGCTCAAGCCCGACTGCCTGGAAGACTTGATCGCACTGGTGGCCCTGTTCCGTCCGGGCCCTTTGCAATCGGGCATGGTTGACGACTTTATCAACCGTAAGCACGGTCGCGCCGAACTCGCGTACCCGCACTCGGACTACCAGTACGAAGGTCTGAAACCGGTATTGGCACCGACTTACGGCATCATCCTGTATCAGGAACAGGTGATGCAGATTGCCCAGGTCATGGCCGGTTACACCCTCGGTGGTGCGGACATGCTGCGTCGGGCCATGGGTAAGAAAAAGCCCGAGGAAATGGCCAAGCAGCGCGGTGGTTTCATTGAGGGTTGCGCCACCAACAACATCGATGCTGACCTCGCCGGTAACATTTTCGACCTGGTGGAGAAATTCGCCGGTTATGGCTTCAACAAATCCCACTCCGCTGCTTACGGCCTGGTTTCGTACCAGACCGCGTGGCTGAAAACGCACTACCCGGCGCCGTTCATGGCCGCGGTACTGTCGGCGGATATGCACAACACCGACAAGGTCGTGACCTTGATCGAAGAAATTCGCACCATGAAGCTGCGTCTCGACGCGCCGGATGTGAATACTTCGGAGTTCAAGTTCACGGTGAATGACGAAGGCCGCATTATCTATGGCCTCGGCGCGATCAAGGGTGTGGGCGAAGGGCCGGTGGAAGCGATCACCGAGGCGCGTCAGGACGGGCCGTTCAAGGACCTGTTCGATTTTTGCGCCCGTGTCGACCTCAAGCGCATCAACAAGCGCACGCTGGATGGTTTGATCCGAAGCGGTGCGCTGGATCGTCTGGGGCCCTGTTTCCATGACGAGCCGAAAGCCTATCAAGCGAGCATCGACCAGAACCGCGCGGTCTTGCTGAATGCGATGGAAGGGGCGATCAAGGCCGCCGAACAAACCGCCCGCACCCACGACAGTGGTCACGCCGACCTGTTCGGCGGGCTGTTCGTAGAAGAGGACGCGGACGTCTATGCCAATCACCGCAAGGCGAAAGAGCTGACCCTGAAGGAACGCCTTAAAGGGGAGAAAGACACCCTGGGGTTGTACCTGACCGGTCACCCGATCGATGAATACGAAGGCGAAATCCGCCGTTTCGCCCGCCAGCGGATCATCGACCTGAAGCCGGCTCGTGATACACAGACCGTCGCAGGCATGATCATCGCCCTGCGGGTGATGAAGAACAAAAAGGGTGACAAGATGGGGTTCATCACCCTTGACGATCGTTCTGGCCGGATCGAAGCCTCGCTGTTCGCCGACGCGTTCCATTCCGCGCAGTCGCTGTTGCAGACTGACGCGATGGTGGTGGTCGAAGGCGAGGTCAGCAACGACGACTTCTCCGGCGGTTTGCGCCTGCGGGTCAAGCGGGTGATGAGCATGGAGGACGCGCGCACCAACCTGGCCGAAAGCCTGCGATTGAAGCTGCAGACCAAGGATTTGAAGGGCGATCAGCTACGCTGGCTGGGTGAGTTGTTCAAGCGTCACCGCGGCGCATGCCCGATCACCATGGAATACACGAGCCCCGATGCGAAGGCCTTGCTGCAGTTCGGCGAGACCTGGCGAATCGACCCGGCGGATGCGTTGATTCAAGCCCTGCGTGACCAGTTCGGGCGAGACAACGTCTTCCTCCAATACCGTTGACGGTCAGGTGCCTTCCATACGCCCTGATCTCGACCTGAATTTTTAATCTCGACCTGAACGCGCCTGTCCCTTAAGGTAGGGCGCGAATAGACAACCGGCCGGCCCAAGCTCTCTTGGACGTCGACCCTAGACGGACGCCTATGAACCCGAATTTTCTAGATTTCGAACAGCCGATCGCCGACCTGCAAGCCAAGATCGAAGAGTTGCGCTTGGTCGGTAACGACAATTCGCTGAATATCGGCGATGAGATCTCCCGCCTGCAGGACAAAAGCAGCACGCTGACCGAGGATATCTTCGGCAAGCTGACCAGCTGGCAGATCGCGCGTCTGGCGCGTCATCCGAAACGTCCATACACCCTGGACTACATCGAACACATCTTCACCGAGTTCGACGAACTGCACGGCGACCGTCACTTTTCCGACGACGCTGCCATCGTTGGCGGCGTGGCCCGTCTGGATGACCAGCCGGTGATGATCATCGGTCACCAGAAAGGCCGCGAAGTGCGCGAGAAGGTTCGCCGCAACTTCGGCATGCCGCGTCCGGAAGGCTACCGCAAGGCGTGCCGCCTGATGGAAATGGCCGAACGCTTCAAGATGCCGATCCTGACCTTCATCGATACGCCGGGCGCCTACCCGGGCATCGACGCTGAAGAGCGCAACCAGAGCGAAGCGATCGCCTGGAACCTGCGCGTCATGGCCCGCCTGAAAACCCCAATCATCGCCACCGTGATCGGTGAAGGTGGTTCCGGTGGTGCACTGGCCATCGGTGTGTGCGATCAGCTGAACATGTTGCAGTATTCGACCTATGCGGTGATCTCGCCGGAAGGTTGTGCTTCGATTCTGTGGAAAACCGCAGAAAAAGCACCGGATGCCGCTGAAGCCATGGGCATCACTGCCGAGCGCCTGAAAGGCTTGGGCATCGTGGATAAAGTGATCGGCGAGCCTTTGGGCGGCGCTCATCGTGATCCGGCTGCGGCCGCTGCATCGATCCGTGCCGAGCTGAGCTCGCAGCTGGCGATGTTGAAGAAGTTTGATAACGAAGCGCTGCTGGCCCGTCGTTACGAGCGTCTGATGAGCTACGGTCTCTGACCTGACTGCGCTGTACCCCATGTGGGAGCGAGCCTGCTCGCGATGAGGGTTTAACATTCAACAAATTTGTTGGCTGTTGTACCGCTATCGCGAGCAGGCTCGCTCCCACATTTGATTTGTGCAAAGGGAAAGATATGGATCGGCCCTCGATTGATTTGCCTTCCCGGCTTTTGCTGAATCTGAAACCGTGGCGCAACGCCCCGGCCTGGCGCATCGCTTTCAGCGGCGGCCTTGATTCCACCGTCCTGCTGCACCTTCTCGCTTATCTCGCAAAAACCGAAATCCTCCCCGATCTCAACGCCATACACATTCATCACGGCCTCCAGGCTGTGGCTGATGCGTGGCCGGAACACTGCCAGTCGGTCTGTGATGAGCTGGGTGTACCTTTGCAGGTCGTTCACGTTCAGGTTCGGCCCGGCGCCAGCCTCGAGCGTGCAGCCCGTGATGCGCGATATGGCGCGTTCATCGAGGCCACGCAAACCAACGAAGTGCTACTGACCGCCCAACACCGCGATGACCAGGCCGAAACCCTGTTGTTCCGATTGCTGCGTGGGGCCGGGGTAAGAGGCTTGTCGGGGGTGCCGAGCCAACGCCCGTTGGGTCGGGGGCATCTGCTGCGGCCGCTGCTCGATGTTTCGCGCGCAGAGCTTGAGGCTTACGCGACCGAGCATCAATTGAGGTGGATCGAAGACCCTTCGAACCAGGATCATCAATTCTCGCGCAATTACCTGCGGCATCAGGTGTTGCCGGCCATGACCAAGCGTTGGCCTCAAGCCGTGGCGAGCATGGCCCGCAGCGCTGCGCATCTGAGTGAAGCCCGGGGATTGCTTGATGAGCTGGCGCAAATCGATCTGGCGCATGCCCGCACCGTCGGTGAATTCGATTGGCTGGGTGTGCCGTCCCTTGAGCTGTCGCCGATTGCAAAGCTGTCCGCCGCTCGCCAGCGAAATGCAGTGAGTCACTGGCTCGCCGCGCTGACGCGTCTGCCAGACAGTGACCACTGGTCGGGTTGGGAGGATTTGCGTGATGCCACCGGCGATGCTCGTCCGATTTGGCGTTTGGCGGACGGTGAGCTGCATCGGGCGGGCGGACGCCTCTGGTGGTTATCCGGTCATTGGTTGAGACCTGTACTCGGCATCGGGAGCTGGACTGATCCCTCGCAAGCGTTGGTTTTGCCTGGCAACGGCGAACTCAAGTTCACCGGGCAACCCCCGGAAGGCCCGCTACATATCCGCTATCGCGAGGGCGGCGAGGCCATGAGCCTGCCCGATCGCGGCCATCGGGACCTGAAGCGCTTGCTCAATGAGCGCGGGGTTCCAGGGTTCGTCCGTGGCAGATTGCCGCTGCTGTACCGGGGCGAGCAATTGCTGGCGGTAGCCAACCTGCGGGGCTTGAATGGCAGTGAGCAGGACGGCTGGAATTTACATTGGCAGCCACCGAGCGAAGATCAAGGTTTGAGCTGAAAGGGGCTTTCCGGTAGACTACGCTCCCTTCTTGATACAACTTCTGTGGATTCGCCTGAATTGCAGGAGTTGCCGATTACCAAGCAGTCTTTGCTGGGCGATTCCAAAAAATGTGTAGCGAGCAACGTACCGGTGTTTCAACTCCCGGTCTGTCCCAACGCGGCGGTTTTTTTGAAAGGTGCACTGTGATTAATGCAGGTGATCGGGGGCTTCGGCCTTCCTTCGCTTTCCCCGGCGGCTCGGACCGCTTTAACGCAGACTTCTAGGGTTTTTCATGACGCGCTACATATTCGTCACGGGCGGTGTTGTTTCTTCATTGGGGAAAGGCATTGCATCGGCTTCATTGGCGGCCATCCTGGAGGCGCGGGGACTTAAGGTCACCATGCTGAAGCTGGATCCGTACATCAACGTCGACCCGGGCACCATGAGCCCGTTCCAGCACGGTGAAGTGTTCGTCACCCACGACGGCGCCGAGACCGACCTGGACCTGGGCCACTACGAGCGGTTCATCCGCACGACCATGACCCAGAACAACAACTTCACCACCGGCCGTGTCTACGAACACGTCCTGCGCAAAGAGCGCCGTGGTGATTACCTGGGCGCCACCATCCAGGTCATTCCCCACATCACCGACGAAATCAAGCGCCGGATCATCAAGGGCGCCGGCGATGCCGACGTGGCGATGGTCGAGATCGGTGGCACCGTGGGTGACATCGAATCCCAGCCGTTCCTCGAAGCCATCCGTCAACTGCGTTTCGAAGTCGGTGCCAAGCGCGCGATGCTGATGCACCTGACACTGGTGCCGTACATCGCCACCGCCGGCGAAACCAAAACCAAGCCAACCCAGCACTCGGTCAAGGAACTGCGTTCCATCGGCCTGCAACCTGATGTGCTGGTGTGCCGCTCCGATCACCCGATCGACATCTCCTCGCGTCGCAAGATCGCGCAGTTCACCAACGTTGAAGAACGTGCGGTGATTGCGCTGGAAGACGCCGACACCATCTACAAGATCCCGGGCATCCTGCATTCGCAAGGCCTGGATGATTTCGTCGTCGAGCGTTTCGGCCTGCAATGCGGCGGCGCGGATCTGTCCGAGTGGGAAGCCGTGGTCGACGCCAAGCTCAACCCTGAGCACGAAGTCACCATCGCCATGGTCGGCAAGTACATGGAGTTGCTGGACGCCTACAAGTCGCTGATCGAAGCGATGAGTCACGCCGGCATCAGCAACCGCACCAAGGTCAACCTGCGCTACATCGATTCCGAAGACATTGAAAACCAGGGCACCGCGCTGCTGGAAGGCGTCGACGCGATCCTGGTTCCTGGCGGTTTCGGTCTGCGCGGCGTGGAAGGCAAGATCACCGCCGTCCAGTACGCTCGTGAAAACAAGATTCCGTACCTCGGCATCTGCCTGGGCATGCAAGTGGCCGTGATCGAGTTCGCTCGTAACGTCATGGGCTGGAAAGACGCCAACTCCACCGAGTTCGATCGTGCAAGCGGTCACCCGGTCGTGGGTCTGATCACCGAGTGGGAAGATGCCACCGGTGCTGTCGAAACCCGTACCGAAACATCCGATCTGGGCGGCACCATGCGCCTTGGCGCGCAGGATTGCCTGCTGGAGTCGGGTTCCCTGGTTCACGACTGCTATGGCAAGGACGTGATCGTCGAGCGTCACCGTCATCGCTACGAAGTGAACAACAACCTGCTGCCGCAAATCATGGAAGCCGGCCTGAAAATCTCCGGTCGTTCCGGTGATGGCGCGCTGGTTGAAGTGGTTGAAGCGCCGGATCATCCATGGTTCGTCGCTTGCCAGTTCCACCCTGAGTTCACCTCGACACCACGTGACGGTCACCCGTTGTTCAGCGGTTTCGTCAAAGCAGCTTTGGCTCAACACCAGAAGAAGGCGTGAACCTTATGGCGCAGAAGATCATCCGCGTAGGCGAAATCGAGATTGCCAACGACAAGCCAATGGTGCTGTTCGGTGGCATGAACGTGCTGGAAAGCCGCGACATGGCGATGCAGGTCTGCGAAGAGTACGTGAAGGTTACCGAGAAACTCGGTATCCCTTACGTGTTCAAGGCCAGCTTCGACAAGGCCAACCGTTCCTCCGTGACCTCTTACCGTGGCCCCGGCCTGGAAGAGGGCATGCGGATTTTCCAGGACATCAAGCAAGCCTTCGGCGTGCCGATCATCACCGACGTCCACGAGCCTGAGCAGGCCGCGGTCGTCGCTGAAGTCTGCGACATCATCCAGCTGCCGGCCTTCCTGTCGCGCCAGACCGACCTCGTGGTCGCGATGGCCAGGACCGGTGCGGTGATCAACATCAAGAAAGCCCAGTTCCTCGCGCCTCAGGAGATGAAACACATCCTGAACAAGTGCGTGGAAGCGGGTAACGATCAGTTGATCCTCTGTGAGCGCGGTTCGAGCTTCGGCTACAACAACCTGGTCGTCGACATGCTCGGCTTCGGCATCATGAAGCAGTTCGAATACCCGGTGTTCTTCGACGTGACCCACGCGCTGCAAATGCCCGGCGGTCGCTCCGATTCCGCCGGCGGTCGCCGCGCCCAGGTCCTCGATCTGGCGAAGGCTGGCATGAGCCAGTCATTGGCCGGTCTGTTCCTCGAAGCGCACCCGGACCCGGACAACGCCAAATGCGACGGCCCTTGCGCCTTGCGTCTGGACAAACTGGAGCCATTCCTGGCCCAGCTCAAAGCTTTGGACGAACTGGTGAAGAGTTTTCCGACGGTAGAAACCGCGTAATCCTCATTTCTCCGGTAAAGTACCGCACGATTTGTTGCTCAGGCCCTTGGGCCTGAGCCTTGTCGTCCGCAAGTCTGCCCGTTGCACATCACTTGCCGGCGATAAAAGATTTCCTTCAGCTGCGTCGTTTTCGTCAACTTTGGAGTGTTTACAACAATGGCAAAAATCGTCGACATCAAAGGTCGTGAAGTTCTCGACTCCCGTGGCAACCCCACCGTGGAAGCGGACGTGCTTCTCGATAACGGCATCATCGGCAGCGCTTGCGCGCCGTCCGGTGCTTCCACTGGCTCGCGTGAAGCGCTCGAGCTGCG
This sequence comes from Pseudomonas sp. IT-P171, assembly GCF_949767765.1. Lineage (NCBI taxonomy): Bacteria > Pseudomonadati > Pseudomonadota > Gammaproteobacteria > Pseudomonadales > Pseudomonadaceae > Pseudomonas > Pseudomonas sp. IT-P171. The sequence continues at coordinate 93,806 of NZ_CATKQN010000057.1, forward strand.
TGATGGCGACAAGAGCCGTTACCTGGGCAAGGGCGTTCTGAAAGCCGTCGCCAACATCAACGGTCCGATCCGCGACCTGTTGAAAGGTACTGACCCAAGCGACCAGAAAGCACTCGATCACGCGATGATCAAGCTCGACGGCACTGAAAACAAAGGTTCCCTGGGCGCCAACGCGATCCTCGCCGTTTCCCTGGCCGCGGCCAAGGCAGCAGCACAGGACCAGGACCTGCCGCTGTACGCACACATCGCCAACCTGAACGGCACCCCGGGTGTGTACTCGATGCCGGTTCCGATGATGAACATCATCAACGGTGGCGAGCACGCCGATAACAACGTCGACATCCAGGAATTCATGGTTCAGCCGGTTGGCGCCAAGTCTTTCTCGGAAGGTCTGCGCATGGGCACCGAGATTTTCCATCACCTCAAAGCCGTACTGAAGGCCCGTGGCCTGAGCACTGCCGTAGGTGACGAAGGTGGTTTCGCGCCGAACCTGGCGTCCAACGAAGATGCTTTGAAAGTGATCTCCGAAGCGGTGGCCAACGCCGGTTACAAACTGGGCACCGACGTGACCCTGGCACTGGACTGCGCGGCCAGCGAATTCTACGAAGACGGCAAGTACAACCTGTCCGGCGAAGGCCAGGTGTTCACCGCTGAAGGGTTCGCCGACTACCTCAAAGGTCTGACCGAGCGTTACCCGATCATCTCCATCGAAGATGGCCTGGACGAGTCCGACTGGGCTGGCTGGAAAATCCTCACCGACAAGATCGGCGAGAAAACCCAGCTGGTAGGCGACGACCTGTTCGTGACCAACACCAAGATCCTGAAAGAAGGCATCGATAAAAAGATCGCCAACTCGATCCTGATCAAGTTCAACCAGATCGGCACCCTGACCGAAACCCTGGAAGCCATCCAGATGGCCAAGGCTGCCGGTTACACCGCGGTGATCTCCCACCGCTCCGGGGAAACCGAAGATTCGACCATTGCCGACCTGGCTGTGGGCACTTCGGCTGGCCAGATCAAGACCGGCTCACTGTGCCGTTCCGATCGCGTCTCCAAGTACAACCAACTGCTGCGTATCGAAGAGCAGTTGAACGGCAAAGCCAAGTACAACGGCCGCAGCGAGTTCCGCGGTTAAGCTGTAGAGGGTAAAAAGTCAGCGGATTGTGTCGGAAAAGTCGCGACAGCGACGGATTTGCCACTAATCTGATGCCTTAAGAGCACAAGCCTGGAGATTCCAGGCTTCGTGCTATCAGACACTTCAAAGTTTTGGCATGGCTGTCTTTTTTCACTGGATACCTGATATTCGATGCGCAGTCCCAATTGGTTGTTCCTCGTCTTGCTCTTATTGCTGGCTGGCCTGCAATACCGCCTGTGGGTGGGTAATGGCAGTCTTGCGCAAGTGGCCGAGCTGACTCAGCAGATCGCGGATCAACACGCTGAGAACGAAGGGCTGCTTGAGCGCAATCGGGTGATGGACGCCGAAGTCAGTGAATTGAAAAAAGGCATGGAGACCGTTGAAGAGCGGGCTCGCCATGAGCTGGGCATGGTCAAGGACGGTGAAACCCTTTACCAGTTGGCTCAATGAATTCCCCGTTACCGGCCTTCTGGGCCGTGATTCCTGCCGCGGGCGTCGGTGCCCGTATGGCCGCGGACCGTCCCAAGCAATACTTGCAACTGGGCGGGCGCACTATTCTCGAACACAGCCTTGGTTGTTTCCTTGATCATCCTTCCCTGAAGGGGTTGGTGGTCAGTCTTGCTGTGGATGATCCTTATTGGCCGAATCTGGCGTGCGCTGGCGATTCGCGTATACAGCGGGTTGACGGCGGCGCCGAGCGTTCCGGGTCGGTGCTCAACGCCTTGCTGCATTTGCATGCGCAGGGTGCTGACGATGAGGATTGGGTGTTGGTGCACGATGCTGCACGGCCCAATCTGAGTCGTGATGATCTGGACAAGTTGCTGGTTGAACTGGCTGACGACCCGGTCGGCGGACTGCTGGCGGTTCCGGCTCGCGATACCCTGAAGCGGGTCGACAAACTCGGTCGTGTCGTTGAAACCGTGGATCGCAGTGTGATCTGGCAGGCTTACACGCCGCAGATGTTTCGCCTGGGTGCGCTGCATCGGGCATTGGCTGACAGCCTGGTGGCTGACGCGGTTATCACCGACGAGGCTTCGGCCATGGAATGGGCCGGGCTGGCGCCACGCTTGATAGAAGGGCGTGCCGATAATCTCAAGGTCACCCGGCCTGAAGACCTCGACTGGCTGCGGCAGCGCTGGGCTAATCGTCGCTAAAAGATCGCAGCCTGCGGCAGTTCCAACAGCAGACCGCATTTCCAATGCAGGAGCTGCGGCAGGCTGCTCTCTTTTGATCTTAAATCCGATACTCCGGGCGCTCGGCCAACCCTTCCTTCAAATAATCCACCAACTTGCGAACCTTCGGCGACAGGTGTCGTTGCTGTGGATAAAGCGCCCACACCGCAGTGTTCGGCGGTTGGTGGGCATCCAGCAGCGAAATCAGTTCGCCGCTTTTCAGGTATTCCAGCACGTAGTAATCCGGCAACTGACACAACCCGACACCCTGTAACGCCGCATCCAGCACCGCTTGCCCACTGTTGCAGCGCCAGTTTCCCTGTACGCGCTGGGAAAATTCCCGCCCGTTCTGTTCCAGTTGCCAGAGATCCGAGCTACCGATGAGGCAGTTGTGGCGGCTCAGTTCCGACAAGCTGTGTGGGCGTCCGTACCGTTCCAGGTAGGAAGGCGACGCGCACAGATACATGCGCCGCGGCGCCAGTCGCGCTGCCACCAGCCGCGAGTCCTGAAGGCGGCCGAGGCGGATCGCCAGGTCCAGGCCTTCATGCACCAGGTCCAGTTGCCGGTTGCTCAGTTCGATATCGATTCGAAGTTGCGGGTAAACCCCCATGAATCGCGTTACCAGCGGCACGATGAACCGTTCGCCGTATGCCACGGCGCAGGTCATGCGCAGCATGCCTTTGGGTTCGCTGGTCAGGTCGCCGACCGCTCTTAGCGCTTCTTCACGACCGTCCTGCAAACGCTGGCAATGCTGCAAAAAGGTCTGGCCCGCTTCGGTCAGCGTGACGCGACGGGTGCTGCGGTACAGCAGTCGCGTCTGAAGGCGCTCTTCGAGGCGTACTATCTGTCGACTGATGTGGGAAGAAGAAACCCCAAGCCGTTCTGCGGCAGCCGTGAACTGGCTGCACTCGGCCACGGCGACGAATTCGTCGATACCTTCCCAGCGGTTCTCGGACATCGAGGATTATCCCTGTATGGCAATAATGTTTTGCTTTTGTCCTGATTATTCATCGTAAAGTGCTGTATTACACTCCCTGTCTCGTTTTTATTCACTGGAGAATCCACATGATCAAGTCGCGCGCTGCCGTTGCCTTCGAGGCCAAGAAACCCCTCGAGATCGTTGAGGTCGATGTCGCCATGCCCAAGGCCGGTGAAGTTTTGCTGCGTGTGGTTGCCTCCGGTGTCTGCCATACCGATGCGTACACACTGTCGGGCGCTGATCCGGAAGGTATCTTCCCGTCGATCCTCGGTCACGAAGGTGGCGCGGTGGTTGAAGCCATCGGCGAGGGCGTGACCTCCGTGGCGGTCGGCGATCACGTCATTCCGCTGTACACCCCGGAATGCCGCCAGTGCAAATTCTGCCTGTCGGGCAAGACCAACCTGTGTCAGGCGATTCGTGCGACCCAGGGCAAAGGTCTGATGCCTGATGGCACTACGCGTTTTTCCTACAAGGGTCAGCCGATTTTCCACTACATGGGCACCTCGACGTTCTCCGAGTACACCGTGTTGCCGGAAATCTCCGTCGCCAAAATTCCTAAAGAAGCACCGCTGGAAAAAGTCTGTCTGCTGGGTTGCGGCGTCACCACCGGCATCGGTGCGGTGCTCAACACCGCCAAGGTAAAACCGGGTGATACCGTGGCCATTTTCGGCCTCGGCGGCATCGGTCTGTCGGCGGTGATCGGCGCAGTAAAAGCCAAGGCGGCGCGGATCATTGCCATCGACATCAACCCGGCCAAATTCGAGATCGCCAAGCAGCTCGGTGCAACCGACTGCGTGAACCCGAAAGACTTCGACCGCCCGATCCAGGAAGTCATCGTCGACATGACCGATGGCGGCGTCGACTTTTCCTTCGAATGCATCGGCAACGTCCAATTGATGCGCGCCGCACTTGAGTGCTGCCACAAAGGTTGGGGCGAGTCGGTGATCATCGGCGTGGCCGGTGCAGGCCAGGAAATTTCGACCCGTCCGTTCCAGTTGGTCACCGGTCGCGTCTGGCGCGGTTCGGCGTTCGGCGGTGTGCGCGGTCGCACCGAATTGCCAAGCTATGTCGAAATGGCTGAATCCGGCGAAATCCCGCTGGATACGTTCATCACCCACACCATGGGCCTGGAAGATATCAACAAGGCTTTCGACCTGATGCATGAAGGAAAAAGCATCCGTTCCGTCATCCATTTCTGAGGTCCGCCATGAGCCTGGAAAATATCTCCTGTCAGAAAAGCTTCGGCGGCTGGCATAAGCGTTATCGGCACCGCTCCGATGTGCTGGGCTGCGACATGGTGTTCGCTGTGTACCTGCCGCCACAAGCGGAGCAGGGCGGCAAACTGCCGGTGCTGTACTGGTTGTCCGGCCTGACCTGCACCGACGAGAACTTCATGCAAAAGGCCGGCGCCCTCCGCATGGCCGCGGAGCTCGGGCTGATCATCGTTGCGCCGGACACCAGCCCACGCGGTCCTGATGTGCCGGGTGACCCGGATGGCGCCTGGGACTTCGGTCTCGGCGCCGGGTTTTATCTGAATGCCACGCAGGAGCCGTGGTCGCGCCACTATCGGATGCATGACTATGTCGTGCAGGAATTGCCGGCATTGGTCGAGGCTCATTTCCCTGCTTCGGACAAGCGCGGCATCAGCGGTCATTCCATGGGCGGCCACGGCGCTCTTGTCTGCGCATTGCGCAATCCGGGTCGGTATCAGTCGGTTTCGGCGTTTTCGCCAATCAACAATCCGATGGACTGCCCTTGGGGCCAGAAGGCCTTTTCCCGTTACCTGGGGGAAGACCGTTCGAAATGGCGCGAATGGGATGCCTGCGCGTTGATCGCCGAGGCCGAGGAGAAGCTGCCGCTATTGGTCGACCAAGGGGATCGTGATGATTTCCTGGCTACCCAGCTCAAGCCAGAAGCCTTGCTACAAGCAACCAGGCTGGCCGGTCATCCGCTGACGTTGCGCCTGCAACCCGGCTACGACCACAGCTATTTCTTCATCGCCAGCTTCATCGACGACCACTTGCAACATCACGGACGCGCCCTAGGCGTCTAATGCAGGTAGAATCACGCCCTGACAAAAATCGGGGCGTTTTTTTATGCGTATTGGCCACGGCTATGATGTGCACCGTTTCGCTGAAGGCGATTTCATTACTCTGGGCGGCGTGCGCATTGCACACGGCTTCGGGCTGCTCGCTCACTCCGACGGTGACGTCCTGCTGCACGCCTTGAGCGATGCCTTGCTCGGCGCCGCTGCGCTGGGTGATATCGGCAAGCACTTCCCGGACACCGACCCAAAATTCAAGGGCGCCGACAGCCGTGTGCTGTTGCGTCACGTCGTCGCACTGGTCCACGCCAAAGGCTGGAAAGTCGGCAACGTCGATAACACCATCGTCGCCCAGGCGCCGAAAATGGCCCCGCATATCGAATCGATGCGCGCGCTGATTGCCGCGGATCTTCAAGTTGAGTTGGATCAAGTGAACGTGAAAGCTACCACCACCGAAAAGCTCGGCTTTGTCGGTCGCGAAGAAGGTATCGCCGTGCATTCCGTTGCCTTGTTGCTGCGCGCATGAACGACCTGCAATTGCTCGGCCCGCGTGCCTACGGTGAAGCCCTCGGCACCGCAGTGTTGAAAGCCACGGCGGAAGACTTTCAGGTCGATGAAGTGCTCGACATCCCGCTCAGTGGCGATGGCGAACATTTGTGGATCTGGGTGGAAAAGCGCGGCCTGAATACCGAAGAAGCGGCACGGCGAATTGCCAAGGCAGCGGGTGTGCCATTGCGCACCGTCAGTTACGCCGGACTCAAGGATCGTCAGGCGCTGACGCGCCAGTGGTTCAGCGTGCAGCTGCCGGGCAAGGCTGATCCTGATTTGTCGTCGGCGGAAAACGAGACGCTGAAAATCCTCAAGACCGGTCGACATAAACGCAAGCTGCAGCGCGGTGCTCATTCGGCCAACGGTTTCACCTTGCGCCTGACCCAATTCGCGGGCGACAAAGCGGCCATCGAAGCGCGCCTGCAACTGATCGCCAAACAAGGTATCCCCAATTATTTCGGCGCCCAGCGGTTCGGGTTCGACGGCGGCAACGTGGTCGATGCCCGTGGCTGGGCCGCGCGCAAGGCCTTGCCGGAGCAGCGCAACGTCCGTTCGCGCTTGCTCTCCACTGCCCGTAGTTTTCTGTTCAACCAAGTGCTGGCGGCGCGTGTCGCCGATGGTACGTGGCAGCGGGCTCAAGTCGGAGATCTGCTGGCGTTCACCGACAGCCGAAGCTTCTTCCCGGCCGGTGAAGCCGAGTGCAGCGACCCGCGACTGGCGATTCTCGACCTGCACCCGACCGGCCCGCAGTGGGGCGAAGGTGACTCGCCGGCGATGGGCGCAGTCCATGAACTGGAGCAGGCAATCGCCGCGCGCGAAGCGGATCTGCGCGATTGGTTGATTAACGCCGGTATGAGCCACGAACGTCGCATCCTGCGACTGCCCATTGGTGGGTTGACGTGGCATTATCCCGAGCCTGACATTCTGCAACTGGAATTCGTCCTGCCGGCCGGATGCTTCGCTACCGTATTGGTGCGTGAGCTCGTTGATCTGGTGCCGGTGGGGCAGACGGACAGCCCATGCGTATTCTGATTTCTAACGACGATGGGGTAGCCGCACCCGGTCTCGCCGCGCTTTATGCTGCGCTGGCGGATTACACCGAATGCGTGGTTATCGCCCCGGACCAGGACAAAAGCGGCGCCAGCAGTTCGCTGACGCTCGACCGTCCCTTGCACCCGCAAACCTTGGCCAACGGCTTTATCAGCCTCAACGGCACACCGACCGATTGCGTGCACCTGGGCCTCAACGGCTTGCTGGAGCGCGAACCGGACATGGTGGTTTCCGGTATAAACCTGGGCGCCAACCTGGGGGACGATGTGTTGTATTCCGGCACCGTGGCCGCGGCCCTTGAAGGGCGTTTCCTGGCGCGTCCTTCGTTCGCCTTTTCGTTGGTCTCGCGGCAAGTCGAGAACCTTCCCACCGCCGCTTACTACGCGCGCAAACTGGTGGAAGCCTACGCCGACCTTGACCTGCCACCGCGCACGGTACTGAACGTGAACATTCCCAATTTGCCGCTGGACCACATTCGGGGAATCCAGCTGACTCGCCTCGGTCATCGCGCCCGCGCGGCGGCACCGATGAAAGTGGTCGACCCGCGTGGCAAGTCCGGTTACTGGATCGCTGCGGCGGGCGATGCCGAAGACGGCGGTCCGGGCACCGATTTCCATGCGGTGATGCAAGGCTATGTGTCCATCACGCCACTGCAACTGGATCGCACCTTCAATGATGCCTTCCGAAGCCTCGATGGCTGGCTGGAGGGATTGCGCTAATGGCTCGTGAACAAGACCCGATGCATCGCGGCATCGGGATGACTTCGCAACGCACCCGCGAGCGTCTGATTCAGCGGTTGTATGAAGAGGGCATTTCCAACGCCAAGGTGCTGGAAGTGATCCGCCGAACGCCGCGTCACCTGTTCGTCGACGAGGCACTGGCGCACCGTGCCTATGAAGACACGGCGTTGCCGATCGGCAACAACCAGACGATCTCCCAGCCTTACATGGTGGCCCGCATGAGCGAGCTGCTGCTGGAAGCGGGTCCGCTGGACAAGGTGATGGAAATCGGCACGGGGTCGGGTTATCAGACTGCAATCCTGTCGCAATTGGTCGAGCGGGTTTTTTCCGTCGAGCGCATCAAGGTTTTGCAGGACCGGGCCAAGGAACGTCTGGTCGACCTCAACCTGCGCAACGTGGTCTTCCGTTGGGGCGATGGTTGGGAAGGCTGGCCGGCGCTGGCACCGTACAACGGCATCATCGTGACGGCGGTGGCGACCGATGTGCCCCAGGCATTACTCGACCAGTTGGCACCCGGAGGGCGACTGGTGATACCGGTCGGGTCGGGTGAGGTTCAGCAGTTGATGCTGATCATCCGTGAAGAACACGGGTTTTCCAGGCGTGTTCTGGGGGCGGTGCGTTTCGTTCCACTGCTCAACGGGCCACTGGCCTGAGCATTTGTTTCGTCCCGGTGAATTCTCTTCGATTGCCCCTGTCTTACAGCGGCGTCGATCAGTTAAACGGGATTCATCGTCAGGTAGCAAACGTGTGCTTCGCTTCATTAAAGGTAAAGCCTGCACCGCTCGTTATACTGACGACACTTCATGCCGGGAGCACGGCAATTCCACATTTCAGCCACCACAAAGGGAGCGGCGGGTGAGTCTCACAGTCATTGCGCAGCGAATGGGTATAACGAGCTTTCAGCGCCTGGTGACTGGCCTTGTCTTAAGCACCTTGCTGGTCGGTTGTTCCAGCACCAAATCGGGCGCGGTGCGCGTCGTCGATCGCAACAACGCCGTCGCCCAGCGTCCGGCAGTAACCACGGGCCAATACGTGGTTCGACCTAAAGACACGCTGTTCTCGATCGCCTTTCGCTACGGCTGGGACTACAAAGCCCTCGCGGCGCGCAACAACATTCCTACGCCGTACACGATACATCCGGGTCAGACGATCCGCTTTGACGGTCGCACCGGTTCAACGCCGACGGCGGTGGTCAGCCCGGCCGATTCGGCGCCTTCTTCGTCGAGTAAAACCACTGTAATCCGGCGCCAGCCAAATGGCGCAACTACGACGACAACGGTGGTTGCACCGTCCGTCGCCAACAAGCCAGCACCCGCTCCGATGCCTCCCGCAGGCCCGGCCCCGACCGGCTGGGGATGGCCTTCTAATGGCATCCTGATTGGAAAATTCTCTTCAAACGGTAGTTTGAATAAAGGAATTGATATCGCCGGAGATTTGGGACAGCCTGTTTTAGCTGCGTCTGATGGGACGGTGGTATACGCCGGGAGTGGCTTAAGGGGCTACGGCGAATTAGTCATCATCAAACACAGCGATACCTACGTCAGTGCCTACGGTCACAACCGCAGGCTGTTGGTTCGGGAGGGGCAGCAGGTCAAGGTCGGACAGACAATTGCCGAAATGGGGTCAACGGGTACAGACCGGGTGAAACTGCATTTTGAGATTCGCCGACAAGGTAAACCTGTAGATCCGCTGCAGTTCCTGCCACGTCGTTGATTTGTTACCAGCCTGTTCCGTCACGTAGAGGGAACAGGCTCCAGCGTTGCCAGGGATAAAGGCGCCGCTCGAGCTTGAGGTCGAACTCACCAAAGGACTATAACAATGGCTCTCAGTAAAGAAGTGCCGGAGTTTGACATCGACGATGAGGTTCTCCTGATGGAGACCGGCATCGGTACGGATTCGATGTCGAATGATGAAGGGGCTGCTCCACCTTCCGTTCGTGCCAAATCCAAACACTCCGCCTCGTTAAAGCAGCACAAGTACATTGACTACACGCGTGCACTCGATGCGACGCAGCTGTACCTCAATGAAATCGGCTTTTCCCCTCTGCTGTCCCCCGAAGAAGAAGTTCACTTTGCACGCTTGTCGCAAAGTGGCGATCCGGCCGGGCGCAAACGCATGATTGAAAGCAACCTGCGGCTGGTGGTGAAAATCGCCCGACGCTATGTCAATCGTGGCTTGTCGCTGCTGGACCTGATCGAAGAGGGCAACCTCGGGCTGATCCGGGCGGTAGAGAAATTCGACCCCGAACGTGGCTTCCGCTTTTCGACCTACGCAACCTGGTGGATTCGTCAAACCATCGAGCGCGCGATCATGAATCAGACCCGGACCATCCGGTTGCCGATCCATGTGGTCAAAGAGCTCAACGTGTACCTGAGGGCCGCACGGGAGCTGACGCAAAAACTCGATCACGAACCCTCACCCGAAGAAATCGCCAACCTGCTGGAAAAACCGGTGGGAGAGGTCAAGCGCATGCTCGGCCTGAACGAGCGGGTATCTTCGGTCGACGTCTCGCTGGGTCCGGATTCGGATAAAACCCTGCTGGACACCCTAACCGATGACCGTCCAACCGATCCGTGTGAACTGTTGCAGGATGACGACCTGTCTCAGAGCATCGATCAATGGCTCTCGGAACTGACCGACAAGCAGCGCGAGGTGGTGATACGCCGCTTCGGTCTGCGCGGTCATGAGAGCAGCACGCTGGAAGATGTGGGCCTGGAAATTGGCCTGACCCGTGAGCGCGTCAGACAGATCCAGGTGGAAGGCCTGAAGCGTCTGCGGGAGATTCTGGAGAAAAATGGCTTGTCGAGCGAGTCGCTTTTCCAATAAGCACAGCGCTTGAGCAAGTAGCAAACAACCCCGACTGGTTCGGGGTTTTTTGTGTCTGTAAATCCTGCCGGTCTGTCTGCCTGAGCACAGTGCTGTTCAATCGCGGGTCGGCCCATCGAACGTCGCTTCTGCAATAGAAATGTCATGTTCCTTTACTGGGAACGCCATATTCGCCAAGTAATGTGCTCGTCAATGAGATCGATCTCAAGCGAGTGACAATGACTGATTTAATTGAAGTTGCACGGCTGGCAGGCGTTTCGCGGGCGACCGCGGCCCGGACCTTTTCCTCCCCGGAAGTGGTGCGTCCGGCGACCCGAGAGCAAGTCATGGCGGCGGCGCGTCAACTGGGTTTTCGGCCCAATCGGCTTGGCCGGCAGTTGCGCCTGCAAACCACCAACCTGATCGGGGTCGTGGTGCCCAATCTGCTCAATCCGGTATTCGCTGAGCAAATCCAGGCGATGGAGCGTGCCGCACGTTCACGAGGTTACAACCTGTTGCTGGCGACTACCGACTACAGCAGTGAGCGCGAAAGCTCGGTGGTCGAGGAGTTGTTGCGACAGCGGGTCGACGGTCTTGTTCTCACGGTGACGGACGCCGAGAGCAACCGCGTGTTGCAGAGCCTTGCCAGCGAAGACACCCCGTTTGTGTTGGCCTATCACCAGCCGGGTCATCCGGATTACAGCACCGTGTCGGTCGATAACCGCGCCGGCATGGCGATGGCCACCCGGTATCTGCTCGACGCCGGGCACTCCCGGATCGGCATGGTCGCGGGCCCCGCGTTGCAGTCCGACCGTGCTCGTCTGCGGTATGCCGGGTATTGCGACGCGATGCGCGAGGCCGGCCTCGACAGTTTGCCCGTGATTGAAATGCCTGCTCACACCGAGGCGGAATTCGCCGCCATCGAGCCTCTGCTGCGAGGCCCCCAGGCGATCAGCGCGGTGGTCTGCTCCAACGATTTGCTCGCCATCAGCCTGATCGCGCAATTACGGCGCAATGGTTGGAGCGTTCCCGGGCAACTTTCAATCATTGGTTTCGACGGCATCGCCCTTGGCGCTCAGATGCACCCGACGCTATGCAGCGTCGTTCAACCTATTTCGGAACTGGCCTGCACGGTGATCGAGCAACTGTTGGCACAGATCGCCGGTGCAGCGCCGAATTCCCATTGTCTGTCTTGCCATATCAGGCCGGGCGACAGTATCCAACCCTACGAAATCATACCTGGAGATGTCTGATGTTCCCTTTGCGTAAAACACTGGCGACATTGTTGCTCTGCGGATTGGCCAACCTGAGCCAGGCCGCTGACACTGCGATTTGCTACAACTGCCCGCCGGAATGGGCGGACTGGGGCACGCAGCTCAAGGAAATTGCCAACGCGACCGGCGTGCAGGTGCCGCTGGACAACAAGAATTCAGGTCAGGCCCTGGCGCAGTTGGTCGCCGAACAAGCCGCTCCAGTGGCTGACGTGGTGTATTACGGCGTCACCTTCGGTTTGCAGGCTCAAAAAGCCGGCGTGGTCGACACGTATAAACCCAAGGGTTGGGACCAGATTCCCGCTGGCCTGAAGGACCCGGACGGTCACTGGTTCGCGATTCATTCCGGCACGTTAGGCATCATGGTCAACGTCGACGCACTGGGCGGATTGCCGGTGCCGCAAGGTTGGAACGATCTGCTCAAGCCCGAATACAAAGGCATGGTCGGCTACCTCGACCCCTCAAGCGCTTTCGTCGGTTATGTCTCTGCCGTAGCGATCAACCGGGCCATGGGCGGCAGCCTGGATAACTTCGCGCCTGCCATCGATTATTTCCAGAAGCTGGCGAAAAATACGCCGATCGTGCCCAAGCAGACGGCGTACGCCCGAGTGCTGTCAGGTGAACTGCCGATTCTGGTCGATTACGACTTCAACGCTTATCGCGCGCGCTATAAGGACAACGCCAACGTCGCCTTCGTCATTCCCAAGGAAGGTAGCATCAGCGTGCCTTACGTGATGAGCCTGGTGGGCAACGCCCCGCATCGCGACAATGCGCAGAAGGTGTTGGATTTCGTCCTGTCCGATCAAGGCCAGGCACTCTGGGCCAAGGCTTATCTGCGCCCTGTGCGCGCGATAAAAATGCCCGCCGAGGTGGCCGCGCAGTTCTTGCCGGATAGCGATTATGCCCGGGCGGGTGTGGTCGATTACCAGGAAATGGCCGCGGTCCAGGAAGCTTTTTCGGCACGCTACTTGAAAGAGGTCAAGTAAGTGACGACCTCGTTCTTGAAAGTTCGGGAGGTCCGGTCGGGGCGCGCCATTTTTCCGCGCTGGCGCCCGACCGCTGCTTGGGCGCTGGCGCCGGCCGCAGCCCTGTTGTTCGCGTTCTGGCTGCTACCGCTGGCGCACCTGATTGTTCTGGGTGGGCAGGGACGAGATGGCAGCGCAAGCGGTTACTGGCAGGTGCTGAGTAGCGCGCAATACCTGAGTAGCCTGGCACAAACCTGCCTGCTTGCGCTCGTGGTGACCCTGGCGGCGCTCGTGGTGGGCGGTATCACTGGCGTGTTCCTCGCTCGTCAGCGCTTTTTCGGACGCTCGACACTGGTGGCTTTGCTGACCTTTCCACTGGCGTTTCCTGGTGTGGTCGTCGGCTTCCTGGTGATTCTGCTGGCGGGGCGCCAGGGATTGTTCAGTGCCCTGGGCGTCACGCTGGCGGGGGAGCGCTGGGTCTTTGCCTACTCGTTGGCGGGCTTGTGTGTTGGCTACCTGTACTTCTCGATTCCGAGGGTGATCCTGACGGTGATGGCCGCTTGCGAAAGCCTGGATCGCAGCCTTGAGGAAGCCGCCCACTCGCTGGGAGCGGGTTCCTGGCGAGTGGTCGTGGACGTCATTATTCCCGGTTTGGCGCCGGCCCTGGTTTCCTGCGCGGCTATCTGCTTTGCGACCTCCATGGGCGCGTTCGGCACGGCGTTCACCCTGGGCACGCGCCTCAACGTAACCCCGGTCGCGATTTATAACGTATTTACCAACTACGCCAATTTTGCCGTGGCCGCAGCGTTGTCGGTGGTGCTTGGCGCGGTGACCTGGATCGCGCTCCTGCTGGGCCGGCGACTGGTCACTCCATCGAGGACAATCTTGTGAAGCGTTCCACACTGTTTGTCGGGCAACTGGTCTTCACCTTGCTGGTGTGCGCCTTCATGTTGGTGCCGGTATTGATGTCGCTGATGGCCGGATTGACGCGCAATTATTTTCAGGGGCTGTCCAGCGGCCTGACGTTCGATTGGCTGGTGCAGGTCTGGCTCGCTTACTCATCCACGGTCTGGTTGTCCCTGCAATTGGCGCTAGCCTGTGCGCTCTGCGTCAGTGTGCTTGGCGTGCCGGCGGCGTATGCGCTGGTGCGAATGAACAACCGCTTCAGCCGCGGGTTCGAGGAACTGATGGTGTTGCCAGTGGCGATGCCGGGACTGGCCAGTGCTTTGGCCTTGCTGCTTACCTACGGTCAGTTCGGTGGGTTTCGCAGCAGCTGGTTATTCATCCTTGTAGGTCATGTGTTGTTCACTCTGCCGTTCCTGGTGCGTCCGGTCATGGCGGTGATGCAACGCCAGCATCTGCCGGTATTGGAAGAGGCTGCGGCGAGCCTTGGCGCGGGACCGTTGCGGCGATTCTTCGGCGTGGTGATACCCAACTGCCGAGCAGGGATTCTCGCCGGGGTGCTGATGGTCGTCACGTTGTCGCTGGGCGAGTTCAACCTGACCTGGATGCTGCACACGCCGATGACCAAAACGTTGCCGGTGGGCCTGGCTGACAGCTATGCCTCGGCACGACTGGAGGTCGCCAGTGCTTACACACTTCTATTTCTACTGATGATCGTGCCGCTGCTTATTGCGTTGCAGGCTATCAGTGCCCGTCTCTCCCGCGGAGAAAGTCGATGAGCGGAATCACCATTCGCCTGGAAGGGTGCCGCAAGGCATTTTCCGATGGCACCGTTGCTGTACATGATCTGAACCTGACCATTGAAGCCGGGGAAACGCTGGCGATTCTCGGCCCTTCGGGTTGCGGTAAAACCACCACCCTGCGCCTCATCGCCGGCCTGGAACGGCCGGATGTGGGCCATGTGTTTTTCGCTGACAAGGATGTCACGCGCTTACCGATCGAGCGTCGTGATGTGGGTATGGTGTTTCAAAATTATGCCTTGTTTCCGAATCTGGACGTGGCCGCCAACATTGTTTACGGCCTGAAAATTCGCGGCCTTTCACCCGCCGAGCGCAACAAGCGGTGCTCGGAGTTGCTGGAGCTGGTGGGGCTGCAAGGTCACGAAAAACGCAGTGTTCACGAATTGTCCGGGGGGCAGCGTCAGCGAGTCGCCCTGGCTCGGGCCCTGGCACCCAGACCCAAAGTGCTGCTGCTCGACGAACCTCTGGCGGCGCTGGACGCACAATTGCGTGAACGCCTGCGCAGCGAGCTGGATCAGTTGCTCCGCGGATTGGGGGTGACCTCGGTATTTGTCACCCATGATCAGGGCGAGGCGATGGCGCTGGGCGATCGCATTCTGGTCATGGAGCGCGGTCGGGTCGCGCAATTGGGCACTCCACGGGAAATCTATCGGCAGCCGGCCAACACGTTTGTCGCCAGTTTCGTCGGCAATCTCAACGCTTTTCCGGTGATCGAGCACACGCCCTCGGGCTTGAAAGTCAGCGGCGGTGAATTGCCGTGGAGGGGCGCGCATCCCCCTTCCACCGTATATTGCCGCCCTGAACACTTACGGGTGATGCCCGGCGGCGGTCATCTGTCCGGGCGCCTGGTAGGGCAATTTTTCCAGGGGGCACAAAGCCGCTTGTTGGTCGATGTCGGCGCTGCACAGCCGCTGATGGTGGACAGCGCAGACGGCGTGATCCACGACTTTGGCGCGCTGATTGCTCTGGGCATCGAGCCGCAGCAGCTGTTCACCCTGCAACCGTAATGTTCTGGTCATTAGTGAGTGAATTTTGAATCGTTCGTTTCTCATTGCGCAGCTCAGTGATCTGCACCTGAAAGCTGATCACAAGCTGACCTACGGCGTCGTTGATACCACTGGCGCGCTGCGTCGTGCGGTCGATCAATTGAATGCCAGTCATCCGCGCCCGGATATTGTGGTGATCAGCGGCGATCTGGTGGACTTCGGCCGTCCTGATGAATATGCCGTGCTGCGTTCCGAACTGGAGCGGCTGCACATGCCTTGCTACCTGGTGCCTGGCAACCACGACAATCGCGAGCATTTGCAGGCGGCCTTTACAGATCACGCCTATTTGCCGACATCGACGGGTGCTCCGCTGGACTGGGTGGTGGAGCAGCATCCGGTGCGCCTTATCGGTTTGGATACGACCATTCCCGATGCCCATGGTGGCCGTGTGCTGGACAGTCAATTGCGTTGGCTCGACGAACAATTGGTACTTCGTCCCGACGTCCCGACGCTGTTGATCCTGCATCACCCGCCGTTCATCAGCGGTATTGGCCACATGGATCGTGAACCGTTTATCAACGCCTTGGCGCTGGAGCGGGTCATTGCCCGGCACCCGCAGGTGGAGCGCTTGCTGTGCGGGCATTTACATCGATCAATGCAGCGGCGTTTCGGCGGCAGTCTGAGTTGCGTATGCCCGGGGACCTCACATCAGATCGTGCTGGATCTGCAGCCCACGGCGCCGGCGCATTTCAATCTTGAACCACCCGGTTATCTGCTGCATCGCTGGGATGCACAGGCGCTGACGACCCACAACGTCGTTGTTGGCGAGTATCCCGGCCCGTATCCGTTTTATGACGCTCATGGACTGATCGACTGAAACAAAGGGACTTTCAAGGCGCTTTCCTGACAGGGTTCTTCGGAGGTTTTTAACCACTATTACTTCTGCTGATTCGCAAGTTTTTTGAAGACTATTTAATGCATCGGCCAATCCTTTGATTGGCGGGGTGCTTCCTGCTGCCATTTTAATAGACCCGGAACAGAGTTCCGCGCTGGAGTTCGTCCTGATGAAAACCACGTTAAAAGTACTGAGTTGTTTGATCGGCGTTCTGGGTGTTGCCATGAGTCCGTTGGCGAGTGCTGAATTTATCAAAGACAGCAAAGCCAACTTGAATTTGCGTAACTTCTATTTCAACAACGATAACCGCGACGGTGCCGCCGCTCCTTCGAAGACCGAAGAGTGGGGGCAAGCCTTCATGCTCAATTATCAATCCGGATTTACCGATGGAACCGTGGGGTTCGGTCTGGACGCCATAGGCCTGCTGGGTTTGAAGCTCGACAGCGGCGCGGGGCGCCATGTCGGCGGGTCAATGTTTCCCAACGATGGCGACAAAGCGGCAGATCAATGGAGCCGTATGGGCGCGACGGCCAAGATGCGTTTCTCCAAAACCGAACTGCGCTACGGGACCTTGCAGCCCAAGTTGCCCATTCTGGTTTCCAACGACGGGCGTCTCCTGCCTCAAACTTTTGAAGGCGGACAAGTCACTAGCAATGAAATCGACAATCTGACCCTCACCGCCGGTCAACTGGAGCACGCCACCGGGCGTGCTTCCAGTGATCGCGCGGGGCTGGCCGTTGCGGGCGCCACTCAGGAAAGTAATAAATTCAGCTTTGCCGGTGGCGACTACAAACTGACCAAGGATCTGACCGCCCAGTATTACTACGCCAATCTTGAAGACTATTACAATCAGCACTTCGTTGGGTTACTGCATGTTTTGCCCCTGGACGAATACGGTTCATTGAAAACCGACTTGCGTTATTTCAAGACCACCTCCGACGGTAAAAACAGCACCGTGGCCGGTCGCGCCGGTGGCTATAAAATGGGCGGCTACAGCAAAGACCGTAGTGGTGAAATCGACAACGATACCTGGAGCGCGGCGTTCATTTATTCATTGGGCGGGCATGCGATTACCGCGGGCTATCAAAGCGTTTCCGACGACAGCAACTTTGCACAGCTGAATCAGGGTGGGCTGGTGGGCAAAGGTGAAGGCGGCGCGAGTCTTTATCTCTATACCGACCGTACCATTCAAACATTCATCCAGGCCGGTGAGCGCACCGCATTCGCACAATACGCATATGACTTTTCCGCGCTGGGCGTTCCTGGGTTGAAGGCGTCCGTGATGTACCTCAAAGGCGACAATATCAAGACTGTCAGCGGCAATGATGCCAGCGAATGGGAGCGCGATATCTCGCTGGACTATGTGATTCAGAGTGGCGCACTGAAAAATGTGGGGTTTGGCTGGCGTAACGGCATGGCCCGAAGCGATATCGCTCGCGATCAGGATCAGAATCGTCTGATCGTGAGCTATACGATTCCATTGATGTAGGTATGGAGGCGTGTAAGCGATAGAGCATAACGGTTGGTGACCTTCCTAAAGCGTTGTAGGTCTTGGCTTACTCTTCCGTAAGTGTTCGTTGTGTTTACACCCGGCCAAAGTGCCCAAGGGAGTCGGGTATGAGACCTGCCTCCCCGATTTAACGGGGTGTTGGTCAACGTTAACGCTACACGGCCACGTTTTTTTCGCCGCGGGTCCCGATTGCGTTACGCCATTAACCCTCTAGTATCGGTGCTGTGTCGACGGACAGACACGCCCTTCAAGGATGAGGGGAAAGGACATTGCAGGACGCGATTCATCAGGACGATGAAAAGGAACACAGGGAATAGGGAAAAAATGTGGGCGGGTCAAACCGCCCCTTTTTTTGCCTGCAGAAAAGCAAAAAAGGCCCGCAAGGGGCCTTTTCGGGAACGCGGGGGAAATCAGCGTTCGAGATCTTTGATCTTGCCTTTGACGCCATCCCACTCTTCGGCATCGGGCAGCGATTCTTTCTTCTCGGTGATGTTGGGCCAGATTTCGGCCAGCTCAACGTTCAGCTGAATGAATTCCTGCATCTCTTCCGGGACTTCATCTTCAGAGAAGATGGCCACGGCAGGGCATTCTGGTTCGCACAGTGCGCAGTCGATGCACTCATCCGGGTGAATCACCAGGAAGTTCGGGCCTTCGTAAAAGCAGTCCACCGGACAGACTTCTACGCAGTCGGTGTACTTGCACTTGATGCAGTTGTCGGTGACGACGAAGGTCATTTCTAATTTTCTCCTCAGGCGGCGGCAGCGGAGCCCCTTCACGTTGGGGTCGCCAGGTTTGGGAGCGATAGTCTGCAGGCCAGGCTATTGGCCTGCAGCATCCCAAACCGCGCGAGATTCTAACAGCTTGCAGGCAAGTGCGTTAGATCCGTGTCTTTAGTGTATAGAGCATTTCGAGCGCGCGACGCGGCGTCAGGTCATCCAGATCCAGTTTGGCCAGTTCATCGAGCACCGGATGGGGCAGGCTGGCGAACATGTCGCTCTGTTGCGGCGCGGCCGTTTTGCCTTTGGCAGCCTTGGGCACTTCATGGGGCAGCGCGGTGGCTTCCAGGCGACCCAGGTGCTCGCGAGCGCGCACGATCACTTCGCTCGGCACGCCGGCCAGCTGCGCAACGGCCAGGCCATAGCTCTGGCTGGCAGGCCCTGGCAGCACGTGGTGCAGGAACACGATGCGCTCGTTGTGCTCAGTGGCATTGAGGTGCACGTTGGCCACCAGCGGTTGCGCTTCCGGTAGCACCGTCAGTTCGAAGTAGTGGGTGGCGAACAGCGTGTAAGCCCGCAGGTGCGCCAGGCGTTCGGCCGCAGCCCACGCCAGGGAAAGACCGTCGAAGGTGCTGGTGCCGCGACCGACTTCGTCCATCAGCACCAGGCTGCGCTCGGTGGCATTGTGCAGAATGTTGGCGGTTTCGCTCATTTCGACCATGAAGGTCGAACGTCCACCGGCCAGGTCATCGCTGGAACCGATCCGGGTGAAGATGCGGTCCACCAGCGACAGTTCGCAACTGGCCGCCGGCACGAAACTGCCGATGTGTGCCAGCAACACGATCAGTGCGGTCTGGCGCATGTAGGTGGATTTACCACCCATGTTCGGACCGGTGATCACCAGCATGCGGGTATTGTCGTCGAGGCTCAGGTCGTTGGCCACGAACGGCGTGGTCAGCACTTGCTCGACCACCGGGTGACGGCCCTGGCTGATGCGCATGCAGGGCTCGTCGACGAAGCGCGGGCAATTCAGATCGAGATTCAATGCGCGTTCGGCGAGGTTGCTCAGTACATCCAGTTCGGCCAATGCCGCGGCGGTGTCTTGCAGCGGTGGCAACTGGGCGATCAGGTCTTCGAGCAGCGCTTCGTAAAGCATCTTTTCGCGAGCCAGGGCGCGGCTCTTGGCCGACAGTGCCTTGTCCTCGAACGCCTTGAGTTCCGGCGTGATAAAACGCTCTGCGCCTTTCAGCGTCTGGCGACGAATGTAGTCGGCCGGCGCCGATTCGGCCTGCTTGCTCGGCAACTCGATGAAGTAACCGTGAATGCGGTTGTAACCGACTTTCAGGTGCGACAGGCCGGTGCGGGCCTTCTCGCGTGCTTCCAGATCGATCAGGAACTGTCCGGCGTTTTCGCTCAGCGATTGCAGGTCGTCGAGCTCGCTGTCGTAACCGGTTTTCAACACGCCGCCATCGCGGATCACCGCAGGCGGGTTGTCGATGATGGCTTTTTCCAGCAGTGCCGCCAGTTCCGGGTAGGTGCTGGTGGTCTTGGCCAGTTGAATGATGTGCGGCGCTTCCAGCTCGGTCATCGCCACTTGCAACTCAGGCAGTGCACCGAGTGCATCGCGCAGACGAGCGAGGTCGCGAGGACGGGCGTTACGCAGACCGATCCGCGCCAGAATCCGCTCGATGTCACCGATTTCCTTGAGCTGCGGTTGCAGCTTTTCGAAACGGTAGCCGTCGAGCAGGCAAGTGATCGAGGTCTGGCGTGACAGCAAAACCTTCAGGTCGCGCAACGGCCGGTTCAACCAGCGGGTCAGCAGGCGACTGCCCATCGCGGTCTGGCAGCGATCAACCACCGATTGCAGCGTATTGTCGCGACCACCGGCGAGGTTGGTATCGAGTTCCAGGTTGCGGCGGCTCGCGCCATCCAGCACCACGGTGTCGTCCAGGCGTTCATGCCGCAGGCTGCGCAAATGGGGCAGGGCGGTGCGCTGGGTTTCCTTGGCGTAGCTGAGCAGGCAACCGGCGGCGCCGATGGCCAGGGTCAGGTTCTCGCAACCGAAACCTTTCAGGTCCTGGGTCGAGAATTGCTGGCAGAGACTTTTCAGCGCCGAGTCACGCTCGAAATCCCACGGCGCACGACGACGTACCCCACGGCGTTTTTCCGCCGGCAAATCCTTCGGCCAGTCATCCGGGATCATCAGCTCCACCGGATTGACCCGCTCCAGTTCCGCCAGCAGGTTTTCCCAGCCCTTGATCTCCAGCACGGTGAAGTTGCCGCTGGGGATGTCCAGCACCGCCAGCCCGAACAGGCGCTCGTCACCCAGCACCGCCGCGATCAGGTTATCCCGACGCTCATCCAGCAGCGCTTCATCACTGACCGTACCCGGCGTGATGATCCGCACCACCTGGCGATCCACTGGCCCCTTGCTGGTCGCCGGATCGCCGACCTGCTCACAGATCACCACCGATTCGCCAAGCTTCACCAGTTTCGCCAGGTAACCTTCCGCGGCATGGTAAGGAATCCCGCACATCGGAATCGCCTGACCGGCCGACTGCCCACGGGCGGTCAGGGTGATGTCCAGCAACTTGGCGGCCTTCTTCGCGTCTTCATAGAAGATCTCGTAGAAGTCACCCATGCGGTAGAACATAAGCTGGTCGGGGTGCTGGTTCTTCAGGCGCCAGTACTGCTGCATCATTGGCGTGTGAGAGGACAGATCGGTGAGTGCTTTATTCATCGGATATCAGGCAAATTCGTTGAAAGGTGTAGGGCAAAGGAGGGACATCGGCCCGGCTTTTCCGCGATGGGCGCAAGGTTAACATGGGCGGTCCACCCGACGCAGGCATGAAAGCGGCGGGATACCTTTCTGCCGTCCATACACAATTTATGCGCTATTTATGCAATTATGCATTTGCCTACGAAAAAAAGATCAAGCACTATGCGCGTTATGCAAAAACGCAATGTTTCTACCGTCTTAAGAGCGCTGCTCGATCAGCACGGGATCTCCCCCACGGAGCTTCACCGTCGCACCGGCGTGCCTCAATCCACTCTCTCGCGCATCCTCAGCGGGAAGATCGTCGATCCTTCGGACAAACACATTTCGAAGATCGCCGAGTACTTCGCCGTGAGCACCGACCAGTTGCGGGGCCGTGCGGATGTCGCGCCTGCCGTCAATTCCGGTCGCGATGAACTGCATTCGGAACTCAAGGACATAAGCCTGTGGGATGACGATACGCCCGTCGATGACGACGAGGTGTCAGTCCCCTTTCTTCGCGAGGTTGAATTGGCTGCTGGATCAGGAAGATTCGTCATCGAAGAAAGCGAGCGCTCCAGCCTGCGCTTCGGCAAACGCAGCCTGCGCCACAACGGTGTGCAGTTCGACCAGGCCAAATGCGTGACGGTGCGTGGCAACAGTATGTTGCCGGTACTGCGCGACGGCGCCACCGTGGGGGTCAATGCCGGCAAATGCGGGATTGGCGACATCGTCGATGGCGACCTGTATGCCATCAACCATAACGGCCAGTTGCGGGTTAAACAGCTTTATCGCCTGCCGACGGGAATTCGCCTGCGCAGCTTCAATCGCGATGAGCATCCGGACGAGGACTACACCTTCCAGGAGATCCAGGAAGAACAGATTGTCATCCTCGGCCACGTCTTCTGGTGGGGCATGTACGCCCGTTAACCTCATCGCTGTCAGATAAAACCCGCCACTGCGCGGGTTTTTTTTCGCCTGCTGAAAACCGTCAACGCCTTTGTCTGTGGGGCTTTCATGCGCCAATGCATTTAAAGCGCATAAATAAATGCATTTATGCATTGACTGTATATGCATCTATGCATATTCTTTGTCTCAAGCCGCTCAACAAAGCAGCTCGAAACGAAGTTCTTTAGTTCCACCACAAAGGCAGCGATGAACCGGCCTCAACGGTTCAGAGGGTTGGCAACTGACCCGGGTGTGCAGCGTAAAGCACCAGAAGCAGTTATCCGGCGGGCAGGGACCGCGGTCGGAAAAACAATCTGAATGGACCCGTACCGCGCCAGTAGCGCCGAAAGGTCAACGCGAAGGATCGCATTACTGAAAAGCCCGGGTGACCGGGCTTTTTGGAATGCCTGCCTGAAGTCAGGCATATCAACCCCGCATTTGGGGTTTGCCTGTGCAGCAACTGCTGCGTAATCAATACATCTCACTCAACAGGTACAACCATGAACGGAATCAAAAAAATCATTGCCCCGCTGATGCTGGCTCTCGTCGGTGCTGCCGGCAGCGCTACTGCGGCGAACCTTCTGGTCAACGGCAGCTTTGAACAACCCGGCTGCAGCGACAGCTGCGTGCTGGACACGACCGCGAAAACCAATTTCATCACGGGCTGGACGACCTTTCTGTCGGGTGCCGAGTATTTCAACATGCGCGCTTCGATCCCTGGCTCTGCTGCAGCGGAAGGCGCAGTGATCGTCGATCTGGCTAACAACGTTTACAGCAATGGCGGCGGGATTCAGCAGAACTTTGCCACCGTGCCAGGGGCCAAGTACCGATTGACTTTCAGCATGGGCAATTCGCTGTACGCCAACCGATCCGGTGATGGTGTCGTGCAAGTGAAAGTGGCCGGTCAGACCGCGCTCTTCAACACGCCGACGGCCAAGGGTGGCGTCGTCGAGTGGAATACCGTGACTTACGACTTCACGGCTATCACGTCTCAAACGACCCTGGCCTTTTCCAACGAGCAGAACCCGTACGTCAACTTCGCTTTCATCGACAACGTGATCGTTGAAAAGCTGTAGTTCTTCGTCGATCAAAACCAGCCGGCTCATTTCCGAGAGGCCCATCTCATCGATCCCAAGGAGGCGTGACATGACAAACGAGCAACAAGCGTTGCTGGACATGCCGATCTGGCTGGTCATCGTGCTCGCCGTGATGGGCGGGGTGTCTGGCGAAATGTGGCGTGCCGACAAGGAGGGCGCCCGGGGTTGGTCATTGCTGCGGCGCCTGGCCTTGCGTTCCGGGGCGTGCATGATCTGCGGGGTCTCGGCCATCATGCTGCTGTACGCCGCCGGCATGTCGATCTGGGCGGCTGGCGCGTTCGGTTGCCTCACGGCAATGGCCGGCGCCGACGTCGCCATCGGCCTTTATGAGCGCTGGGCGGCCAAGCGGATCGGCGTGTGCGAAGTACCGCCGCGTGATTCCCGCCCGGATCAATAAAACCAATCCCCGTTGCCGTTCTGGCAACGCCGACACGCTGCATCCCCCGCGCAGCCGAACGCTTCAATCTTTGAACTGGAAACCCCCTATGTCCCTCGACATCGATAAGCCGTCGCGGCTGTTGTTTGCCATTGCCGAAGCGCTGCGCTCGGCTGACCCGGGTTTGAAAGTCGGAGCTCGTCAGGACTTCGACGGCACGTTCGATCAGGCGTGGATCCTGATCGCCCTCGAACGCAATGCAAGCGGCGAGCGCGCCCAGGACGGACGCATCGCTCATGTCCTGACGTTCTCGCTGCAAATCGTTGTATCCCCAACGCTGGATAACCCTGGGTTGGCCGCTTGCGATCTGGCAGCCGTCCTCAAGGGATGGGTGACGGATAACCGATGGGGGCTGCCAGGTAGCCAATGCGATTTGCCCGTGAACATCGATGCCTTGCCGTCGACGCTCATCAGCGGTTCGCAGGAGTACCTCGCCTGGACCCTTTCCTTCACCCAGACGATTTACCTCGGCGCATTACTGCTGGACGACCCGCTGGGCATCCCGAAATTCGCCAAAACCTGGGAAGTCTCGAACATCGACGACCCGGACCAATACACCGCACTCGAGGGCTGAGCCATGTTCGATGCGCTTTTACGTCAGCAGCTCGGCCCGATCATCGAGCGCCTGGCCGAGATGGAGGCTGAACTTGAAGACTTGCACCGGCGAACCGACAGCTTGTGTCGCATCGGCGTGTGCCAGGAAGTCGATGCGGCCAGTAACACGTGCCGGGTCAGTCATGGTGAGTTACTGAGCCCGGCCATCCGCTTTTTCAACCCCAGCGCCGGGGCGCAAAGCGAGTCGCGGATCCCCTCGGTCGGCGAGCAATGCCTGCTGCTGAACCATGGCGGCGGCGAGGGCGGCGCTCAATCCGTGGCGTTGTTCGGGCTCAACGGCAATCAGTTTCCACCCGCTTCGACACAGGCGTCGCTGACGCGTCGCCTCTATCTGGATGGCACTGAAAGCGGTTACGACGATGCCCGTCACGCCTTGCACTGGAAGAACGGCCCGGCGGCGTTCAGTGGCTCTCGCGAAGCGCTCGAGTTGAATCTCGGCCCGGCGAGGCTTGCGATTACG
The DNA here is from genome assembly GCF_949767765.1 of Pseudomonas sp. IT-P171. Lineage (NCBI taxonomy): Bacteria > Pseudomonadati > Pseudomonadota > Gammaproteobacteria > Pseudomonadales > Pseudomonadaceae > Pseudomonas > Pseudomonas sp. IT-P171. The sequence goes on from NZ_CATKQN010000057.1 coordinate 118,637, forward strand.
CCTGAGGCCATCGAACTGCAACTGGGCGCGGTCGGCTTGCGACTCGACGCTTCCGGTGTGCACCTGAGCGGCCCGGTGGTGGATCACCAGGGACGCGTCATCAGTACCGCATAAAGAGTTTCCCATGATCGGAATCGATAGAAACACCGGGGCGGCGGTCGACGACTGGCCGCAATTCGTGCAGCGCGCCACCCGGGCGCTGACCACGCCGTTGGGCACCCGTCAGAAGCGTCCTTTGTATGGCTCGCTGATCCCGGATCTGCTCGGCCGCAACCTTGGCGACGACCTGCTGATCCTTGCCCAGAGTCATGCGGCGCAGGCGTTTTACAACGAGCAGAACGGCATCGGTGATTTCCAGCCGCAGGTCATTGTCGCCGGCCGGCGAGGCGCCGGGCTGGTGTTGCGATTCGCCGGCATCTGGAAAAACCGCAACCAGACCTTCGAGGTGGTGACATGAGCATGTTGATCCCTGGCCAGAACCAGTTGGCCGAACCGTCGATCGTCACCGTCGACGCGTTCGAAGACCTGCTCGCCGAGTTCAAGACGTTTGTCGTCGAGTACGTCGGCGCCCGGTCTCCCGAGACGGCGGCGAAACTCAAGGCCAGTCTTGAAAACGAAAGCGAGTTACTGACCCTGGCGCTTGAGGCGTTTTGTGTGCGCCTGCAAATCCACGAACGAAAATACAACGCCCGCATCAAGCAGATGCTGGCCTGGTGGGCGACCGGCAGCAATCTGGATGCCCGTCTCGCGGACATGGGCCTTGAGCGTCAGTTGCTCGACCCGGGCGATCCGGCAGCGTACCCGCCGGTAGCGCCCGTGTATGAAAGCGACGATGACGCCCGGTTGCGTTACTACCTGGCGCCGCACGCACCGGCCGCCGGTTCGCGCATGCAGTATCGCCGCGAGGTGTTCACCCTCGGCGAGCGTCCTGCGGTGAAGGTGGAAAGCGCGGCGGCGGGCGAGGTGACGGTCACGTACACCTTCGATCCGGACGGCCATGCGGCGCAGGTCAAGGACGGCAACGGACGCCGCACGGCACCGGGCGAGGTGATGGTCACGGTGCTGGCACGGGAAGGCGATGGCACCGCGTCAGAGGAACTGCTCGAAGGTGTGCGCGAACACTTCGCCCGACCTGATGTGCGACCGGAAACGGATCGGGTCACGGTGCAGGGCGCCCACATCAAGAACTACAAAATCCGCGTCGTCGCGAGGATCAACGCCGGCCCTGATTCGGGGCTGACCAAGGTCGCCGCACAACAGCAACTGCAAGCGTATGCCCAGAGTTGTCATCGGCTGGAAGGGCGGGTCGACCCGAGCTGGATCGACTACACGCTGCACAACGCTGGCGCGGTTCAGCTCGAGATTCTCGAACCGGTCGAACCGATTGTCACGACCGCCTTCGAAGCGCCTTGGTGCACGGGGGTCGAGGTCGAGGTGCTCACGCTATGAGTGACCCAAAACCTCGTCCGAGCCTGTTGCCGTCCAACAGCTCAGCGCTGGAAAAAGCCCTGGACCTCGGTTTCGGCACGTTGCTTGATCGCATCACGCCGCCGTTTCCCGAGCTGATGAACCCGACGGTGACGCCCTTGGCGTTTCTGCCGTATCTCGCCGCCGATCGAGGTGTCAGTGAATGGAGCTCCGAGGCGGCCGAGGCGGAAAAGCGCCTGACGGTCGAACTCGCCTGGCCCACGGCGCGGCAGGCCGGGACGCGACTGGCGCTGGAAAACGCCGCGAAAGGATTGCGCTTGATGCCTGAAGTGCGGGCCTGGTACGAGCAGACGCCGCCGGGCCAGCCCTACAGCTTTTCCGTCAGGGCGTTTACCGAGCAACCCTACAGCGAAGAAATCGACGCCCGTCTCGACCGACGCCTGGCGGACGCCAAAAGCGAACGCGACATCCTGTCGGTGTCCGTTGGGTTGAGCGCATTCGGCAGTCACGTCATCGGCGCGGCGACGGTGTGCGGCGAACTCACCACGGTGTATCCGATTGTCATCGAAGGGCTCGAAGCCTCGGGTCAGACCTTTATGGCTGCCGGGCTCTACGCCGTTGAAACATCCACTATTTATCCTCAGGGGGCCTGAATGGCTGACTATTACACCCTGCTCACGAATGCAGGGATTGCCTACGAAACCGCCTGCAAGGCGGCGGGCGTGCCGATCAAGTTGTCACAGATTTCGGTCGGTGACGGCGGCGGCACGGTCTACAACCCGGCGGCGACCGCCACTGCGCTTAAACGAGAAGTGTGGCGCGGGCCACTGAATGCGCTGTTCCAGGACGAGAAGAATCCGAGCTGGTTGTTGGCCGAAGTGACCATCCCGCCAGAAGAGGGCGGTTGGTATGTGCGCGAAGCGGGGCTCTGGACTGACACCGGGATTTTGTACGCCATCGTCAAATACCCGGAGTCGTTCAAGCCGGTGCTGGCGACGTCGGGCTCGGGGAAAGAGTTCTACATTCGCTCGATTTTCGAGACCAGCAATGCGTCGAACGTCACGCTGCTGATCGACGACACCGTGGTCAAGGCGACACGGGCCTGGGTGATGGGGTATCTCGCCGATGAACTGGCGAAGCTGGATGGCAAACAGTCGGTGCGCGTGGTCTCCACCGGGAACATCGTACTAAGCGGAGCGCAGCAGATTGATGGTGTCGCGGTGGTGTCTGGCCAGCGGGTGCTGGTGACGGGCCAAACGGCGGCGAAGGATAACGGTATTTATGTTGCCGCCAATGGTGACTGGCTGCGTTCGGTTGACTCGAACACCAGCGCCAAGGTGACGCCGGGTCTGAGCGTGATGGTTGAAGAGGGCACGGCGAACGGCGATTCGCTTTGGCACTTGGTCACGAATGGTCCGATCACGCTGGGCACTACGGCGCTGAGCTTTGAAATGCTGGCGGGTAGGACGGGGATTCAGGCGGGGACTTACAAGAGTCTGACGGTTGATAAATATGGTCGCGCCACTGCGGGCACGAATCCGGAAACGTTGGCTGGTTTTGGGATCAAGGACACTTATACGAAGCCTGAAATCGAGGCGCTGATTGCGCAGGCTTCGGCGTTGCCGGTTGGTGCCATGGTGACCTTTCCTGCGGAAAGCGTTCCACCAGGTTTTCTTGAAGTGGACAACAGCCTGTTTAAAGACACGCTTTATCCAGATCTGGCGAACTATCTGAATCGTAAGTACAACTTGCCGGGCGATGGGGCGGGCTACACCCGATTACCTGAGTCCCGTGGCGAGTTCGTGCGCGGTTGGGATCATGGTCGCGGCGTAGATCCGGGCCGCGTAATTGGCAGTTGGCAGAAAGGTAGTATTTCGGCGATTGATACCAATCTGCCGGCCACCCAATCCATAGCTTCCAATATCAATGATCATGCTGCATCAAGGATCAAAACGGGGTACGACAGTGGCGATACGGGGCTTTATTCGGGTGTAACGCTTATGGGGGTGAACCCGGCATCGAACTTTGCACTGCCCGGCGGTCCCGAGGTTACGTATGGCATCACCCGACCCAACAACGTGGCGTTCATGTTGTGCATCAAGGCCTGGAATGCTCCGATTAATCAGGGAAACGTTGATGTCTCCGCGCTGGCAGCTCTTGCCGCTCAGGCGACAGAGAACAATCAGGGTACGGCCAAGCTAGCTACTCAGGATCAGGTCAATGCCGGCTCGGATGACGCGACAATTGTTACCCCGAAGAAAATACGCTGGGGTTTTTACATCCTCAAAGCGGCTAACGGCGGGATTATTTTTCCGACATGGCTCGGTGGCTTGGTTGTCCAGTGGGGGCAGACCTCTTTTGTGAACGCTGCGCCGCAGGGCGCTAAAGCGAACGTCACTTTGCCTTTTGAATTCCCTAATACACCGCTGCGTATTTGGGCGTCTTCTGTCCAGAACGATTGGTACAGCGGATGGATTGGGCCCTATGCCAACCTTATTGCGGGATCCAAATCGACGGTGCTGGTTGGCGGTGATGATGTCAGTAACGCTGGAAATGTGGCGTTTGCAGTCAATTGGTTAGTGATAGGACATTGAGGAGTGAACCGAATGCCTAAGAAATACGCGACCTTCAACGCTGATGGAGTTAGGTCTGCTCAGTTAATTGAAGGGGTCAATGATATTACTGATTCGGCAGTACCTATTAGCGAGGAGCTATATCTGCAGATGACTCAGGAGACTGATGGTCAATGGGTGATTAACGCCGAAGGCGTTATTTCCAAAGTGCCTTTTCCCGCTGATCCTGTGGTGCCTCTGACACGCGAGCAAGTAGAGGCGCAACGTCTGCGCGCATACGCTGAACCGTTGAACGGTTCCGATCGCTATTTTGCGGAGGCGCGACGCATGCAGATCATGGGTGAACAAGGGGGGGAGGCAGTCTGTGCTGCTGGCGTAGCACGTTATGAGGCGATCCAGGCATTGTATCCATGGGCTCCCCCTGAGGCCGCTGAACTTTAATAACGCCCCGCACCGCCGGGGCGTTTTCTTTCCCGCAATACAACAAACACAACACCCGACAGCCCCTTCCCCAAGGGGCTTTTTCGTTCAAGGAGAAACAGAAATGGCAGAACGCCAAACGTACACCGTGCTCCTCCCATTCCCCACCGGGGGTGGTCACTGGTCGAGTATCGGCCAGGAATTGCAACTGCTCGATGTGGAGGCCAGTGCGTTGCGCAGCGCTGGTCGTCTGGAGCTGAAAAATACCGCGGTTGCCGAGTCGGCCGCATCCTCCACCCCGGCCAAGAAGGCCGCTGCCAAGAAGGCTGAATAACCATGGCTGAGGTTCTGAACTTCGAGCACAACGGCATTACCGTCAATGCCACCGAATCCCCCGAGGCCATGGGTGGCCTGGGCGACAACGTCATCGGTCTGATCGGCACCGCGCCGAAGGCGGATCCGTTGATTCCACGCAATGCGCCGTTTCGCATCAACAGCTTCACCACCCAGGCGCTGCTCGATCCGACCGGCACCGAGGCGGGCACGCTGTATCACGCGGTCTTCCAGATCCTGAAAGTGGTCAAGGTGCCGGTCTACGTGGTCATCGTCGAAGAGGGCGCGACCCCGGCGGACACGCTGAATAACGTCATCGGCGGCATCGATCCGCTGACCGGTCGCAAGCTCGGCCTCGCGGCGTTGGGCAGCGTGCCTGAGGACCTGACCATCATCGGCGCGCCGGGCTTCACCAGCACCAAAGCCGTGGCCGGTGAGTTCGCGTCTTTCGGCAAGCGCATCAAAGCCCGTGTGGTGCTCGACGGCAAGGACGCCGCGGTCGCCGACCAGGTGACTTACAGCCAGGAACTGGGCGGCGCGGAGCTGGGTTTCGACCGCTGCCTGCTGGTGCACAACATGCCGTCGGTGTACTCCAAGGCCGCCAAGAAAAACGTGTTCCTGTCGCCGTCGAGCCTGGCCATCGCAGCGCTGGCCAAGGTCAAGCAATGGGAAAGCCCGGGCAATCAGGTGACCTTTGCCGAGGACGTTTCGCGGGTCGTGGAATACAACATCCTCGACACCTCCACCGAGGGCGATCTGCTCAACCGCTACGGCATCAGCTACTACGCCCGCACCATCCTCGGCGGCTTCTCGCTGCTGGGTAACCGCTCGATCACCGGCAAGTTCATCAGCTACGTCGGCCTCGAAGACGCGATCAGCCGCAAGCTGGTCAAGGCCGGCCAGAAAGCCATGGCCAAGAACCTGACCAAGTCGTTCATGGACCAGGAGGTCAAGCGCATCAATGACTGGCTGCAAACCCTGGTCGCCGACGAAACCATTCCAGGCGGCAGCGTGTACCTGCACCCGGAATTGAACAGCGTCGAGAAGTACAAGAACGGCACCTGGTACGTGGTCATCGACTACGGCCGCTACGCGCCGAACGAACACATGGTTTATCAACTCAATGCCCGCGATGAAATCATCGAGCAGTTCCTGGAGGACGTTCTCTAATGTTTACCAACCGCGTAAGACAGGCCATCGCGGCCACCCTACAAGGCCTGCCGTTGTCGGCGACGGTGGAAGAGTTCACCCCGCCGAAGATCGAGTTCGAGATGGAGAACATGACCGGCGGGCGCTTCATCGGCGAGGAAATGGCCAAGAGCGGCAAAGCCCTCACCGCCACGCTCAAGCTGCAAGGCGTGGGCGCAGAAGTCATGCTCGCCCTGGGTGTGAAACTGGGCGACGACATTTTGCTGAACGTCCGTGAGGCCGGTCAGGATCAGGATGGCAACACCTGGTTCACCTACCACACCGTCGGCGGCAAGTTGAAGTCCTTGGCCGAGACGGCGCTCAAAATGAATGACAAACCGACCACCACGCTTGAGCTCTCCTGCCGCACCTACAACCGTCTGGAAAACGGCATCCCGGTGATCGACATCGACGTGCGCACCCAGAAGTTCGTGCTCAACGGCGTCGACATTCTCGGCGACGCCCGCCGCGCAGTGCTGATCCCTTGAACCTGTGGGAGCGAGCCCACCCAGGTTCGCTCCCACAAGGTTTGCTGGTCTCATGATTCACCAAGGAATTCATTTCATGTCCTGGACACCTCCTGTGCACGCCTTGTTGTCGCCGATCGCGGCCGACGATCAGTCGTCGATCGAGCAGATTCAGCTCAAACCGTTGTACTACGCCGCACAGAAAGAAGCCCTGACCCGTGCCGGCGACGATGAGGACGATCAGTTCTTCGAACTGGCGCTGCTGGCCACCGGCCTGTCGGTCAAGGAACTCGATCAACTCAAGCGCCCGGACTACGTGAGCATCGCGCAGTACGTGCACGAGATGTCGACGTTGCCGACGTCGCATTTCCTTGAGCAAGCGGACGAGGGGGAACCACCGTCGGCCGATCCCGACGACGTGACCTTGTTGCAACCGCTCGCCGTGGCGGGTCGAACCCTCACCACGCTGACTCTGGAAATGCCGGTGCTGCGCGCGACCAAAGCGATGAAAAAACTCAAGACGCCCAAGGAACGCGCCGAGTTCATCACCGCCCATTGCACCGGGCTGATGATTCCCGATCTGGCCCTGCTGACCGTGCCCGACTGGACACAGCTTCAGGTACGCATCGACGATTTTTTAAACAAACCGGCGGCCTTCTTTCGGAGCGCGACATCGAAGTAATCCTCGATGTGGTGCCGCTCATTTACCCGGTAAGTGAAGCGGACATTCTGGAGTGGGACGTCGGCAAGGCATTGCGCCGCTACGACATCGCGATCACTCGCCTTGGCGTGAAACAGGAGTAGAGCGGGATGGCAGACAGTCAATATTCGCTGGCCAGTGCGGCGATCAATAGCATGGGGTCGCCGGCAATGGGCGGCGGGTCAGCAACCCTCGGGCTGGCCGGTTTCATCGCCCCGCTGGCGCAGCTCAACCAGGCACTGAACACGGTCAGCCTGGACATACGCTTACTGACGGCAGGGCAGAACAAGCTGGGTGAAGCGCTGACGTCGCTGACAGCGGTAGTGTCTTCAGCACGCTCGGCATTCAAACGGCTCGGAGTGGGACCTGCCGCTGACAGCCCATCGCCATCGAACCTCGATGGCATGGCGGCGACTGAAACGCCCGATCAATTGGGCGCCCCCAACCTGAATGTCGATGGGGCAGGCCTGCGCTCCACTCTGCGCAGCAGTGGCGAGGCCGGTGTGGTGGCGGTGACGGCGCCCGAGCGGACGGCTGCAATCGCCGCCACGCCTCAGAACCCCGTTGTGCGCAAGGAGGCGTCCGATAAAGCCGCCACTGCGACGTCAACGGTCGAAAGCAATGGCTCGACAGGGCAGACCGTCAAAGACGAAGGGCGCAATTCGACACCCGGCAGGGACGTGCTGGATGCGAGTCTCAGTCGCCTGGGGCGCGCAGTAACGCCAGACATGTCCGGCCCGCTGACGTCTCTTTCTGCTCAGGTCGACAAGCTCAGTTCGGTTGCCGAGCAACATCCCGTAATTGCCACAGGGCTGGCGGCTGTTGCCGTCACGCTCTCTTCCATCGCGTCCGTCGTGGGTGCCGCCGTCGCCACCGAAGCGTTGACCAACGTTGCCAAGAAAATCCTGAAGCGAACGGCGCCACGCCTGCCCTGGAACCTGGGGGATCTGATCGGCGAGGACAATCGCGGCGCCGACCAGGACAACAAGCCTCCTCCACCGAAAAAGAGGACGGAAAGCAGCCTGGGTTACACGGGTGATCAGGCACGCAAGAAACGCAGGAACGCAAAACCGGACAAAGCCAAGGGGCAGGGCAATCCGAAGGGTCAATCGCAATTTGATGTCACTGTGCAGCCTCGGGTCGATAGACCGGCGGTGGCCCCGATTCTGGCTCAGGCTCAAACTCTGGCTCCAGCTCCAGCTCCGGCTCCGGCTCCGGCTCCGGCTCAGCGTCTGGTGCAATTTGCTGGCTCCAGTCCGGCCAGCCCGTTGCTCGGCAAAGCCGCCAAGGTCGGCTCCTTCCTCCCTAAAAGAGCACCAGGGCTGAACTTGCTCAGCGCTGGGGTCGATATCGCACAAGGTGTCGCCACTGGAGACACCAAAGCCGTCGCGTCCTCTGCCGGGATGGTGGCCGGTTCTTATGCGGGCGCAGCGCTCGGTACGATGATATTTCCAGGCGTGGGCACAGCCATCGGCGGTTTTCTCGGCGGCATCGCCGGATCCTGGCTGGGCGAAAAACTGGCCACACCTTCCGACCAGCTCGGTGCTCCTGATCAAGTCAGCAAAGACCTGACCAGCGCCTCGACACAGACACAAACACAGCAGATCAATTATTCACCGTCAATCCAGGTCACCTGCACGGGGGCGGATAACTCCGAGCACATCCGAACGATCGTGGCGCAGCAACTGCAGACGCAGTTCCACGGTGAATTTGTCCCCCTGATAACCACTAACGCCCTCGCCACTCGACGAGGTGCGGCCCTGACCGATGGAGGTCTGTAATGCGTCAGCAAATGGCATTGGGCAGTTTCATTTTCGGCCTGTCCCGTCAGTTCGCGTACAGCGGCATCGTGCACAGCTCGGACGGTGGCTGGGTGGAGCTGGACATTGTGACCGGCAAGCCGAAATCCAGTCAGACCGGGCAAAAGGCCCAGACATTGAGGATTACGGGGACGTCGATGTACGCGGTGGCCATGGACCGGCTCAATGAGCTGCGCACGCTACAGGAACAGCGCAAACCGGTGCCGTTGGTAGATGGCATCGGAAGCAGCTGGGGGCTTTGGCGAATCAACACGGTGACGGAAACCCAGAGCATGATTATCGATGACGGCACGGCGATGGTCGTCAGTTGGGCAGTAGACCTGTCGGAGTTCATCCATGCGTAGAGTTCGAAGTCTGGCCGGTGATTCGGTGAACCTGTTGCTGTACCGCGAACTGGGTCGCTGTGACGATGTCGTTGAAGAAGCACTGTGGCGGCTCAACCCCACACTGGCGGAACCGGGGCCGGTATTGCCTGCGGGCGTCTGGGTGGTACTGCCGGAAATTGACGCAAAACCCGTTGTGATCACGCCGGTTACCGCGTGGGATTAAGGAGGCTCCATGGCATTGGGTTTCACGCCAGCGGTATACATTTATGGGGCCAATGAGGCCCTGATCAATAAGCGCCTGATCAGCTGGGAGCACATCGATGCCGCCGGTATCGAGTCCGATCAATTGACCTTGACGCTCGACCTGGAAGGGCTCGAAGGGCTGCCGATCCTGGGCGGCAAGGTGGGCTTGCGGGTTGGTTACGTGGAGTCCGGGTGGGTGGACAAGGGCCAGTTCATGGTGTCTCGCCTGACACCGACGCTGTTCCCGCTTCGCTTGACACTGGTGGCCACCGCGGCGCCGTTCAGTGTCGCGGACAAGACCGGGTTCCTGCTGCGTCGATCCGCCAGTCACGGCCCGACCACCCTGGGTGCGCTGTTTCGCGAGATAGCTTCCCGGCACGGCTTTTCGCCACGTGTGGCTCCCCAACTGGCACTGAAAAAAATCGATCACATCGATCAGTCCAACGAAAGCGACATGGCGTTCCTGACACGCCTTGCCCTCAGGCATCACGCAATCGCCAAACCGGTGAATGAACTGTATGTGCTGGCGCTTCCCGGTCAGATCAAGTCGCTGTCGGGCAAGGTGTTGCCCGAGGTGAAATTGTCGGTGACCACGGACAATCGTCCAGGCGATCGCGCCTTCATCTCCGCCACGCTCGATGACACTGCCCGGGCGAAAAACCAGGGCTGCAAGACGAGTTGGTGGGACGCGGCGGCCGGGATGGTGCGGGTGGTTGAAACCGGTAGCGCGCCGTTCAAGGTCATCGGCCGGCTTTGTCAGAATGAAGAAGAGGCCAGGGACGTCGGAGAGGGAGAGGTGCGCAAATTGTTGCGTGAAAAACTCAAGGTAAAAATCGGCTGTCCTGGCAATCCGGCCCTGTCCGCCGAGGGCGTTTTGCTGCTGGACCCTTCCTGGCCGGATTTCATGCGCGGTTACTGGTCAATCGACAAGGTCACTGCCAGCGGCGACAAATTTCAAAGCTATCGCTGCGTGATCGACGCGACCTGCCTGGACGCCACCCAATAACGCATTGGCGCGGTCTGGCTAATCAAATGGCGAAGGGAGCACGACTCATGCCGCTGACGGTTCTGCAATTACAGCAAATACTTCCAGACGCCCGCAGCCAAGCGGGCGTTTTCATTTCCGCCCTCAATGGCGCCATGGATGGCCATTCCATAAACACGCCCAAACGCCGCGCCGCTTTCCTTGCGCAAGTGGGTCACGAATCGGGGCAGTTGCAGTATGTGCGCGAACTCGGCAGTGACCGGTATTTGAGCAAATACGACACCGGCCTGTTAGCCGCTCGTTTGGGTAATACAGCAGCGCTCGACGGCGACGGTCAAAAGTACCGCGGTCGTGGCTTGATTCAGATCACTGGCCGCCACAACTATCAACAGTGCAGTGTCGGTGTATTCGGCGACGAGCGACTGCTCCAATGGCCGGAACTGCTGGAGCTACCGCAATGGGCCGCTGAATCTGCCGCCTGGTTCTGGGCACAAAACGGCCTCAACGAACTGGCTGATCGTGACCAGTTCAACAGCATCACCCGCCGGATCAATGGTGGGCTGAACGGGCTGCAAGACCGTTTGCAACTGTGGGCGCGGGCGAGGGCGGTGTTATGCCAGCCTTCGGTTTGATCCCTTTATCGTGGCGGGTTGCTGGAATTGTTGTGTTACTGGCCGTGTTGGCCGGTGGCTCGGCGGCGGTGGCCTGGCGATTTCAGGATGGACGTTACGGGCGCCAACTGGCGGAGCTCGACAGGCAGCACGCGGCGACGCTCAACCAGCTAACCCTGGCGGCCGCCGCCCGGCAACAGGCCGAGCAGGACAAGCGCCTGGCGCTGGAGCAACGGCTGTCGGTCAGCGAACACACCCATTATCGAGCGCTTAGCGATGCCCAACGTGATCAAGGTCGCTTGCGCGACCGTCTTGCCACTGCTGATGTGCGGCTGTCAGTCCTCCTCGATGCCAGCGACACTGCCACTGGCTGCGCAGTGCCCACCGCCTCCGGCACCGGCGGCGTGGATCATGGCCCCCTACGCGCCCGACTTGACCCGGCGCATGCTCAACGAATTATCGCCATCACCGACACCAGCGACCGTGCACTGATTGCCTTGCAGGCGTGTCAGGCCTATATCCGGGCGCTGCGGCGCTAACATTTTGATCGATCCTGTAACTTGCAAGCGCGATCCGCTCGTGTACGGTAGTTCCCATTCCGCTCGCTCAGGAGATGACCGTGAAAGAAATCACCCAACTGGCCGCTGAACTTGGCAGGCGCCTTCAGGTTCTCAATGCTCACGTCACGGCGGCCGAGTCCTGTACCGGCGGTGGGATTTCCGAGGCCATCACGCGCATTCCCGGGAGTTCGGCATGGTTCGAGGCGGGTTATGTCACGTACTCCAACCGTCAGAAAACCGAGCAATTGAATGTCCCGGCCGAGTTGTTTGCGACGGTGGGGGCGGTCAGTCGCGAGGTGGTCGAGGCCATGGTGCGAGGTGCGCAGGAAAAAAGCCGGGCGTCTTTTGCCGTGGCGGTCAGCGGTGTAGCAGGGCCGGACGGTGGTTCGCCGAACAAGCCGGTAGGCACGGTCTGGCTGGCGTGGGGGGTGGGTGAGCGGGTCTTCAGCGAGGTGCAGCACTTCCCCGGTAACCGCGACGAGGTCCGCCGACAAACGGTGAGGGCCGCGCTAGAGGGGCTGCTGCGCCATGCCTCTGGAGAAATCTCAAATCAGGGGTAGGCGATACTGAATCGCTGTGGAATAATACTGTCTACTTATACAGGTGTTGGCCGTCAGGCCTTATTGATTACGTGAGGACTTTAATGGACGACAACAAGAAGAAAGCCTTGGCTGCGGCCCTGGGTCAGATCGAACGTCAATTCGGCAAGGGTGCCGTAATGCGTATGGGCGATCAGGACCGTCAGGCGATCCCGGCTATCTCCACGGGCTCTCTGGGGCTGGACATCGCGCTCGGCATTGGCGGTCTGCCAAAAGGCCGTATCGTTGAAATCTACGGTCCTGAATCCTCCGGTAAAACCACACTGACCCTGTCGGTGATCGCCCAGGCTCAGAAAGCCGGCGCGACCTGCGCATTCGTCGACGCCGAACACGCTCTCGACCCTGAGTACGCCGGCAAACTCGGCGTCAACGTCGACGACCTGCTGGTTTCCCAGCCGGACACTGGCGAGCAGGCCCTGGAAATCACCGACATGCTGGTGCGTTCCAACGCGGTTGACGTGATCATCGTCGACTCCGTGGCTGCCCTGGTACCCAAGGCTGAAATCGAAGGCGAAATGGGTGACATGCACGTGGGCCTGCAAGCCCGTCTGATGTCCCAGGCGCTGCGTAAAATCACCGGTAACATCAAGAACGCCAACTGCCTGGTGATCTTCATCAACCAGATCCGTATGAAAATCGGCGTGATGTTCGGCAGCCCGGAAACCACCACCGGTGGTAACGCGCTGAAGTTCTATGCGTCGGTTCGTCTGGACATCCGCCGTACTGGCGCGGTGAAAGAAGGTGATGAAGTCGTCGGTAGTGAAACCCGCGTCAAGGTTGTGAAGAACAAGGTCGCTTCGCCGTTCCGCCAGGCCGAGTTCCAGATTCTTTACGGCAAGGGCATCTACCTCAACGGTGAGATGATCGACCTGGGTGTTCTGCACGGTTTCGTAGAGAAGTCCGGTGCCTGGTATGCCTACGAAGGCACCAAGATCGGTCAGGGCAAGGCCAACTCGGCCAAGTTCCTGGCGGACAACCCGGAAATCGCCGCGAAACTTGAGAAGCAGCTGCGCGACAAACTGCTGACTCCAGCGCCGGACGTCAAAGCATCGCCAGTCAAAGAGACTGAAGATGACCTGGCTGACGCTGATATCTGATTGATCCGATGACCGCCGTACTCGATACACTCGTCGCAGTGCGGCGAACCGCAATGGACCTGCTCGCACGCCGCGAGCATGGTCGAGTCGAGCTGACGCGTAAACTGCGTCAGCGCGGCGCCCTCCCTGAAATGATCGACACTGCACTCGACCGCTTGACGGAAGAAGGCCTGCTGTCCGAATCCCGTTACCTCGAAAGCTTCGTTTCCTACCGTGCCCGTTCCGGCTATGGCCCTTTGCGTATCCGCGAAGAGTTGAGACAGCGTGGCCTGCAACGCAGCGACATCGAACTCGCGTTACGTGAGAGCGGTATTAACTGGCAGGAACAACTGGAAGACACCTGGCGGCGCAAGTTTTCCGGGCATTTACCGATCGACGCCCGGGAACGTGCCAAACAAGGGCGGTTCCTGAGTTATCGGGGCTATTCCATGGAAATGATCAGCCGCTTGTTCAGCGGCCGAGGGATGGACGATTGACTGAAACGGCTCGCTATTTCGATAGCGGGCCGTTTTTTTTGCCTCACGTAACCTTCGATGGTTCCCGCGTGCGTTGTTGTGCCTGAGGTTTGGGCTGCGCCCAGTTTTCCGGCAGGTTGATGTAATCCACCAGTTCCCGCAGGCGTCCATGGTCACGCGCGTTGAAGGTAAAGGCCAGGCGTGCAAGGTGGCTGAACTGCGGCTCGTCGTGCTCCTCACCGCTGTAGACATGCTGATGGAAGTGATCGCTCAGGCACAGGTCGGCGAAGGCGTGCTGCATGTGTTCCAGCGCATCGTCACTGAGCTGGTGATTCATGCGGATCACGAACTGATGCTTGAGCCAGCGGCTGGAGTGGAAGTTGCTGTAGAACTGATTGATCTGTTCCACCGCCTCTTCGGCGCTATAGACCAGACTCACCAGCTTCATGTCGGTGGGCAGGATGTAGCGGTTTTCCTCCAGTTGATGGTGAATGAAGTCCAGGGCGCCTTGCCAGAACTTGCCTCCCGGAGCATCCAGCAGTACCACTGGCACCAGCGGGCTTTTACCGGTCTGGATCAGCGTCAGCACTTCAAGTGCCTCGTCCAGCGTACCGAAACCGCCGGGGCACAGGACCAGCGCATCGGCTTCCTTGACGAAGAACAGCTTGCGGGTAAAGAAGAAGTGGAACGGCAGCAGGTTGGCGGTGCCGTTCACAGTGGGATTGGCATGTTGCTCGAAGGGCAGGGTGATGTTGAACCCCAGGCTGTGTTCCAGGCCGGCACCTTCGTGGGCGGCCGCCATGATGCCGCCGCCGGCACCGGTGATCACCATCAGGTCCGAGCGCGCCAGTGCCGCGCCGAGTTCTCGGGCCAGACCGTATAACGGGTGTTCTATCGGCGTTCGGGCCGAGCCGAACACAGTAACTTTACGCCGCCCCCGGAACTGTTCGAGCACGCGGAAGGCATGTTCCAGTTCGCGCAGGGCTTGCAGGGTGATCTTGGCATTCCAGCGATTGTGATCTTCCTGGGCCATGCGCAGCACGGTCAGGATCATGTCTCGGTAGATCGGGATGTTCGGGCTGTTGGGCGAAACCAGGTTGAGTTGTTCTTCGACCTTGCTGGTGAGGTCGTGGCCGCTTTCTTCGAAATGACGGCTCAGGAGGTCATTCGGTTGGTAAGGCATCAACTTCTCCTTCCATACAGGCTCTGTTGTTCCTTTGGATGAAGGAAACATTCGCATCAAACATCGCAAACCAGGCAGCCCCTTTTCTGCCCTGAAAAGTGAACGGGAATACTATGAATCTAGACCCTCGCGGTGATTTGCGCTGGCCTGATCATTGCGCTGCAAAGTCTTTCCTGGCAACCGCTTAATGACGATTTGCAAGGTGATTTCACCGCTCGTCTGAACGCACGCCGAGTGAGCTGTACTCTGATTTACTGAATAACAGGCGTGACATGACAACTTTGCGTCAATGGCAGGGCGCACGATACAAGCGGTTCAAGGATTTTGTCGCTCAAGCAAGGGCGAAGTGCAAGGAGGCGGGATGCTATGGCCAGAGTCATTCTGGAGATCGATACGCAACTGTATCGATTATTGAAGTCATCGGCCGAGACCAATCATTTGAGTCTTGAAGAGGAGTGCTGCCGGCGTCTGGAGGGAGCCGACCGGCGCTCACGCTATTTGCAGGCGCTTCTGGCAGAACTGCGCGCCGAGGATGAACAGCGGCGCGCCAATTCCCATTCCCCTTGAATTACTTTTTCTTCGCCGGTGTCGCTTTCGGGCAATCCGATTCCTGATAGCTGGCGGAGCCGACCGAGCGGTTGGTCTTCACCTCGGTGAAGTCGTAACGCATGACCGCGCCCTTGGCCATCAGTTTGCGGAACGACGGGTTGTTGCACACAGAGGCGCCCAGTTGGAAATACACGGCTTTGGGGTCAGCGCGC
This sequence comes from Pseudomonas sp. IT-P171, assembly GCF_949767765.1. Lineage (NCBI taxonomy): Bacteria > Pseudomonadati > Pseudomonadota > Gammaproteobacteria > Pseudomonadales > Pseudomonadaceae > Pseudomonas > Pseudomonas sp. IT-P171. Next base: position 134,386 of record NZ_CATKQN010000057.1, read on the forward strand.
ATCTTGTTGGCGTGGCTGCTTTGCACGCTCAAGTGGTTGATCAACACATTGCCTTCGGCGGTGTAGCCCTGATCGAGAATGTCTTCGTTGATCGCCCGTGGCGTGCCGACGCTGCTTTGGGCGGCGACGTTGCGCAGCTCTCTGTTGAGATTCTGCTCACTCAAGGACGCAGCCTGAGCGTTGAAGGACGACGCCAGCAGAATGGCAGCGGTGGGAACGATAAGGCGCAACATGAAACTCTCCTGGTTCAGTGACTGGTGCTTCGACCCGTCACATGACTGTGCGTTCAGTGGTGACGAATTATAGGGGAGCCTGTCTGGACGGTACAGGCTTGCGCCGGCCGCTCTGGTAAACTGCCGGCCTTTATGGCCCCCTGAGTGTTATTCGTGCCGAGTTTTCCTGTCTGCCGGTGTTACCTGCGATGAACCACGCCCCCAACGCCGTAGCCCGCTTGCGTGATCAGCGCGAAGAGGAGGGCATCAAGCCGATTCAGGCCCGTGGCTGGCGGGCACCCCGTTGCCGTGCCTGTCGCGTGATCGAGAGCCATTGCCTGTGCGCGTGGCGTCCGCAGGTCGAGACCCGCTCTGGCGTGTGCCTGATCATGACCAACAAGGAAGTGTTCAAACCGAGCAATACGGGTTGGCTGATCGCTGACGTGGTGCGCGACAACCATGCGTTCATCTGGTCGCGTACGGAAACCGATCCGCAGTTGCTGGCATTGCTCGCCGACCCGCAATGGCAACCGTATCTGGTCTTTCCCGGCGAGTACGTTGCGCCTGAACGAGTGACGAACACGGTCGAAGTCGATAGCGCCAAGCGGCCGCTGTTCATTCTGCTGGACGCGACCTGGACCGAAGCCCGGAAGATATTCCGCAAAAGTCCTTATTTCGATGCGCTGCCGATCCTGAGCCTGTTGCCCGAGAAGCTTTCACGTTATCGGCTGCGCCGGTCGACCCGCAGCGAGCATTTGTGCACGGCCGAAGTGGCGGCGCTGTGCCTCGATCTGGCGGGAGATGGCGCTGCCGCGTCGGCACTGGACGCTTATTTCGATGTGTTCAGCCAGCATTACCTCGATGCCAAACGCCAGCTGGAAATGGACGTCACGACACCGGCACATGCCGAGCTGATGCCTTTCGTGCAGAAAACGGCTGCTGTCTCGGCCTGATTGTCGCCCATACTGCAAAGAACTGTACCGGCCAGACACCTTGACCACCCCGGTTTCGCTGGGCATGCTTGGCGCCGATTAGGGCGCGGCCAAAGTTTGATACGCCGTTTCTTTACGTGAATTGCCACGTGATTGGCGTTGAACGTGCCCTGTTGGTGCAGCTCCGTGGCTGTACCTCGAGTTGTTAGAAAAACAGGATCATTTGAAAAATGGCCACATACGAAATCCTGATTGCCGATGACCACCCTCTTTTTCGTAGCGCCCTGCATCAGGCGTTGACCCTTGGCCTTGGCCCGGACGTCCGTCTGGTGGAAGTGGCGAGCATTGCCGAGCTGGAAACCCGTCTGGACGAAAAGTCCGACTGGGATCTGGTGCTGCTGGACCTGAACATGCCGGGAGCCTACGGTTTTTCCGGGCTGGTGCTGTTGCGCGGTCAGTACCCGCAAATTCCAGTGGTGATGGTGTCGGCCCAGGAAGAGGCCTCGATCATGGTCAAGTCCCGTGAGTTCGGGGCCAGCGGTTTCATTCCCAAATCGAGTGACCTGAGCGTTATCCAGAAAGCCGTACGTGCGGTGCTGGATGGCGATGTGTTCTGGCCGCCCCAGGCGTTTGAAGCAGTCAGCGTTTCCGACGAAGCCAAGGCCGCCAGCGAAGGCCTTGCCAGCCTGACGCCGCAGCAGTTCCGGGTGTTGACCATGGTCTGCGAAGGTTTGTTGAACAAGCAGATTGCCTACGAACTGAGCGTGTCCGAAGCAACAATCAAGGCACACGTCACGGCGATTTTCCGTAAGCTGAATGTGCGCACCCGGACCCAGGCGGCGTTGCTCCTGCAACAACTTGAGTCAATTTCAAGCCACTAAAGGTTGGCCCCTTCACGCTTTTTTGACTTCGGTTGATCTAGCTTTCCCACTCCTTTTTTGGTCAGTTGCCACTTTATGTCCCCTTTCAAAGGCCAGACCGGCCTGAAACGCATCCTCAACGCTTCCGGTTACTCCCTGGACGGCCTGCGCGCAGCCTTCACCGGCGAAGCGGCTTTTCGGCAACTGGTGTTGCTCAATGTCATCCTGATCCCGATTTCGTTCTTTTTGAACGTCAGCCGCGTCGAGCAGGCGCTGTTGATTGCCGTCTGTTTGTTGGCATTGATCGTCGAGTTGCTCAACTCTGCGGTGGAAGCGGCCATTGACCGCATCTCCCTTGAGCTTCACCCGCTGTCCAAGAACGCCAAGGACATGGGCAGCGCCGCCCAGTTCGTAGCGTTGACCATGATCGGGCTGGTGTGGGCGGTGATCCTGCTTTAAGCGATGGTGGGCAGCACGATCTCGTCGCTGCGCTGCACCCCGGCGGTGAAGGCGCGGCACAGGTCGAGGAATTCGCGCATCGCTGACGTCTGATATTTCTGTTTGTGCCAGATGAAGTAGAACTGCCGCGCCAGGTCCAGGTCCGGTGTCTCCACCGGCACCAGGCTGCCGCGGCGGAATGCATCGCGCAGGGCCAGCCGTGAAATGCAGCCAATGCCCAATCCCGACTCTACCGCGCGCTTGATCGCTTCAGTGTGTTCCAGCTCCAGGCGGATATTCAACGCGCTGCGATGGTGACGCATGGCCTGATCAAAGGTCAGCCGCGTACCAGAGCCCTGTTCCCGCAGGATCCACGCCTCATGGCTCAGTTCTTCCATGGTCGCCGTGCCCCGAATGGCCAGCGGGTGCTGGGGCGCGCAGAACACCACCAGCTCATCCTCGACCCAACTCTGTACTTCGATGTCCGGATGGCTGCAGTCGCCTTCGATTAGACCCAGATCAATTTCATAGTGGGCAACTTGCTGCACGATGTTGGCAGTGTTTTGCACGTGCAGCTTCACCTGGCTTTCCGGGTGGAGCTGCATGAAGCTGCCGATCAGCAGCGTGGCGAGGTAATTACCGATGGTCAGCGTCGCGCCGACAGCCAAAGAGCCGAAGCCGGACTTGCCGTTGAGCAGGTCTTCGATTTCCTTGGACTGGTCGAGCAGCGCCACCGCTTGCGGCAACAGCTGTTTGCCGAGGGCGTTGAGGCTCAACCGTTTGCCCGCGCGATCGAACAGCTGACAGCTCGACTGGCGTTCCAGTTCGGTGATGGAGGTGCTCGCCGCCGATTGCGACAGGTTGAGCAAGCCCGCAGCACGGGATACGCTTTCCTGCTGGGCGACGGCGACAAAGACTTGAAGTTGACGGAGAGTAAATCGCATATCTATATAACCGATAACCCTTATCTTAATAATCCATTTAACAGATATTGTCGCTGCCATTAGAATGCTATGCAATTGCGCACATCATAGGCGCAGGCAAAATCTCCAGGAGTCCCACGTACATGAGCAACATGAACCACGAGCGTGTCCTCAGTGTTCACCACTGGAACGACACTCTGTTCAGCTTCAAGTGCACCCGCGATCCGGGCCTGCGCTTCGAGAACGGTCAGTTCGTGATGATCGGCCTGCAACAGCCCAACGGCCGGCCGCTCATGCGCGCTTACTCGATTGCCAGCCCGAACTGGGAAGAGCATCTCGAGTTCTTCAGCATCAAGGTGCCTGATGGCCCGTTGACTTCCCAGTTGCAGCATCTGAAGGAAGGCGACGAGATCATCATCAGCAAGAAGCCTACCGGCACGCTGGTGCTGGATGACTTGAAGCCTGGCAAACATTTGTACCTGCTCAGCACCGGTACCGGCCTGGCGCCGTTCATGAGCGTCATCCAGGACCCGGAAACCTACGAGCGTTTCGAAAAAGTGATCCTGTGCCACGGCGTACGTTACGTCAACGAAGTCGCTTACCGCGAATTCATCACCGAGCACTTGCCGCAGAACGAGTTCTTCGGCGAGGCCCTGCGTGACAAGTTGATCTACTACCCGACCGTGACCCGTGAGCCGTTCGAGAACGAAGGTCGCCTGACCGACCTGATGCGCAGCGGCAAGCTGTTCAGCGACATCGGTCTGCCACCGATCAACCCGCAGGACGACCGCGCCATGCTGTGCGGCAGCCCGAGCATGCTCGACGAGACCAGCGAAGTGTTGAACAGCTTCGGCCTGAAAGTTTCGCCGCGGATGCGCGAGCCGGGTGATTACCTGATCGAGCGTGCGTTCGTCGAGAAGTAAGCACAACGCCTGACGGCTTTGCTTTCCCTGTGGGAGCGAGCCTGCTCGCGATAGCGGTGTATCAGTCAGCATTATTGCCGACTGCCACACCGCTATCGCGAGCAGGCTCGCTCCCACAGTGGTTTCTGGCGTTCAGGTTTTTGCGGGAATGACTTCCAGGACGCGGATGACGCCCGCCTCGGGATAATGCCAGCGCACATCCAGATCCCAGAACTGCGCTCCATATTCCCGCTCAGGTGTAGGCGTCTGGTACGCCGGACGTGGGTCTTGTGCCAGGCATTGATCAATCAGGGCAACCAACGGCTCGCCGAGGCGCTGAGCGTGCTCGTGAGCTTGTTGCAGCGCCGTCTCCGCCCACCGCACAGGAATCAACGGCGGCGCAGCGCTGGCGATGCTGTTGGAGGCTGTGTCGATGATGTCGGCGTAAGGCACGTAGGGTTTTATGTCGAGAATCGGCGTGCCGTCGAGCAGGTCGATGCCGGATATCCACAGGCGATTGGCTTCGACCTTGTCCAGCTTCACCACGGATTGGCCGATGCCATTGGGTCGGTGCGTCGCGCGGGTGGCGAACACGCCCATGGACTTGTTGCCGCCGAGGCGAGGAGGGCGGACTTTCAGGCGGGGTTTTTCTTCCAGGGCCTGGTGGAACAGAAACAGCAGCCAGATATGACTCACTTGCTCCAGGCCTTGCACCGCATCGCCCTGATCGAACGGCGCCACCAGTTCCAGCACGCCGCGAGCGGCCGGGGCCAGTTGTGGCTGGCGCGGGATGGCGAACTTCTCCTTGAAGCAGGAGCGAACGAAGCCGATGGGGGAAACGCTGTAGGTCATGGTTTGCGATCGAGGCGGGAATGAGGGCGAACATGATAGCCCATGCGCACCCTGTGGCGAGGGAGCTTGCTCCCGCTGGGGCGCGAAGCGCCCCCAACCACCTTCACTGGTTTTATCCAGGGGAAACTCGGTGCTGTAGGCGGTTGCTTCGCAACCGAGCGGGAGCACGCTCCCTCGCCACAAAAGCGGGTATCAGAGACTGAACCCACCATCCAGCGGAATGATATTCCCGGTCATATACGCCCCGGCCGTACTCGCCAGACTGATCGCCAACGCCGCCATCTCTTCCTCGCGCCCCCAGCGCTTCATCGGAATCAGCGCCGTATCGTCCGCCAGCGCCTGTTCATCGTTGCCTATGTGCTGCGTCATCTTGCTCGGAAAACGTCCCGGCGCGATCACGTTGACGTTGATGTGCTGGCTCACCAGCTCCCGCGCCAGAATCCGCGACAATTGGTGCAAGGCCGCTTTGCTCGGCCCATAGGCATACGCCTGTTCGCCGAAGGAGGAAATCCCCGCCACCGAGCCGATGTTGATGATCCGCGCCGGATTGGCTTCTGAACCGGCCTTGCGCAACAGCGGCAAGAACTGCTGGATGCAGTTGAACACCGACGTCACGTTGAGCTGCATGACCTTTTCCCAGCCCTTGACCGGGTAGCTTTCCAGGGGCGCGCCCCAGGTGGTGCCAGCGTTGTTCACCAGAATATCCAGATGGTTGATCTGTTCGCCCAGTCGCGTGGCAAGTTGAAGCACACCTTCTTCGGTGGCCAGATTGGCCGCCACGCCGTGGCAGTGACCGAGGGCACTCAGCTCCTCGGCGGTTTGCAGGCAGGCTTCGGCGTCCCGCGAGCAGACGTACACGGTGGCGCCGGCCTCGACATAGGCCTTGGCGATCATTTTGCCGATACCACGGGTGCCGCCGGTCACCAGAGCGGTGCGGCCTTGCAGGGAAAAGTACGGGTGCATGGCGAATCCTGAGAGCTGAGGGTCAATACACCCTAGTCGTCAGCCGCCCGAAGCGGAGCCACTATTTTTGCGAGGAATGAAGCTCTATACAGCCTTGTAGGCGCTGCCGAAGGCTGCGATCTTTTGATCTTGATTTCGAAAATCACAAGATCGCAGCCTTCGGCAGCGCCTACACAGAAGATCCGCGGGGCGCGCTTACTGCGGGCGAACGCGCAGGGTCAGGCCCTTGAGGAAGTTGCGCAGCAACTGGTCGCCGCACGGACGATAGTTGGTGTGGCCGAACTTGCGGAACAGCGCGCTCAGTTCAGGCTTGGAGACCGGGAACTCGGCGGCCTTGAGGATCGCGTGCATGTCGTCTTCTTTCAGTTCGAAGGCCACGCGCAGTTTCTTCAGGATGATGTTGTTGGTCACCGGCACTTCGATCGGCTGCGGCGGACGGCTTTCGTCCTTGCCGCGCTTGAAGATCACCAGACCGTCGAGGAAATGCGCCATGACTTCGTCCGGGCAGCGTACGAAACCTTCTTCGTCTTCTTCTTTCTTGTCGAGGTAGGTCAACAGGTCTTCCAGGGACACGTCCATGCCGCCGAGCTTGATGATCTCGATGACTTTCTTGTCGCTGATGTCGAGCATGTAGCGCACGCTGCGCAGTACGTCGTTATGAATCATGGTGTGCAATCCTGATATTCAGCAGTGGGCGCCGCACAAGCCGCGGCGCCGAAATGTATGGCGGCGTGAAAAGCCTTAGAACTTCTCTTTGCCGGACAGGTAGCGCCATTGACCCAGCGGCACTTTGCCGATGGACACGCCGCCGATGCGGATGCGGCGGATGGCGACGACCTTCAGGCCGACGGCCTGGCAGAACAGGGCGATCACGCCCGGTTGTGGGTTCTTCATCGCAAAACGCAGGCGGTTTTCGTTCTGCCAGCTGGCTTTGACCGGCGGCAGTTCCTTGCCCTTGTAGGTCAGGCCGTGGTTCAGGCGGTTGAGGCCGTGGGCCACCATGTCGCCTTCAACCTCGACCACATACTCTTGCTCGATTTTCGCGGAGTCGGCGGTGAGCTTGCGCAGGATCTTCCAGTCCTGGGTGAACACCAGCAGCCCGCTGGCGTTGGCCTGCAGGTCGGTGCTGGCGGTCAGGCGCAGGAAATGGCCCTTGAGCGGACGTTTGCTGAAGCGGTGCTCTTCGCTCAGGGTGTCGGCGCTGATGGACGCCATGGCGGTGTCCGCGTCCATGCCGGCCGGCACGTTGAACAGGATGGTCACCGGCTCCGGCGCGGTGGCCTTGGCCTCCGGGTCGAGCTCGACTTTCTGGGTGTCGACCTTGAACTGCGGCTCGTCGATGACTTCGCCGTCCACGGTGACCCAGCCGCCCTCGATGAACAGCTCAGCCTCCCGACGGGAACAGCCGACGAGTTCGATGAGGCGTTTGGAGAGACGAATCGGGTCAGTCATGACAGGGCCGTAACAAAAAAGGGGTGAGCATTGTACCTGCTGGGCGCCGGTTAATCCCGGCTCCATTTCAGTACGGTTGAATTTCCTGTAGGAGCTGGCCCGCCAGCGATACAGACGCTACGGTTTGTCGGATACACCAAGGTGATGCAATTGCTGGCAGGCCAGCTCCCACTGGGGTTCTACGATGTCAGCCATTGCGCGTTCGTTGTTGCGCCTGGCGCAGCCGCATGTGCAACAGCGGATAAGGCTGGCCCATGCCGTCGACCTCCGAGCGGCCGATCACCTCGAACCCTTGTTTGAAGTAGAACCCCAGCGCCTGCGGGTTCTGCTCGTTGACGTCCAGTTCATCGGCGTTCAGGTGTTCCATGGCGTAACGCAGCAACTGTTTGCCCAGGCCCTGGCCGCGATGAGCGGGGTCGATGAAGAGCATTTCGATCTTGCCCGCCGCGACGCCGGCGAACCCGGTGATGCGCTGGCGCGCGTCCTTGGTGCAGATCAGCATGACCGCGTCGAGGTAGCGGGTCAGCACCAGGTTCTTCAACAGTTCGATGTAGCTGTCCGGCAGAAAGTCATGGGTGGCGCGCACCGAGGCCTCCCAGACTTGCGTCAGTTCCTGATAATCGCTCTGTTTCGGTGTGTGAATGACCGAATGTTGGCGCATGGCCGAATGCCCCTTTTCACCGATGGTTGTGCGAGTCCTTTCTTCCACAAAACGATAGACGTAAAAAAGCCCCGCATCTCGTCAAGAGAGCAGGGCTTTTCGTATTTTTTGCGTTTAGATCTGTTCAGCCCACAGGTCGTATTCGTCGGCGTCGGTCACTTTGCACCAGACCTTGTCGCCTGGCTTGAGGTTGCTGCCGTTGTCGATGAACACGTTGCCGTCGATTTCCGGGGCATCGAAGAAGCAGCGGCCAACGGCGCCTTGCTCGTCGACTTCATCGACCAGCACTTCGATTTCGCGGCCGACGCGCATTTGCAGACGCGCCGAGCTGATGGCCTGCTGGTGCGCCATGAAGCGGTCCCAGCGGTCTTGCTTGACGTCGTCCGGAACGATGGCCGCGTCCAGCAGATTGGCCGGTGCGCCTTCGACCGGCGAGTACTGGAAGCAGCCGACGCGGTCGAGCTGGGCTTCGGTCAGCCAGTTCAGCAGGTACTGGAAGTCTTCTTCGGTTTCGCCGGGGAAGCCGACGATGAAGGTCGAACGGATGATCAGGTCCGGGCAGATCTCGCGCCAGTTCTTGATGCGCGCCAGGGTCTTGTCTTCGAACGCCGGGCGTTTCATGGCTTTCAGGACTTTCGGGCTGGCGTGCTGGAACGGGATGTCCAGGTACGGCAGGATCTTGCCGGCAGCCATCAGCGGGATCAGCTCGTCGACGTGCGGGTACGGGTAGACGTAGTGCAAGCGCACCCAGACACCGAGGGTGCTCAGGGCTTCGCAGAGTTCGGTCATGCGGGTTTTTACCGGCGCACCATTCCAGAAACCGGTGCGGTATTTCACGTCGACGCCGTAGGCGCTGGTGTCCTGCGAGATCACCAACAGCTCTTTGACGCCGGCCTTGACCAGGCGCTGGGCCTCGTCGAGCACGTCACCGACCGGACGGCTGACCAGTTTGCCGCGCATCGACGGGATGATGCAGAAGCTGCAGCTGTGGTTGCAGCCTTCGGAAATCTTCAGGTACGCGTAGTGGCGCGGGGTCAGCTTGATGCCTTGCGGCGGCACCAGGTCGATCAGCGGGTTGTGATCCTGACGCGGCGGCACGACGTCGTGCACGGCATTGACCACTTGCTCGTACTGCTGCGGACCGGTCACGGCCAGCACGCTCGGGTGCACGTTGCGGATGGTGCCTTCTTCGACGCCCATGCAGCCGGTCACGATGACCTTGCCGTTTTCCTTGATGGCTTCACCGATCACTTCCAGGGATTCGGCCTTGGCCGAGTCGATGAAGCCGCAGGTGTTGACCACCACGACATCGGCGTCCTGGTAGGTGGACACAACGTCATAACCTTCCATGCGCAGCTGGGTAAGGATGCGCTCGGAGTCGACCAGTGCTTTGGGGCAACCCAGGGATACGAAGCCAACCTTTGGATTGGCCGGCGCAGGAGTGGTGGACATGTCTAACCTCGGTATTTGTGACGCCTCCAGCCGAAGACGGCAAGGCGACAAACGGGCGCTTGCTGCGCCTCTGATCAAAAAGTGCGCAATTCTAGCGATGAGACGTTCAATTGACCAGCTTTATGGAGGGAAATACGACGAGTGCTACGCTATGCTTCGCGCCGTTACGCTTTACCGATTTTTTACAGTCAACAAAACGTCTGTAACAGTACGTAAAACAGCGCATGCTGCGTGACAAAGCATAGTGCTTCTTTAAAGAAGTCCGGTCTGGGTAGTGGGAGTGTTGGATGGGTCAGGCAAGTAGTCAGGCAGCGAGCGCCGGGCATTCGGCGGCGAAGCCGATCGGCATGCTGGTCGCGGCGGTCGGGGTGGTTTATGGCGACATCGGCACGAGCCCGCTGTACACCCTCAAAGAAGTGTTTTCCGGTGGCTACGGTGTGCCGGTCAACCATGACGGCGTGTTGGGCATCCTGGCACTGATCTTCTGGTCGCTGATCTGGGTCGTCTCGATCAAGTACATGATGTTTGTGCTGCGTGCCGACAACCAGGGCGAAGGCGGGATCATGGCGTTGACCGCGCTGGCCCGGCGGGCGGCGTCGGGGCATAAGAAATTGCGGACGTTGCTGGTGGTCTGCGGGCTGATCGGCGCGGCGCTGTTTTATGGCGACAGCATGATCACCCCGGCGATTTCCGTGCTCTCGGCGATTGAAGGCCTCGGACTGGCCTTCGAAGGCATCGACCATTGGGTGGTGCCGCTGTCGTTGATCGTGCTGGTGGCGCTGTTTTTGATCCAGAGCCACGGCACCGCGCGTATCGGCATTCTGTTCGGGCCGATCATGGTCACCTGGTTCCTGGTCCTGGGCGCGCTGGGTATCTACGGCATCGTGCAGCACCCGGAAGTGTTGCAAGCGATGAACCCGGTCTGGGGCGTACGTTTCTTCACCCAGCATCCGGGCATGGGCGTGGCGATCCTCGGCGCAGTGGTGCTGGCATTGACCGGCGCCGAAGCGCTGTACGCCGACATGGGCCACTTCGGGCGCAAGCCGATTGCCCGCGCCTGGTTCATCCTTGTGCTGCCGGCGCTGGTGCTGAACTACTTCGGCCAGGGTGCGTTGCTGCTCGGTGATCCGGAAGCGGCGCGTAACCCGTTCTATCTGTTGGCGCCAAGCTGGGCGTTGATTCCATTGGTGGGATTGTCGACCCTGGCCACGGTGATTGCCTCGCAGGCGGTGATTTCCGGTGCGTTCTCCCTGACTCGTCAGGCGATTCAGCTCGGCTACATTCCGCGCATGCACATCCGACACACCTCCAGCGCCGAACAGGGCCAGATCTACATCGGTGCGGTGAACTGGGCGCTGATGGTCGGCGTGATCCTGTTGGTGCTCGGCTTCGAATCCTCTGGCGCCCTGGCTTCGGCCTATGGCGTGGCGGTGACGGGTACGATGCTGATGACCACCATCCTGGTGTCGGCGGTGATGTTGCTGCTGTGGAAATGGCCGCCAGTCCTTGCCGTGCCGGTGTTGATTGGTTTCCTGCTGGTGGACGGTCTGTACTTCGCGGCCAACGTGCCGAAAATCGTTCAGGGCGGGGCCTTCCCGGTGATCGCCGGTATTGCGCTGTTCGTGCTGATGACCACCTGGAAACGCGGCAAGCAGTTGCTGGTAGAGCGCATGGACGAAGGCGGGCTGCCGCTGCCGATTTTCATCAGCAGTATTGCGGTACAACCGCCGCATCGTGTTCAGGGCACCGCCGTGTTCCTGACTGCGCGCCCGGATGCTGTGCCTCATGCGCTGTTGCACAACCTGCTGCATAACCAGGTACTGCACGAGCAAGTGGTGCTGTTGACCGTGGTGTACGAAGACATCCCGCGAGTACCGCCGACGCGGCGCTTCGAGGTCGATTCCTACGGCGAAGGGTTCTTCCGGGTGATCCTGCATTTTGGCTTCGTTGACGAACCGGACGTGCCGCAAGCGCTCAAGCTGTGTCATCTCGATGACCTCGACTTCAGCCCGATGCGCACCACCTACTTCCTCAGTCGCGAGACGGTTATCGCCTCCAAACTCGAAGGCATGGCGCGTTGGCGCGAGGCGTTGTTTGCGTTCATGTTGAAGAATGCCAATGGCAATCTGCGGTTCTTCAATCTGCCGTTGAACCGGGTGATTGAGTTGGGGACGCAGGTCGAGATGTAAGCCCGCGACATCAAAAAGCCCCCGTTGCCAGTGCGGCAGCGGGGGCTTTTTTGTGTCTTGTGTCCTGATCCGAGCTTCACGCAGCCCCCTGTGGGAGCGAGCCTGCTCGCGAAAGCATTCTGTCAGTCACAGGTATATTGGATGTACCGCCGTCATCGCGAGCAGGCTCGCTCCCACAAGGAATCTTGGCGCCTGCTGAATTGGGCTCATGCCATCATTTTTTAGATTCGGTATTCGTCGCAGCCGGTCGCTCCAACACTTTCACCGCATCATCCACCACGGCCTTGCTCATCGCCGTCAGATAATGTGCGGCCCAGATATGGCGGTCGGTATCACGATTAAAGGCAGCATCTCGGGTCAGTTCCTTGGCCAGGAACAGAAAATCGGAGGCCATGGCTAGCGCATCGCCGAGGGGAACGTCTCGCGTGACATGGAACAGCGGTTGGTTTGAACAGTAGATGAAGGGGGTGAGGCCGATGGTTTTTAATTCTGAGGCTTCGGACTGTTTTGTATTTGTCATGGTTTTACTCCAGGGTTCGAGGAGCTGCCACATTCGTTTCCAAGCGAATGGGTGGCAGCTGTACGCAGGTTGGAAAACCGGGAACCAAGGAACCGGCACGCCCGAGGGCGTCCCACGCACAGCCGCCATTACTCTAGATTGCAGCCATAAAATCGTTTGCATTCATGCAGGGGACTCTAGCGCTTTGATTCGACGGGTTTCCAAGCCCGATCGCTGAATGGTCAGCGACGTCCGGAGACTATCCCGTCAAAGAAAAGCGCAACAAGGCATCAAAGTGCCCAAAAAACACGATTCGGAGTTTGCCTACAAGGTCTGCGGGCGTCATCTGATATTGCGTCACCTTAAGTTAAACGAAGCTCAACACGGCGAGCGATTTTATAAGTCGCTGGAGTTTTTGCGTCGTTGTAGCCGGCGAATGAAAGCGGAGTCGTCACTCTCCTCTCTGTTGGCGAATTGGCAGATGATCTGCAGGTTCCTCAGCGATAACTGATTTCTAAAAAACTTGACGGCCCAATATTTTCAATGAGACAAGTGTCCACGTTTTATGGAATGTGGACACTTGGGGTTTCTGGTTTCATGAAGAGTCAAGACATATTGCTTTTGTTCAAGATGGCCAGCCTTCACGCCCAGGAAGAGAATCTTTTTGGGAGGATGGAATCTCAATCGAATTCCAATACGGTTGAGGAATTGCTGAGGCCCACGCAGATAAATCTGAGGGCAGGAGGGCGAGTGGGGCAGCCGCTAGTGACTTACCCCGCTGATGGTGAAGAAGCTGTATTCCGCCGCCAGGAGTTCGACTCATCCTTGGGCGAGGATAATGGGTGGGAAGGGTGGTTAGAGCCGGTACCTTCTGCGCCGCTGACGAGCTGGAGTGAAGGTTATTCATTGCGTGCGTTGTCTGCGTCTCTTGGGCTAAGCAAAAGCGAAATTTCAAATTCGATAGCCAGATGTCGCGAGGCTGGATTGCTGACCAATGACTACGACACCGGACTTGCGAAAGTTAATCGGCGAGAGCTGCTGAAAATCACCGAGCATGCTTTGAAATACTTTTTCCCCGTGAAGCCGGGCGCAATGGTTCGCGGCATTCCAACAGGCTTCGCAGCACCAGCGCTGTCCAAAAGCATCAAGAGCGCTGGCGGGCTGATTCCGGTTTGGCCTGATCCACTCGGAACTGAGCGTGGCCAGGCGATAGAGCCGCTCTACAAAACCGTGCCGGAAGCGGTCAAGAAGGATAGGACCCTTTACCATTACCTTGCGCTTGCTGATGCGATCCGTCTTGGCGGTCCGCGAGAGTGTGGCGTGGCGATTAACATTCTAAAGGCAGGGATGGGGCTCAAATAGCATGTCATCAAACGCTGATCACATCTTTGAGCTCATCGAGTTTGTTGCAGACGGATTGGGGGAGGAGTTTCTCGCTGAGGTTGCCTTCGTCGGCGGCTGCACTACGGCCATGCTGATTACTGACGCTACTGTGCTGGATGACATTCGTTTCACGGATGATGTTGACTTGGTGATCGAACTGGCAGGTATTAGCGCCTGGCAACACCTCACAGAACGGCTGGCAGCCAAGAACTTTAAGATCACCGGTGAGGATGAAGTCAACTGTCGTTTCCGCTTCAACGACGTTGTGGTTGACGTGATGCCTTCCGACCCCGCTGTTCTCGGATATGCCAACCGTTGGTTCGTGGAGGGGCTGTCGAGGGCCGATAGATTTACGTTGCCCAGCGGTACGGTCATCCAGATATTTAAACCGACCTACTTTCTTGCGACGAAGCTAGAGGCCTTTTGCGGTCGCGGTCAGGGCGACCCGTACCACAAAGACGTCGAAGACATCATCATCTTGATTGATGGTCGTACAGAGTTATTGGAAGAAGTTCGCCAAGCTGAGACTGAGCTCAAGAACTTCATCACGACTGGAATTCGAGAGCTCACGGCGCTCAGTGGAATCGACTACGTGATTGAAAGCTCGGGCTCGGTGCAGGCGAATCCGGGTAGAGGACGAATCATCCACACGCGCATGAAGGATCTGGGCAACGCATGAAATACAACACCAGATCAGTAATAGGACGAGCCAGGAAAACCAATCATGACTACGCTGGAGCTTTCTGCGACGGCGACAGAGGGCTGTTCGTCATCACGGACGGAACGTCAAAGCCCGGCAGTGGGCAACTGGCCGAGCGCTTCGTAAAAGGTGTTTTAGAGGCCTACCCGAAACACATGGCGCAGGGGACTGATATCCCTGAGCACGGAGCAGTTGAGCGGGCACTTGGTTCAGTGCTGGCTGAGCTTCACTCCACTTTGTTTGTGGACCAGACAGGGACCACGTGTTACCTGGTCGGTCTCGCGGCTCATGGGAAGCTCACGCTTGCCTATGAGGGTGACTGTTCGTGCGGTGTGGTGACACCGGCAGGCACGATCGAGTGGATTACGCCGCCCCACTGCAAGGCGAATTGGAGGCGGGACCGTTCGCATCGTGAGCTGGCGCAAGATCCGGCTCGAAACTGGATAACCCGATGCCTGAAAGTTGATCGTGTCCCGAACCCTGACTTTGTTTTCCACCCATTGGCCGCCGGTGAGCGACTGGTGTTCGTGACCGATGGATTCTGGGCCGAGTTGACTGAGTCGCAGCAAAGCAGCTTGCTGGCAGCACCTAATGGCGACTTTTATGCTGTTGAAGATGACGTCACATGGATAGATGTTCAGCTTTAGCCTTGGAAGCAAAGAACATCGACATAAAGTCCGGCTAGCTGAGAGCGCTTCATTTTCGTACATGTAAAAAAAGCCCCCGCTACCATTGGGTAGCAGGGGCTTTTTGTTGGGCGGGGTTCAAATCACTCCTGCGCCGCCTCTTCCTTCGCCTGACGCTTCTCAATCACCTCCACCAACCGCTGGGCCAGTTTCGGGTAGTTCTCGTCGAAGTGGTGACCGCCGGGCAGTTTGATCGCTTCGCCCACGGCGGTCTTGTCGGTGCAGCCGCTTTCGTCGGTTTCTTCTTCACCGTAGATGCACACCACTTTCTCGGCGGGCAGCTTGGCCATTTCCGGGCCGGTGGCGGCTTCTTTGCCGGCGTTGCCGAGCCAGCCTTCGACTTCGATCTCGAAGCTGCCAGTGCGGGCGAAGGCCAGCAGGATGATTGCGTCGACGCGTTGCTGTTCCGAGGCTTCCAGGCGGTTGTAGATCGCCGGCAATACGTCAGCACCGAACGAGTAGCCGGTCAGGATGAAGCGCTTGGTGCCCCATTTCTGCCGGTAGTGCTGCATCAGTTCGGCGAGGTCCAGGGCGCTTTGCTCCGGGCTCTTGTGCTGCCAGTAGTAGCGCAGGGTGTCGATGCCGACCACCGGGTAGCCGATCTTGGCCATCTCGCCCGCCACGTCGCGGTCGAGGTCGCGCCAGCCACCGTCGCCGGAGAGGAACAGGGTGACCGTATCCTTGGCCTGGCCGGCCGGCACTTCAACCACTGGAATCTGCAGGCCGCCAGCGGCTTTGTCGCCACCGACGAGGAGCTTGCGCAGTTCGTTGTTCAGCACTTGTGGCAGGTTGATGTCGTAGTCGCTAATGCTGGTTTCGGCGTTGGGTTGGTCGCGTACGAAACCGGCGCTGGTGTCGTCCGGGTTGTCGTTCCACGCCACCAGCCAGTGGCCGTGAGCGGCGCTTTTCGGCAGCAGGTGGGTGCAGCCGGGTTTTTCCAGGGCCAGGTCCACCGAAACGGCCTGGGACTTGTCGTCCTTCTGCTCGGACAACCAGCGCCACGCCAGCACGGCGCCAGGGCCGATGCCGCTGACCAGGGTCGCCGGGCCTTTGAGTTCTCTCAGGCCCGCTTGCAGGGCGCGGCTTTGCAGCAGGCATTCCTTGGGCAGGATCACTTGAACGATCTGCGCCGAACCGCTGCGGCTGAGGGTCATCAATTGCTTGTCGCTGAGTTTCTGGTCTTCATTGACCGCCACCAGCACCTGGGCGCGGGGCGTGTTGCCGGGAATGACACGGGTCATCGCCGCGCCGCCGGCCGGTGTCAGCTGTTCCAGGGTCGGTTCTGGCGCCGGACGTTTGAGGTACCAGTAACCGCCACCGAGAATCAGGGCCAGCACTACCAGTGTGGCCAGTACGTACCGCAGGGAGCGTTGAATCATCAGCGTTTCACCAATCCAGTCAAGCCGCCCGCAATCAGGGCAGCAGTGTCGGCCAGGGCAACCAGCGGATCGAGTCCGGCGGGCACGGCCATATAACGGGGTTCCCAGTCAGGCTGGAACTTGTCTTTGAAGCGGCGCAAACCTTGGAAGTTGTAAAGCTGCTCACCACGGCGGAAGACCATCGAGCCCAGGCGCTGGGTCAGCGGTGCACCGCGACGGGGTTGCAACCCCGACAGCGGCACCATGCCCAGGCTGAAACGCGCGTATCCATGATTTTTATAATGTTGAATCAGGCCGACCATCATGAACTCCATGGTCAGCTTGGGGGCATCCGGGTGCGCGCGCATCAGGTCGAGGCTGGCCAGGTCGTGGCCGTAAGTCTCGAGCAAGTTGGCGAACGCTACCGGACGCCCTTCGAAACGAATCACCGCGACGCGGAAATGCTTGAGGTAGTCATCGCTGAAACGACCGAGGGAGAAACCTTTCTCGCGCACGTTCTTGCCGGTCAGCCAGGCATCGGAAATCACCTTGAGCTCATCCATTGGCGCATGCCCTGGCTCATGGATCTCCAGCGACAGGCCATCGCGGGTGCCACGGTTCCAGGTGTAGCGCAGGTCTTTCATCTCCTTGCCCTTGGCTTCGAGATCAAAGCGCTGCAGATCGACCCGGGCTTCTTCGCCGAGCTTGATCGCGGTCAGGCCGATGTCCATGTAGTACGGCAGGTTTTCCGCGCGGACCTGATAGAACACCGGCCGGGCGTGGTGGATGTCGCAGAGGTCGCGGAACTGCCAGATCATCTCGGCCCGTTGCTGGGTCGGGCCGATCGGGTCGTACAAGGCCACGAGGCTACGCCCACGGCGGGCGTACATCAGGAACGCCTCGTCGTTGGGGTGGAACAGTAGCGCCTTGTCACCGGTCAGGGCGAGGCCACCATCCGGTTGTGCGGAAGCCATCAGGATTTTTACCGCGCGGTCCAGCTCATCCGGCGTCGGCAGGTGAATCACCGGGCGCGCAGTGCGCAGCAGCCAGGTCAGGGACACCACCACCAGCAGCACGGCGGCGCCCAGCAACGAGCGCAAGCCACGCGGGGCGTCGGCGTCGAGGGTGAACTGCCACCAGAGTTGATGGCTGTACGGAACGTCCTGATAGGCGAACAGCAGCAACCAGATCGACGCACCGAGCACGCACAGGCTCGACACCAGATACAGCGGCGAAAACGGCAACTCAGTCAATCGGCTCGGGCGATAGAACGAGCGGCGGAAAACCCCCAGCAGGCTCGCGGTCAGGGTCATCAGGCAGGCTTCTTCCCAGTCGAAACCTTTGAGCAGCGAGAGCACGGCACCGACCAGCAACAGAATGGTGGTGAGCATCCAGGCGGCCGACAGTCTGCGGCGCAGGCCCTGAGCCAATAGCAGGCAGAGCACGCCGACGAGGCTGGCGCCGAAGTGCGAGGCGTCGACCAGTCGATGGGGAATCAGAAAACCGATGTGTTCCAGGCGCGTGTCGATTTCCGGAGTTACGCCGGAGAACAGCAGCACCACGCCAGACAGGAACACCAGCACCGCCAGAATCGGCGCGGCCAGGCCGGACGCGGCGCGCAAAGACTGACGCGTCTGAAACAGGCGCTGGCCTTCGTTGATCAGCAGCAGCAGACAAGCCACCAGCAGCGGCAGCACCACGTAGATCAGGCGATAGAGCAGCAGTGCGGCGGCCAGTGGTGCAGCGCCGAGTTTGTCGGCGAAGGCGGCCAGCAGAATCGCTTCGAATACCCCGACACCGCCGGGCACATGACTGAGCACGCCTGCGGCCAACGCCAGCAGGTACACCAGCAAGAACGCACCGAAGGGCGGCGCTTCCGGCAACAACAGATACAGCACCGTTGCGGCGGCGGCCACGTCAAGGGCGGTAATGATCAGTTGCAGGAACGTCAGGCGGCGGCCCGGAAGGCGCAAGGTGCGACGACCGACCTTGACCAGCAGGTTGTCCGCATAAGGCTGCTCCGGCAGGCGACGACGGTAGATCCCGACCGCCAGCACGATAAACAGCAGCAGCACGGCGGCAGCGATCACACCCAGCAATATCTCGGAGAGACCGAGGGCGGCGGACGCGGCTGGCAGGTTGCTCAGTGTCGCGAGGGCGGCCAGCGGGGGCAGGGCGCAGCCAAGCGAGAGACTGGCGAACAGCGTCATGTGCGCGACTTCGGAAGCCCCCAGGCCATGACGTGCATATAAACGATAGCGAACCGAGCCCCCCGAGAGCATCGACAGACCGATGGCATTGCCGATGGCGAATGCCGTGAATCCGCCGAGGGCAAGAATTCGCGGCGCCAGCGTTACGCCGGCATAGCGGCTGGCCGACCATTCATAGCCGAGCAATATGATGAAGCCCACGACCGTCGCTGCCAGTGCGCCCAACAGTGCAGGTTTCGGTACTTCAAGAATCGAGTCGTGCAGAGCGTACAGATCGAGTTCGCTCAGCAGATGGCGACAGGCAATCAGCGCGATCGCGAACAACAGCAGGGTGACCGCCAGGCCGATGGGCTGGCGATACTTGCTGACCTGATCAAGCAAGCGCAAACGCTCGGGCTTGATGGGTTGTGTCGCTGTGACAGTGTCTTGTGGATCAGACGAGTTGGCGCGCATCAATCACCTCTTGGATTGTGCGCGACAGGATGGGGGTATCCAGCCAAGTTACCAATCCCTGTAGAAAAAAATAATCACAAATATTAACGCCTCTCGCCGGGTGTCGGCGATGGCAGGTCATCCGTCGTGGAGGATTCCGTCTGCGATCCAGCATAGTCTGATCTCAGCGCTTCAGTGATCCCGAACACTTCCCCACAGAGTGACAGGTCATTGTTGCGAAAGGACTTTTTCAACAGATACAAAAAAGGCCACTCTTTCGAGTAGCCTTTTTTGATGTTTGGTTGCGGGAGCCGGATTTGAACCGACGACCTTCGGGTTATGAGCCCGACGAGCTACCAGACTGCTCCATCCCGCGTCTGTGTGGCGGCATTCTATAGAGATACGCCCGTGTGTCAACCGTTAATCCGGAACCGGGTCAAATAAGCGTGAATAAGCGGCGAACGGTCGCAGGGGAGCGCTAAGTTTCGGAAGCAGAACGATTTCTCGGTTCCGGTGAAAAGAGGGGGCAAAAACAGGCGCGCACAAAAAAGGCCACTCTTTCGAGTAGCCTTTTTTGATGTTTGGTTGCGGGAGCCGGATTTGAACCGACGACCTTCGGGTTATGAGCCCGACGAGCTACCAGACTGCTCCATCCCGCGTCTGTGTGTCGGCATTCTACAGAGGATCGCCGGGCTGTCAACCTTCAATCTGGATAAAACCTGTTCTGGTTCAATCGGTTAGCTTGAAAGAACGCCAGTGTAATCGGCTGCGAGTCAGGCGTGGCAAGGCTTCCAGCTCTATCGCAGGCGGTCTTTCGATTGAGAAAATAAATTCATCTGCGACTTTTCCTACTGGCAGGAAAGAACATTCAGACTACTGGTGCTATATACAGGTGTCAGTGAGATACTGCCAATCCGGCCTGCCATGTCTCCTTTTCTACGCCATGAACACCGCTTTCATATGACCCAGCGAAAAATCATCCACGTCGATTGTGACTGCTTCTACGCTGCCATCGAGATGCGTGACGACCCGCGCCTGGCCGGAAAACCGCTGGCGGTGGGCGGGTCGGCGGATCGGCGCGGAGTGATTGCCACCTGCAACTATGAAGCGCGAGCGTATGGCGTGCGTTCGGCGATGTCTTCCGGGCACGCCTTGAAGTTGTGCCCGGACCTGACCATCGTCAAGCCGCGCATGGACGCCTATCGAGAAGCCTCGAAGGAAATTCACACGATCTTTCGCGATTACACCGACCTGATCGAGCCGCTTTCCCTCGATGAGGCCTACCTCGATGTGTCGGACAGCGCGCACTTCGGCGGCAGCGCCACACGAATTGCCCAGGACATCCGCCGGCGGGTGTCCAATCAGTTGCACATCACGGTTTCGGCCGGCGTGGCGCCGAACAAATTCCTGGCCAAGATTGCCAGCGACTGGAAGAAACCCAATGGTTTGTTCGTCATTACGCCGGATCAGGTCGAGGACTTTGTCAGTGGCTTGCCCGTGAGCAAGTTGCACGGCGTGGGCAAAGTGACGGCCGACAAACTGGGCAGGCTCGGCATTGTCGATTGCTCGCATTTGCGCGAATGGGACAAGTTGGCGCTGGTGCGTGAATTCGGCAGCTTTGGCGAACGACTTTGGAGTCTGGCCCGTGGGATCGATGAGCGGCTGGTGCACAACGACAGTCGGCGGCAATCGATCAGTGTCGAAAACACGTATGACGTGGATCTGCCGGATCTGGTGAGCTGCCTGGATAAATTACCGGAGTTGCTGGAAACCCTGGCGGGCCGCATGGCTCGGATTGACGACAGTTATCGACCGGGCAAGCCGTTCGTCAAAGTGAAGTTTCATGACTTTACCCAGACCACCCTTGAGCAGGCCGGGGCAGGGCGGGACCTGGGGAGTTATCAGTTGTTGCTGACCCAGGCGTTCAATCGCGGCGGAAAGCCGGTGCGGTTGTTGGGGATTGGGGTCAGGCTGGAGGATTTGCGCGGCGGGTTTGAGCAGATGGAGTTGTTTGAGCGATAACCTCTAAAAACAAAAGATCGCAGCCTTCGGCAGCTCCTGCGGAGGAAAAATACCGCGTAGGAGCTGCCGAAGGCTGCGATCTTTTAGGAGACTTAATTCGGTCCCGGATCCGCCACCAATCGCCCGGCATCCTTGGTCAATGACTTGAGGAATTCAGTCTGCAACTCCGGATCGTTGCGAGTCAGCTCGATCAGGCTCTGTTCCAGCTCGCTGGCTTCTTCTTCCAGGCCCAGCTCCGACAGACGTTTGACTCGGTGGACCCACTGGCTCACTTCGTCATCTTCAAGATCGTCGTAAATCAGCCCATGGGCTTCAAGCAGTTTGCCGCGCAACGAGCTGCTGACCGCCAGGGTTGAGTCGGTATGCACATCGTCCTGACCATCTTCGACCTTGATCAGCAGCCGGCTCAGATGGTTGATGTCATGTTCGGCGAACGGGCTGTCCAGCAGGTTCAGGCGCAACACGCCATTTTTGTCAGTGCTCAGCTCGAACGTTTCCTTGCCGGCCTTGACCTCCACCGGGCGCTCACTCCACGGCAGGCTCGAGTATTCCGTGCGCTTGTCGAGCTGGACCTCATCGATACCCGCCAGGTTCTGCTGCGCACGACCGTGCGACGGCGCGTTCATGAACGGATTTAGCCCGGCAAAACCGTAACTGAACCAGTCCTTGGTCACGCTATCCGGCAAATTGCCGAGGGTGAACACGTTGACCACGTTCGCGCCGACACCCGCCACCACGGCCACCGCGCCCAGCGGGATCTCATAGATCTCCCGCCAGGGTTGGTAAGGCGTGTAGCGGTCGTAATGCCGCGTGACTTCGAACTCGGTGACTTCGAAGGTCTTCTGCTCGTGGATTTTCACCCGGCGTTGCGGCAGCTCAAGCACCTTGGGCTCACCGACATCGATCTGCAGGCTGTGGTCGAGCAATTTGCGCTCGACACGTTCCTCGTGCTCGCTGCGTTGCGACATGTGATTGGCACAGCCGCTGACCAGCAGGGTGCCGCACAGGGCGGCACCACCGAGGCCTAAGGTGTTTCGCTTGAACATGACTTCTCTATCTGGTGTCAGCGGCGGATACGGGCCTGGAGGAAGGACAGCACGTCAGCGACCGGCAGCGCTTGCGCCTCGGGCTCGGTGCGGCTCTTGTATTCCAGATTGCCTTCGGCGAGGCCGCGGTCACTGACCACGATCCGGTGAGGAATGCCGATCAGCTCCATGTCCGCGAACTTGATGCCCGGGCTGGTTTTCTTGTCGCGATCGTCCAGCAGCACTTCGAAGCCGGCCGCAGTCAGTTCTGCATACAGCTTGTCGGTGGCTTCGCGAACCTGCTCGGTTTCGTAGCGCAGCGGCACCAGGGCAACCTGGAATGGCGCCAGTGTGTCGCTCCAGATGATCCCGTTCTCGTCGTTGTTCTGCTCGATGGCGGCGGCCACCACGCGGGAAACGCCGATGCCGTAGCAACCCATTTCCAGGGTGACCGGCTTGCCGTTCTCGCCCAGCACTTCGCACTTCATCGCCTTGCTGTACTTGTTGCCCAGCTGGAAGATGTGCCCGACTTCGATGCCGCGCTTGATTTCCAGGGTGCCTTTGCCGTCAGGGCTAGGGTCGCCCGCCACGACGTTGCGCAGGTCGGCAACGGTCGGAACCGGCAGGTCACGCACCCAGTTCACGCCGAAGTAGTGCTTGTCATCGATGTTCGCACCGATACCGAAGTCGCTCATCAGCTCGACGGAACGGTCGATGATGATTGGCAGCGGCAGGTTCAACGGGCCGAGCGAGCCGGCACCGGCGCCAATCGCGTCACGCAATTCGCTTTCCGACGCCATGACCAGCGGGCTGGCAACGCCTGGCTGGTTGGCTGCCTTGATTTCGTTCAGCTCGTGGTCGCCACGGATGATCAAGGCAATCAGCTTGCCTTTCTCTTCGGCGTGCACCACCAGGGTCTTGATGGTCTTTTCGATCGGCAGATTGAATTTTTCCACCAGCGCGGCGATGGTTTTGGTCTCTGGCGTGTCGACCAGGCGCAGCTCTTCAGCCGGCGCCGGACGGGAGGTTTCCCGTGGCACGGCTTCGGCCTTCTCGATGTTCGCGGCGTAGTCGGAACCGTTGCTGAAGACGATGTCGTCTTCGCCGGATTCGGCCAGTACGTGGAACTCGTGGGAGCCGGCGCCGCCGATGGAGCCGTTGTCGGCTTCAACAGGGCGGAATTTCAGGCCCAGACGGGTGAACACGTTGCAGTACGCCTGGTGCATGCGGTCGTACGTGACCTGCAGCGAAGGCTGGTCAGCGTGGAACGAGTAGGCGTCCTTCATGATGAATTCGCGGCCGCGCATCAAACCGAAGCGTGGGCGGATTTCGTCACGGAATTTGGTCTGGATCTGATACAGGTTGATCGGCAGCTGTTTGTAGCTGCTCAGCTCGTTGCGCATCAGGTCGGTGATGACCTCTTCGTGGGTCGGGCCGGCGCAGAAGTCGCGACCGTGGCGATCCTTGAAGCGCAGCAACTCAGGGCCGTATTCTTCCCAGCGACCGGATTCCTGCCACAACTCAGCCGGTTGAGTACTCGGCATCAACACTTCGAGAGAGCCCGCGGCGTTCATTTCTTCACGAACGATGGCTTCGACCTTGCGCATCACTCGCAAGCCCATCGGCAGCCAGGTGTACAGGCCCGAGGCGAGTTTGCGGATCATGCCGGCGCGCAGCATCAGCTGATGGCTGATCACGACCGCATCGGAAGGCGTTTCTTTCTGTGTGGCGAGCAAAAATTGACTGGTGCGCATGGTTGGCCGTTGTCGGTTGCTGATGACGAGAAATGACGGAGCATTGTACGGGCGAGATCTGCTGGCGTACAGGCGTGCGGTCGGTGGTGTGGCTCGAGGGCAGGATTCTCCACGCCCTCGGCGAAGCGTCCTACGATTCTTCCGCGACCTGGGTCGGCACCGGTTCTGGCGTCGGTGTCGGGCCTTCGCGGCGGTTCTCCTGGAACCAGTGCAGGGCGATCAACAGCAGTGTCGGAACACCCAGCAACGCGGTGATCAGGAAGAAATTGTGATAGCCGAACTTTTCCACCATGACCCCGGAATAGCCGCCGATCAGGCGTGGCAGCAGGAGCATGATCGAGCTGAGCAGGGCGTATTGGGTGGCCGAGAACTTGAGGTTGGTCAGGCTCGACAGATAGGCGACGAACGCCGAGGTCGCCAGGCCCGAGCTGAAGTTGTCGAGGGAAATGGTCAGGATCAGCATGTTCAGGTTGGCGCCCATGTCGGCGAGCATCAGGAACAGGATGTTGGTGCCCGCTGACGCCACGCCGCCGATGAACAGGATCGGCAGGATGCCGAAACGCACGATCAGCAGTCCGCCCATGCCGGCGCCGACCAGGGTCATGATCAGGCCGAAGATTTTGCTGACGCTGGCAATCTGATCCTTGGTGAAGCCTTGGTCGATATAGAACACGTTGGCCATCACGCCCATTACCGTATCCGACATCCGATACGTGGCGATCAGTCCGAGTAGCAGCAGTGCCTGCCAGCGGTAACGCAGAATGAAGTCGTTGATCGGGGTGAGTACGGGCGCGAGGCCTCGGCGGCCTATGGCCGAAAGGCACAGCGCGGTGAGCGTGGTGTAGAGAATCGCCCGCAGGAACGCGCGATCTTCCAGCAGCAGGTCGAGCAGGCTCGTGCCTTGGAACAGCACGCTGGCGAAGTCGGTGTTGTAGAGCTGGGTAAACATGGCCGGCACGGACACCAGCAGCACGATCAGCACGAACACCGAGGCCAGTTGATGCGCAAAGCTGTAGCGCCCGGCCTGGAGTTGCGTGCGTAACGGCACTGGCGGTTCACGCATGAAAAACGAGGTGAGCAACGCCGGAACCATCAGGGCGCCGAACAGCAGGTAAGTGCCGGCCCATGCCGAATGCTTATAGTTGAAACCGGTGGAGCCGAAGCCTTCGGCGAAGAACAGGGCGCCGGCAGTGGCCAGCAGCGCCGCGATCCGGTAGCCGGACATGTAGCTGGCGGCGAGGGCGGCCTGACGGGTGTCGTCGGCGATTTCCAGGCGATAGGCGTCGACCGCGATGTCCTGCGTCGCCGAAGCGAAGGCTACGACCACGGCGATTGCGATCAGCCAGGACAGATGTTTTTGCGGGTCGCAGAAACCCATCCCGATCAGGCCGAGGATTACCAGTGCCTGGGACAGCACCAACCATGAGCGACGGCGACCGAGCTTGCCAAGCAAGGGCAGGCGCCATTGGTCGAGCAGCGGCGACCAGACCCATTTAAAGGCGTAGGCCAGGCCGATCAGGCTTGCATAGCCGATGGTTTCGCGAGCCACACCGGCTTCACGCAACCAGACCGACAGTGTCGAAAACACCAGCATGTAGGGCAGGCCGGCGGCGAAACCAAGCAACAACAGCACAAGTGTTGAAGGGCTGGCATAGGCGGCGAGCGCGGCGCGCCAGGTTTTACGGGGCATGGGCTGAAGTCTGCCTCAAGATTACGGAAACAAAGCGCGCACTCTAACCGCTGTGCTCTACCGGGCGCCAGCCATGGCGCTGAATATCAACACGATTGTTCAGGACACTGATCCCTTCGGAGCGTAATCGCGCGCGCTGTTCATCCCCTGAGGGACTGCCCACCGGCAGGCTGATTCGACCGCCGGCGCCGAGTACGCGGTGCCAGGGCAGTTTGGTGTCGCCGGGCAACTGGCTCAGGGTACGACCGACCCAGCGCGCCGCGCGGCCGAGTCCTGCCAGTTCGGCCAGCTGACCATAACTCACGACTTTGCCCTCGGGCACCTGCGCCAGGGTCAGATAGAGCGCCGTGCGTCGGATTTGCGCGGCACTTTCTGTTTCGAGGGTGGGGTCAGTCACGTTCGGGCTTCCTGAAGAGGTTCGCATTACCGTCTGTAGAGTAAATCCTTGATCGCTTACTGAGAAATGAACTCGGTGGGAATAGTCGTGTCAGTCCAAGCTAGGGCCTTGTTCCTTGGGATAATGCCGACTTTTTTCGCAAACTTGAGCCTGTATTTGCTTATGGTGTCCAGAACCCTGCTGTGCCTCGCTGTCTTGAGTGCTTCCTCGTCCGTGCTCGCCGATACCGTCTGGTTGAAGAACGGTGACAAACTGAGCGGCAAGATCACGCTGTTTGACGGCGGCAAACTGTTGATTCAGACCGAGTACGCCGGCTCGGTGCCTATCGACTGGAAGCAGGTCAAAACCCTGGAAAGCGATCAGGAGTTGCTGGTCAAGCAGGAAACCTACAAAGGCGAGAAGGCCAAGTCGCTGCACGCGGCAGACGACGGCAAGGTGACGCTGGAAAACGGCGAGGCACCGAAGACGGTCGAGCTGGCGAGTATCCAGCAGATTCTCAAACCCAAGCCGGTCGTCGAAGATCTGGTCTGGAAAGGCAATATCGATGCGGCGCTGGATTACCAGCGGGCGGAAAAAGACACAGACGATTACGACATCGACTTCAAGACCACTGCGCGTCATGGCAGATGGCGGCATATCGCGGAAGGCGAGTACAACCGTGAATTCCAGGATGACGTGGTTACCACCGACAACTGGCGGGGCGAGTACTCCCTCGACCGCTTCCTGACCGAGAAATGGTTCTGGCAGGGCCGCGCGGTCTATAAGCGCGACAAGGTTGAAGAGCTCTCCCGTCAGCGCACCGTCGGTACCGGGCCGGGTTACCAGTTCTGGGATGACGAGCTGGGCGCATTCTCGCTGGGCTCGCTGGTCAACCGCACGGACTACCAGTTCGACGACGGCAGGAAAGAAAACTTCTATTCCCTGGCGATGAAGTGGGATTACAACCGCTACCTGATCGGCAAGAAGGTGGAGTTCTTCACCAATGGCGAAGTGGGCAAGCCGTTGTCGGGCGTGGCAGATTATGCGCTCGATGCGGAAGTGGGCCTGCGCTACAAAGTGACCGAGTGGGCGTCACTTAACCTGAAGGCCGAACGAGACATCATCAGCGGTACCGATGACGATGCCGATCTGGACAAGACCCGCTACACCGCAGGATTCGGTGTGGCCTGGTAAGCCACAAAAAATCGCAGCCCACGGGCTGCGATTTTTTTTGCCTGCAAAACACACAGGCACAAAAAAGCCCCGCTTTTAAGGGCGGGGCTTTTTACTAAAGCAAGTACAAGTTAGATAACTTGAACTTCTTCAGCTTGCATGCCTTTCTGACCGCGGGTAGCGATGAAAGAAACCTGTTGGCCTTCTTTCAGGCTTTTGAAGCCGTCGGATTGGATAGCTTTGAAGTGAACGAACAGGTCGTCACCGGATTGTGGAGTGATGAAGCCGAAGCCTTTTTCATCGTTGAACCACTTAACGGTACCAGTTTGGCGATTAGACATGGTGTAACTCCTTGAACAAAGATAACTGCGACACAGGAAGAACCCTGGCCGAGACTGAGTGCAAAGAGCAGGAAAAATTCTTGTAGATGGTTGGATCGAAATTCAACATATCGTGTAGAGATTCTCAGTGACACAAGCAGCACAGTGGCGCCACCTTAACCCTTTTTCCGGGACGTGCCAATGCTTCCTGCGAAGGTTTCTCTGTTTTCGTGACTGACGGTGCATCGTATTGCGGCGAAGCGCCGGAATTTACGGGGGATCGGCGAGAATTGCGCCACGGTCTTTGAACCCGAAGCGCGCGCCCGGTAAGATGCCGGACAGATTTTTTCCACCTCGCTATTCAGGACACCCGCCATGAGCATCAAATCGGACAAGTGGATTCGCCGCATGGCGCAAGAGCACGGCATGATCGAACCGTTCGTCGAGCGCCAGGTGCGCGGCAGCGACGATAGCCGTGTGATCTCCTACGGCGTGTCGAGTTACGGCTACGACGTTCGTTGCACTAATCATTTCAAGGTGTTCACCAACATTAACTCGGCTATCGTCGACCCGAAAAATTTCGATGCTGGCAGTTTCGTCGACATCCACAGCGATGTCTGCATCATCCCGCCGAACTCTTTCGCCCTGGCGAGCACCGTCGAGTACTTCCGTATTCCGCGCAACGTATTGACCATCTGCCTGGGCAAAAGCACCTACGCCCGCTGCGGCATCATCGTCAACGTGACCCCGCTCGAGCCTGAGTGGGAGGGGCACGTGACCCTGGAATTCTCCAACACCACCAACCTGCCGGCGAAAATCTACGCCAACGAGGGCGTGGCACAGATGCTGTTCCTTGAATCAGACGAAGAGTGCGAAGTTTCCTACAAAGACCGTGGCGGCAAGTATCAGGGCCAACGCGGCGTGACCCTGCCACGTACCTGATCGATTCATCTGGCAGCTAGCGGGAATTCTTGAGCGGGTAGACACTCTACTGGGTGTACTGCCCGGTTCGCGCACAGCGGACCAGGCCTTTGCTCAGGAGTGCTTTATGAAGATCGATCCGCGAATAAGTGCCGAACTGGCAAGGCTTGAGCCCAATCAGGTTGGCGTCTTGGCCTGGTCCTTGTTGGCACATCCGCCAATCAGCATGGCGGGGGGCATCCCCGGCCAGCCTGATCCCGATACCCCTAACGAACAACCCACCGAACCCGGCGAGCCGACCCTGCCGGATGAGCCGCCTCCCGCGCCGGTTGCCTGATTGACAGGTTGTAGACGAATGGCCAGTCAGCTGATGTCCTTGAAGACTTCAGCTGACTGGCCATATTTCGTTATCACCGATGACGAAAATCCTACAGCTGTCGTCCCTTTCGACCTGATACCCACCGGTGAACGCACCGAAGGCCGGAAGCAGGCTGATTTCCCCGGCAAATCTGAAGCACGCCAGCCGCAGGCTTTGCCGACCTCGACCGTTCAACCGATAGACCGGATGCACATGGCCAGCGAGCACGTGCCGCTGCGGATGCGGTTGAGGTTCGTGCTGCAACGCAAACGGCCCCAGTAGCAAAGGCTCAGGCACCACGCGAATGTTCAGCGACGCCGGTGGATCCCCGGCACGCTTGTCGTGATTTCCCCGAATCAGTGTCATGGGCAACTGGCAGTGTCGCGCTCTCCAGTCGGCCAAGGCCTTCAGCGTCTCGGTGGCATGGGAGCCGGGTCCGTGAAGAAAATCACCGAGGAAAATCAGCTGGCGGCAGGGCAGGGCCGCCAGCAATCCGTCGAGCACGGCGATATTGCTGGAGGTGGTGCCCCGGGGCACCGGCTGGCCGAGCGTTCGGTAGGCGGCGGCCTTGCCGAAATGCACGTCGGCAATCAGCAGGGCTTGTTGCGCAGGCCAGTAGAGGGCCTTTTCCGGCAACAACCATAGTTCTTCACCAGCCAGGCTTACGGGATAGGGCGTACTCATCAGACTTTTCCGGTTTCGGCAGTGTTCTCAAGGTCGCTGACCATGCGCCTGATGCGATCGGCGAGTTTTTCCGAACTCATGCTTTCGCGCATGCGTTCTACCAGCAGTGGAAACCCGAGGGGCGTGGGACGTTTGACCGGATGCACGTCGAGCCTGAGTCGACTGATGTGCTCCAGCGTCTTTTCCAGACGATGAATATCCAGCTCGTTGCGCAGGACTTCTTCCCCGGCCTGGGCCAGGAGCAGGTTCCCGGCGTCGTATTGCTTGAACACTTCGTAAAACAAACCACTGGAGGCCTGAACCTGGCGCGTACTTTTCGGGGCGCCGGGATACCCGGCGAACACGAGCCCGGCAATCCGTGCGATTTCCCGAAAGCGCCGCAGCGCCAGTTCGCCAGCGTTCAGGCTGGCGAGCACATCGTTCAATAACTGCTCGGGACTCAGCAGTCCGGGGTTCAGGACACTGGACCACTCCACACAGGTGGCGCTGAGCAATTCCAGCCCGTAATCGTTGACCGCAATGGAAAACGTCACCGCCTGTTGCTGACTGACACGCCATGCCAGCAGACTCGCCAGCCCCAAATGCACCTGGCGCCCGGCGAAGGGGTAGAGGAAAAGGTGCCAACCCTCGCGGGATTTCAGCGTTTCAGCCAGCAGACTGTTCTCGGTTGGCAATCCCGACCAGCGCTGTTGCACCTCCAGTAACGGACGCAAGGCCTGCATTTCAGGACCGATGAACTCGCCCAGCGCCGCTGCACCGAAACGCTCGACTACCGCCCGGGCCAACTCGCTGGAAAGCGGCATGCGCCCACCGTTCCATCGTGGCACCGCGGCTTTTTTTACCGTGCTGCGTTTGACGTAAGCGGTCATGTTTTCCACGCGCACCAATTCGAGCAGTCGGCCGGCAAACAGAAAGCCATCGCCCGGTTTGAGACGTGCGATAAATCCTTCCTCGACGCTGCCCAGTTGCTTGCCCCCGCCGCCCTTGCTCCAGAACTTCAGCTGGATGCTTGCGTCGCTGACAATCGTGCCGATGCTCATGCGATGGCGCCGGGCCAAGCGCGCATCCGGCACGCGCCAGACACCCTGTTGATCCGGTTCAACGCGGCGATAATCCGGATACGCCGTCAGGGAAAGCCCTCCGTGGCGTACGAAAGCCAGCGCCCAGGTCCAGTCTTCCAGCGTGAGATCACGATAAGCCCAGGCCCCGCGGACTTCTTCATACAACTCATCGGGCAAAAAACCACCGCCCAAGGCCATGCTGACCAGATGCTGAACCAGCACATCCAGCGGTTTATGCGGCGATTCTCGGGGTTCGATCCGGCGCTGCGCCACGGCGTCCTGAGCGGCGGCGGCTTCGATCAACTCCAGGCTGTGCGTTGGCACGAGCGTCACCCGCGACACGCGTCCCGGTGCATGGCCGGACCGCCCGGCACGCTGCATCAGTCGTGCCACTCCTTTGGCCGAGCCGATCTGTAGCACCCGCTCCACCGGCAGGAAGTCTACGCCGAGGTCCAGGCTGGAAGTGCAGACCACCGCTTTGAGCTGACCGTCCTTGAGTGCGCGTTCGACCCAGTCGCGGGTGTCGCGTGACAGTGAGCTGTGATGCAAGGCAATCAAGCCGGCCCAGTCGGGGCGTGCTTCCAGCAGCGCCTGATACCAGATTTCGGACTGGGCACGGGTGTTGGTGAAGACCAGGCTTGCGGGGCTCGCATCCAGTTCCGCGACCACCTGCGGCAACATCTTCAACCCGATATGCCCGGCCCATGGAAAACGCTCGATGGCTGGCGGCAACAGCGTGTCGACGAGCAGCGCCTTGCGGGTCTCGCCCTGAACGCTAATGCCACCGCCTTGTGGGATTAGGACCTGTTCGGCGTGGGCCTGATTACCCAGCGTTGCGGAAACACCCCACACGATCAGTTCGGGATTCCACCGACGCAGGCGAGCGAGGGCGAGTTGCAGTTGTATGCCGCGTTTGTTGCCGAGCAATTCGTGCCATTCGTCCACCACCACCATACGCAAGGTCGACAGCGCGGTTTGCGCGTCGGCACGGGCGAGCATCAGGGTGAGGCTTTCCGGCGTGGTGATCAGCGCGGAGGGCAGCCGCCGGGTCTGCCGCGCGCGTTCGCTGCTGCTGGTGTCGCCGGTGCGCAGGCCAACACTCCACGGGAGCTGCAAGTCGCGCAACGGCGCTTCCAGTGCGCGGGCGGTGTCCGCGGCCAAGGCGCGCATGGGCGTTATCCACAGAACCGTCAGTGGTTCGGCAAGCGGTTTTCGTTTGCGGGATTTTTCAACAGGGGCGGCAGAGGCGAAGCGGTTGAGGGCGGCAAACCAGACGGCGTAGGTTTTGCCGGCACCCGTGCTGGCGTGCAGCAACCCGGATTGCCCTTGTTTGACCGCGGCCCACACCTGTTTCTGAAAGGCGAACGGTTTCCAGCCGCGAGCGGTGAACCAGTGCTTTGCGAAGTCGGAGGAGGTTCCCATGCCGGCGGTGTGCGCTCTGAACGTGTTCTTTCAGTGACCGCGGGGGGATGCGACAAGTTTAATTGCTTTGCTGTCGTGTCAGCGATTGACACGTTACCCCGTGGTAGCGAGCTTGCTCGCGATCGCGGTGTGTCAGTCACCTTATGTGGCGGATGACATGGCCTCACGCAAGCAAGCTGGCTCCCACAGGTTTATCGGCGACGTTTACTTGAGATTACCGCTGAGGAATTGCTTCAACCGCTCGCTTTTCGGGTTGCCCAGCACGTCTTCCGGCGCGCCTTCTTCCTCGACCAGTCCCTGATGCAGAAAAAGCACCTGGCTCGACACCTTGCGGGCGAAGCTCATTTCGTGGGTGACCATGATCATGGTCCGCCCTTCTTCGGCCAGACCCTGGATCACCCTGAGCACTTCACCCACCAGCTCGGGGTCGAGCGCCGAGGTCGGTTCGTCGAACAGCATGACTTCCGGTTCCATGGCCAACGCTCGCGCAATGGCCACACGTTGTTGCTGACCCCCGGAAAGAAACGCTGGGTACTGGTCGGCCACGCGTGCAGCCAGGCCAACCTTGTCGAGATAACGACGGGCGCGGTCTTCGGCTTCCTGCTTGCTGCAGCCCAGCACCCGGCGCGGGGCCATGGTGATGTTTTCCAGCACCGTCATGTGGCTCCACAGGTTGAAGTGCTGGAACACCATGGCCAGGCGCGTGCGGATTTTTTGCAGTTCATCGGCGTCGGCCACGTGCATGCCGTGGCGGTCCTTGATCATGCGGATGTTCTGACCGTCCAGGGTCATGGTGCCGTCGTTGGGTTGTTCAAGAAAGTTGATGCAGCGCAGAAAGGTACTTTTACCCGAGCCGCTGGCGCCGATCAGGCTGATGACGTCGCCGGTGTTGGCCTTGAGTGAAACGCCTTTGAGCACATGATGATCGCCATAGCTTTTATGCAGGCCTTCGATGGTCAGTTTGTACATGGGGCATGCATCCTCAAGGCGAAAGTAGGTAACCGCTGCGATAGGCTTCGGTGCCCGCGACGTGGGCGATCACCATGCCGGCAGTGGCCATGCGCCGCAGCGAGCGGGCGTACATCAGCCCGGCGACGGTGCAGTGAACGGGGGTGACGCGGTCATTGACCGGGTCGATGATTTCGGCGACCCGTTGCCCGGCTTCGAGGTATTCCCCCGGCAGCGCTGTGAACACCAGCAAGCCGCCCACGGGCGTAGCCACCGGTTCGACGGCGGCCAGCGGCGTGGCGGGATACGGCAGCTCCGGCAGGGGCGCCGGTTCGCCGGCAATGGCGCCGTGGTGAATCAGGTAATCAAGCAACGCCTGGCAGTCGAGGCTGGCCAATGGATGATTGACGTCACCCTGGCCGCGCAATTCGACGGTCACCGAAAAACTCCCCAGCGGAATATCGAAATGCTCGCCGAAGCGCTCCTTCAACTGCCACCAGAGCAGGGTGAAGCACTCGTCGAACGACTGGCCGCCGGAATCGGTGGCCAGCAGACTCGCTTCGGCACCGATGTAACGGGCCAGCGGCTCGACCTGCGGCCAGGCCTCTGGCGTGGTGTAGAGGTGCGCGACCGCTTCGAAATCGCAATGCAGGTCCAAGACCACGTCCGCATCACAGGCCAGTCGTTGCAGGATCAGGCGCTGGGATTGCAGTTGAGTGCTGGCGGTCTGTCGCGCCAGCGCCTGACGCAGGCTGCTGCGGATCAGTTCGAGGTTGCGCTGCGGATCGTCGCCCAGTTGGCCTTCGATTTCGTTGCCGACTTCTTCGCTCAGATCGACGAACCAGCGGTTGAAGTTCTGGCCGCTTTCGAGCTCGTAGCGCCCCAGCGGCACATCCATCAGCACTTGTTCGAGGCCGACCGGGTTGGCCACCGGCACCAGCACGATTTCGCTGCGCAGGCGACCGGAGGCTTCGAGTTCCGCCAGGCGCTGCTTGAGGTGCCAGGCGACCAGCATGCCGGGCATTTCATCGGCGTGCAGGGACGCCTGGATATAGATCTTGCCCTGGGCCGTCGTCGGGCCGAAGTGGAAACTGTGAATCTGTCGTGCGGTCCCCGGCAGCGGGGCCAGCAGGTCATGTATCTGGTGGCGCATTTGCAAGAAGTCCTAGTGGGTCGGCCCGAGGAACGCCAGCCATCGGCGTTCGGCGAGGCGGAACAGTCCGACCAGCGCAAAGGTAACGGTCAGGTAGATCAGCGCGGCGATGCCGAACGACTGGAAGGTCAGGAAGGTCGCCGAGTTGGCGTCCCGCGCGACTTTCAGGATGTCCGGGACGGTCGCGGTGAACGCCACCGTGGTCGAGTGCAGCATCAGGATCACTTCGTTGCTGTAATACGGCAACGAGCGACGCAGCGCCGACGGCATGATCACGTAGGCATACAGCTTCCAGCCGGTCAGACCGTAGGCCTTGGCCGCTTCGACTTCACCATGGGCCATGCTGCGGATCGCCCCGGCGAAAATCTCCGTGGTGTAGGCGCAGGTGTTCAGGGCGAACGCCAGGATGGTGCAGTTCATCGCGTCGCGAAAGAACGCATCGAGTATCGGCTGCTCGCGCACGGCGGCCAGGCTGTAAATGCCGGTGTAGCAAATCAGCAGTTGGATATACAGCGGCGTCCCGCGGAACAGGTAAGTGTAGAACTGCACCGGCCAGCGAATGTAGAAATGCGGTGACACCCGGGCGATGGACAACGGGATCGACACCAGGAACCCGATGAAGATCGACGCGCTGAGCAGCCACAGGGTCATGGCCAGGCCAGTGATGTTGTAGCCATCGGTATAGAGGAAAGGTTTCCAGTATTCCTGCAGGAGTTCGATCATCGTACGGCCTCCCGGGAGCCGGCGGAGTAGCGGCGTTCAAGCCAGCGCAGGATGAAGTTGGAGGCGCTGGTGATCAGCAGGTAGATCAACGCGGCCAGCACCAGGAAGTAAAACAGCTGATAACTGCTTTTGCCGGCGTCCTGCGCGGCCTTGACCAGGTCGGCGAGGCCGATGATCGATACCAGCGCGGTGGCCTTGAGCATCACCATCCAGTTGTTACCGATGCCCGGCAGGGCAAAGCGCATCATCTGTGGAAACACCACGATCCAGAACCGCTGGCCACGCTTGAGGCCATAGGCGGTCGCCGCTTCGACCTGGCCCCGTGGCACCGCGAGAATCGCGCCACGAAAGGTTTCGGTGAAGTACGCGCCATAAATGAAGCCCAGGGTGATGACCCCGGCGCTGAACGGGTTGATCTCGATGTATTCCCATTCCATGAAGTCGGTGAGCGACGTCAACCAGGTTTGCAGGCTGTAAAAGATCAGCAGCATCAGCACCAGGTCTGGCACGCCGCGAATCAGCGTGGTGTAGATCTGTGCCGGAACGCGCACCAGTTTGACTTTTGACAGTTTGGCACTGGCGCCGAGCAGGCCGAGCAACACGGCCACCAGCAGCGACAACGCCGATAATTTGATGGTCATCCAGGTGCCTTCCATCAGCAACGGGCCGAAGCCCTTGAGGCTGAAGGCAGAGAGCCCCAGATTTTGTAGGAGGTTTTCGAACATAAATCAGCAACCTGATCGGATGAAAAAAGCGCCCATCGCGAGATGGGCGCCGGGCATTATTTGCCGCTGTACAGATTCAGATCGCCAAAGTGTTTCTTCTGAATGGTGGCGTAGGTGCCATCGTCGTGTAACGCTTTGATACCTTTATCCAAAAGTGCCTTGAGGTCTTTGTTACCTTTAGAGATACCGATAGCTGTTTTGGCTGGCAGCAATTCGCTGTCGACCGGCTTGCTGACTTCGTAGCCTTCGCCTTTAGGCGACTTCAAGAAGCCCAGTTCGGCTTGCAGCATGTCCTGGATTGCCGCATCGAGGCGACCGGACATCAAGTCCGAATACACCTGGTCCTGGTTCTGGTAAGCCTGGGTTTTCACGCCAGCCTTGTCCAGCACGGCCTTGGCGTAGGCTTCCTGGATGGTGCCTTGCTCGTAGCCTACGGTCTTGCCCTTCAGGGACGCGACGTCTTCGCTCAGGCCGGAACCTTTCTTGAACACGTAAGCGGTTGGGCCGGAGAACAGCTCGCTGGAGAAGTCGATGACTTTTTCGCGGGCCGGGGTGACGGTCATCGAAGAGATCACACCGTCGAATTTATTGGCCTTCAGGCCCGGAATCATACCGTCGAAATCGCTTTCGACCCATTTGCACTTGACCTTCAGCTCGGCGCAGATCGCGTTCCCCAAATCGATGTCGAAGCCCACCAGGCTACCGTCGGCCGCTTTCGACTCGAACGGTGCATAGGAAGGGTCAACGCCGAAACGCAGTTCTTTGTATTCCTTGGCCAGCGCGGAGCCGGCAGCCATGCACAACGCCAGTGCAGAAAGGGTCAGCAATGCTTTTTTCATTATTCAATCCCTAAGAACCAATATGAGCGCTTGTGGCGCAGAATTATTGTTACTGGAAAGCGTAAGACCCATTGAAAGTAGCAATTTCCGAACCAGAGTGCCGAACAAGCGTTTTAAAAGGTGATACGAGAAATGGCAAGGCGGGATTTGTGCACGAAAACGGGCGTCGCAAACAGGTTGCACCAAATCAGGTCGGTCGGACGCAATCCTGTGGCGAGGGAGCTTACTCCCGCTCGACTGCGCAGCCGTCGTAAATCTCTGTAAACCGGGACCGCTTTGCGTTCCAGCGGGCGCAATCTCCCTCGCCACAAGGCCTCTTTCAGCCCAACAAATCCTGCAATGTGGCCAGGTTGTCAGCCTCTTCAACGGATTTATCCTGCCGCCACCGCAACATCCGCGGAAACCGCACCGCTATCCCGCTCTTGTGCCGCTTGGACAGGGCAATTCCTTCAAACCCCAGCTCAAACACGAGGCTCGGTTTCACGCTGCTGACCGGTCCGAATTTTTCGACGGTAGTCTTGCGCACAATGCTGTCGACCTGGCGCATCTCTGCGTCGGTGAGCCCCGAATAGGCCTTGGCGAACGGCACCAGAGTGCGTTCGCTGGCGTCCGGCGGGCCGTCCCACACGGCGAAGGTGTAGTCGCTGTAGAGACTGGCCCGACGGCCATGCCCGCGTTGCGCGTAGATCAGCACCGCGTCGACGCTGAACGGGTCGACTTTCCATTTCCACCAGACGCCCATGTCCTTGGTGCGGCCGACGCCATACAACGCATCGCGGGCCTTGAGCATCATGCCTTCGACGCCGAGGCGGCGGGAGGCTTCGCGTTGGCGGGCGAGGTCGAACCAGTCTTCCCCGGTGAGCACGGGGGAGGGCAGTAACACCGGGTTGCTGCAGTCAGCGATGACGTGCTCCAGTTGGGTGCGACGCCTGGCTTGAGGCTGGTTGCGCCAGTCTTCGCCCGCCCATTCCAGCAAGTCGTAGGCGAGCACAACCACCGGGACTTCTTCGAGGATTTTCTTGCCCAGGGTTTTACGGCCGATCCGCTGTTGCAGCAGGGCGAACGGTTGGACCGCGGGCGGCGTTGGCGCCAGTGGATCGAAGGCATCCTCGGTGTCCGGTGGCGCGGTTTTCCAGGCAACGATTTCACCGTCGATCACCGTGCCGTCGGGCAGGCCGTGGACCAGGCTGTCGAGTTCGGGAAAGCGTTCGGTGACCAACTCTTCACCGCGGGACCAGATCCACAGTCGGCCGTCGCGCTTGACCACTTGGGCACGGATACCATCCCACTTCCATTCCACTTGCCAGTGGCTGGCCGGGCCGAGCAACCCGTCGAACTGTTCGACCGGTTGGGATAGCGCATGCGCCAGAAAAAACGGATAGGGCTGACCGCCACGCTGAGCATGTTCATCCGACGATTCGGCCGCAATCAGCTTCAGGTAACTGGCCGCGCTCGGGCGATTGGACAGGTCGGTGTAACCCACCAAACGCTGGGCCACGCGTTTGCTGTCGAGCTGTGCCATCGCCGCCAGGGCGCGGGTCACCAACAACTTTGAGACGCCGACGCGGAAACTGCCGGTGATCAGTTTGATGCAGAGCATCAGGCTGGGGCGGTCCAGTTGCGACCAGAGTTTTGGCAACTGTTCGGCGAGCACTTCGGGAGATTCGCCGCGCAACGGCAGCAGTTTTTCTTCGATCCACACCGCCAATCCGTCGGTGGAGCTGTGGGGCGTTTCAGGCAGTACCAGCGAGATGGTTTCCGCCAGATCGCCGACCGCCTGATAACTCTCTTCGAACAACCACGGCGACAGGCCGGAGTACGCTACGGCGAGTTCACGCAGGATGCGCACCGGCACCAGTTGGCGAGGGCGTCCGCCGGACAGAAAATACACCGCCCATGCCGCGTCTTCCGGCGCGGCCTGGACGAAGTAATGTTGCATGGCCGCCAATTTGGCGTTGCTCGAGGTCGTGGCATCAAGTTCCGCATACAACTCGGCGAAGGCCTTCATGGCAGCACCTCGGTGCTCTCGGGGTCGGTGGTTGTAATGTCTTCTTCATCGTCGCCGTACTCGGTGGTGAACCCTTGGGCGTCGAGACCTTGTTCGCGCAGATGGCGCACCAGGACCGCCACCGAACCATGGGTGACCATGACGCGCTCGGCGCCGGTCTGCTCGATGGCCCAGAGCAGGCCTGGCCAGTCGGCGTGGTCGGACAACACGAAGCCACGGTCGACACCGCGCCGGCGCCGTGTGCCGCGTAAACGCATCCAGCCGCTGGCAAAGCCATCGCTGTAGTCACCGAAGCGGCGCATCCAGGTGCTACCGCCAGCGGAAGGCGGGGCCAGAATGAGCGCGTTGCGCATCATCGGGTCGCTCTTTTTGACATCGCCGGCGTAGATCGTCGGCGGTAAATAAACGCCGCTCTCGCGATACACCCGGTTGAGCGGCTCGACGGCACCGTGCACCAGAATGGGGCCGAGGCTGGCGTCGATGCCGTGGAGAATCCGCTGTGCCTTGCCGAAGGAATAGCAAAACAGCACGCTGGCCTTGTCTTCGACGGCGTTGGCTTGCCACCACTGATTGATCTCTGCAAACACCTGCGCCTGGGGTTGCCAGCGGTAGATCGGCAGGCCAAATGTCGATTCGGTGATGAAGGTGTGGCAGCGCACCGGTTCGAAAGGCGCGCAAGTGCCGTCGGGCTCGACTTTGTAATCTCCTGAAGCGACCCAGATCTCGCCGCCGTATTCCAGGCGCACCTGTGCCGAGCCGAGCACATGGCCGGCGGGATGAAAACTCAGGGTGACGCCGTGGTGCAGCAGCCGTTCGCCATAGGCCAGGGTTTGCAGGTTGATGTCCTGGCCCAGTCGCGCGCGCAATATCCCTTCGCCGGGGGCGGCCGCCAGATAGTGCTGGTTGCCGCCTCGGGCATGATCGCCGTGGGCGTGGGTGATAACCGAACGCTCGACCGGCCGCCACGGGTCGATATAGAAATCGCCGGCGGGGCAATACAAGCCTTCGGGACGCGCAATAACAAGATCCATGTTGTTACCAAAATGGAGGGACTTGTTAGCTATGAGGTTTGGCCGAGGTCAGAAGTTCTATGGATTTTTTGCAACGATCAAAAGCAAAAGATCGCAGCCTTCGACAGCTCCTGCAGATGAACGCGAATCCACTGTAGGAGCTGCCGAAGGCTGCGATCTTTTGATCTTTTCTTGCTCTTATTTTCCGGGTGTCAGCGTCAATCGCTTGGTCCCGTACACCTTGTCGTAGTTCTGCGGTTGCATCGGCAGACTCACGTATTGCCCCTTGAGCCACGGCTGCACGCTGTCGAGGTAATGGGGGCTGGCCGGATTACCGGACTGACCCGTGCCGTTCTGGCCCATCAGCGGTTCGGCCTGGCCGAAGTCGACGATGAAGCGCATGGCCGGCGCCAGCGTGGTGTTGAAATCCTGGCCCCAGGCGAACGCCGCGGTGTTCAGCGTAGTGTGATCGCCGCCGGCCGCGAGCGGGCCGCGCACGGTCTGGCCACTGGCGTTTTTCCACTCATAACGGTGCAATTTGCCCCACTGCCAGGCTTTGTGGTCGCCACCCAACTGGCTGTCGCCGGCGGTGATGGCGGCTGCAAGGCTGCGGGCGAGGATCGCCGGTTTGTCTTCCTTCTGCGGCGTGCGCGCGTCATCCCAGAACGGGCTGTCTTCACGGCCCAGCAGGTGATCGGCCTGGGCCGCGTAGGACAACTTGCCGTTGGCGATAAAGGCTTTCCATGCGGGGCTACTTTCCGGGCCCAATTCGTCGAGGAAAATTTGCTGCGCGCTTTGCTGCAGGAACAACTCGTAAATCGCCGCATCGGCGGAGGTCGGCGCGAGTTTGCCGTCGAATGCCATCAGGCGGGTCAGCGCTTCATGAGCCTTGCCGCGATCAGCGACCGGCAGCGCCTCGATAGCCTGTTTCAGCGGTTGGGCCATACCCGGCGCTGCAAACATCTTCTTCAGTTTGGCGGCGAAGGTGGTGGTCTGATCGTATTGCATGGCGATCACACTGCGCGTGTCGTGTTTGCCCGCGCCGGCCAGTTCGGCCATGCGTTCGCCGCGCTCCGGCGCCGACCACGAGTTGGACAGCTGCATGCCGTAGCCATGGGGAATGACCCGTTGGTTGGCGGTGCCGAGCCAGCCTTGCGCCGGGTCCTGATCGTACGGGTGCAGCATCGGGTCAGCGTAACCGTCCCAGTCGTAACGACCTTCCCAGCCCGGCGACGGTAGCAGGCCTTCGCCTTCGCGGCGGTTCGGGTAACGGCCGGTGACTTGCCAGCCGATGTTGCTGGCGTCGGCGAAGACCAGGTTCAGCGTGATCGCGCGGATTTCACGGCTGGCGTCCGAGGCTTTCTCGACGTTCTGCGCCCGGGACAGGTCGAAAAACGCGTCCAGGGATTTGTCATCGGTGAAGTTCGGCGTCTGCAATGCCAGACCCAGGCCGTTATCCAACGCTGTGCCTTTGGCGCTGTTGAGCAGCGGTCCGTGGCGCGTTTCGTAAACCGCTTCGCGAATCGGCCGCTGGCCTTTGACGAAGTAGGTTTCGTTGCGAACGATGGCCGGCTGCCATTTGCCGCCGACTTCGTAGGAAAGTCCGTTGCCCTGGCGTTTGATTTTTTCCAGGAACAGGTCCTGGTTGTCGCCCATGACCGACGCCATGCTCCACGCCACTTTGCCGTTGAAGCCGCCCAGCACCATCGGCAAACCGGCGATGGTCACGCCGGACGCCTGATATTTCGGCGTACGAATCTGCACGTAACTGAGCAACGACGGCACGCCCAGCGGCCCATGGCTGTCGCTGGCCAGCAGGCTTTTGCCGCTGCGGCTGCGTTGCGGGGCGATCGCCCAGTTGTTCGATGACGTAGCGCCCAGCAGATTCAGGTCGGACAGTTGAGCTGTGGCCTTGCTGATGTCGGCGAGCCCCGCAATTGCACCGTTCAGCTTGAGGCCCTGAAGTTTTTCGGCTTCGGCCACGGGCAGTTTTTCGTCGGGAGCGGACGGTGTCAGCCAGGCGAGTTTGTCGGTGGTGACCGTTTGGGCCAGCACCAGCGAGGAAATTTCCTCGGGCAGGTTCGCCGATTGACTGAAGTTCAGCAGGCAGAAAATCAGCGCCGAGTCTTCCGGTTTCCAGTACTCGGGCTTGTAGCCGGTGGCCGCGAGGTCTGCCGGGAGCTTGTCGCGGTAGCGGAACAGGTAGGCGTTGACCCCGCGGGCATAGACTTCGAAGAAGCGTTTAAGGCGCGGCGACGAGGCCTTGTACAACTCACCGGCGCTTTTCTTCAGGTTGACGGCGCGCATGTAACGGTCGGCATCCAGCAGGTCCGAGCCGGACATCTCCGACAAACGGCCCTGGGCCAGCAGGCGCAGGGTGACCATTTGCGTGATGCGGTCGCTCGCGTGCACGTAACCGAGGGTGAACAGTGCGTCGTGGAACGTGCTGCTTTCGATCAACGGCATGCCCATGGCATTGCGGCGCACTGAAACGTTCTGCGCCAGACCCTTGAGCGGCTGTACGCCAGTCGTCGGCGGGAGGGTGTCCTGAGTGTTCCAGGTCTGACAACCGGTCAGGCTCAAAACACCGGCCACTGCTGCGGCAACGCCGAACCGGGGAAGAAAATGTGTGAGGGCTGGCGAGGCCATGGCAAAGCTCCTGCGGGGGTAGAGGCGCAATAAAGGCGCTACGTTAGAGAGCAGGAGGTGGCCGCGCAAGCGGGGTATGGGGTTATTTCAGGATTTGTCTGATAAACCGAGGTCAGCGATGTCCCTGTGGCGAGGGAGCTTGCTCTCGCTGGAGTGCGCAGCGCCCCCCAACCGGGTTCATCGGAAACAGAGGTGCCCGGATTGCGTCTGCTGCGCAGCCGGGCGGGAGCAAGCTCCCTCGCCACAGGGGGTTGTGAACACGCTGAGGGGCTGTGGTGTTCCTCAGGGCTTGGGTGGGTTGATTTTCGCTGCAAGGGCATACGCCTTCATCGTCGCCGGCCGATCCTGGATGTGGTTGAACCAACGCAGAACATTCGGGAAATCCTCCAGATTCTGGCTCTGCCATTTGTGGGAAACGATCCAGGGGTAGATCGCCATGTCGGCAATGCTGTATTCGTTGCCGGCGACAAACTCGTTGTTCGCCAGTTGCTTGTCGAGTACGCCGTAAAGGCGCGCCGTCTCATCGATGTAGCGCTTGATCGCGTAAGGGATTTTATCCGGCGCGAACTGGCTGAAGTGATGATTCTGCCCGGCCATCGGCCCCAGCCCGCCCATCTGCCAGAACAACCATTGCAGCGCCTGCTGGCGACCGCGCAGGTCCTTGGGCAGGAACTTGCCGGTCTTTTCCGCCAGGTACAGCAGAATCGCCCCGGACTCGAACAGCGACAGAGGTTCCCCGCCATCGGCTGGCTCATGATCGACGATCGCTGGAATTCTGTTGTTCGGAGAGATTTTCAGGAAATGCGGCTGGAACTGTTCGTTCTGGCTGATGTTGATCGGGTGCACGTTGTAAGGCAGGCCGGCTTCTTCCAGGAAAATCGAGATTTTGTGGCCGTTGGGGGTGGTCCAGTAATACAGGTCGATCATGAAGTACTCCACATCAAGAGACATTGTCAGGAATGGACAGCAACCGCGGGCATCAGGTCGTCCTGTTTGCGATCGAAGGCTTGTCTGCAGGAGGAGGTGATGCTGAAGTGCGTGAAATTCAATGACCTTGCGTGAGAATAGTCGGCATGGAGCTCAAGACCAACGCGGCACTGATCATCATCGATCAACAAAAAGGCATCCTGGAGCCCCGGCTCGGCCGGCGAAACAATCCTCAGGCTGAGGCGCGGATTCTCGAACTCCTGGGTTATTGGCGTGAAACCGGGCGCCCGGTGATTCACGTCCAGCATCTGTCGCGTTCGCCGGACTCGGTGTTCTGGCCGCAGCAGTCGGGCGTGGAATTTCAGGAGCGGTTCCAGCCATTGGCCGGCGAGCAGTTGATTCAGAAACAGGTACCGGATGCGTTTTGTGCAACGGGGTTGGAGGCGGGATTGCGCGAAGAGGGGATCGATCAGTTGGTCATCGTTGGCGTAGCGACCCACAATTCGGTGGAGTCCACGGCGCGAACGGCCGGGAATCTGGGGTTCGAGACATGGGTGGCGGAGGATGCGTGCTTCACGTTCGACAAGGCGGATTACTTTGGTAATGCCCGTTCTGCCGAGGACGTGCATGCCATGTCGCTGGGGAATCTGCA
Source organism: Pseudomonas sp. IT-P171 (assembly GCF_949767765.1). Taxonomy (NCBI): domain Bacteria; kingdom Pseudomonadati; phylum Pseudomonadota; class Gammaproteobacteria; order Pseudomonadales; family Pseudomonadaceae; genus Pseudomonas; species Pseudomonas sp. IT-P171. Next base: position 177,930 of record NZ_CATKQN010000057.1, read on the forward strand.
GGGGGAATATGCGACGGTTGTCAGCACGGCGCAGGTATTGAACGCAAACTGAAAAGCCTGTGCGTTAACTGACAAATTGAGGGTGAACAGTATGGCTGCCATCGCGGGCAAGCCCGCGATAGCGATTCAAGAGGCGAAGAATTTTTTCGCCTGAAACATCAAGCGCCGTGGCACTTCTTGAATTTCTTGCCATTGCCGCACGGGCAAGGATCGTTACGGCCGACGTCCTTCAAGGCGTTGCGTACCGGTTCCTGGTGCGCGTGGCCGCAGTTCGGGCCGTGAACATGGCCATGGTCGTGATCATGGTGGTCGTGATGGTCATGATCGTGGTTGCAGTCAGGGCCATGGACGTGGGGTTGCTGGGTCATCGGGTGTGCTCCGGAATTAAATCGGCGGGGATTATCACGCCTTTGCGCGCCAGGTGCACGTAGTGCGCGATGAACACACCGGTTTCCAGCTCACCTTCAAGACGATAGGGGATGGGTTGCTCGGGTTTTTTCAACAGTTTCACCAGATCCCGCACCTTCGGCCACAGGTTGGTGCGGATCGGCACTTTGAAATACGCGCTGCGCCTGGGGCTGACCGTAAACCAGTGCTCATGCTCGCCTTCGGTCAGCAGCATGTCGCCCAGGTGAATCCGGTATTCGAGGCCGCGTACCGTCAGGTCGCTGTCTCGAGGGTTGTCGACGCGAAAGAACAACAGGAAGCGTTGCTCCATCAGCTTCGCCCGGACTACTTCGACCTTGACCAGATGCACTTGAGGTTCCGGCTCATCGTCGCTGAACCAGGACGCACAGCCGCCAAGCCCGAGAAACAGGAGCAGGGTGAGCAGAAAAAGTGCGAATCGCCTGGTGATCATGGTTGTGTTTCTCCCTTGACCCCAGTCTAGCCCTTCACGGATCACTTCAGCTCGCGAAATACCCCGCACAACACTTCTTGAACTTCTGCCCGCTGGCGCAAGGGCAGGCATCGTTGCGTCCGGCCTTGAGGGGCACGGTGGGGTCGATGAAGTACCAGTGGCCGGCGTTCTGCACGAACGACGAACGCTCGCGGTGGCTGTGTTCGCCGCTGCCGTCGTGCCAGCGTGCGGTGAATGTCACGAACGCGTGTTCCGGCTGACCGCCGAACACCTCGGAGCTTTCCACCTCCAGGCCCAGCCAGGTGCTCTTGGCGCTCCAGTCACTGATGGACTGACGATCGAGGCCGGTCTGTTGCGCCGGCAGGGTGGTCGCCACCAGATAGTCAATCAGCCCCAGCACATAAGCGCTGTAGCGCGACCGCATCAAGGCTTCGGCGCAGGGCGCCGGGTGACCGGCATGGTAATGACCGCAGCAGGCGTCAAGCAGGGTGCCGCTGCCGCAAGGGCAAATGGATGTACTCATTGCGTTACCACCAATATTTCCCGAAGTTTTCCGGATTGGCCCAGAACCGTGAGTTGAGCCAGTCGGGCACTTGTTTGTAGTCAAGCAGATCGTAGGTGAACAGGGTCAGCACCTGATCGTCGCGCTGGAAACGTTCACTGGCTTGCAGGGCCAGGGAGAAAAAGTCCGTCTCCTGCCAGCCGCTGGCCGGCAAGTCCGCGAGCACCGCAATGCGACTGGCGTTGAGGTTGCGGATTCCGCCGAGCAAATTCAGACCCTCGCGTTTGGGCAAGTGTTCGAGGCAGTCGACCACCAGCGCCAGATCGAAGCGGCGCGCCGCCAGCTCGACCGGCAACGGCCCGGGCGCGGCATGGGCGACGCAGGTGTCCGGGTGCGCGAGCTTGAACGCTTCAAGCGCGGGAAACTCACTGGCGCCGATCAGCAACAGGCGCGGCGGGGCGTAGCGATCGAGCAAAGCGGCCAGCGCCTGCTGCGGCGTGCGCGAAGAAATACCTGAAATCATCAAAGATCCTCAATCAGAGCGCCAAGACTAGCCTGCCCAAACGCCCAGATATAGAGCGGCTTAGCGCCAAAAGTGCCGATCACCCGTGAACACGGGACAAAACAGGCATGGCCTATTGCTGGCGGAGATTAAAACTCGGGTCTTTACTCCCTGAATCGGTTCTAAGCCGATCCCTCAGGAGAAAACTAGATGAGCATAGTTCGGACAGCATTACCCTTGGTTCTGCTAACCAGTGTGTTGACTGGTTGCGCAGGTTTGCAGAAAACCGACTGGCCGACCTGTGCGGCAGTCGGTGGTGTGGTAGGTGCGGGTCTCGGCGCGACCGAGAGCACGGCATGGGCAGGGTACGGCGCGCTGTTGGTTGGCGGTACGGCCGCAGCCTATTGCTGGGTTCACGGTGATGGCGACGAAGACGGCGATGGCGTGCCGGACAGCCGCGACAAGTGCCCGGGTACGCCTAAAGGCGTGCAGGTCGATGCCGATGGCTGCCCACCACCAGTCCCTGCGCCAGTGGTTGAAGAGGTGGTTGTGGTCAAGGAAGAAACCATCGTCATCCGCGATGTTCACTTCCAGTTCGACAAAGCCACACTCACTCCTTCCGACAAGCTGGTACTCGACAAAGTCGCCACTCGCCTGAAACAGGAATCTACCACCGCACGCCTGACCGTCACTGGCCATACCGACAGCGTGGGCAGCGATGCCTACAACCAGAAACTGTCTGATCGTCGCGCGCACTCGGTGGTTGATTACCTCGTCAAGGATGGCGTGCCGCGCAGTAGCTTCGTGTCTGTGACCGGTGCCGGTGAAAGCCAGCCTGTTGCCGATAACAAAACCGCTGACGGCCGTGCGTTGAACCGTCGTACCGAAATCAAGATCGAGCGTTGAGTCCCTTCCGCTCCGCGGCTTGTGCAGTCGCGGATGCGGGTCTTTACTCCTGTGTGACCGGCATCTGCCGGTAACACAGGAGCTTTCAACCATGAGCCTTCTCCCCAGAACCCTCTTGCCGGTGCTGCTGCTTGGCGGCGTATTGACCGGTTGCGCGACTCACAGCGATGGCACTGCCCCCCTCAATCAACGTACCTGGCCTGTCTGCAGCGTTATCGGCGGTCTGGTCGGTGGAGGCCTGGGCGCTCTGGAGAGTAGCGGATGGGCGGCGGGCGGAGCGGCACTGGGGATCTTGACCGGGGGTTTGATCTGTTATGCCCAGGACGGCGATGAAGACGACGATGGTGTATTCGATCGACGCGATCGCTGCCCTGATACCCCGGTCAATACCCCGGTTGAACATCATGGTTGTCCGTTGCCGCAATACCCGGCCAGCGTGAAAGCTGTGCAAACCGAAGTCATCACTCTGAGCGATGCGGGCGACGTGCTGTTTGCCTTCAATAATTCCGACCTGACGCCCTCGATGCAAAGTCAGCTGGATGCGCTGATGCCCACACTGCAAAGCGCCGATGTGGTGAGCATTAAAGTGATCGGCCATACCGACAGCGTAGGTTCGGACACTTATAACCAGGCGCTTTCAGAACGACGCGCCAGCAGCGTGGCGGCTTACTTGTTGGGCATGGGCCTGGCGCCGAACAAACTCACCAGCGAAGGCCGGGGCGAAAGTCAGCCCGTGGCTGATAACGAAACAGACGAAGGCCGCGCGAAAAACCGTCGCGTGGAATTGCACATCAATCGCTGAGCCACGTGATAGAGCCGTCGGACAGCCATTTCGGTTGTTCCGATGGCCATTCGGCGGCCTTCATGAAGAATTTTCCGTTGCCCTCTGGCTTATCCCGCGTGGAAGCCGTTACTGTGCGCGCAAAGAATAATTCTCAACGGGGGCGCGTATGAAGGTGTTTTGGGGGCTGGGGAAGCTGTTGACCCTGCTGTTCTGGCTGGTGGTCCTGGTCAATCTGATGACGCCGTTTGTCAATCCGCTGCACCTGTTGGTCAATCTGGCCGGCGGTCTGTTGGCGTTCCTGCATCTTCTCGAGGCGGTGTTCTGTTTCCGCAGCCTCAGAGGTCGTGCCCACCCTTGGCGCGATCGCTTGAAGATTGTCTTTTTCGGTGTTTTCCACCTGCAAACCCTTCCGGCTCCCGCCGTCTCTAAGGCATCCCATGCGTAAACTCTGTCTGCTCGCCGCTTTCATCAGCCCGCTCGCCTGCGCCCAAGTGATCAGCGTCGAAACCAACTCGCTGATGCGCCTGCCCAACACTGTCAGCACCATGCAGCTGGAACGCCTGGAAGTGGCCGATTACGGCACGCTGCTGATTCCCTCGAACGTGACCGAAGTCACCGTGGGCGAATTGCACCTGGGGCGTGAAGCGCGGATCGCCATCGTGCCGAGCGAAAATGCCCTGGAGTTGAAGATCAACCGTGCCGAACTCTCCGAAGGCAGCCAGATCACCGCTCGCGGCGCGCCGGGCACTTACCTCAAGGCAGCCCGCTCGGGGCGCAATCTGAACGTGCAGATCAAGGCACTGAACGCACCGCAGTTGTCGCTCGATGCACGCGGCGGCGCAGGGGCGCCGGGTTTTGTCGGTCTCGATGGCGCCAACGGTCAGGCGCCGGGGTGCACTTGGGGCCAGGCTGGCCGCGGAGCGGATGGCAGTAATGGCAGCGATGGTCAGCCAGGTGCGCCGGGCGCGCTGGTCAGGCTGGAAGTGCCGCGGGACTATCCGGCGGAGCAGATCAAGGTTCAAGTGGCGGGCGGCGCGGGTGGTCTGGCCGGTCCTGGCGGCAAGCCGGGCGCGGGCGGCAAGGCCAAGGGATGCCTGGTGTACAAGGCTGATGGCGGCAAGAGCGGCAAACCTGGCGTGGACGGCCAGCCGGGGCCTGCGGGTGCGGCGGGCTCGGTGACTGTTCAGCGGTTGTAAGAACCACCGAGAACCCTTGTGGCGAGGGAGCTTTGTGGCGAGGGGATTTATCCCCGTTGGGCTGCGAAGCGGCCCCAATCCGGACTCCGCGTTGCCTGGTTTTACGACTGCTTCGCAGCCGAACGGGGATAAATCCCCTCGCCACGGAGTCCCTTACCACAAAGTTGGCGAAGCCTTAGAACATCGGCCGCGCCGCGGCAATGGCTACCAACACCAACCCAACGATCAGATTGATCCCCACCAGCTTGCGAATCTGTCCCAGCACCGCAGCTCCCGTCGGCCAGTCCTGCGCCGCCACCGCCGTGCGCAACTCGGGCAACAGCAACGCCTGAATCCGGATAAACAGCGCCGTCATCACCACGTACAAGCCCATCATCACCTGCACATAACGCGGCGCGGCCTCAAAACCGGCGTATTGCAGATGGATCATGCCCACCCCGCTGATCGGCAACAGCACCACCGCCACCCAGACCCAGCGGAAAAAACCTTGAAACACTTCCACCCACAGTTTCAAGCGAGCAGGGCCTTCCAGCGCCTTCATCGCCGCAGGACGCAAGACCATCCACGCGAAAAACATGCCGCCGACCCACACCAGGGCGGACAGGAGATGCAGGGTGTAAACGATGCCAAAAGGTGTCATTGAGGTACTCCGTTCTGCGCGGGATTAATTAGCGGGGTATGATAGCCGCCGAACCGAACCACTGAAAATTTATCCAGCGTTTTTTGCGCCCGACAATCCATGATCAGCACCGAACTCAAAACCACGATCCAGGGCGCCTACTCGCGTTTTCTCGAAGCCAAGAGCCTCAAGCCGCGCTACGGCCAACGCCTGATGATCGCCGAAATTGCCAAAGTCCTCGGTGACATCGACACCGACGACGAAGGCCGGCGCAGTGGCGACCCCGCGATTGTCGCGGTGGAAGCCGGCACCGGTACCGGCAAGACCGTGGCCTACAGCCTGGCAGCGATCCCGACCGCGAAGGCCGCCGGCAAACGCCTGGTGATCGCCACGGCCACCGTGGCCCTGCAAGAACAGATCGTCTACAAGGATCTGCCCGACCTGATGCGCAACAGCGGGCTGAATTTCAGCTTCGCCCTGGCCAAGGGCCGTGGGCGCTACATGTGCCTGTCCAAGCTCGACATGTTGCTCCAGGAAGGTCACGCACAAACCGCCACGGCGCAGCTGTTCGAGGAAGAAGGCTTCAAGATCGAGGTCGATGAGGCCAGTCAGAAGCTGTTCACCAGCATGATCGAGAAACTCGCCGGCAATAAATGGGACGGCGACCGCGACAGTTGGTCCACCGCTCTGGAAGACGCCGACTGGGCGCGCCTGACCACCGACCACAGCCAGTGCACCAACCGTCATTGCCCGAACTTCGGCCAGTGCGCCTTCTACAAGGCCCGCGAAGGCATGGGCAAGGTCGACGTCATCGTCACCAACCACGACATGGTCCTGGCCGATCTGGCATTGGGCGGCGGTGCGGTTCTGCCGGACCCGCGCGACACCATCTACGTGTTCGACGAAGGTCACCACCTGCCGGACAAGGCCATCGGCCACTTCGCTCACTACACGCGTCTGCGTTCCACCGCCGACTGGCTGGAAACCACCGCCAAGAACCTCACCAAATTGCTTGCCCAGCACCCGCTGCCGGGCGATCTGGGCAAGCTGATCGAGCAGGTGCCGGAACTGGCCCGTGAGATCAAGACCCAGCAACAGTTCATGTTTTCTGCCTGCGAACAGGTCGCCGATTTCAAACCCGGCGAAGACGTCGAAGGTCGTGAACGGCCGCGTCACCGCTTCGTCGGCGGGGTGATTCCCGAGCACATGCGCGAAATGGGCGTTGAGCTGAAGAAAGGCTTCGCCCGTCTCACCGACCTGTTTACCCGGCTCACCGAATTGCTCAAGGAAGGCATGGACGGCGAGGTCAACATCGGCATCGCCAGCAACCAGGCCGAAGAATGGTATCCGCTGTTCGGCAGCCTGTTGTCGCGTTCTTCGGGCAACTGGGAATTGTGGGTCGCGTTCACCGCAGAAGACCCGGAAGACAACCCGCCCATGGCGCGCTGGCTGACCCTGGCCGAAAGCGGTTCGCTGTTCGACATTGAGGTCAACGCCAGCCCGATCCTCGCGGCGGAAATGCTCCGGCGCAACCTGTGGAACGTCGCTTATGGGGCGCTGGTGACCTCGGCAACGCTGACCGCGCTGGGCACTTTCGACCGTTTCCGCATGCGTGCCGGCCTGCCGAAAAAGGCCGTGACCGCCGTGGTCCCGAGCCCGTTCCATCACGCCGACGCGGGTGTGTTGCGGGTGCCCGACCTGAAAGCCGACCCGCGTGATGCGCCGGCGCACACCGCCGCCATCATCCGAGACCTGCCGCAACTGGTCGAAGGTTCGCGCGGCACGCTGGTGCTGTTCTCCTCGCGCAAGCAGATGCAGGACGTGTTCGACGGCCTCGACCGCGACTGGCGCAAGCAAGTGTTTATCCAGGGCAACCTGTCGAAACAGGAAACCCTGAACAAGCACAAGGCGCGGGTCGATGGTGGCGATTCCAGCGTGCTGTTCGGCCTGGCGAGTTTCGCTGAAGGGGTCGACTTGCCTGGTGCTTACTGCGAACACGTGGTGATCGCGAAGATTCCGTTCTCGGTGCCGGATGATCCGGTCGAAGCGGCACTGGCCGAATGGATCGAAGCACGGGGCGGCAATCCGTTCATGGAGATCTCCGTGCCGGACGCCTCGCTGAAACTGGTCCAGGCCTGCGGTCGCTTGCTGCGGACCGAAGAAGACCGCGGCACCATCACGTTGCTCGACCGACGCCTGGTCACCCAGCGTTACGGCAAAGCGATCCTCAATGCGTTGCCGCCATTCCGTCGAGAAATTTCCTGATACAGCGGTGGGCAAATCTGCCCGCCGCGTTGTCTATCTCTCTGCCACCGCTTTTCCATTGGCCCATTGAGGTCGTTAGGGAGAATTTCGTTCTCATGATTCGCCGTTCCTTGCCCGCCGTATTTGCCCTGTTGTTCGCAACGCCCTTGTTGGCCGCTCCGGCAGGCCAGCAGACGCTGTTCAACTTTGTGCGCCCCGCCGATGTGGTCCAGGTGGCGACTCAGGACGCCAGCCTGCCGCAATCCAATGCCGAGCAAACAGCCGAAGGCGAAGTGCTGCGTCGGGTGACGTTCAACCCTGTGGTACAGCCAACCCTGCGTTTGACTCCGCAAACCGGTGCCTGGGACTGGTCGCAGTCGGCCATGATGAGCCTGCGGATCCAGAGCGCGATGAATTGGGCCGTGACCCTCTATGTGAAAATCCAGAGCAACGATGGCAAGACGCTGATCAGTCGCGTCGACCTGCCGGCCGGTCCTGCGCAGACGCTGCTGGTGCCATTGGTCGCCACTTCACCGCTGAGCCTGGGCATGAAGGCCGGGCCGCCGATGCCGATGACCGTCGACGGTCAACGTATCCTGCTGGCCAGCAGCGCTGGCGAACTGGAGCGCAGCCAGGTGGTGTCGGTGACCTTGTCGATGGATCAGCCGAAAGTCGCCCAAAGCATCCTGCTGGAACGCTTTGGCGTGCAGGACGGCGAGGCTGTGACTCAGGCCGTTTACGGCGGTCTGGTGGACGCTTTCGGGCAATCTACCCGGGCCAAATGGCCGGAAAAGGTCGGCAGCGACGAGCAACTCAAAAGCGCCGCCGCCAAGGAACAGCAACAAACCAAAACCTGGTTGGCCGAGCGTGAGAAGGCGTCGCTGGACAAATTCGGTGGCTGGATAAAAGGCCCGTCGTTCAAGGCCAGCGGCTTTTTCCGCACCGAGAAACGTGACGGTCGCTGGTACCTCGTGACGCCGGAAGGCCATCCGTTCTACTCGCTCGGGGTCAACACCGTTACCCCGGACGTCAACCAGACCTACATCGCCGGCCGCGAGTGGATGTTCGAGGCGTTGCCAAAACCCGACGAGCCGCTGGCCAGTCACTTTGGCGAAGGCGACAACCGTGGCGGCAATGGCGTCGATCAGGGCCGTGCCTATAACGCCGGTCGCTGGTACGACTTCTATGGCGCCAACCTGCAGCGTTTGTATGGCGCCCCTTGCGCACTGGGCAGCGACACCAAGGCCGGTGTCGCCGAAGCGGCCAAGGCCGACGCAGTTGAGGCGACGGTCGAAAAAGCCGCTGAGCAACCCGTCGTGCCTGCCACCGCCGAATCCGGTGTTGCCGAAGCCGCCAAGACTGGCGCAGAGGAAGCAAAGGTCGCGAAAGCGGTCGAGCAGAAACCCGCCGAGCCCTGCACCGCGGTGATTGATGAACAACGCTGGGCCAGCCACACCCTGGATCGCCTGCAAGCCTGGGGGTTCAACACCATCGGCAACTGGAGTGCCCCGGCACTGGCCAACGCTGATCGCCTGCCCTACACCTTGCCGCTGTCAATCGTCGGCGATTACGCCAGTATCAGCACGGGCACCGACTGGTGGGGCGGCATGCCCGATCCGTTCGACCCGCGTTTCGCCATGGCCACCGAGCGTGCCGTGGCCATCGCCGCCCGCGATCATCGCGATGATCCGTGGCTGATCGGTTACTTTGCCGACAACGAACTGGCCTGGGCCGGTCCCGGCGACGACCCGAAAGCCCGCTATGCGCTGGCCTACGGCACTTTGAAAATGACCACCGACGTGCCGGCCAAGCGCGCGTTCCTCAAGCAATTGCGCGACAAATACCGCAATCAGGCAGGCCTTTCCAAAGCCTGGGGCATCGACTTGCCGGCGTGGGAATTGATGGAAGATCCCGGCTTCGTACCGCCGCTGCCAAGCGCCGAGCATCCGGAAATCGAAGCCGACTTCAAATACTTCCAGAAGGTCTTTGCCGACACGTACTTCAAAACCATTTCCGACTCGCTCAAGTGGCACGCGCCGAACCAGCTGTTGCTGGGCGGTCGCTTTGCCATTAGCACGCCGGAAGCCGTGGAATCCTGCGCGCAGTATTGCGACGTGCTGAGCTTCAACATGTACACCCTGCAACCGCAGGACGGTTACGACTTCGCGACATTGCGCAGCCTGGATAAGCCGGTGCTGATTACCGAGTTCAACTTCGGCTCCGCCGATCGTGGCCCGTTCTGGGGTGGCGTGACGCAACTGGCCAAGGAAGAAGACCGCGGCCCGGCTTATGCCAATTTCCTGAAACAGGCGCTCGGTGAACCGTCGATTGTTGGCGTGCACTGGTTCCAGTACCTCGATCAACCGGTGACCGGCCGTCTGCTGGACGGTGAAAACGGCCACTTCGGTTTGGTGGGCGTTACCGATCTGCCGTTCCAGGGCTTTGTCGACAGTGTGCGCAAGAGCAACCTGGCGGCCGTTGATCAGCTGGGCAAAGAGGCCGAGAAGGCCAGGGCTGAGGCGGATAAAGCCAGTCACGATGCCGTGGGTGGGCGAAAAGCCGAAGCCGGCAAGGGCCCGGGGCAGGGTGCCGGGCAGGCGGGCGGGCATTCAGGCAAAGGCCATTAATCGCTGAAATCCCTGTGGCGAGGGAGCTTGCTCCCGCTGGACTGCGCAGCAGGCCTTTTTTGGGGCCGCTGCGCAGCCTAGCGGGAGCAAGCTCCCTCGCCACAAATCATTTCCATGGGCAAACCGACCGCCCAGCCCGCCCCTGTTCCCAAAACCGCCAATGGCTGGAACAATGCGGGCCACTTTGTAGAGCTTTGTCCGAGGGAGTAGCGGGTGCAGATTCAGGGTCATTACGAACTCAGGTTCGAAGCGGTGCGTGAAGCGTTCGCCGCGTTGTTCGACGATCCCCAGGAACGTGGCGCAGCGCTGTGCATCCAGGTCGGTGGCGATACCGTTGTCGATCTCTGGTCCGGCACCGCCGACAAGGATGGCCATGAGGCCTGGCACAGCGACACCATCGCCAACCTGTTCTCCTGCACCAAGACCTTCACCGCCGTCACAGCCCTGCAACTGGTGGCCGAAGGCAAGCTGCAACTGGACGCCCCGGTTGCCCGCTACTGGCCCGAATTCGCCGCCGCCGGCAAGGAATCCGTCACCCTGCGTCAATTGCTCTGCCATCAGGCCGGTCTGCCGGCGCTGCGTGAATTGCTGGCCCCCGAGGCGCTTTACGACTGGCAGGCCATGGTCGATGCCCTGGCGGCCGAATCGCCGTGGTGGACGCCGGGCACCGCGCACGGTTATGCCGCGATCACCTATGGCTGGCTGGTCGGCGAGTTGCTGCGGCGGGCTGACGGTCGTGGGCCTGGCGAGTCAATCGTGGCCCGCGTCGCCAAACCGCTGGGGCTGGATTTCCATGTCGGTCTGGCGGATGAAGAATTCCAGCGCGTGGCGCACATCGCCCGCGGCAAGGGCAACGTCGGTGATGCCGCGGCCCAGCGCTTGTTGCAAGTGACGATGCGCGAACCGACGGCCATGACCACGCGGGCCTTCACCAACCCACCGTCGGTCCTGACCAGCACCAACAAACCCGAGTGGCGGCGCATGCAGCAACCGGCGGCCAATGGCCACGGCAATGCCCGCAGCCTGGCCGGGTTCTACGCCGGCCTGCTCGATGGCAGCCTGCTGGAAAGCGAAATGCTCGACGAGCTGACCCGCGAACACAGCCTCGGCGAAGACAAGACTTTACTGACCCGGACCCGTTTCGGCCTGGGTTGCATGCTCGATCAACCGGACGTCCCCAACGCCACTTACGGCCTCGGCCCACGTGCGTTCGGCCATCCGGGGGCGGGCGGTTCCATCGGTTTTGCTGACCCGGAGCACGATGTTGCCTTCGGTTTTGTGACAAATACACTGGGGCCTTACGTCTTGATGGATCCGCGCGCGCAAAACCTTGCGCGGGTACTGGCCACTTGTCTGTAAAACGCGCTCACGGGTTCCAGGGCCGGAACCTGAAGGCCTTTATGTTTTCCAAGCGTCTGTTTATCCGGGTCAAGCCGGCCTGATTTTTTATGACTTCATTTTTGTGGATATCCAATGTCATTCAATAAAACCACCCTCGCTTTGGCCCTGTGTGTCGCTGTTACCGGTTGTGCGCAGACTCCACAAAATGATTCGGATGGCAGCAGCTGGTGGCCGTTCGGTTCCTCCGACAAAGTTGCGGCAAAAGAGCCGGCGCCGGCGCCAGCACCTGTGAAACCAGTCGCTGCGGCTCCGGTGGCCAAGGCTGAAAGCTCCAGTCCCTGGTACTGGCCGTTTGGCTCTGAGGAAGTTCTGGACAAGAAGCCAGAGGTGAAACCTGAAGCCAAACCGGTCGAAGTGGCCAAGGCTGAGGCGCAAGCAGGTGGCAAATGGTGGTGGCCGTTCGGCGGCAAGGATCAGAGCACCGCTAAAGCTGTACCGATGCCGGATCCGAAAGTCACCCAGGCCTGGCTCGACGACTACGAACCGCGCCTGCGCGAGGCGATCAAGGACAGCAACCTGCAACTCGAGCGCCGTGAAAACGTGCTGGTGGTGACCGCGCCGGTAGAAGGCTCGTTCAACCCCGACCGCCCGGCCATGTTGCTGCCGGTCACCTTGGGGCCGTTCACTCGCGTGGCGAAAATCCTCGAAGTCGATCCGAAGACTGCCGTGCTGGTACTCGGTCACAGCGATACCTCGGGCGCCGCACCGGCCAACGTAAAACTGAGTCAGGAGCGGGCACAAGCGGTGGCGGCAATCTTCCGTCTCAGCGGCTTGCAGCGTGATCGTCTGATGTTGCGCGGCATGGGCGGCGAAGCCCCGCGTGCAGCGAACGACAGCACTGAAGGCCGTGCCTTGAACCGTCGCGTTGAACTGTTGGTGACCCCGCAAAACACCATGGTCGCGCTGCTGAGCAAATACAACATGCCAGCCCCGGCGCCGGTCAAACTGGTCGCAGCCCAGGACGTGAAGCCAGTGGTCAAGCCGGTCACTCCCGCACCTGCCGCGAAGAAAGCCGCTGTGCCTGCCGCGAAAAAAGCGCCGGCCAAGAAAGCCGCCGCCAAGAAGGCACCAGCCAAAACAGCGACGCCGGCTAAAAAGACCGCGCCGGCCAAAGCCGCAGCAACTGACAAGAAAGTCGCTGCCGCCGATGCTGTGAAAAAGTGATTCGTTAACCAAAAGGAATGCGCCATGACCCAGGGCCTGGCTGATATGCGTCGCGACTACACCCGAGATGGCCTGACCGAGGCACAAGCCCCGAGCGAGCCGTTCGCGCTGTTCCACCACTGGTTCGCCGACGCGGTGAAAACCGAGCAGGCGCCGGTGGAAGCCAACGCCATGACCCTGGCCACCGTCGACCCGGACGGTCGGCCGCATTGCCGCATTCTGCTGCTCAAGGGCCTGGATGAACACGGCTTCACGTTCTTCACCAACTACGACAGCGCCAAGGGTCAGCACCTGGCCGCGAATCCGTTCGCAGCCATGACCTTTTTCTGGCCGGCCCTGGAGCGTCAGGTGCGCATCGAAGGTCGGGTGGTGAAAGTCACGCCTGAAGAGTCCGACGCCTATTTTCAGGTCCGGCCGTTGGGCAGCCGGCTTGGCGCCTGGGCTTCACCGCAAAGCCGCGTGATCGCCGATCGCGCCGAACTGGAAGCGCTGCTCAAGAACACCGAGCAACGTTTCAGCGATACACAGCCCCATTGCCCCGAGCACTGGGGCGGTTATCGCCTGCTGCCTGAGCGCATCGAATTCTGGCAGGGCCGTTCGAGCCGCCTGCATGATCGCCTCAACTACCGCCTACAGGGCGCCGACTGGATTCTTGAACGTCTGGCACCCTGAGCAGTCTACCGACCGGGATAGCCTGCTGCCGCGGCCTCCAGCCACTGCGGCAGGTCCCGACGCTTGATTTTCTGCGCTTGAGCGTTCGCCAGTTGCTGGAGCATGAAGACTTTCTTATGCTCGTCGTCACCAGCCAAGGCTAACGCGAGGTCGCGGTCCATCCAGCGTTTGATCCGTACGTACAACCACCCATGGAAGTACAGACCGGCGACAGTGGTGACGACAATGATGAAGTAATCCATGACAATTCCTGGTTCAGCGGCGCAGATACCATCATTTGCCGCTACTGTGTGCTGAGTTCGTGGAGGCGCCTGTACCTGGCCTGAATCAAACCAATTTTATCCGGGCGACGTCGTGACAGGCGTCAAGCAGCGGAGTTTAATGGCTACCTGTCCTTTGGAGTTGATGCTATGCGTAAGTCTGTTCTGCTGGTTGCTTCCTTTTCCACCATGGCGATGTTGCTCACTGGTTGCCAATCGAGCCTGACCGGTGACTCCTATTCCCGTGACGAAGCGCGTCGTGTGCAGACCGTTCGCATGGGCACCATCGAATCCTTGCGTCCGGTGAAAATCGAAGGCACCAAGACCCCGATCGGCGGCCTGGCCGGTGCGGCGGTTGGTGGTGTCGGCGGCAGCGCCATTGGCGGCGGTCGCGGCAGTATCGTTGCAGCGGTCATCGGCGCCGTTGCCGGCGGCTTGATCGGCTCGGCCACTGAAGAAGGCTTGACCCGCGCCCAGGGCGTGGAAATCACCGTTCGCGAAGACGACGGCAGCATGCGCGCCTATGTTCAGCAGGTTCAGGAGAATGAAGTGTTCCGTGTGGGTGAGCGGGTACGGATTGCTACTGTTGATGGGACTAGCCGCGTTTCGCACTAAGCGGAGTGGTTACAAAGAAAACCCCGATCAGGTGACTGGTCGGGGTTTTTATTTGGTTTTTCATGGCATCCCGGAGCAATACAGAAACGCCGATTTTGATTGGGGGCATATCCGTTTCTGCGGTTGCGGTTGCTGGCGGTTCCGCTTTTACAGCGGGTCACTTGGAGACGCGCCGATGGAGGCACTCACAAGTTGACGGACAGGCTCAGGGCGTGAGGGGGGCGACTACCGCCACAGCCCACCGAGGCGGCCTACCGGCCTGGCTGATCGTGGCGGTAGGACGCGTCTCGAATGACGCCAGGAGTCGTCTCTGTCGATCAGGCTGGCAGCGCGGCGTTCTTGCGACTCGACGCCGCCGTCACCGCGTAACCGATCAGTGCCGCCAGTATCGAACCGGTCAAGATCCCCATTCGGTCCATGCCGGCGTAGTCACTGACGCCCGGTTCAAACGCCAGAGAGCCGACAAAAAGACTCATGGTGAAGCCGATCCCGCAGAGGATCGCCACCCCCAGCACCTGACCCCAGTTGGCGCCTTGGGGCAGGGCGGCGATGCCGATTTTCACTGCCAGCCAGGTCAGGCCGAACACGCCGAGGGTCTTGCCCAGCAGCAGGCCGACCGCAATGCCCATCGGCACGTGGTGGGTGAAGCTTTCGACGGTCACGCCGCTCAGGGACAGGCCGGCGTTGGCGAAGGCGAACAGCGGGAGGATGCCGTAGGCCACCCATGGGTGCAGGGCGTGTTCCAGGGTCAGCAGCGGCGAAGGTTCGGCGTTTTTCGTGCGCAGCGGGATGCAGAAGGCCAGGGTGACGCCGGCCAGCGTTGCATGCACACCACTCTTGAGCACGCACACCCACAGGATCAGACCGATGATCATGTACGGCCCGAGCTTGACCACGCCAAGCCGGTTCATCGCGATCAGCGCCACGATGCAGGCCGCCGCGAGCGCGAGTGACAGGGTCGACAGGGTGCCGGAATAGAAGATCGCGATGACAATGATGGCGCCGAGGTCGTCGATGATTGCCAGGGTCATCAGGAACAGCTTCAGTGACACCGGCACCCGTTTGCCCAGCAGGGCGAGGACACCGAGGGCGAAGGCGATGTCGGTGGCCATCGGGATGGCCCAGCCACCCAGCGCTGCGGGATTGTCGCGGTTCAGGAACCAGTAGAGCAGCGCCGGCACGACCATGCCGCCGATCGCGGCCGCGCCTGGCAGCACGATCTGCGAAGGTTTCGACAGCTGACCATCAAGGACTTCGCGTTTCACTTCCAGACCGATCAGCAGGAAGAACAGTGCCATCAGCCCGTCGTTGATCCATAGCAACAATGGCTTGGCGATTTTAAGCGCGCCGATCTGGGCGACCACGGGGGTGTCCAGCAGACCGTTGTAGAGCCACGACAACGATGAGTTGTTAATGATCAGTGCCAAGGCAGCAGCGGCGATCAACAACAGACCGCTGGCAGCTTCCAACTGAAAGAAACGCGTGAAAGTGCTACGCAGAGGCAAGGTCGCTCTCCATCGAATTATCAAAAAGGTGGCACACCCTAACCCGTACCGTTGGTTGTTAAAACAAAAGTTATATTCTTTTTTGTTATATGCCGTTACAGCCGAAAGATCGACACGGACCTGAGCCTAGCAGTTGTCGGACGTATTGAAGCTCAGCTGTATCTGTGCGGGATGTCGGATTTTTCCTAAGCTTCAGGGCTGAGCCTTGTGACAAGGCCGACTCAACGAGAAAACCACCATGAGCGACAATCGACAGTGGGCCCGCGAAGCCATCCGCATCATCGAAGCCGACTTCCAGCGCAGCGCCGACACCCACCTCATCCCGTTACCCCTGCCGGGTTTGCCGGGCATCGAGTTGTATTTCAAGGATGAGTCGAGCCATCCCACCGGCAGCCTGAAGCATCGGCTGGCGCGTTCGTTATTCCTCTATGCGCTGTGTAACGGCTGGCTCAAACCCGGTGCGCCGGTGATCGAAGCGTCCAGCGGTTCGACGGCGATTTCCGAGGCGTACTTCGCCCGGTTGCTGGGCCTGCCGTTTATTGCGGTCATGCCGGCGACCACCTCAAAAGAGAAGATCGCGCAGATCGCTTTCTACGGCGGCAAGAGTCATCTGGTGGACGACCCGACGCAGATCTACGCTGAGTCCGAGCGCCTGGCGCGCGAGCACGACGGGCACTTCATCGATCAGTTCACCTACGCCGAACGCGCCACCGACTGGCGGGCAAACAACAACATTGCCGAATCGATCTTCCATCAGATGCGCTTCGAGCAGTACCCCGAGCCGAGCTGGCTGATTTCCAGCCCCGGCACCGGCGGCACCACCGCGACCCTCGGCCGTTACGTGCGCTATCGCCAGCATTGCACCCGCGTGCTATGCGCCGATGCCGAGCGTTCAGTGTTTTTCGATTACTACCTGACCGGCGATGCCAGCCTGCGCCTGGATCACGGTTCGCGGATCGAAGGCATCGGTCGGCCACGGGTCGAGGCATCGTTCCTGCCGAAGGTGATCGATGCGATGGTCAAGGTACCGGACGATCTGTCACTGGCCGCCATGCATTACCTGGCGCAGCGCCTGGGGCGGCGTGTCGGCGGTTCGAGCGGGACCAACCTGATCGGCGCGTTGATGGCGGCCCAACAGATGGTAGCGGCGGGGGAGTCGGGGTCGATCGTGGCGATTCTGTGCGACGGCGGCGAGCGATATGAGACCAGTTACTACGATCAGGATTGGCTCAAGGCCCAAGGGTATGAGCTGAGTGGGTTGATGGATATCGTGGCGGCGAGTGTCGAGCGGGGCGAGCCGTTGCCGGACACCGTGTTGCGCGCCAATATCTAAAAAAAGATCGAAACCTTCGGCAGCTCCTACATAGAAATGCATGCTCATGCAGGAGTTGCGGAAGGCTGCGATCTTTTGATGTTAAGGCTTAAGCCTCCAGGCCAAGGATGTCGCGAGCCACTGCTTCGGCGATGCGGATCCCGTCCACACCTGCCGACAGAATCCCGCCCGCATAACCTGCACCTTCACCCGCCGGGAACAGGCCCTTCACGTTCAGACTCTGCATCGACTCGTTACGGGTAATGCGTAGCGGCGACGATGTGCGCGTTTCGATTCCGGTCAACACCGCGTCATGCAGCGAGTAGCCACGAATCTGCTTCTCGAACGCCGGCAGGGCTTCGCGAATGGCTTCGATGGCGAAAGCCGGCAAGGCCAGCGCCAGATCACCCAGTGCAACACCTGGCTTGTAGGACGGTTCAACACTGCCCAGCTCGGTGGACGGTTTGCCCGCAATGAAATCGCCCACCAGTTGTGCCGGCGCTTCATAGTTGCTGCCACCCAGCACAAAGGCGTGGGATTCCAGGCGTTCCTGCAACTCGATACCGGCCAGCGGGCCGCCCGGATAATCGACTTCCGGGGTGATGCCGACGACGATCCCGGAGTTGGCGTTGCGTTCGTTACGCGAGTACTGGCTCATGCCGTTGGTCACGACGCGATTCGGCTCGGACGTCGCCGCGACCACGGTGCCGCCCGGGCACATGCAGAAGCTGTAGACCGAACGACCGTTCTTGGCGTGGTGCACCAGTTTGTAGTCGGCGGCCCCCAGCTTCGGGTGGCCGGCGTATTTGCCCAGGCGCGCGCGGTCGATCAGCGACTGCGGGTGTTCGATACGGAAACCCACCGAGAACGGCTTGGCTTCCATGAACACGCCACGACCGTGAAGCATGCGGAAGGTATCGCGGGCGCTGTGGCCGAGGGCCAGAATCACGTGTTTCGAATGGATCTGCTCGCCGCCGTTGAGCTCGACGCCGACCAGTTGGCCGTCTTCGATCAACACGTCGGTGACGCGCTGCTGGAAGCGCACTTCGCCGCCCAGGGCGCGAATCTGCTCACGCATGTTTTCCACAACGCCGGTCAGACGGAACGTACCGATGTGCGGTTTGCTGACGTAGAGGATTTCTTCCGGCGCACCGGCTTTGACGAATTCATGCAGGACTTTGCGACCGATGAATTTCGGGTCCTTGATCTGGCTGTAAAGTTTACCGTCGGAGAATGTCCCCGCGCCGCCTTCACCAAACTGTACGTTGGACTCGGGGTTTAGCACGCTTTTACGCCACAGGCCCCAAGTGTCCTTGGTGCGCTGGCGAACTTCGGTACCGCGTTCGAGGATGATCGGCTTGAAGCCCATCTGCGCCAGCAGCAGCCCGGCGAAAATCCCGCACGGACCGAAACCGACCACGACCGGACGTTGCTCGAGATCGGCCGGCGCCTGGCCGACCACTTTGTAGCTGACATCCGGCGCCACGTTGACGTTTCGGTCATCGGCGAACTTGTGCAGCAACGCCGCCTCATCTTTCGCAGTGAGGTCGATGGTGTAGATGAAGCACAGTTCGGAGGACTTTTTGCGCGCATCGTAGCTGCGCTTGAACAAGGTGTAATCGAGCAGGTCATCACTGGCGATGCCCAGGCGCTGCACGATGGCAGGGCGCAGGTCTTCATCGGGATGGTCGATCGGCAGCTTGAGTTCGGTGATTCGTAACATGACAGGATCCGGTTCGCGGGGCGCACAACTGCGCCAAGGCGTTTGAAGCCCGCGATTATAAGCCTCAAAGAATGAATCCCGTGAGGCCTAAACGATCAGTCGTCGCGCGATCCGCCGAAATACCCGCAGCCACGTTGTACCTGGCCATCGATGCGCAATTCGGCGCTCATGTGCTGAACACTGCCGGTGCTGCTGTCGACGCACCGTTGCGGCGCGACCCACAGTTCGATGTGCTGGTTGTTGGCTTCAGTGCTGAGGTTGAAGCGTCCATCACCCAGTTGTTCTTCAACATAAGGGACGGCCAATGGCGGTTGGCCCGCACGGTCGATGACCATGCCTTTGCCGCTGACTTTTACGTTCCACTCCGGACCATGGCCGGCGGCACGCAGGATCAGCAATTTGAAATTCGGATCGTCGCACGCTGTGCCCGAGCGTTCGACGCGGTACAACTGCGCAAGATCCAGGCGGCTGCCCTCGACCCGGCCACGCACGTCGGCGAACAGTTTGCCCCGGTCATCGGCCAGGCTCGCGGCCTCCTGCAGGACGCTGGTGCCGCCGGTGTCGTTGACCACGAAACTGCGCTGCTCATTGCATGGCTGGAACAACAGCTTGCCGTCGGCTGCCGTCAGTTGACCCTGCATTCGGGTCTGGCCCACGTGGGAAGCACTTTCACGCGGGCCATCCAATAACTGGCAGGCGGCGAACAGCGGAAGCAGGGCAACAAGGACTAAGGAACGGGCAACACGCATCTTTGGCTCTCCAGACAAGTGCCGCCACGTTACTCAGCCTGACCGTTCATCACAAGGGCTCAGCCCACATGAAAGGTCTGGCCCGTTTGCAGGCCTTCCACGCTTTTGGCGTAGGCCAGTGCCACATCGGCTGCAGGAACCGGTTTGTAGCCGCGGAAGTACGGCGCGTATTTGCCCATTGCTTCGAGCAAAACGTTAGGACTCACGGAGTTCACCCGCAAACCGCGCGGCAGTTCAATCGCGGCGGCACGCACGAAGCTGTCGAGGGCGCCGTTGACCAGTGCAGCCGAGACGCCGCTGCGAATCGGATCGTGGCTGAGCACGCCGGTGGTGAAGGTGAACGATGCACCATCGTTGGCAAATTCGCGGCCGATCAACAGCAGGTTGACCTGGCCCATCAGCTTGTCTTTCAGACCCAGGGAGAAACTGTCTTCGGTCATTTCACCCAGCGGTGCAAAGGTCACGTTTCCCGCAGCGCAAACCAGCGCGTCGAACTTGCCGGTCTGTTCGAACAGTTTGCGAATCGAGGCGCTGTCGCTGATATCCACCTGCAGATCGCCGCTATTGCGACCGATGCGGATGATTTCGTGACGCTCGGACAATTCCTTGTCGATCGCCGAACCGATGGTGCCGCCTGCGCCAATCAAAAGAATCTTCATGCTGTTTATCCTCATGTGTGTTGAAAGTGGCTTCAGTCTAGAGTGGTTTTTTCTGCGGATAAGCGCGCTAATAGGCAACCTTTGGTTTTCAAATGGAAACAATCCATGAGCGAGATGGATGATCTGGCGGCGTTTGCGGTGTTGATCGAAGCGGGCAGTTTCACCCTGGCGGCGCAGCAACTGGGTTGCAGCAAAGGCCAGTTGTCCAAGCGCATCAGCCTGCTGGAGACGCGGTTTTCGGTGGTGCTGTTGCAACGCACCACCCGCCGCTTGAGTCTGACGGCGGCAGGGGCGGCGCTGTTGCCGCAGGCTCAGGCCTTGGTGGTGCAAGTGGAAAGGGCGCGTCAGGCATTGGCACGGTTGAAGGACGACATGGCCGGGCCGGTGCGGATGACGGTACCGGTCTCGTTGGGGGAAACCTTCTTCGATGGCTTGTTGCTGGAGTTTTCCCACCAGTACCCCGAAGTGCAGATCGAACTCGACCTCGACAACAACTACCGTGATTTGTCCCGGGACGGTTTTGATCTGGCGGTGCGTTCCGATGTGGGCAATGACGAGCGTCTGGTGGCGCGGCCGCTGTTGGCCTGGCACGAACTGACCTGCGCCAGCCCGGCCTACCTTGAGCAGCACGGCGAACCGCTGACGCCGCAGGCACTCGCCGAACATCAGTGTTTACTCAACAGTCACTACAGCGGCCGTGAAGAATGGTTGTATCACCAGCAGCACGAGTTATTGCGCGTGCGGGTGTCGGGACCGTTCGCCAGCAACTACTACAGCCTGTTGAAGAAAGCCGCATTGGGTGGCGCGGGTATTGCGCGTCTGCCGTCCTACCTGCTGCAAAAGGAATTGGCTGACGGGCGTTTGCGCTGGCTCCTGCGTGACTATCAGACACGTCGCATGCCAATGTACCTGGTGCATCCGTATCAGGGTGGGTTGCCCAAGCGCACGCAAGTGCTGGCGGATTATTTGATTGGGTGGTTCAAGCGCAGTGGGGAGGCACTGGACAGGCTTTAACGATAATGTCTGCCTCCCACAAGGGGCTTCATTGTTGGTGAGATTGTGCCAGGCATAAAAAAACGGCCCGCAGGCCGTTTTTTGTTTACCGCAAACGCTTAACCACCAAGGTACGCTTCGCGCACTTTCGGGTCGGTCAGCAGCGCTTCGCCGGTGCCTTGCATCACCACCCGGCCATTCTCCAGAACGTACGCGCGGTCAGCGATTTTCAGCGCCTGGTTAGCGTTCTGCTCCACCAGGAACACCGTCACGCCATCCTTGCGCAGTTGCTCGATGATGTCGAAGATCTGCTGGATGATGATCGGTGCCAGGCCCAGCGATGGCTCGTCGAGCAGCAACAGCTTGGGCTTGCTCATCAGCGCACGGCCGATGGCGAGCATTTGCTGTTCGCCGCCGGACATGGTGCCGCCGCGCTGGGCAAAGCGTTCTTTCAGACGTGGGAAAAGTCCGAGAACCTTTTCCATCTGTTCCTGATAATCGCCCTTGTTGGTGAAGAATCCGCCCATGGACAGATTCTCTTCCACGGTCAGACGGGCAAACACCCGACGACCTTCCGGTACGACCGCAATGCTTTTACGCATGATCTGCGACGAGTCCTGGCCGACGAGCTCTTCGCCCATGTAGCGGATGCTGCCGCTGTGGGCTTGCGGCGAACCGCAGAGGGTCATCAGCAGGGTCGACTTGCCGGCGCCGTTGGCACCGATCAGCGTCACGATCTCGCCCTGACGGACTTCGACGTTGACGCTGTGCAGGGCCTGGATCTTGCCGTAGAAGGTGGAAACGTTTTCGAATTGCAGCATTTACGCTTCCCCCAGGTAGGCTTTGATCACTTCAGGATTGTCGCGGATCTGTTCCGGCGTGCCGTCGGCCAGAGGCGTGCCCTGGTTGATCACGACGATGTGGTCGGAAATGCTCATGACCAGTTTCATGTCGTGTTCGATCAGCAGCACGGTGACGTTGTGCTCTTCACGCAACATGCTGATCAGCGCCTTGAGGTCCTCGGTTTCCTTCGGGTTCAGGCCGGCGGCCGGTTCGTCGAGCATGAGGATCCGCGGACGGGTCATCATGCAACGGGCGATTTCCAGGCGGCGTTGCTGACCGTAGGCCAGGGTGCCGGCCGGGCGGTTGGCGAACGCCGTGAGGTTGACCTTGTCCAGCCAGAACTCGGCGAATTCCATCGCCTCGCGTTCGCTCTTGCGGAACCCCGGCGTCTTGAACAGACCGGACAGGAAGTTGGTGTTCAGGTGACGGTGCTGCGCGATCAAGAGGTTCTCGACCGCGGTCATGTCCTTGAACAACCGCACGTTCTGGAAGGTGCGCACCACGCCTTTGAGGGCGATCTTGTGGCCCGGCAGGCCTTCGATCGGCTCGCCGTCCAGCAGGATGCTGCCGCCGCTCGGTTTGTAGAAACCGGTCAGGCAGTTGAACACGGTGGTCTTGCCGGCGCCGTTGGGGCCGATCAGCGCAACCACCTGTTTTTCCTTCAC
This sequence comes from Pseudomonas sp. IT-P171, assembly GCF_949767765.1. NCBI lineage: Bacteria > Pseudomonadati > Pseudomonadota > Gammaproteobacteria > Pseudomonadales > Pseudomonadaceae > Pseudomonas > Pseudomonas sp. IT-P171. The sequence continues at coordinate 200,730 of NZ_CATKQN010000057.1, forward strand.
GGTCAGGGCTACGCCGTTGACCGCCAGCAAACCGCCGAAGCGCATGCTCAGATTTTCGACTTTAAGGATCTCGCGGCTCATTTGCGCAGCTCCATGTGAGGACGTTGCATGGGCAGCAGGCCTTGAGGTCGCCAGATCATCATCAGCACCATCAAGGCGCCGAACATCAACATGCGGTACTCACTGAACTCACGCATCATTTCAGGCAGCAGGATCATCACCACGGCCGCGAGGATCACGCCCAGTTGCGAGCCCATGCCACCCAACACGACGATGGCGAGGATGATCGCCGATTCGATGAAGGTGAAGGACTCCGGCGTCACCAGACCCTGACGGGCGGCGAAGAAGCTGCCGGCGAAACCGGCGAAGCTGGCGCCCAGGGTAAAGGCCGACAACTTGATGACCGTAGGATTGAGACCCAGTGCACGGCAGGCGATTTCGTCTTCACGCAACGCTTCCCATGCGCGACCGATCGGCATGCGCAGCAAACGATTGATGACGAACAGGGCGCCGAGGGCCAGCAACAGCGCAACCAGGTAGAGGAAAATCACCTTGTTGATCGAGTTGTATTCCAGGCCGAAGTACTCGTGGAACGTCTGCATGCCTTCGGCTGCTTTACGTTCGAAGGTCAGACCGAAGAACGTTGGTTTCTCGATGTTGCTGATGCCGTTCGGGCCACCGGTGAGGCCGGTGAGGTTACGCAGGAACAGACGGATGATTTCACCGAATCCCAGGGTCACGATCGCCAGGTAGTCACCGCGCAGACGCAGGACCGGGAAGCCGAGCAGGAAGCCGAAGGTGGCCGCCATCAGGCCGGCGATCGGCAGGCAGATCCAGAAGCTCAAGCCGTAGTAATGCGACAGCAGTGCATAACTGTAGGCACCGACGGCGTAGAAACCGACGTAACCGAGGTCGAGCAGGCCGGCCAGACCGACCACGATGTTCAGGCCGAGGCCGAGCATCACGTAGATCAGCACCAGGGTGGCGATGTCCACCGCGCCGCGAGAGCCGAAGAACGGCCAGACCAGGGCACCGGCGATCAGCGCAATGATGATCCAGCGCTGGGTGGTCGGCAGGGTCAGGAAGTTACTGGCCTTGGCCGGCATCAACGGCATGTTTGGCGAAGAGCGCCAGGCCGAGCTGATCTGCTGATCGAACAACACCCGCAGGAACATCAGCACCGAGCACACGGCGATGGTGATCAGCGTTGCAGTGCTGGTGCCGTGGACTTCCAGGTTGATACCGACGATGGTCAGTTTCAGACCGAGTACCGGGTAGGCAACCGCCCACACCAGCAAGGCGCTGAACAACGCCTGTTTAAGATTCCTAGTCATACTTTCTCAACCTCCGGACGGCCCAGCAGGCCGGTTGGCCGGAACAACAACACCAGAACCAATAGACCGAACGCCACGACGTCCTTGTACTGGTCGCCGAAGATATCGGCACCGAAGGCTTCCGCGACCCCAAGCACCAGCCCGCCGAGCATGGCGCCCGGGATGCTGCCGATACCGCCCAGTACCGCTGCGGTGAAGGCCTTGAGGCCGACGAGGAAACCGGCGTTCGGGTTGATCACGCCGTATTGCATGCTCAGCAGCACGGCGGCGATGGCGGCCAGTGCGGCACCGATGACAAAGGTCAGGGCGATGATGTTGTTGGTGTTGATACCCAGCAGGTTGGCCATCTTGATGTCTTCGGCGCAGGCGCGGCAGGCGCGACCCAGGCGAGAGCGGGAGATGAACAGCGTCAGGCCGACCATGGCGACCAGCGTCACCACGAACACCACGATTTGCATGTAGGAAATCAGCACTTCATGTGCGCCACCTGGCCCGATGGTGAAGTTGCCGGGGATCAGGTTGGGGATGGATTTGTCCTTGGAGTCTTGCGCCAGCAGAACCGTGTTCTGCAGGAAAATCGACATGCCGATGGCGGAAATCAGCGGGATCAGACGGTTGCTGCCGCGCAAGGGGCGGTAGGCGATCCGTTCGATGCTGTAACCGTAGGCACTGGTCACGACAATGGTCGCGAGGAAAGCGGCGGTCATCAACAGCGGAACACTGTCGAGTCCCATCATGGCCAGCCCGGCGATGGCGATGAACGCCACGTAGGAGCCGATCATGTACACCTCGCCGTGGGCGAAGTTGATCATTCCAATGATGCCGTAAACCATCGTATAGCCGATGGCGATCAGGGCATACGTGCTGCCAATGGTCAGACCATTAACCAGCTGTTGGAAGAAGTGATAGATGTCAGGCATTACAGCGCTCCTAAAAACCTGATACGCATTTCACTGGTGGAGTCATTTTCCCGCTCGAGCCCCGTGGATCTGCATCCACTTCGAACGCGAGGTTTGCCAGCGAACCGCTGATGACGGTTTTGAGATTTTCAGGTGGGGAGACTGGCGGATCACGCCAGCGCGGCCCAATACGTTCGTAAAACAAAGCCCACGGCACGCCGTGGGCTTTATTGGCAGTCAGTCAGGCAACGCCTTACTGAGGCTTGGCTTCAGTTTTTGGTTTGCCGAAGTGCCACTCGTAAACCACAAATTTGAAGTCTTTCAGGTCGCCCTTGTCGTCGAAGCTCAGGTCGCCGGTAGGCGTCTTGAAGGTGCCTGTGTGGATGGCAGCAGCCACTTTGGCGGTGTCTTCGGACTTGGCAGCCTTGATGCCTTCAGCGATCACTTCCACAGCCGAGTAGGCCGGGAATACGAACGGACCGCTCGGGTCTTCTTTCTTCGCTTTGAAGGCGTCAGCCAGGGCAACGTTGGCCGGATCCTGGTCGAAGGATTTCGGCAGGGTGACCAACAGACCTTCGGAAGCATCCTTGGCGATCTGCGAAATGGAGTCGTTACCCACGCCTTCCGGACCCATGAACTTGGCTTTCAGGCCTTTTTCCTGGGATTGACGCAGGATCAGGCCCAGCTCAGGGTGGTAGCCGCCGTAGTAGACGAAGTCGACGTTGGCTTGCTTGAGCTTGGCGATGATCGAGGAGAAGTCCTTGTCGCCGGCGTTAATGCCTTCGAACACGGCGACCTTGGTGCCTTTCTTCTCGAGGGTCTGTTTAACGGCGGTGGCGATGCCTTCACCGTATTGCTGTTTGTCGTGCAGGACAGCAACGATTTTCGGTTTTACGTGATCGGCTATGTAGTTACCGGCGGCAGGGCCCTGGGCGCTGTCCAGACCGATGGTGCGGAACACCATTTTGTAACCACGGTTGGTGATGTCCGGGCTGGTGGCAGCCGGGGTGATCATGATCACGCCTTCGTCTTCGTAGATGTCCGAAGCCGGTTGAGTGGAGCTGGAGCACAGGTGACCGACCACGAACTTGACGCCGTCGTTGACGACCTTGTTCGCGACAGCCACAGCTTGTTTTGGATCACAGGCGTCATCGTACTCAACGGCTTCGAGTTTCTTGCCGTCTACGCCGCCCTTGGCGTTGATTTGTTCGATGGCCATTTTGGCGCCACTGAACTGCATGTCGCCGTATTGGGCTACAGGACCGGTCTTAGGGCCGGCGATGCCGATCTTGATGGTGTCAGCTGCGAACGAATGGCTGGCAACCCCGGCCAGAACCATAGCGGCAAACAGTTTGGAAATCTGCTTAGTAGCCTTAGTCATAGTGCTCCACTCTTACTGTTGTAGTTTTTATAGTCCTGGCGCCGTAGCAGCAGAACCGGGTCAGATATCTTCGACATCCTCCGGAAAATGCCCCCGGCAACTGTACCGGTACAGTGTAGAGCGCCGATTGTTAGCCTGGGAAGCTGGCGCCAGGGGGCAAAATCAGGGGGTGTCGCTTTTTTGAAAGAAAAAGACAGAATTGCGGCGGGGGCTTCAGCTGAAATATCAGCAATCCTTGGCTTTCCTGCAGTTTTCAATCGGCGACTCAATTGCTTCCGGGTTTTTCTGCCAGACCACCAACGTTATCATCCACGTCGATTTCTTTTCCGGACAGGACCCATGACTCAAGAACCTAGCACCCTCTATGCCAAGCTGCTTGGTGAAACCGCATCTATTACCTGGAAAGAGCTGGAGCCGTTCTTCGCCAAGGGTGCCCTATTGTGGGTCAGTCCTGAGCTGGATTTGATTGCGGCGGCGGAGGCTGTAGCGACCGATGACGGTGAGAAAGTGGCTGCCTGGCTGGCCGCCGACGAGGTCGCCAAGCTGTCTGAAACGCGGGCGCTGGATCTTTTTGAACGTGACCCGGAGCTGTGGGCAGTGGTGGTTTCGCCGTGGATTATGATCCAGGAAAGGGCGACGAAGTGAATCTCTGCACCGAATGAGTGCGCGAGTTCGCCGAACAAAAGTGTGTAGCCGAGTAGCGTGATGGCATGTTGCCGTAGAGAAAGGCCACAGGCGTGGCCAGCATCACGGTGACGTAAACGTAACGGGAACAGTTTATTGAGCAGCCGATGGGCTGCTTAATTGTTTCTGGATGTTGGATTTCGTGGTGAATGTGCCGCCGCCATCGCGAGCAGGCTCGCTCCCACAGTTAACCGCGTTTCTTCAGAAGAAATGCGATCCCTGTGGGAGCGAGCCTGCTCGCGATTGGGCGCGACGCGGTTTTAGAAGGTTTTACCAGTATGGTTATTGAGCGAAATAACCTTGGTCTTGCCAATCCGGTGACGGTAGATCTCGCGCAGATACTTGATCGCCTTCTTCACGCAATCACGCGACAGCCGAATGTCGTTGATCGAGACAAACTTGTCCTTGTCGCTGATCAGCTCGCGGTACTTCTTCTCGTACATCGGTTTGATCGCATACCAGTTGGTATCGAGGATCTTCGCCGGGTTTTCGAACTCGTTGAGCAAGTCGTCGATCAGGTCTTCGTCGAACTCTTCATTGATGATGAAGTCCAGGATCGAGTTATCCAGCGTATCGTCGAAGCGGTACGGGTTCTTCGCGAAGCAGCGCTTGATGAACGCGACGATCAGCGTCAGGAAATCGTCCGACAGGCACGGGCTCTTGGCGATCAATGTGGTCAGCGACAAGTTGGCCGACGCGCCGATCACCAGCGCGTAGCGCTTGAGCGTGGTGTTCGGGAACAGGCTGTTGAGGTGAGTCTTCAACCGGTTCAGGTCCATGTAGGACAGTTTGTAGTCTTTGGGCAGGGACACGATCGAGACCACCGACGAGCAGTTCTTGAAGAAGTGCAGGTCGTGCAACGCGGCCGCGTCATAACCGGAATTCTTGTACTGCTCCAGCGACGCCCGATAGCGCTTGGATTCGATCGGCAACAGGCTGATGCCTTCGATGGCCTGGGTGACTTTATTGAAGTGCGGCAGGTCGATGGAGCGGAAGAACAGGTCATCGATGTTGAGGCGCTGCGGTTCTTTTTCGAACACCTTGAACTTGTCGCTGCTCGGTGGAGGCGTTTCCGGTACCACGGATTCGGCGTAGGCAATCGCCACCGGGCCAGCCAGACTCATGAACAGGTCGTTGGCGTCGAGGCGAATGGTCTCGCCGATGTCGATGCCGGCGCGACGGAAATAGTTCTGGTCGTAGTCGGTCGTGACCGCCTGCGCCGTCAGGATGTTGAAGATCTGCTGCGAGATGTACTGGTTGGCGTGCTTTTCCATCGCGTTGACGTCGATGTTCTGGATGTTGCCGTCATCGCTTTCTTCGGCATACCGCATGATGTCGTTGGAGATCAGCATCATGGCGTTCCATGGGCGGATACGACCCATGACGCTCGCTTCGCTGCTGTCTTCGTTGGCGAAGTTGTAGGAGAAGTCCCACTCTTCCGACAGGTATTTGCACAGCAGACGACCGGCGTTGATGTGCAGCGCCTCGGACATTTCACTGCGGTGATCGGAAATGTTCGGCAGTACGCAAATGCCGCTGGTGAAGATCGGTTCGAAGACGAAGGAATGACCGCTCTTGCCGTCATGCTCGTCCATCGGTTTGGTGTCGAACGTCTTGTTCATGTACGAGTGTTGCTGGGCCAGGCCGAATTCCGACGCCATGCCCGAACCGGTACCGCCGCCGGCACTGAAGATCGAGAAATACAGGCGCGACTGGTTGGCCTTGATACCGCAGCTGTCGATCAGGTACGAGTGAATCATCTTCCAGTCAGGGCTGGAAAAACGCTGGGTGTCCTTGTTCAGGATGATCTTGGCCAGGTACTGGCCGAGGATCGGCGCGTTACCGGCACCACCGGCGTGGACTTCCGACAAGTCCATGATTTTCATTTTGCTGTAGTCGCGCAGGAAGCCGCTTTTTTCGCCCTTGCGCGAGAAACGGATGCGACCGGCGATGTCTTTGTCCAGGTCGCCGAGCATCACCAGCGGCTCGACCAGGAACACCGGTTTGGTGGCCTTGTTCGTCCCCAGGCGCAGGTTGTTGCGGATCCACTGGGCCGGGCTGTAGCCCTTTTCGGCGTAGCGTTTGTCCGGCGACAGGCGGTCTTCGTTGTTGAATTCGTTGAGGTAGAACTTGCGCGCGTTGTACACCAGCTCCGCGACGTCCAGCGCAATGTTCGAGCCGCAGCGACCGAGGCCGATCAGGCACACCGACGGGAATTCCTGGTCGCTGTGCTGCTCGTTATCGCCTTCCAGGTGCGGCGGGCGCGGGAATACGAGGTCGCGCAGGCCGTCGAGGTTATCGAGGATGCGGTCGGTGTTGGTTTCGGTGAAGTACAGGTATTGCTGAGTCGCCAGCGGGCGCGACGGCGTCAATGGCTTCGACGGTGCGGGGCTGTTCGCCGCGGGGCTCAGCGTCAGATCGGATATCGCAGTGGCCGGATTGTTTTTGGAAGTCATTGTGCGCCATGTACCTGGGCTGGTCGGTCGGGCGACTACTGTCGTCGAACCGTCACGGATGGGTTCTCGCGTCTTGTTTTCAGCGCGTCATTGGCCCAAGCGTCAGGGGGTGGCCTGAGCATCACTCGGGGGAATCCTTTCCTTAGTCATGATGAATCGGCCAATATTTGGCGATCTTTAATCGAAAAGAAGGCCAAATGATGTCAACGCTACCTTCGTTGGGTTTTGCCGGGATCGGCCTGATGGGTTTGCCGATGTGTCGGCGCTTGCTGGCGGCGGGTTATCCGCTGGCGGTGTGGAACCGTAATCCGGACAAGTGCGCGCCTTTGGTAGAAGCAGGAGCGCGGCAGGTGAAGACGCCCGCCGAACTCTGTCGGCACGCGGAGGTGGTGATGCTGTGTCTGGCGGACACGCCAGTGGTGCGCGAGGTGGTGTTTGGTCCGGGCGGGATTGCCGAGGGTGGGAGAAGCGGCCAGCTGTTGGTGGATTTTTCCAGCCTGGAACCCACCGCGACGCGGGAAATGTCAGCGCGGCTGGCCAGCCAGACCGGCATGAGCTGGCTGGACGCTCCGGTGTCCGGTGGTGTGGTCGGTGCCGAGGCTGGTAGCCTGGCCATCATGGTGGGCGGCGAAGCGGCGGACCTTGAGCGTGTCATGCCTGTACTGCTGAACCTCGGCCAGCGCGTCACCCATATGGGCGCGGTCGGGGCGGGGCAGGTGACCAAAGTCTGTAATCAGATGATTGTCGCTTGCAACGCCCTGGTCATCGCCGAAGTGGTGGCGCTGGCCGAGCGTTCCGGTGTGCAGGCCAGCCTGATCGCCGAAGCCCTGGCAGGTGGTTTTGCCGATTCCCGACCCTTGCAGATCCTCGCCCCGCAAATGGCCGAAAGCCGCTTCGAACCCGTGAAATGGCACGTGCGCACGCTGCTCAAGGACCTCGACACCGCGGTGAAATTTTCCCGTGAACAGGGCTCGGCCACGCCAGTCAGCGGATTGGCTGCGCAACTGATGCGCCTGCATGGGGCTCAGGGCTTTTTGCAAAAGGACCCGTCAACGTTAGTGCAGCTGTACCGCGAGCCAGATTCAAAGGAGTGAACCCGCGCGTATGTTTGCGTTGGTTGATCTCGTCCAGCACAGGACGCAACTCCGTCAGCGGCACCGGGCGACTGAGCAGGAAGCCCTGCACGAAATCGCAGCCGTTGCGCTCCAGAAACGCGTATTGCTCGGGGGTTTCGACGCCTTCGGTGACGACCTGCAAATGCAGCGTGTGGGCCATGACGATGATCGCCTGGACAATTTCCATGTCCTGGGTCGCATTGGGGATGTCCTGAAGGAACGAGCGGTCGATCTTCAGCGTGTTGAGCGGCAGGCGCTTGAGGTAAGCCAGCGATGAGTAGCCGGTGCCGAAATCGTCGATCGACAGCGAAACGCCGAGGGCGCGAATCTGGCGCAGCAACACCAGCGTCTCGGCGATGTTATTCATCAGTGCGTTCTCGGTCACTTCCAGTTCCAGGCGCTGCGGCGCAATCCCGGTTGCCCACAGTGCCTGTTCGATTTCAGTGGCCAGCTCTTCACGCGCCAGGTTCAGGGGCGAGCAGTTCACCGCGATATGCAGGGTTTCACAGCCTTCGCGCGACAATGTGGCCAAGTCCTCACAGGCTTTGCGCAGGACCCAGTTGTCCAGCTCGGCGATCAGGCCGTTGGCCTCGGCAATGGCAATGAAGCGGTCCGGCGCCAGCAGTCCGTGAACCGGATGTTGCCAGCGGACCAGTGCTTCAAGCTTGCTGACCTGGCCGGTTTTCAGGTCCTGGACGGGTTGGTAGTGGAGCACCAGCCCGCTGTTTTCGCTGAGCGCCTGGCGCAGCTCTTCTTCCAGCTGCAATTCCAGCGTGGCACGGGTTTTCAGGTTTGAGCTGAAGAAATTCAGACCATTGCGACCGTTGCCCTTGGATTGGTACAGCGCCAGGTCGGCGTGTTTGAGCAGTTCTTCGCAGGTGGTGCCATCGTCGGGAAACAGGCTGATACCGATGCTGGTGGTCATCACCATGCGCCGCCCTGACAGCTCGATCGGCTCCTTCATTTTCAGCATGATGCGCTGGGCCATGTGCCGTGCTTCTTCGCGATCGCGCAGACTGATGAGCAGGCAGAACTCGTCTCCACCGAAGCGCGCCACCACATTTTCGTGGCCGCGTACCGAACCCTTGATGTGCTGGGCCAGGACTTTAAGCAGTTCATCGCCGGCATCATGGCCGAGGCTGTCATTGATTCGCTTGAAGTGGTCGATGTCGAGAAACATCACCGCCAGCATGCCGCCTTCATTGGTTTTCTGGAGCAGCCTTTCGGCGAAGATCTGGTTGAAGCCTCGCCGGTTGATCAGGTTGGTCAACGCGTCATAGTTCGCCACGTGTTGTAGCGACAGGCGTGCCTGGTCCAGTTGGCCGAGCAGTCTGTTGACCCGTTGCAGGTCGCGTTCCTTGTGTTGCAGTTTCTTGTCCGCCAATGCCGCGCTGATGCTGCTGCCGATGATCAGCAGCGTCATCACCGCCACCGTCAGCCCCAGTTGCAGGTGATTGTTGTCACCGGGCAGTGTCAGCGGGCTGCCGGTTGGCAGCACCAGGTTGAAGGCGGCCATACCGGTGAAATGCATGCTGATAATGCCTGCCCCGAGTACCAGGCTGGCGCTGAACTTGACCAATTGATGGGTCGTGCCAGAGCCATTGCGCAGGCGACTCGACAGCAACAGTGCCGCGAAGCTGGCGGCAATGGCGATCACGATGGAGAGGGTGAACAACCCCGGCTGGTAATAGGTCATCGCATTCGAACGCATGGCCGCCATGCCCACGTAATGCATGGTGGCGATGCCCAGCCCGATGCAGATCGAAGCCTGGGCGTATTGCCAGATGTTCAGGTGAGGGTGACTGAGGACGAGCATCGCCAGCCACGAGGCGGACAGTGCAATCAGCAGAGAGGCAATGGTGATGGGCAGTTCGTAGTTAATCTCGACGGGCGCCTGAAACGCCAGCATGCCGATGAAATGCATGGCCCAGATCCCGCCTGCCAGGCAGGCAGCACCCACCCAGCGCCAGAGTCGTTGAGAGGCGGGATTTTCCGAATGACCGACTCGCTCGGCCATGTCCAGTGTGGCGAAACCGCCCACACAGGCGACCAGATAGGCCAGTAGCACCAGAAAGGGGTCATGTGTGCAATTGAGGAAAACCTGCCCGTTTGCGGTCAGCTCGGTAATAAAACGCAAACCAAGCCACTCCATAGCATTCCTCGTCTTGTCCTGGCCGCGTCATGCACGCTGGCGAATGCTTGGGAGTATAGAACTCATAGAAAGGCCGCAAGCCGTAGTGGCATATTGATTTCGATCTTTTTGGAATGAGTTTTGGATTGTTTAGACATAAATTGTTGCATGCACCGCGCCGGGTTCCATGGGGCGGTATCAGCTTTACGAATAATTACAGACAGCTCTGGCGGGCCTGACTAGATTGCAGGTTCCGGGCTCGGATGCATCGGCAGTGAAGCCCCAATAACAATAAAAGAGACGGACCCATGCAGAACTCGACCCAAGCGGCGAATGCCTGGCGCATTCTGTTCCTGCTGTTCCTGGCCAATCTGTTCAACTTCTTCGACCGCACCATTCCCGCCATCATCATCGAGCCGATCCGAATGGAATGGAGCCTCAGCGATTTTCAACTGGGGATCATCGGGACTGCATTCACCATCGTCTACGCAATTGCCGGCCTGCCTCTGGGGCGGATGGCCGATACCGGCTCGCGGGCCAAACTGATGGGCTGGGGCCTGGCAGCGTGGAGCGCGCTGACCGCCGTCAACGGGCTGGTGGGCAGTTTCTGGAGTTTCCTGATCGTGCGCATGGGCATCGGGATTGGTGAAGCCAGTTATGCACCCGCCGCCAATTCATTGATCGGCGACCTGTTCCCGGCCCATCGCCGCGCGCGTGCGATGGGCATTTTCATGCTGGGCTTGCCACTGGGCCTGCTGCTGGCGTTCTTCACCATCGGCTGGATGGTCAAGGCATTCGATAGCTGGCGTGCACCATTTTTCATCGCGGCAGTGCCGGGGCTTGTCCTGGCGATCTTCATGTTTTTCATCAAGGAGCCGAAACGCGGCGCGGCCGAAAGTGTGCAGGTTTCGCAGGAGCGTGTGGACCGGCCGATCCGCCGGGTGCTGGCGGTGCCGACATTCCTCTGGCTGGTGATGGCGGGGTTGTGTTTCAACTTCGCCACCTATGCCTGCAACTCCTTCCTGGTGCCGATGTTGCAGCGTTATTTCCTGATGCCCTTGCATGAGGCCGCCGTGGCAACGGGCGTCATCGTCGGTGTGACGGGGCTGTTCGGCCTGACGTTGGGTGGTTGGGTCGCGGACAAGATTCACCAGCGCGTGGCCAATGGACGACTGCTGTTTGCAGCGTTCAGCCTGATCATCTCGACGGTGTGTACGGCTTGGGCGTTGCATGCGGGACGGATCGAAATCGGGGTATTCGTGGCGGTGTTCAGCGTCGGCTGGTTATTTGCCTACAACTTCTATACCTGCGTCTACACGGCGATTCAGGACGTGGTCGAACCTCGCCTGCGGGCGACGGCCATGGCGTTGTTCTTTGCCGGGTTGTATTTGCTCGGCGGTGGATTGGGGCCGGTGGTGGTGGGCGCTCTGTCCGATCACTTTGCGCACACGGCCATGCTGGCGGCTGGTGCCGGGCAGATGACCGAAGCGTTCAAGGCCGTCGGGCTGCATGACGCGATGTACCTGATCCCGGTAGCGCTGTTCCTGACGATGGTGTTTCTGTTTCTGGCATCGCGGTGTTTTGTACGGGATGCGAAGCGGATGAAGGAAGGGTTGGTAGCGGTGGTTGAGCCTGGGGTTTCTGCTGTCACCGCATAACAGGAGCGAACAGAAAACCTGTGGCGAGGGAGCTTGCTCCCGTTGGGGCGCGAAGCGGCCCTGAAATCTCAACGCGACGACTGCTTCGCAGCCGAGCGGGAGCAAGCTCCCTCGCCACAATGGTTTGTCTCGAAGCATAAAAAGGCCCGCATCGCTGCGGGCCTTTTTGTTTATCGGTGGAGCAGGGGACTTAACCCGCCACCAACACCCGAATCGCTTCCAGTCGCAACGCAGCCTTGTCGAGCATGGCCAGGCCTTGCTCGCGCTGTTTGCGCAAGGCAACCAGTTCGCTGTCGCGTACGGTCGGGTTGACCGCTTGCAACGCCGTCAGGCGTGCCAGTTCTTCGTCGGTGTCGGCCGCCAGGCGACGCTGCGCCTCAGCCACACGCTCGGCGTGACGCGGGAAGATCTTCTCTTCACCGGCGTTGATCCGTGGCGTCAGCTGATCGCGCTGGGCCTGGATGAACTTGTTGGCGCTGGCGCGCGGCACGCTTTCCAATTGATCGTTCAGGGTTTCGAACGAGACCCGGGCCGACAGGTCGTTGCCATTGGCATCGAGCAGGCAGCGCAGCGCGGCCGGCGGCAGGTAACGGCCCAGTTGCAGCGAGCGCGGCGCAACCACTTCGCTGACGTAGAGCAACTCCAGCAACACGGTGCCAGGTTTCAGCGCCTTGTTCTTGATCAGTGCCACGGCGGTGTTGCCCATCGAACCGGACAGCACCAGGTCCATACCGCCCTGCACCATCGGGTGTTCCCAGGTGATGAACTGCATGTCTTCGCGAGACAGCGCCTGGTTGCGGTCGTAGGTGATGGTCACGCCTTCGTCGTCGCCCAGCGGGAAGCTGGCGTCGAGCATTTTTTCACTCGGCTTGAGGATCAGCGCGTTTTCCGAATGGTCTTCGCTGTCGATGCCGAAGGCGTCGAACAGGGTTTCCATGTAGATCGGCAGGGCGAATTGATCGTCTTGCTCAAGAATGTCCTCGACCAGCGCATCCCCTTCGCCAGCGCCGCCGGAGTTGAGCTCCAGCAAACGGTCACGGCCGGTGTGCAGCTCGGCTTCCAGACGCTCACGCTCGGCGCGGGCTTCGTCGATCAGCGCTTGCCACTCGCCATCGTCGGCGTTTTCCAGCAGCGGCAGCAGGCGCGGGCCGAACTGGTGCTGCAGGGCGTTGCCGGTCGGGCAGGTGTTGAGGAACGCGTTCAGTGCTTCGTGATACCACTGGAACAACCGCTCTTGCGGGCTGGTTTCCAGGTACGGCACGTGCAGTTCGATGATGTGCTTCTGGCCGATCCGGTCGAGACGACCGATCCGCTGTTCCAGCAGGTCCGGGTGCGACGGCAGATCGAACAGCACCAGATGGTGCGAGAACTGGAAGTTGCGACCTTCACTGCCGATTTCCGAGCAGATCAGCACTTGCGCGCCGAACTCTTCGTCGGCGAAGTAAGCGGCGGCGCGGTCACGCTCGAGGATGTTCATACCCTCGTGGAATACCGTGGCCGGGATGCCGGAGCGCACGCGCAGGGCGTCTTCCAGGTCCATGGCGGTTTCGGCGTGGGCGCAGATCACCAGCACTTTGGTGCGCTTGAGCATCTTCAGCGTATCGATGAGCCACTCGACGCGGGGGTCGAATTTCCACCAGCGCTCTTCTTCGTTGGCGTCCGGCTGGGCCTGGAAGCTGACTTCCGGGTACAGCTCGGCGTGATCGCCCAGCGGCAGTTCGAGGTATTCGTCGGGGCAGGGCAGCGGGTACGGGTGCAGTTTGCGTTCCGGGAACCCTTGCACCGCGGCGCGGGTATTACGGAACAGCACGCGGCCGGTGCCGTGGCGGTCGAGCAGTTCGCGGACCAGACGGGCGCTGGCTTCGGTGTCGCCATCGTTGACGGCGGTCAGCAGCGCTTCGCCTTCGTTGCCGAGGAAGCCGTGAATGGTCTTGTGCGCTTCAGGCGACAGGCGTCCTTTTTCCAGCAGCTCCTGAACGGCTTCGGCGACCGGGCGATAATTTTCGCTCTCGGCGCGGAAAGCGTGCAGGTCATGGAAACGGTTCGGGTCAAGCAGGCGCAGACGGGCGAAGTGACTGTCCTGGCCCAGTTGTTCCGGGGTTGCTGTCAGCAGCAATACGCCAGGAATGACTTCGGCGAGTTGTTCGACCAGCGAGTATTCCGGGCTGGCCTTGTCTTCGTGCCACACCAGGTGGTGGGCTTCGTCGACGACCATCAAGTCCCAACCGGCGGCAAACAGCGCGTCCTGAGCCTTCTCGTCTTCCACCAGCCATTCCAGCGCAACGAGTGCGAGCTGGGTGTCTTCGAACGGGTTGGCGGCATCGCTTTCGATGAAGCGTTCTTCGTCGAACAGCGCGACTTGCAGGTTGAAGCGGCGGCGCATCTCCACCAGCCACTGGTGCTGCAGGTTCTCTGGCACCAGGATCAGTACGCGGTTAGCGCGGCCCGACAGCAGTTGGCGATGGATCACCAGACCGGCTTCGATGGTCTTGCCCAGACCCACTTCGTCCGCCAGCAGGACCCGCGGCGCAATGCGGTCGGCCACTTCACGGGCGATGTGCAACTGGTGCGCGATCGGTTGCGCACGCACGCCACCCAGGCCCCAGAGCGAGGATTGCAATTGACGGCTGGTGTGTTCCAGCGTGTGGTAGCGCAGGGAGAACCAGGCCAGCGGGTCGATCTGCCCGGCGAACAGACGGTCGCTGGCCAGACGGAACTGAATGAAGTTCGACAGCTGGGTTTCCGGCAGGGTGACCACTTCGTTCTGTGCGTTGAGGCCGTGGTAGACCAGCAGGCCGTCGACGTCGTCGACTTCCTGGACAGTCAGTTTCCAGCCTTCGAAGTGAGTGATCGAGTCGCCCGGCGAAAACCGCACGCGGGTGAGGGGCGCATTCCGTAGCGCGTACTGGCGAGTGTCGCCAGTGGCCGGATAGAGCACGGTCAACAAGCGGCCGTCCTGTGCCAGAACGGTGCCCAAACCCAGCTCGGCTTCGCTGTCACTGATCCAGCGTTGCCCCGGTTGATACTGCTGCGCCATGCTGCCTGACTCCCACCTTGAAAAAGCGGGCTATCTTAACGGAATCGGCCCTCCAGACCAAAAGGTTTACGGCGTAGGAGCTGTCGAAGGCTTCGATTTTTTGATCTTGGGGAACGCTTGAGTTCTATGTTGTCCGATAAAGATCGTAGCCTGCGGCAGCTCCTGCAAGTGCCAATCAGGTCACAGTTTGCGACCGATGGCTCAAGTCGCCATCCCCGCAGCCGACAGCCTGCTCACAGGAGACAACTAATTATGCTGCCACCGATGCTCCCATTGAGTGCCGTGCCGATCACTTCCCAGCACGACCCGATCCGCCAGCGCCCGGATATTCCGCCCGTTGTGCCGGTGCAGGAAAGCTCCAACGAAAGCACGATCGATCTGCAACAGCGCGACCCGGAAGAGGCGGCATTTCAGCTGCGCGAGGAACAGCGCCGCAAGCAGGAACAGCAACGGCGTCGTCGTGAAGCCGATGAAGATCCTGATGTGCATCTGGCCATTCCTGGCACCGAACTCAACGCCGACAACACCGTGCCGGTCGCGCCGCTGATTGAAGACGAGCCGCGCCAGGGCTTGTGGGTCGACATTCAGATCTAAGCCTTGGAGAGTTGGTTGAGGGCGTTCAGCAATACCTCCATTTCTTCTTCGGTGTTGAGGTAACTGACGGCAATCCGTGCGATGCTTTCCAGTCCTCTTGCCTGCATGTCCAGTGGCGTATAGGCCACCCCATTGGCGCCGATGTTGATCCCCCTCAGCGCCAGTTGCTGCTTCAAATCGACACTGTCCCAACCCTTGAGCGTGAAGGCGATCAGGCCTGATTGCTGATCGGTGTCCCCCAGGTTGTGCAGCGTCAGCCCGCTGATAGTGCCGAGGCGTTCGCGCAGGTGCCGACACAGCCCATCGATCCGCTGACGAATGCGGGTCGCTCCCAGCCGGTTGAATTCCTCCAGCGCATTGGCCAATCCCGCCAGCAAGGCCACCGACACTTCGCTGGTTTCAAAGCGCCGCGCATCGTCGCGCACGGAAAAGCTTTCGCCGTCCCAGGGGGCGGACAGCACGTCCAGATGGCCGGGCACGAGTCGTTCGAGGAACCCCGGCCTGACATACATCAGCGCCGTACCTCGCGGGCCACGAAGAAATTTGCGCCCGGCGCCCTTGAGCACATCGCAGTTCAGCGCCTGCACATCGCAGGGCAGTTGACCGAGTGCCTGGCCTGCGTCGACGAAGTAGGCAATCCCGTGCTGTCGCGCCACGGCGCCAATGGCCTCGGCCGGGTTGATCAGGCCGCCATTGGCCGGGAGCCAGGTCAGCGCGATCAGCTTTACCTTCGAGTCGATCATCTGCTTGAGGGCTGGGACGGATACCGCGCCTGCCTCATCGCAGGGAATCACCTCAAGCCGCGCGCCCGCGCTGACAGCCCGGGCCATGCAGGCCAGGTTGCCGCCCCATTCATGGCGCCCGACAAGAATCCGGTCGCCGACCCGCCATGGCCCCAACGCATTGAACGCCATGCCCCACGCCGCCGAGCCGCTGCTGGCGAAGGCGATGCTTTCAGTGTTGGCGTTGAGCAATTTCGCGGCCGCGTGGCGGGCGCGGGCCTGGATGCTCTGGTCGGCGGCCTCCATCGGGCCGCCGGTGGCTTCGCGCTGCAACTGCTCGATCATCGCGTCGAGGGTGCCCTGGCTGGGCAAGGAAGCGCCGGCATGGTTGAAGTGAATCACGCTGTAGCAACCCGGTGTAGCCGCGCGCAAATGCTCCACCTCGGCACGATTCACGGCCGCAACTCGAATATTGCGTCGATTTCCACCGCCACGCCGCCGGGCAAGCTCGATACACCCACGGCCGTGCGTACATGCCGGCCTTTCTCGCCGAGAGCATTGACCAACAGATTGGACGCGCCATTGGCAACCGCGCCGTGTTTCTGGAAGTCAGGAGCGCTGGCGATAAACACGCCCAGGCGGATGATGCGCACCAGTTTCGAGAGGTCATCGTTCAGCGCATTGCTGAGTTGTGCCAGCAGCCCCAAGGCAGCGAGTTCGGCGGCGTTAGCCCCCTCTTCATCGGAGATCGATTCGCCAAGTCGCCCGATGAACGCCGGTTTGCCGTCCTGCAAAGGAATCTGGCCGGAAATGAACAGCTGGTTCTGGCTGACCACATGATTGACGTAGTTGGCAATGGGCTGGCTCGGCGTTGGCAGGCACAGGCCCAGTTGCTGGACGCGGTGGGCGAGTGAATCGGTCATGGTGAGTCCTCCTGAATGAAGGCTTCAGCATGTTTGCGTCCGGGGAGCGCGACAAACGGATAGATCTAATTCGACGTATTCAAATAACTCATGCATGGGCCATTTCATACAGCCATTCACCGAAACATTCCGCTGCGTCGCTGGCAGGCCGATCGGGAGTGACCAGCCAATAACCGATTTCGCTGATGAAGGGCGGGGTGTCGAAAGCATCTACCAGCGCACCTTCCTTCAGTCGGCGTTCGATCAAATGACCACGACCCATGGCAATGCCCTGACCGGCCACGGCGGCTTCGACGACGATGTTGTAGTCGTGGAGCATCACGCTGGGGTAGTGGCTGAGGTCGATGCCATTGCGCGCGCTCCAGTCAGTCCACTCGAACGGTTGAAGGGATTTGGCCATCAGTAACGGGCCGATGCCGGTGCCCTGGGTTTTGAATGCGGGACTGCAAACCGGTGCCAGTGTTTCTGCCATGAAGCGGCGAGCCCGGACTTTCGGCCAGCCGCCCTTGCCATAACGAATCGCCAGGTCAACTTCGCCACCGCCAACGTCGGACAGTTCTACCGAAGGCAGCAGCTCGACATGGATGTGTGGATAGCGCGCGTTAAAGTCGGCCAGACGCGGCACCAGCCACAACGTGGCAAATGACGCGAGGAGGCCGATGCGCAGGGTGGTTTCATGATGATCGTTGCCGCGCAGTCCGCGGGTGGCCAGGGCAATGGATTCCAGGGCTGGCTGAATCTGCCGGTAGTACGCTTCGCCGGCTGGCGTCAGATCGATGGCCCGGGTGCGGCGGATAAACAGCCGCTGATTCAGATACTGCTCCAGTTTCTGCACTTGATGGCTGATTGCACTTTGGGTCACCGACAACTCATCGGCGGCCTTGATAAAGCTCAAATGGCGAGCCACGGCCTCGAAGGCGCGCAGGGCCATCAAGGGCGGCAGATCCTGGTGCAATTCCACGGCGCGGGTCCTTTGGGTCCATCGCAAAAACGCGATTGTGCGGTGAAAAAACCGCTTCGGTACATATTTTGTTAAGTCGTCGTTACGCGAGTGACTGGTCAGCGCCGGCGCCAGACCGCATTATTGGCGCAATCCTGTCGAGCGATGCGGCAGTGTAATTTTCCTTCACGCGATGCACTGAACACCATGAGCCAAGACGACAAGCTGATCGACCTTAACGCCGAACGCGCCAAGCGAATTCACGACCTCAACGACAAACGCCTGAATGAAGTGCGCCAGGCATTCGAGCAAGCGATGCCTTTGGGTAAAGCGAAGAAAAAGCCGAAAAACAAACCGAAAAAGCGTTAATCCCCCTGCATCTGTTGATGTAGATCAGTTTTCCCCCTCCTTTGCGCCCTGTCTCGGGCGATATTGACCTCGATCAATTTTCTCTCCTGCCTGATTGGTTAACTTAGCCCCATCGCAACAGGGCAAGTCCAGGAGGCCAGTCATGTTTTTCGACAACGTGGTGATCGCCGGAGTGCTGACAGTCGGCCTCATGGTTCTGTTTTTTGCAGGGTTTGGATTTTTTATCTGGAAGGACTCGCACAAGCGGAAAAAACCGTAGGTCTTTCTTGATGCAATGAGCACGCAAGGCATTTTGGGCAACTTCGGTTGCCCTTTTTTTTGCGTGCGGGAAACGACCGTTGTGCGCTCCCACAGGGATTTTTGGTGTTTAGAGAATTGCAGGCATGAAAAAGGCGCGAACCTCACGGAACGCGCCTTTTTCGTAGCAGCGATCTATCAGCTGCCCAGTGCCTTCGACGCCAGCCAGAACAGGCCGGCCGACAGGGCCACGGTCGCTGGCAGGGTCAGGACCCAGGCCAGCAGGATGGTTCTGACGGTGCCGCCCTGCAGGCCGCTTTTGTTGGCGACCATGGTACCGGCCACACCTGAAGACAGGACGTGGGTGGTGGAAACCGGCAGGCTGAAGATGTTGGCCATGCCGATCAGGCTGGCGGTCGTGATCTGCGCCGACATGCCTTGGGAGTAAGTCATGCCTTGCTTGCCGATCTTCTCGCCGATGGTCAGTACCACGCGTTTCCAGCCCACCATGGTGCCCAGGCCCAGGGCCAGTGCGACCGCCAGAATCACCCAGAACGGGGCGTATTCGGTAGTGGTGGTCAGGTCTTTGCGCAGTTTGTCCAGGTCAGCCTTTTCACGGGCAGCGAGACCGGGCAGTTTGCCGACTTTCTTCGCCGTGTCATCCAGGCAGAGCAGGTAGCGGCGCACTTCGATACGGCTTTCCGCCGACAGCGAATGGTAGTCCGCGACGCCTTTAAGGGTGTCGAGCAGGGCGGTGATGGTCGGTTCGGTCTGTTGCGGGTTGCAACGGAATTTCTCCGGCAGATCACCATCCACGCTTTTGCCCAGGGCCAGGTATTCACCCAGCGTATCGGCATTGCGCTTGTAGAACTGGCTCAGGTGCAAAGTCGCATCGCGAGTGCGTTCGATCTGGTAGGTGGTGCTGCCCAGGTCGAGTACGAACTGTGCCGGAACGATACCGATCAGCACCAGCATGATCAGGCCGATACCTTTCTGACCATCGTTGGAGCCGTGCACGAAACTCACGGCCATGGCCGAAATCACCAGCACCAGGCGGTTCCAGAACGGCGGATGCTTCTTGTCGTCGATCTTGCGGCGCTGTTCCGGCGTCTTGTGCATCTTCGACAGTGGACGCCACCATTTAAGGCCGATCAGGATCAGCGCAGCGATCAGGAACCCGGCCATCGGCGAAAACACCAGCGAAGCCGCGATATCGATCGCCTTCTGCCAGTTGACGCCATCGGCCAATGGAATGTCGTTGAGCAGGGCGTTGGCCAGGCCAACCCCGAGGATCGAACCGATCAGCGTATGGGAGCTGGAGGCCGGGATACCGAAGTACCAGGTGCCCAGGTTCCAGGTGATGGCGGCGGCAAGCAACGAGAACACCATGGCCAGTCCGTGACCGGTGTTCACATTGATCAGCAGTTCTACCGGCAGCAGGTGGACGATGGCATACGCCACGCCAACACCGCCCAGCAGCACGCCGAGGAAGTTGAACACACCGGAAAAGAACACGGCCAGATGCGGCGGCATGGCTTTGGTGTAGATAACAGTGGCCACCGCGTTTGCAGTGTCATGAAAGCCGTTGATGAACTCGAAGGCGAGGACAAAGGCGAGGGCGAGCAAGAGGCTCACAAGCACCCAAGCATCCAGTCCGCTGAATAAATCGATCATGAAGGTTTTCTGACCCGGTCGTAAGGGGGCGCGATTATGCCAGAAAAGACTGTAAATCGATGCACTAGCTGCTCATCGGTAACATTCTTCAACGAATTAGTAAGAGACGACGCCCCAAGTTCCGGGTGTTTAGCGGGTTTTGCAAGTCGTTGAATTGCCTTGAAAAGCCCGCAGGCACAAGGGTTTCTCTCGAAACGGCAAGAGAAGCAAAGACTTGTATGAAATTTCTGAGAAGAGGGCCAGACATGAGCCAATTGCCTCATCAGATAGATGAGGTAACCGCTGCCCGCTCGTAGCGGGCGCGAATGGCAACATCAATGCATCCCGCTTTTAACGGGGGCAGACGCAGGCCCTTGAAGGGAGTCAGGCCGAGGCGATCATGGCTCTTCGGCTTTGAGTTCCTTTTCCATCTTCTGCAGTTCTTGCGTGAAAGCCTGGTCCTGAACGGTGGCGCGTTTACGCCAGGGTTTGCGTTCCGGTTCGGGCTGAGCGGCGTAGGTGGTGACTTCCCCGCCGTAAACTTCCTTGTAACGTTGTTCCTGGCGCTCAAGTTCCGCGCGCAGTTCGTCTTTCGTCACAGTGCTACCTGTATAGGTTGAGATTAATTCTGGTAAATCGCGCTGCATCAAATGCACTGACCACGCTCGTCGAAAGGACAATGCCCGCAAAGGCATCGTTTTACGGCACGGCGATCAATACTTCCATGTTGCAGGCGGCCACGGCACCAGAGAAAAACAGCTGACGTAGCATCAGTTTCCTGTTTCAGCGAGCGCGCTGTCAGAGCATTTGAAATGAGCGTCAGGCGCTTGCTGCGGGCAGCAACGATGGAACATCGTGCTGCCGGATGACGGAACCGGCGAATAGAGAAACCGGTTCGTCACTGAATTGCATTATAGCGGTCGATTTGAAGAACACTATCGCCAAAGAGTTAAAAATGGATGTTCATGTGTGATCGTTTTATTACTTGCAAGTTTTTACCTTCACTTGGCCGCGCTGTCTTTCTGGCGTCATTAAGTCGAACAAGTTAGGACATTACATGGGGGACTTTAACTCAGGGTTCAAGCCCGGGGTAAAACCATGTAATAGAGAAGGGCGCACACGTGTCCGACCAAGGCTCTATAACGGCAACCGATTGCGATTATCGGTCGAGGGTTCGATAATCGCCCAGTCTCGGCTGCCTTTGGCTTGTGTGTCGAATCGGAGCCGCCTGTAATAGCCGTCGCTGATCCGTGTGGGAAAAGGACCTGATATGAACGAGCAAATGCGCAATTCCTTCGCTTCAGTGGCGCCGCCTATCGTCGCGTCGCCCGCCAAGCGAATCCAGGCCCTGACCGGCGACCCGGATTTCATGACTTCACTGGCCCGAGGCCTGGCCGTGGTGCAAGCGTTCCAGGAGCGCAAACGGCACCTGACCATCGCCCAGATCAGTCACCGCACGGAAATTCCCCGCGCCGCCGTGCGACGTTGCCTGCACACCCTGATCAAACTCGGCTACGCCACCACCGACGGTCGCACCTATTCGCTGCTGCCCAAAGTACTGACCCTCGGTCATGCCTACCTGTCCTCGACCCCGCTGGCGGTCTCTGCCCAACCTTACCTCGACCGCATGAGCGAACAACTCCACGAGGCCTGCAACATGGCCACGCTGGAAGGCGATGACATTTTGTACATCGCTCGCTCGGCGACGACTCAGCGGCTGATTTCTGTCGACCTGTCGGTAGGCGGACGCCTGCCGGCCTATTGCACCTCAATGGGCAGGATTCTTCTCGCGGCACTGGATGACACGTCGCTGCGCGAGTACCTCGACCACGCAGACCTGCAAGCCAAGACCAGCCGCACCTTGCACACTCCCGAAGCGTTGCTCGAATGCCTGCAGGAAGTGCGGCAGCAAGGCTGGTGCATCGTCGATCAGGAACTGGAACAAGGCCTGCGCTCGATTGCCGTTCCGGTGTACGACGCTTCCGGGCAAGTCGTGGCGGCGCTCAACGTCAGCACGCACGCCGGTCGGGTCAGCCGCAACGAGCTGGAGCAACGGTTCCTGCCGGGTCTGCTGGCGGCCAGCCGTAACCTCAGCGCCCAGCTGTTTGCCTAAGCTGTTCGATAATCGCCCAGACTCGCGTTTAACGAATTGACGCACTTTCCCCAGGCTCACTAATGTCGCGGCAGCGCCAGCTCAGGCTGGCACCTGTCCGACTGCGTTCTTGCGTGGAATAAAAATAATGAACCAGCCTCAGTCTGCTGTAGGTAACTGCCTCGACGTGCAGTCCTTCATCAATGCTCAACCCATCTCGCGCTACCAATGGCGAGTGGTGATCCTGTGTTTCCTGATTGTTTTCCTCGATGGCCTCGACACCGCGGCCATGGGCTTCATCGCGCCGGCACTCTCCCAGGACTGGGGCATCGATCGCGCCAGCCTTGGCCCGGTGATGAGTGCGGCGTTGATCGGCATGGTCTTCGGCGCACTGGGCTCCGGGCCGTTGGCTGACCGCTTCGGACGAAAAGTCGTACTGGTGGGCGCGGTGCTGTTATTCGGCGCCTTCAGCCTGGCCTCGGCCTACAGCAGCAACGTCGATCAGTTGCTGGTGTTGCGCTTTCTGACCGGCCTGGGCCTTGGCGCCGGGATGCCGAACGCTACGACATTGCTGTCGGAATACACCCCGGAGCGCAAAAAATCCCTGCTGGTGACCAGCATGTTCTGCGGCTTCAACCTCGGCATGGCCGGTGGCGGATTCATTTCGGCCAAGCTGATTCCGGCGTTCGGCTGGCACAGCCTGCTGTTGATCGGCGGAATTCTGCCGCTGATCCTTGCCGTCGTCTTGTTGTTCTGGCTGCCGGAGTCGGCGCGTTACCTGGTCGTGCGCAATCGCGGCACCGACAAAGTGCGCCAGGCGCTGGCGCCAATCGATCCGACGGTCGTCGCTCAAGCATCCAGCTTCAGCGTGCCCGAACAGAAAACCGTGAAGGCCCGTAACGTGTTTGCGGTGATCTTCTCCGGCACCTACAGCACCGGCACCTTGTTGTTATGGCTGACCTACTTCATGGGCCTGGTGATCGTTTACCTGTTGACCAGTTGGCTGCCGACGCTGATGCGTGACAGTGGCGCGAGCATGGAACAGGCGGCATTCATCGGCGCGCTGTTCCAGTTCGGCGGCGTATTGAGCGCGGTGGGCGTGGGCTGGGCGATGGACCGGTTCAATCCGCACAAGGTCATCGGTACTTTCTACTTGCTGGCCGGGGTGTTTGCCTACGCGGTAGGGCAGAGCCTGGGCAACATCACGCTATTGGCAACCCTGGTGCTGGTGGCCGGGATGTGCGTCAACGGCGCGCAATCGGCGATGCCTTCTTTGGCGGCGCGTTTTTACCCGACTCAAGGTCGGGCGACCGGTGTGTCGTGGATGCTCGGGATTGGCCGGTTCGGCGCAATTCTGGGGGCGTGGATGGGCGCGACCTTGCTGGGGTTGGGCTGGAACTTTGAACAAGTGCTGACGGCATTGGTGATTCCGGCGGCCTTGGCGACGACGGCGGTGGTGATCAAGGGCATGGTCAGTCATGCGGATGCGACCTGATTCTGGATTGAAATTGATCTTTTGACAGGCGATGGAGAACGATAGCGAGACAACAATATGTTCGATAAACGAACACTTAGTCGATTATCGGATTGTTTGGCGTTTTGCACAGGCTTAACCTTCAGTCATTCCGGCGCGCGCATCGCGTCGTTTCCTACCACTGTCGGTTCACAACAAAACGGGAGCCTGCCCCATGGCTGAAATCCTTTCGCTGCACGACGCGGTGAAGCAATTCGTCAACGACGGCGATACCGTCGCGCTCGAAGGCTTCACTCACCTGATCCCTACGGCGGCGGGTCACGAAATCATTCGTCAGGGCAAGAAAGATCTGACGCTGGTACGGATGACGCCTGACCTGATCTACGACCAGTTGATTGGCGCCGGTTGTGCTCGCAAGCTGATTTTCTCCTGGGGCGGCAACCCGGGCGTCGGTTCGCTGCACCGTCTGCGTGACGCAGTCGAGAAGCAGTGGCCGCACGCGCTGGAAATCGAAGAACACAGCCACGCCGACCTGGCAAATGCCTACGTCGCTGGCGCCTCCGGCCTGCCGTTCGCGGTGTTGCGTGCCTACGCCGGCTCCGACCTGCCGAAGGTCAACCCGCTGATCAAGAGCGTCACTTGCCCGTTCACCGGTGAAGTATTGGCGGCGGTGCCTTCGGTGCGTCCGGACATCACCGTGATCCACGCGCAAAAAGCCGACCGTAAAGGCAACGTGTTGCTGTGGGGCATTCTCGGCGTGCAGAAAGAAGCCGCACTGGCCGCCAAGCGTTGCATCGTCACCGTCGAAGAAATCGTCGACGACCTCAACGCACCGATGAACTCGTGTGTACTGCCGACGTGGGCCTTGAGCGCGGTTTGCCACGTTCCTGGCGGCGCGCATCCGTCCTACGCTCACGGTTACAACGAGCGCGATAACCGTTTCTATCAGGCCTGGGACCCGATTGCCCGCGACCGTGACACCTTCACCGCGTGGATCAACGAATACATCCATGGCTGCGCTGACTTCAGCGAGTTCCAGGCCAAGCTGGCCGCTGCATCGGAGGCGAAGTAATGACTTACACCACCAATGAAATGATGACCGTCGCCGCTGCTCGCCGATTGAAGAACGGTTCGGTGTGCTTCGTCGGTATCGGGCTGCCGTCGAAAGCGGCCAACCTGGCGCGGCTGACGTCCTCGCCGGATGTAGTCCTTATCTACGAATCGGGTCCGATTGGTGCCAAGCCGAGCGTACTGCCGCTGTCGATCGGTGACGGTGAACTGGCGGAAACCGCTGACACCGTCGTGCCGACCGGTGAGATTTTTCGCTACTGGCTGCAGGGCGGGCGCATCGACGTCGGTTTCCTCGGCGCCGCGCAAGTCGACCGTTTCGGCAACATCAACACCACGGTGGTGGGTGACTACCACGCACCAAAAGTCCGTCTGCCGGGTGCCGGTGGTGCGCCGGAGATTGCCGGTTCGGCCAAAAGCGTCTTGATCATTCTTAAACAGTCGGCGCGTTCCTTCGTCGACAAGCTCGACTTCATCACCTCGGTCGGCCATGGCGAGGGCGGTGATTCGCGCAAGCGTCTCGGTCTGCCAGGCGCCGGTCCGGTTGGCATCATCACCGACCTGTGCATCATGGAACCGGAAGCGGGTACCCATGAATTCGTGGTCACTGCGTTGCACCCTGGCGTGACCCGTGAGCAAGTGACCGCCGCGACAGGTTGGGCCATTCGTTTCGCCGAGACGGTTGAAAACACCGCCGAGCCCACCGAGGTCGAACTGAAAGCGCTGAGGGATCTGGAAGCCCGCACCGCTGCCGCCCACGGCCAAGCACCTGGAGAAGCGTGATGCGTGACGTTTATATCTGCGACGCGATTCGCACCCCCATCGGCCGTTTCGGCGGTGGCCTGTCGACGGTTCGCGCCGACGATCTGGCCGCCGTGCCGATCAAGGCGTTGATGGAACGCAACCCTTCGGTGGACTGGAATGCAGTGGACGAGGTGTTCCTCGGCTGCGCCAACCAGGCCGGCGAAGACAACCGCAACGTGGCGCGCATGGCGCTGCTGCTGGCGGGCCTGCCGGAAACGATTCCGGGCGTGACCCTCAATCGCCTCTGTGCGTCGGGCATGGATGCCATCGGCACCGCGTTCCGCGCCATCGCCAGCGGCGAAATGGAACTGGCGATTGCCGGCGGCGTCGAGTCGATGTCCCGCGCGCCGTTCGTGATGGGCAAGGCCGATGCGGCGTTCTCGCGCAACATGAAGCTGGAAGACACCACCATCGGCTGGCGCTTCATCAACCCGTTGATGAAAGCCCAATACGGTGTCGATGCGATGCCGCAGACCGCCGACAACGTGGCGGACGATTACGAAGTGTCCCGCGAGGATCAGGACGCTTTCGCACTGCGCAGTCAGCAGCGGACAGCCGCCGCGCAAGCGGCAGGATTTTTCGCTGAAGAAATCGTCGAAGTGCGCGTTGCCCACAAGAAGGGTGAAACCGTCGTCAGCCAGGACGAGCATCCTCGCGCCGACACGACGCTGGAAACCCTGGCCAGACTGAAACCGGTCAATGGTCCCGAAAAAACCGTCACCGCCGGCAACGCGTCGGGTGTGAACGACGGTGCCGCAGCGCTGATCCTGGCCTCGGCCGAGGCGGTGAAAAAACACGGTCTGACCGCTCGCGCCAAAGTGCTGGGCATGGCGAGTGCCGGCGTTGCACCGCGGGTCATGGGCATCGGCCCGGTCCCGGCGGTGCGCAAACTGACTGAGCGCCTGGGCCTTGCCGTCGGCGATTTCGACGTGATCGAACTCAACGAAGCCTTCGCCAGCCAAGGCTTGGCGGTGTTGCGAGAACTGGGGCTGGCGGACGACGCGGCTCAGGTCAACCCGAACGGTGGTGCCATTGCCTTGGGCCATCCGTTGGGCATGAGCGGTGCGCGTCTGGTGCTGACGGCGCTGCATCAGCTGGAAAAAACCGGTGGCAAGAAAGGTCTGGCGACCATGTGTGTCGGCGTCGGCCAAGGGCTGGCCTTGGCGATCGAACGCGTCTGACGCGCAGCTGTGATAATAAGAACTGAGGAAAGCGAAATGACTGACAAGCCTGGTTACCGTCGCCCGCAGGAAGGCACCCAGCCGGACTACCTGCACCCGACTTATCAATCGACCAACCTGCGCTCGCCGTCCAAGCCGTTGGTGTTTCTGCCCCATTCGTTGTCGGAAATTACCGGCCCGACGGTCGGTGCCGAGCGCGTCAGCGAGAAGGACAACGACCTGACCGCGCAGCACACGGGCGAGCCATTGGGCGAACGCATCATCATTCACGGCCGCGTGCTGGATGAAAACGGTCTGCCGGTGCCGGGGATTCTGGTGGAGATCTGGCAGGCCAACGCCGCTGGGCGCTACAACCATGCCCGCGACCTGCATGATGCACCGCTGGACCCGAACTTCACCGGCACCGGCCGCACGGTGACCGACGCCGATGGCTGGTATCAATTCCAGACCATCAAGCCCGGCGCTTACCCGTGGGGCAACCACCACAATGCCTGGCGCCCGGCGCACATCCATTTCTCGCTGTTCGGGCCGAGCATTCTGACGCGGCTGGTCACGCAGATGTATTTCCCCGGCGACCCGCTTCTTGCGTATGACCCGATCTACAACTGCGTGCCGGACACCCGCGCCAAAGAGCGCCTGATCGCCAGTTTCGACCTGGAAAAAACCATCCCTTCCTACGCCCTCGGTTATCGCTGGGACATCGTCTTGCGCGGCCGCGATGCCACGCCGATGGAGAAATAAGATGACGCTGACTGCGACCACGTCCCACACCGTCGGGCCGTATTACCACATCGGCCTGACCTGGCTGAACCGCGAAAACCTGACCGTCGAGCAAACCCTGGGCGAGCGCGTGGCGATCACCGGGCAAGTCGTCGATGGCAACGGTGACATCGTCAACGACGCCATGCTGGAAGTCTGGCAGGCCAACGCCGCCGGCAAGTACGACCACCCCGAAGACGATCAGGACAAACCCCTGGACCCGAACTTCGAAGGCTTTGGCCGGATTCCGGTGGATGCCGAAGGGCGCTTCCGCTTCACTACGATCAAGCCGGGCACGGTGCAAGGGCTGAAAGGCACGACCCAGGCGCCGCATCTGGTGGTGCTGGTGTTCGCTCGCGGGTTGGTGAAGCACTTGCTGACGCGGATTTATTTTGAGGGCGAGCCGGCGAACGTATCGGACCCGCTGCTGGAGTGCGTGCCGGCTGAGCGTCGCGGTACCTTGCTGGCGAAGCAGGATGCGAGCGGTGTGTATCAGTGGAATGTGATTTTACAGGGCACCGACGCCGAGACGGTGTTCTTCGATTATTGAGTGAAAGCACTACACCTGTGGCGAGGGAGCTTGCTCCCGCTCGGCTGCGAAGCCGTCGTAAAACCGGCTGGCGAGTGACAGAGCACGTTTGAAGGTTTTGGGCTTGCTCCGCAAGCCAGCGGGAGCAAGCTCCCTCGCCACCGGATGTGTAGCAGGCTTCTGATGAGTGATCTGTGGAACGGGACTGTTGCAAAGTGTGTCTAGACTGTCACTGTCCCCAAAGAGTGAAGAACAATGACAACCCCAACCGCGATTCCAGCGCATTACACCGGCGAAGAGCGCAGCAAGCGGATCTTCGCGATTGTCGGCGCCTCGTCCGGCAACCTCGTCGAATGGTTCGATTTCTACGTCTACGCCTTTTGCGCGATCTACTTTGCGCCCGCGTTTTTTCCGTCCGATAACCCGACCGTGCAACTGGTCAATACGGCAGGCGTGTTCGCCGCCGGGTTCCTGATGCGACCGATCGGCGGCTGGATTTTCGGCCGTGTCGCGGACAAGCACGGGCGCAAGAATTCGATGCTGATTTCGATTCTGATGATGTGCTTCGGCTCGTTGCTCATCGCGTGCCTGCCAACCTACAAGGACATCGGCGTCTGGGCGCCGATCATGCTGCTGTTCGCCCGTTTGCTTCAGGGCTTGTCGGTGGGCGGCGAGTACGGCACCACGGCGACCTACATGAGCGAAGTTGCGCTCAAGGGCCAGCGCGGTTTCTTTGCCTCGTTCCAGTACGTGACGTTGATTGGCGGGCAACTGCTGGCGGTGTCGCTGGTGGTGATCCTGCAACAGTTCCTCACCGAAGATGACCTGCGTGCCTACGGCTGGCGGATCCCGTTTGTGGTCGGTGCGGTGGCCGCGTTGATTTCGTTGTTCCTGCGTCGCTCGCTGAAAGAAACCACCAGCAAGGAAATGCGCGAGAACAAAGACGCCGGCAGCATCCGCGCGTTGTTCCGCGACCACAAAGCCGCATTCATTACCGTGCTGGGTTACACCGCCGGGGGCTCGCTGATTTTCTACACCTTCACCACGTACATGCAGAAATACCTGGTGAACACCGCCGGCATGCACGCCAAGACGGCGAGCTACATCATGACCGGCGCGCTGTTCCTTTATATGTGCATGCAGCCACTGTTCGGCATGCTCGCCGACAAGATCGGCCGACGTAATTCGATGCTGTGGTTCGGTGCCTTGGGTACGTTGTTCACCGTGCCGATTCTATTGAGCCTGAAAAGCGTCAGCAGTCCGTTCCTGGCTTTTGTGTTGATCACCGTGGCGCTGGCAATCGTCAGTTTCTATACCTCCATCAGCGGTCTGGTGAAAGCTGAAATGTTCCCGCCGGAAGTGCGCGCATTGGGCGTAGGCCTGGCGTACGCGGTGGCGAATGCGATCTTCGGCGGCTCGGCAGAATACGTGGCGCTGAGCCTCAAAGCCGTAGGCATGGAAAACTCTTTCTACTGGTACGTCACGGTGATGATGGCGGTGGCGTTCCTGTTCAGCCTGCGCTTGCCGAGACAGGCGAAATACCTGCATCACGACCTTTGATCCATCTGCGTGGGCCGCACCGGCCCACGCCTTCAGGGACTGTTTATGAACCAGCGACCGGGCAATCAATTGTTCGATGCCTATTTCACTGCCCGCGATATGCGTGAGGTGTTTTGCGATCAGGGCCGGGTTCAGGCCATGCTCGATTTCGAAGCGGCGCTGGCTCGGGCCGAGGCGAAGGTTGGCTTGATTCCGCAGACGGCTGTGGCGTCTATCGAAGCCGCCTGCCGCGCCGAACATTTTGATTTCGCGGCCCTCGGCGAGGCGATTGCCACGGCCGGCAATTCGGCGATTCCGCTGGTGAAAGCGTTGGGCAAGCAGATCGCAACCACCGACGCCGAAGCCGAGCGCTATGTGCATCTGGGCGCGACCAGTCAGGACGTAATGGACACTGGCCTGGTGTTGCAACTGCGCCGGGCGCTGGAACTGATTGAAGGCGATCTGGCACAACTGGGCGAAACGTTGGCGACCCAAGCGTTACGCTTCGTCGCCACGCCGCTGGCCGGGCGCACCTGGTTGCAACATGCGACACCGGTCACCCTGGGCATGAAAATCGCCGGTTGGCTGGGCGCGGTCACCCGCAGCCGGCAACGCCTGCAAGCGCTCAAACCGCGTTTGCTGGTGCTGCAATTCGGCGGCGCCTCCGGAACCCTCGCGGCCCTCGGCTCACAGGCGATGCCGATTGCCGAAGCGCTGGCCGGGGAACTGCAACTGACCTTGCCCGACCAGCCCTGGCACACCCAGCGCGATCGTCTGGTGGAGTTCGCTTCGGTACTGGGATTGATCGCCGGCAGCCTCGGCAAACTCGGCCGCGACATCAGCCTGTTGATGCAGACCGAAGCGGGCGAAGTGTTCGAACCGTCGGCGCCGGGCAAGGGCGGCTCTTCGACCATGCCGCATAAACGCAACCCGGTGGGAGCTGCGGTGCTGATCGGTGCCGCTACGCGCGTGCCCGGTTTGCTCTCGACCCTGTTCAGCGCGATGCCGCAAGAACATGAGCGCAGTCTGGGCCTGTGGCATGCCGAGTGGGAAACCCTGCCGGAGATTTGCTGCCTGGTGTCCGGCAGCCTCAAACAAGCGTTGCTGGTGGCGGACGGACTGGAAGTGGACGTCGAACGCATGGCCCGCAACCTCGACCTGACCCAGGGCCTGGTGTTGGCCGAAGCGGTGAGCATCGTCCTTGCGCAACGGGTCGGCCGCGACACCGCACACCATCTGTTGGAACACTGCTGCAAACGCGCCGTGGCCGAGCAACGGCAATTGCGTGCGGTCCTCGGCGACGAGCCGCAAGTGACCGCCGAACTCTCACCTGCTGAACTCGATGATCTGCTGGATCCCGCCCACTACCTCGGTCAATCCCGTACATGGGTCGAGCGAGCGGTGGCTGAACATTCTGCGTTGACTGCCTGAAGGAGATTGCTGTGGCTTTCGTACAACTCGCCGAGGGCGAACTGAATTACCAACTCGACGGACCTGAAAACGCGCCGGTGCTGGTGCTGTCCAACTCGCTGGGCACCGACCTGCACATGTGGGACGCGCAGATGGCGGCATTCACCGAGCATTTCCGGGTGCTGCGTTTCGACACGCGCGGGCACGGCAAATCGCTGGTCACACCGGGGCCGTACACCATCGAGCAACTGGGCCGTGACGTGCTCGCGTTGCTGGATGCGTTGCACATCGAAAAAGCGCATTTCTGCGGCCTGTCGATGGGAGGGCTGATCGGCCAGTGGCTGGGCATCCATGCCGGTGATCGATTGAACAAGCTGGTGGTGTGCAACACCGCGGCGAAAATCGGCGATCCGTCGATCTGGAACCCACGTATCGAAACCGTGCTGCGTGATGGCGCGGCGGCCATGGTCGCGCTGCGCGATGCGTCGATTGCGCGTTGGTTCACCGCGGATTTCGCCCAAGCCAATCCTGCGGCTGCGAAGAAAATTACCGACATGCTCGCGGCCACTTCGCCAGAAGGTTATGCGGCCAATTGTGCGGCGGTACGCGATGCCGATTTCCGTGATCAGCTGTCCTCGATCAAGGTACCGTTGCTGGTGATCGCCGGCACTGAAGACGCCGTAACGCCGCCATCCGGTGGACACTTTATCCAGGAACACGTGCAGGGCGCCGAGTACGCCGAGTTCTACGCCGCGCACCTGTCCAACGTTCAGGCCGGTGCTGAGTTCAGCAAGCGGGTGCTGGCGTTTCTGTCAGCTGATTGAGGGGATTTGTTGTGGACGAGAAACAACGTTACGACGAGGGCCTGAACGTCCGCCGTGCCGTGCTCGGCGACGCCCATGTCGACCGCAGCCTGAACGCGCTGACCGAGTTCAACTCGGAGTTTCAGGAAATGATCACCCGCCACGCCTGGGGCGACATCTGGACGCGTCCGGGCCTGCCACGGCACACCCGCAGCCTGATCACCCTGGCCATGCTGATCGGCATGAACCGCAATGAGGAACTCAAGTTGCACTTGCGCGCCGCCGCCAACAACGGCGTGACCCGCGGCGAGATCAAGGAAGTGATCATGCAGAGCGCGATCTACTGTGGCATCCCGGCGGCGAATGCGACGTTCCACCTGGCGGAGTCGGTTTGGGATGAGTTGGGGGTTGAATCGCGGGAGTGACTCCTCGCGATGTGGGGTGTTTGATCTGACGCCATCGCGGGCTTGCCCGCGATGGCGATGGTGAGGTTTACAAAAGGCTGATGGGATAGCTGACGATCAACCGGTTCTCATCGAACTCGTTGTTGCTGTAGTCGCGGCGTATGGTCGAGTTGCGCCATTTGACGTTCAGGTCCTTCAGCACGCCGCTCTGCACGGTGTAGCCCAGTTCACTTTCGCGTCCCCATTCCTTGCCGTCGGTGACGGTGCCGGTGTGGACGTTGTCGCCGCTGATGTAGCGGTTCATCAGGGTCAGGCCGGGAATGCCGAGCGCGACGAAGTTGTAGTCATGACGCACCTGCCAGGATTTTTCCTGGGCGTTGTCATAGCTTGCGTTGTAGCTGTCGTTGGCCAGGGTGCCGCCGCTGGTGCCGTTGACCCGCATCCAGGCGCTGTCGCCGGTGAGTTTTTGCAGGCCGACGTAGAAGGTGTTGCCGCCGTACCTGGCGGAGAACATCCCTGACCAGGTCTTGTTGTCCAGATCACCGGCGCGGGCACTGCCGTCATCCTTGCCGTAGAAGAAACCGAGGTTGGCGCCCAGGGTCCAGTCGCCGATGGGTTGGGTGTGAATCAGGTTGAGGTATTGCTGACTGTAGATGTCCTTGAGCTCGGCGTTCCACAGGCCGATTTGCGTGCGCTTTTCGTTGAACAGGTATTCGCCGCCCTGGAAGTTGAAGCGGTCCGAGGTGAACGCCGCTTTGCCGGTCATCGACATATCGCTCATGCTGCTGTCGTCACGCGGGCTGTTTTGGCGGAACTGGCCGCCGTAGAGCGTCAGGCCATTGATCTCCTTCGACGTGATCTGGCCGCCGCGAAAGGTTTGCGGCAATGAGCGACCATCGTCCGAACGCAGGATCGGCAGCACCGGCATCCATTCGCCGACCTTCACTTCGGTCTGCGACAGCTTGGCCTTGAACGCTACGTTGGTGCGACCGAAGCTGTCTGCCGGGCGACCGTCGTGATCCAGCGGCAGCAGTTGCGTACCGCCGGTGCCTTTACCGCCGTCGAGCTTCACCGAGTACAGCCCCAGCACATCCATGCCGAACCCGACGGTGCCCTGGGTGAACCCGGACTTCGCGTCGAGGATGAAACTTTGCGTCCACTCTTCAGCCTTGCCCTGGGCCTTGGTCGGGTTGGTGAAGTTGCGGTTGATGTAGAAGTTGCGCAGGTTGAGGTTGACCTTGGCACCTTCGACAAAACCTGACTCTTCGGCCGTGGCGGGAAGGGCTGCGCCGGTCAGCGCGATGGCGATCAGGCCGGGAAAGACGTACTGCGCAGTGGAAGGGGTCATGTGCTCGGGTCTCTCTGATTCTTGGGGATGAAACGGGTTGATGCCGCAACCGACGGGTTGCAGACAAAAGCTTCGGATTCGAACGGAACGGGACGAGATCAGCCGGACAGGGCAGGGCGCGGGGGCATGGTGTAGAACCTGTTGTTATTGGTTTTGTGAGGCGAATGGTGCGGGGAATGAACTGGATGGTTCAATCGGGGAAAGCGGGTTTTGGGCGGTTATCGAACGCAAGATTGGGCTGGGGAATTGGTGTTGTTTGCGCCGGCTCATCGCGGCCAATGTGGTCGGCACACCCTTTCCCGCAGCCAACAAAAAGCCCACCAAAAGGTGGGCTTCTTATTTACGGCGTGATCAGAACAATTTCAGCTTCGGCGCTTCTTCTTTCAGTGGCTCGACTTTCGCAGTCTGCTCATTCCAGCCACCGCCCAGTGCCTTGTACAGATTCACGGCGCTGGTCAGTTGCGCCAGGCGATCGGTGATCAGCGCCTGTTGGGCACTGAACAGCTGACGCTGAGCATCGAGGAAGGTCAGGTTGCTGTCGACGCCAATGCGATAACGACGCTCGGCCAGACGGTAGTAGTCCTGGTTGGCGGTGACGAAATCACGCTGGGCCTGCAACTGCTCGGTGTAGGTCTGGCGGGCGGCCAGGCCGTCGGCGACTTCCTGGAAGGCCGTTTGAATGGACTTCTCGTAGTTCGCCACGCCGATGTCTTTCTGGATTTTCGAGTAATCCAGGCTGGCGCGCAGGCTGCCGGCGTTGAAGATCGGCAGATTGATCTGCGGCTGGAACAACCACGTACCCGAACCACCCTTGAACAGGCCGGAGAGGTCAGGGCTCAGGGTACCGGCGTTGGCGGTCAGGCTGATGCTCGGGAAGAACGCCGCCCGTGCCGCGCCGATGTTGGCGTTGGCCGCTTTCAGGTTGTATTCGGCCTGAAGGATGTCCGGACGACGTTGCAGCAAGTCCGACGGCAGGCCGGGCGGTACGTCGCTCAGCAGGTCGTCAGACAGCGGCTTGGCTTCTCGCAGATTGGCCGGGATGCCAGTGCCGAGCAGCAGCACCAGGCTGTTTTCATCCTGGGCAACCTGACGCGTGTAACGGGCCAGTTGTGCACGGGCGTTTTCCACCGAGGTACGCGACTGAGCCAGATCCAGGGCCGAAGCTACACCCACTTCGTTGCTGCGGGAGGTGAGCTTGTAGCTCTCCTCGAACGCGCCGAGGGTGTCTTGAGTGAGCTTGCGCAGCTCTTTGTCAGCCTGCCAGGTCAGGTAGGCATTTGCCACGCTGGCGACCAGGCTGATTTGCGTGCTGCGACGGCCTTCTTCAGTGGCGAAGTACTTCTGCAGCGCTTCTTCGCTCAGGCTGCGAACCCGACCGAACAGGTCGAGTTCATAAGCGCTGATGCCGACGGTGGCGGAGTAGGAACTGGTGATGCCTGCCTGACCGGTCTGCGATGCATCCGCCGGAACCCGCTGACGGCTGCCGGTGCCATTGGCCGACACGGCCGGGAACAGGTCCGCACGCTGGATGCGGTACTGCGCCGCGAACGCATCGATGTTCAGCGCCGCGACACGCAGGTCACGGTTGTTTTCCAGGGCGACCTGGATCAGCTGTTGCAACGCCGGGTCATGGAAAAACTGCTTCCAGCCCTGTTCGGCGGCGGCCTGTGCAGGCGCCTGGGTCGGCGAATACGCCGGACCTTGTGGGTACTGCGCTGCCACCGGTGCTTCAGGCTGCTGATAATCGGGTATCAGCGAGCAGCCGCTCAGCACGAAGGCCGCGACTGCGATGGAGAGTAGCGACTTGCTCATTAGCCAGCCTCTTTAGAAGGTTCAATAGCGTCGTCCTGATCGGCGGTTTTACGCTGACCAATCGACGACACGGTGACAAAGAAAAGTGGGACCCAGAAGATCGCCAGAACCGTGGCCGTGATCATACCGCCAATAACGCCGGTTCCGATCGCATGTTGGCTGCCTGAACCGGCACCAGTGGAAATCGCCAGTGGCACCACGCCGAGGACGAAAGCGAGCGAGGTCATGATGATCGGTCGCAAACGCATGCGGCAGGCTTCGATCGCCGCGTCGCGCAGGCTGCGCCCTTGCTCATGCAGTTCCTTGGCGAATTCGACGATCAGGATGGCGTTTTTCGCCGCCAGACCGATCGTCGTCAACAGGCCCACCTGGAAGTAAACGTCGTTCGACAGGCCGCGCA
Organism: Pseudomonas sp. IT-P171; assembly: GCF_949767765.1. NCBI lineage: Bacteria > Pseudomonadati > Pseudomonadota > Gammaproteobacteria > Pseudomonadales > Pseudomonadaceae > Pseudomonas > Pseudomonas sp. IT-P171. The sequence goes on from NZ_CATKQN010000057.1 coordinate 236,486, forward strand.
GACTGGTGGCCAACAGTGCACCGATGATCCCCAACGGCACCACCAACATCACCGCGATCGGGATCGACCAGCTTTCGTACAGCGCTGCCAGACACAGGAACACCATCAGCAGCGACAGGGCGTAAAGCGCCGGTGCCTGTGAGCCGGACAGCCGTTCTTCGTACGACAGACCTGTCCAGGAAATACCGACACCGGCCGGCAGTTTTTTGGCCAGGGCTTCGACTTCCGCCATGGCTTCACCGGTGGAGTAGCCCGGCGCCGGGGCACCGAGGATTTCCATCGCTTCTACGCCGTTGTAACGCGAAAGCTTCGGCGCCCCGTAGATCCACTGCCCCTTGGCGAAGGCGGAGAAGGGCACCATGGTGCCTGCGCTGTTACGCACATACCATTTCTTGATGTCTTCCGGGCTCATCCGCGAATCGGGTTGGCCTTGCACGTAGACTTTCTTCACCCGACCACGGTCGATGAAGTCGTTGACGTAGCTACTGCCCAAGGCAATCGACAAGGTGCTGTTGATGTCAGAGAGGGTAATGCCCAGCGCGCTGGCCTTCTCGTCGTCGATTTCCAGCTGATATTGCGGCTCGTCGTTCAGTCCGTTCGGACGCACCTGGTAAAGCACCTTGCTCTGTGCCGCCATGCCGAGGAACTGGTTGCGAGCTTCCATCAACTTCTCGTGACCGATACCGGCTCGGTCTTGCAGGAACACATCGAAACCGGTGGCGTTACCCAACTCCAATACCGCAGGTGGCGCGAAGGCGAACACCATGGCATCGCGGAAGGTGAAGAAGTGCTGCTGGGCACGGGCGGCGAGTTTGAACACGCTGTTTTCCGCATCCCGCTGATCCCACGGCTTGAGCATGATGAACGCCAGGCCCGAGCTTTGGCCGCGACCGGCGAAGTTGAAGCCGTTGACGGTAAACACCGACGCCACGGCGCTCGATTCCTTGTCCAGCAGGTAAGAGCGCATTTCATCGATCACCACCTGCGTGCGCTGGGCGCTGGAACCGGCCGGGGTCTGCACTTGGGCAAACAGAACGCCCTGGTCTTCTTCCGGAAGGAACGCCGTTGGAATACGGGTGAACAGCCAGATCATGCCGACGACAATGATCAGGTAGGCCAGCAGGTATGGCGCCTTGTGCGCCAGCATGTTGCCCACGCCCCGCTCGTAGCTTTTGACGCCACGGTCGAAGCTGCGGTTGAACCAGCCGAAGAAGCCGCGTTTCGGTGTGCCGTGCTCGCCTTTCGGAATGGCCTTGAGCATGGTCGCGCAAAGCGCCGGTGTGAAGATCAGGGCAACCAGCACCGACAGGGCCATGGCGGACACGATGGTGATCGAGAACTGCTTGTAGATCACACCCGTGGAGCCACTGAAGAACGCCATCGGCAGCAATACTGCCGACAGCACCAGGGCGATACCGACCAATGCACCCTGGATCTGCCCCATGGATTTCTTGGTGGCCTCCTTGGGTGACAGGCCTTCTTCGCTCATGACCCGTTCGACGTTTTCCACCACGACGATGGCGTCATCCACCAGCAGGCCGATGGCCAACACCATGCCGAACATGGTCAGGGTGTTGATGCTGAAACCGAACGCTGCGAGGATGCCGAACGTACCCAGCAATACCACCGGCACCGTCATCGTGGTGATGACCGTGGCGCGGAAGTTTTGCAGGAACAGGAACATCACCAGGAACACCAGCACGATCGCTTCGACCAGGGTTTCAACCACACCCTTGATCGATTCGGTCACCACCGGCGTGGTGTCGTACGGGAACACCACTTCCATCCCTTGCGGGAAGAACGGCTTGAGCGTGTTAATGGTGTTGCGTAGCGCTTTGGCCGTGTCGAGGGCGTTGGCACCGTTGGCCAGTTTCACCGCCAGGCCGGAAGCCGGTGCACCGTTGAACTGAGCGTTGATGCTGTAGTTTTCACCGCCCAGACCCACATCGGCAACATCGGACAGACGCACTTGCGAACCGTCCTTGTTGACCTTGAGCAGGATCTTGTTGAACTGCTCGGCGGTCTGCAGACGGGTCTTGCCGATGATGGTGGCGTTCAACTGCTGGCCGGGCGCGGCAGGCAGGCCGCCCAGTTGACCGGAGGACACCTGGATGTTCTGCGCCGCGATAGCCGCTTTCACATCCACTGGCGTCAGGCTGAAGTTGTTCAGCTTGGCCGGGTCGAGCCAGACACGCATCGCGTACTGGGAACCGAAGACCTGGAAGTCACCGACACCGGCGGTCCGCGAGATCGGGTCCTGCATGTTCGACACGATGTAGTTGGACAGGTCGTCCTTGGTCATGCTGCCGTCGCGCGACACCACGCCGATCACCAGCAGGAAGTTCTTCACTGACTTGGTCACGCGAATACCCTGTTGCTGCACTTCTTGCGGCAGCAGCGGGGTGGCCAGGTTCAGCTTGTTCTGGACCTGGACCTGCGCGGTATCGGAGTTGGTGCCTTGCTCGAAGGTCGCGGTGATGGTCATGCTGCCGTCGGAGTTACTTTCCGAGGAGACATAGCGCAGGTTGTCGATACCGTTGAGCTGCTGCTCGATGACCTGCACCACGGTGTCCTGCACGGTTTGTGCGGACGCGCCTGGGTAAGTCACCTGAATTGCAATGGCCGGAGGCGCAATGCTCGGGTATTGGTTGATCGGCAGTTTGAGGATCGATAGAGCCCCGACCAGCATGATCACCAGGGCTATGACCCAGGCAAAAATCGGACGGTCGATAAAAAATCTGGACATGGTTTACTCCCCTTTGCCGCTGGAAGCCTTGCTAGCTGCCTGTGCGGGGGCCGGGTTCTTTGCGCCAACGTTAGTCGCCTCGGTGGCCTTGACTTCAATGCCAGGTTTGACGAATTGCAGTCCTTCGGTGATCAGGCGGTCGCCGGCCTTCAGGCCGTCTTCGATCAGCCATTGGCTGCCGACAGTGCGGCTGGCCTTGAGCTGACGCAGTTCGACCTTGTTGTCGGGACCGACGACCAGCGCGGTCGGGGTGCCTTTGAGGTCGCGGGTCACGCCTTGTTGCGGTGCCAGAATGGCGGCGGCGTTGACGCCGGCCTGAAGCTGGGCGTGAACGAACATGCCAGGCAGCAGGGTGTGATCAGGGTTGGGGAACACCGCACGCAAGGTCACGGAGCCAGTGGTCTGGTCAACCGAGACTTCGGAGAACTCGAGCTTGCCGTCCAGCTTGTACTGGCTGCCGTCTTCGAGGGTCAGCTTGACCGCGGCCGAGTTGTCGCCGGCCTTTTGCAGGCGACCGCTTTCCAGTTCGCGGCGCAGTTCAAGCAGCTCCACGGAAGACTGGGTGACGTCGACGTAGATCGGATCGAGTTGCTGGATCACCGCCATGGCGTCCGCTTGACCGCTGGTGACCAGAGCGCCTTCGGTCACGTTGGAGCGGCCGATGCGACCGGACAGTGGCGCGTACACTTTGGTGTAGCGCACATTGATCTGGGCGCTTTGCAGCGCGGCTTCCGATTGCAACCGGTTGGCCAGGGCCGTGTCGTATTCCTGACGGCTCACCGCCTGTTCGTCGACCAGCTGCTTGTAGCGATCGGAGATCGATTTGGTCTGCTGCAGATTGGCTTCGGCGCTTTTCAACGTGGCTTCATAGACGGCTGGATCGATCTGATACAGCTGCTGACCGGCCTTGACGTCGCCGCCTTCCTTGAACAGGCGCTTGAGAATGATGCCATTGACCTGAGGGCGAACTTCGGCGATGCGATAGGCGCTGGTGCGGCCCGGCAGCTCGGACGTCAGGGTAAAGGCTTGGGGTTGCAAGGTTACAACGCCGACCTGAGGGGGTGGCGCGGCCGGTGCCGCTTCTTCCTTTTTGCATCCGCTGAGCAGCGATGCCAAGGCGACGGCAGTGACCAGAGCGGTAACAGCTGGCTTGAATTGCATGAAAATCCTCGGGTCAGGCGCGCAAATTGCGCACTAGAAATGTGTAAGGGTAAAAAATGTGCGCTGAGTGGATAAGTAGCTTGCTAAGGAATATACTTACGTTCATGGTTGTTTGTAAATACCTTGGCTGCGTACCCACATCGTTACAAAAGCCGTTTCAAAGGTTCGAATTGTAGGCCGGGGACGACACCCAAGAGCGTTCGCCCCACTTTTATTCAGCGGCTGTTCAGGCATCGCTGAAGCACCCTGATTGAGGTTGTACTGCCATGGTCCGTCGTACCAAAGAGGAAGCTCAGGAAACCCGTAGCCAGATACTCGAAGCGGCAGAAAAGGCCTTTTACGAACGGGGCGTAGCACGCACCACGCTGGCGGACATCGCGACGCTGGCGGGCGTGACGCGCGGGGCCATCTACTGGCATTTCAGTAACAAGGCGGATCTGGTGCAGGCCATGCTCGATACATTGCATGAGCCGCTGGATGAAATGGCCAAGGCGAGTGAAAGCGAAGATGAACTCGACCCACTGGGTTGCATGCGCAAGCTGCTGATTCATTTGTTTCATCAAGTTGCCCTGGACCCGAAAACCCGACGCATCAATGAGATTTTGTTTCACAAGTGCGAATTCACCGATGAAATGTGCGACTTGCGCCAGCAGCGCCGGGAGGTCAGCCTCGATTGCAATGTGCGTATCGGCCTGGCCCTGAGTAATGCGGTGAATCGGGGGCAGTTGCCGGACAACCTCGACACGGCCCGCGCGGCCATCAGTCTGCATGCCTACATCGATGGCATTTTGTATCAATGGCTATTGGCGCCCGACAGCTTTCAACTGCATACCGAAGCCGAGCGTTGGGTCGATGCAGCGTTGGACATGCTGCGCCTGAGCCCCAGCCTGCGCAAATGAAACAAAATGCTTAATTGGATCCGAATCTGTCAATAGACGCGGGCGAAGATCAACACGTCGCCCGCGTTGTTGTGATGGAGTGCTTTTATATACGGACGCGCTCCGGGATGACAGGTAGCGAGCTACGTATTTTGTAGGAAATTTGTGTCGCAGATGTGAAAAGGTGAGAGTGATCCCGAATGGTCGCTGCTTCAGCCGAGCGTGATTTCCACCTCGAAGCTGAACGGTTCTTCCTCTGCCATGCGGGTGATTCTGGTTGAACAATCGATCCTGGATGAGCCAATGGAAGTGACGGTATTTTTTACCGTTGCCCTGTGTCTTGGCGAAATGACGCCGAAGGATTTGTTCATGATCATGCCCAGGTCAAAACGGACCCCGACGTTCTGATCGATAAAATCAACGAACTGATTGAACATGATTTTATTTTTGGGCCAAGGGTAACCGTACGTATAGGCGAAATCGGATTTCAATGCGGTTTTTGTGCGAGGGGGAAGCTGGAATGACTGGCGCTCTGATGTGTGCAAAGGCAGGCTGGTTTGTGCAATTTTAAAAGTGTGCGGCGTGTTGTTAATGAGCTTGACGATCACGCGAGTGGTCTTCGTGCTTTTATCTTCATTTCGCCACAGCTCGATGCTCTGTTTCAGCGCACGCTCTGACTCAATCCCTTCAAGAAAGTCGATTAACTCGACCTTGGCGACCCCGATCAACTCGTCCAGTGCCTGCTGATTCTCCTCGCTGAAAAACAGCGGTGTCAGGTTGTACAGTGTGCCAATGGAGGTGTAGTTGAAAAACGATAGCAAGTCTTCGTGTGGGTTACTGGTTTGTTTGATGTCGTTCATATCGATTCCTTTCGATCAAATTAGGGGACGCTGAAAGTAACCTCGCTCTAAGTTCTGCTGCAATGAAGAGGTTGTTTCATGAGTTGAGCGTTATTAAATAAAAAACCCCAGGTATTTCTACCCGGGGCTTTTTTATACAGGCAGGACTTACATCATTGGATAGTCGATATAACCCACCGGACCTTTGGCATAAAACAATTCCGGACGTGCTTCGTTCAGCGGTGCATCGGCCTTCAAACGTGCAGGCAAGTCCGGGTTGGCAATGAACGGCACGCCGAAGGCGACCGCGTCAGCCTTGCCACTGGCCAGCCAGGCGTTGGCGCTGTCCTTGGTGAAGCGTTCGTTGACGATGTAGGGGCCGCCGAAGGCTTCTTTCAATTGTGGGCCAAGGCTGTCGCCGGCTTCTTTTTCGCGCGAGCAGATGAACGCAATGCCACGTTTGCCCAGCTCGCGAGCGACGTAGGTGAAAGTCTCGGCCAGGTTGTCGTCGCCCATGTCATGGGAGTCGGCGCGCGGTGCCAGGTGCACACCGACGCGGCCGGCGCCCCAGACTTCGATCGCTGCGTCAGTCACTTCCAGCAACAGGCGAGCACGATTTTCCAGGGAGCCGCCGTAGTTGTCGGTGCGCTGGTTGGTGCTGCTTTGCAGGAATTGGTCGAGCAGGTAACCGTTGGCGCCGTGGATTTCCACGCCGTCAAAACCGGCCGCCTTGGCGTTTTCTGCACCGGTGCGATAGGCGTCGACGATATCGGCGATTTCAGCGGTTTCCAGAGCACGCGGCGTTGGGTAGTCGGCCAGTGGGCGAACCAGGCTGACGTGACCTTTTGGCTGGATGGCGCTCGGTGCGACCGGCGCTTCACCGTTCAGGTACGACTCGTGGGACACCCGGCCAACGTGCCACAGTTGCAGGAAGATCTTGCCGCCCGCGCCGTGGATCGCTTTGGTCACGTTGGCCCAGCCGCGCACCTGGTCGTTGGACCAGATACCCGGAGTATCAGGGTAGCCGACGCCCATCGGCGTGACCGAGGTGGCTTCGCTGAGGATCAGGCCGGCCGAGGCACGTTGCACGTAGTACTCGGCCATCAGCGCGTTCGGCACTCGGCCTTCGTCGGCGCGGCAGCGGGTCAGCGGCGCCATGATGATGCGGTTGGCCAACTCGAGGTCGCCCAGTTTGATCGGATCGAAAATAGTCGTCATGAAATGCACCCTCGTGAGGTATCAGTGAGTCAGTTGGTAGCAGAGGCCAGTTCGGGATTACCGCTCTGACGGAAAGTAATCAGGGTCACCAGCAGGGCGAGTACCGCCAGTGCGGCGGCCGCGAGAGGTACGCTGGTCAGGCCGTAGCCGTGGGCGATGACGCTGCCGCCGACCCAGGCGCCGAGTGCGTTGCCGACGTTGAACGCGCCGATGTTCAGGGTCGACACCAGGTTCGGTGCAGCCTTGCCGTAGGTCACCACGTTCACTTGCAGGGCTGGCACGGCGGCGAAGCACGCGGTAGCCCAGAGGAACAGGGTGATTTCGGTCGGGATCAGTGCAACGCTGGTCCAGGTCAACACGGTGGAGACCACCGCCATGCTGATGAACACGCCGATCAGCGTCGCCGCCAGGCCTTTGTCCGCCAGCTTGCCGCCGATGATGTTGCCGACGGTCAGGCCCAGGCCGATGAGCATCAGGGTCCAGGTCACGCCGCGTGGCGAGACTCCGGTCACTTCGCCCAACAGCGGTGCGACGTAGGTGAACAAGGTGAACACCGATGCCGCGAACAATGCCGTCATGCTCAACGACAGCCAGATGCCGGCGCCTTTGAGTGCGCGCAGTTCGGCGCGCATGTCGAGTTTTTCTTCGTCGCGCTTGGCTGGCAGGAAGCGGATCAGGCCGATCAGGGCAATTACGCCGATCACGGTCACGGCCCAGAAGGTCGAGCGCCAGCCGGCGTGTTGACCGAGCGCGGTGCCCAGTGGCACGCCGAGGACATTGGCCAGGGTCAGGCCGGTAAACATCAGGGCCACGGCCGACGCGCGTTTGTTCGCCGGGACCAGGCCTGCTGCCACCACCGAGCCGATGCCGAAGAAGGCGCCGTGGCAGAGGGCAGTCACCACCCGGGCAAACATCAGTACGTTGTAGTCACTGGCCACGGCGCAGAGCAGATTGCCGATGATGAAGATGCCCATCAACGCCACCAGGGCGGCCTTGCGTGGCAGCTTCGCGGTGGCCAGTGCCATGAACGGCGCACCGATGGCCACGCCGAGGGCGTAACCGGTCACCAGCCAGCCGGCACCGGGGATCGACACGCCGAGGTCGGCCGCCACATCGGGCAGCAGGCCCATGATGACGAACTCGGTGGTGCCGATGGCAAAGGCGCTCAAGGCCAGAATGAGAAGCGAGAGGGGCATGGGTGATTCCTTATCGGCGTACTGACGTAAAGGGTCAGAGCTCTTTGCTGAAGGTGCTGAGGAATGCCTGGATGGTTTCCTCGTTGCGTTTGAAAAAGTGCCACTGGCCGACTTTGCGGCTGCTGATCAGGCCCGCGCGTTGCAGGGTCGCCAGGTGAGCGGACACCGTGGACTGCGACAAGCCGCAGCGTTGATCGATCTGACCGGCGCAGACACCGTGCTCATTGCTGTGAGACTGATCGGGAAATTCGACGTCCGGGTTTTTGAGCCAGTGCAGGATTTCTCGCCGTACCGGGTGTGCCAGGGCTTTTATTATTTCGTCGAGGTCGAGGTTCATGGTGTGGGGGCTCGTGATGTGAATAACGCTATATCGCGATGGACCGAACTTTAAATCGTTAGTTCGCGATATACCAATATGATTTTGCTCCGATAACCGTGTAAATCGGTATATCGGGTTATAACGATACGATGAGTGTAAAGACCAGCCTGGGCGGTGCTAAGCTGCGCTCATGAACTATCTCGCACATCTTCACCTCGGTGGCCAGCGTCCCGGTCAATTGCTCGGCAGTCTGTATGGCGATTTCGTCAAGGGTCGGCTGCAGGGGCAGTTCGACCCGGAGGTCGAGGCGGCCATCCAGCTGCATCGCAGCATCGACGTGTTTACCGACCGCCATCCGTTGGTGGATGTGGCACTGTCGCGGTTTTCCCTGACCCGCCGGCGGTACGCCGGGATCGTGCTCGATGTGTTTTTTGACCATTGCCTGGCGCGGGACTGGACGCTGTATGCCGACCGGCCACTGGCGCTGTTCACCCGCGACGTGTATCGGGTGCTGTCCAATGAGCCGCAATTGCCGGAGCGATTGGCAAGGATCGCGCCGCACATGATGGCAAATGACTGGTTGGGTTCTTACCGGGAGTTCGACGTGCTGGAGCAGGTTTTGCGGGGGATTTCGCGGCGGCTGACCAAGCCTGAGGAGTTGGCGGCGGCGATGCAGGAGTTGCGGGTGTTGTATGAGCCGTTGAGCGAGGATTTTCGGTTGTTCTACCCTCAACTTCAGCTCTTTGTGCAGAAACATCCAGCAAAATAAGCCCTGTGGGAACGAGCCTGCTCGCGATTGCGGTCTGTCATCCAACATAGTTGTCGACTGATACACCGCTATCGCGAGAAGGCTCGCTCCCATAGGGGATTTGTGTTTTTCCGGGGGAATTGCGTCAGGCCGCGATAGCCGGCCGCATCGGAACCTGCTGTTTCTCCGGAATCGCCCCAAACAACGCCTTCTGCACCGCCTGCTGTGCTTCAAACGCCAGCGCCGCCCGTTCGCGACCTTCACAAGCGATCGGCTTGAGCAGATGAATCTCCACCTCACCCCGATCATTGGCAAACAAGCGCATCAGGTGCGAGAGCAAATCATCGTCGCCAATGAACGGTGCCAGCGAGTCCACTTGACTCTCGCGCAGATAACGAATCGCTACCGGCTGCAGCTTCACTTGCGAATCAATCGCCGCCGACAGCAAGCGACCATGAAAGGTGCGCAACGAACGGCCATCGGTGGTGGTGCCCTCCGGAAACATCAGCAACGCATGTTCCTGTTCCAGATGACGGGTCATCTGTTTGCGGATCAACTGGCTGTCGCCCGAACCACGACGGATAAACAGGCTGCCAGCCTTGGCCGCCAACCAGCCCGCGACCGGCCAGGTACGCACTTCGGCTTTTGACAGAAACGACAGCGGCGTCAGCATGCCCAGCAGCGGGATGTCGGTCCAGGACACATGGTTGCTGACCCAGAGCATCGATTCCTTCGGCAATTCACCGTGCACGGTCACGCGAAAGGGCAGGGCATTGGCCAGCCGCGCCATGAAGAAACGCGACCAACGCTGACGGCGGACCATCGAATGGGCGATGCCCAAGCGTTCGAACAGCCCAAAGATGCTGGCCATGCTCAAGCCCAGCGCAACCACCACCAACACTCGCGCAATCCGCGCGTACACCCGCAGACGGCTCATTACACAGCCGCCTTGAAGTGCTTGGCGTAGCGCGGGCAGAGTTCGTCGCGCTTGAGCAGGATGAACACGTCGGCCACCTGGAAATCTTCATCCCAGCACGGCTCGCCGCAGATCTTCGCACCGAGGCGCATGTAGGCCTTGAGCAGCGGCGGCATTTCCGCGATGACGTTGGAGGGGATGTCTAAAACAGGCAGCGGTTTTTTCGGTTCGGCGCGCAGGTTTTCGGTGCACAGGTAACGTTCGCGCAGACGCTGCATGATCGCGTGGGCCTGAATGCCGCCGTCCTGCATCGGGATGCTCGCGCAACCCATCAAATAGCTGTAGCCGCCCTGGTTCAGGACTTCGGCCAGTTCACCCCAAAGCACGGCGATGGTGCCGCCGTTGCGGTAGGCCGGGTCGACGCAGGTGCGACCGATTTCAAGGATCGGGCCTTTGAGGTGGACCAGGCCGTGCAGGCTGAATTCTTCTTCGCTGTAAAACCTGCCCAGGCTGCTGGCGGCGGTGTGGTCGAGCAAGCGAGTGGTTGCCACCAGGCGTCCGGTGTTCAGGTCACGCACGCCGATATGGGCGCAGTGAACATCATAGTCATCCATGTCCAGACCCAGTTCCGCGCCCTTCAGCTTGGCGTTGAACTCGCCGCTGAACACGTTGAAGCGCAAAGCCTGGGCTTCCTGCAAGGCCTCGGCGCCCACCAGGCGTTCGGCTTGCAGGCGGCGTTCGTTGCCGGTGTCGCTGATGCGGGCGATCTGAGTCATTGCGAATCTCCGTGCGGGCTGGTCACCCGTCTTGGGTTAGAGCCGATCGACTTTCTTTATGCGGCCGTGTTGTGCAAAGTCAGGCTATGTAGCCCCGGTGTCATCGCCATGAAGCTTTGGTGATGCTTATATGACAGCCCATGAGGAGCCTCTTATGCCCTGGCAAACCCTGTTGAAACGTCGCGATCGCTTGCCCGCCAACCCGGACCTCGCAGAGGGTTTCGCGACCTTGTTGCAGCAGTTGGGCGCGGTCTCGCCGTTCGAGCTGGCGGTGGTTGGTGGACGCCTGATGGCAACACCGGGGCTGGCCTTTCTGGTGGGTTATCAGGCGGCGTTGCGCATGCTCTGGCCGAGCGCGCCGCCTAGCCTCGGCGCGTTGTGCGCGACCGAACAGCGCAGCCTGCGGGTGGCGGACATGCAGACACGTCTGACTGACCTGCGCCTGAGCGGGCGCAAGGATTTCGTCACCGCCGGCGATGCCGCGGACTGGCTATTGATTGCCGCCCGCAGTGAAGGCCCCGGCGAGGCTCCGCGCTTGAGCCTGGCCGTCGTTTATCCCGGCGAACCGGGTGTGCGGGTGGAAAAACTCCCGGCGATCCCGCTGATGCCGGACATCAGCCACGGTCGGTTGTTTCTCGAGAGCGCCTTGTGTGAATTGCTGGCGGGGGATGGCTGGGACGCGTACGTCAAACCGTTCCGGACGCTGGAAGATGTCTATGTGCTGAGCGCCATGACGGCGTGGTTGTATGGGGTGGGTCAGGACAGTGACTGGCCGCAGGGCTTGTCATTGCGTTTGCTGGCGCTGTTGGCCGGGTGCGCGGAAGTCAGCCGGCAGGCGCCGAACAACCCGGCCGGGCATGTGTTGTTGGGCGGGTTGTTTGCGCAGTTTGAGGGGTTGAAGGTTGAAGTGAATCAAGCGTTGGCCGATGGACCGCCGGAGTGGGCGGTGATGTGGCAGCGGGATCAGGCGGTGATGGATCTGGCGGCGGGGGCACGGGGGAAGCGGTTGGCCAAGGCACTTGCCGGATATTCGCTGAATTGACCGCGATGGCGGGCGGCACGGTCAACACAAACTTCAAAACTGTCATCAACCTCGACTAGGCTCAGCAGGTTCAACTTTTCGAGCCCCCTCCATGTTCAAAGGCTTGCCCCTGCTGTTCATGCTGCTAAGTCTCACAGCCCAGGCCGAAAACTGGCCCGCCGAGCAATGGTCCACCGGCCCGGCCCTCAGCGGCCCGGCCATTCAAGCCCTGGAAACCTACGCCTTCCCACCCCGCGACGAGAGCGACCGAAAAGGTATCCGCACTGACGCCTTGCTGGTGATCCGCGACGGCCAGTTGATTTACGAACGCTACGCCGGCCCGACCACTGCCGAGACGCCGCACCTGACCTGGTCGGTCAGCAAAAGCTTGATGGCCGCGGTCCTCGGCGTGGCCTATGGCGAAGGCCTGTTCAGGCTCCAGGACCCGGTGCTGAAATACTATCCGGCGCTGACAAACCACCCGGCAATCACCCTGGCCGATCTGCTGCACTGGGCCTCCGGCCTGGACTGGCAGGAAGACTACGAATACGCCCCGCTGAAGTCGTCGGTGGTGGCGATGCTTTACACCCGCGGTCATCGCGACATGGCCGCATTCACGGCCGATCACGCCGAGTATGCGCAACCCGGCCAGGCCTTTCGGTATTCCAGTGGCGACAGCAATCTGCTGGCCGCCGCGCTGAAAAACATCGTCGGCCCGGCCCGGTATGCCGACTATCCATGGACTGCGCTGTTCGAACCCTTGGGCATTCGCCACGCCGTTTGGGAAACTGACGCCACGGGTACTTTCGTCGCCTCGTCATACGCCTACCTCACCGCGCGCGACTTGGCGCGAGTCGGCCTGTTGATGGCCCGCGACGGTCGTTGGGGCGACCGGCAATTGCTGCCCAAGGATTGGGTCGCCTTTAACCTCCAGCCTTTCGACCGCTATCGAGCCCATCAGGACGAGGCGGTGCCGGGTGGTCATTGGTGGCTCAATCGTGCCGCGGAGGGTGCCGCACAACCTTGGCCCGATGCCCCCGCCGACACCTTCGCCGCACTCGGGCATTGGGGCCAGGCGATGTACGTGATCCCCAGTGAGCACCTGGTGATCGTGCGTTACGGCGATGATCGCGACGGCAGTTATCGACACAACGAACTGCTCAGACTCGCGCGCCTGGCAGTCGCCGGGAAGGTGCAGCCATGAATCGCCGCCCTTTTGTCCGCCGCCGACCGTTCAGCTCGCTGGGGTTGATCCTGCTGATCGCCTTGCTCGGCTGGATCTGGCAGGAACGGGTGGCGCTGTGGGCGTTCCCGGACATCATCAGCGCCTACACCGCCAAGGAATACTGCTCGTGCCGCTATGTGATGAATAACGACGTCGAGTATTGCCATGGCTATGTCAAACAGTGGCTGCCTACCAGCAGCTTTACCGATGACCCCGCCAGAAAACGAATTACCGTCAGCGGGATGGGGCGCAGCAACAGCGCCGAGTGGGTCGGCGAACGCCAGGGCTGTCGGTTGATGCCTTGATCAGATCGCAGTCTGCGGCAGCTCTTACAGGGATTGTGTGTCCACCCATGGAGGAGCTGCCGCAGGCTGCGATCTTTTGATCTTCGCGGTTTGCAATGCGCTCACGGGCGGTTAAGGTTCGTGCAGGTTTATTTCCCCACGAGTCTTTATGTTCAAGCGGTCCCTTATCCAAACCCTGGCCTTTGTGCTGCTGACCGGAGCCACACTCTCGGCCCAGGCCAATTGGTACCTGGACGGCGAGTCTTCACGGCTGTCGTTCGTCAGCACCAAAAACGCCAACATTTCCGAAGTGCAGCGCTTTCTGGTGCTGCATGGCAAGGTCAGTCCCAAAGGCCTGGCCGAGGTGGAAGTCGAGCTGGAATCGGTGAACAGCGGCATCCCTTTGCGTGACGAACGCATGCGCAAGGAACTGTTCGAGATCCAGACCTTCCCCGAAGCCTTGATCACCGCGCAGATTGATCTGCGCCCGATCAACGACCTCGCGCCCGGTGCGCAACTCGAATTGCGTTTGCCGGTGACCGTCAATCTCCATGGCAAACAACACGACTACAACGCCGAACTGCTGGCGACCCGTCTCGATGATCGGCGCTTTCAGGTGGTGACGCTCGAACCGCTGGTGATCAACGCCGCGGATTTCGATCTGGCGCCAGGGCTGGACAGTTTGCGCAAGCTCGCCGGTTTGTCGGCGATCAGTCTGTCGGTGCCGGTGGGTGCGGTACTGATTTTCACGGCGCGCTGACATGGCCGGCGCGATTTTTCCCTGGCGTGAAGGCAACAGCTTCGAGCTGCTGATCGACGGTCCGCAGTTTTTCCCGCGCATGCTGGTCGCCATCGCTCGCGCAGAGGAACAAGTCGAACTGGAGCTGTACCTGGTGGAGGCGGGCGCCTGTGCCGAGGCCATGGTTCAGGCATTGGTCCAGGCCGCCGAGCGGGGAGTTCGTGTGCGCTGCCTGTTCGATGATTACGGCAGCCTCGCGTTTACCCTGACCTTGCGTCAGCGGCTGATGGCGGCGGGCGTGGAGCTGCGTTTCTACAATCGCCTGAGCTGGCGGCGCTGGGTCGGCAATTTCTATCGCGATCATCGCAAACTGTTGCTGGTCGATCAGAGCATGGCGGTGGTCGGTGGCACCGGTGTCACCGATGAGTTCTGGACGCCAGGCGAAGACACCAGCGAATGGCATGAGGTGATGGTGGAAATTACCGGCCCTCTGGTCATCGACTGGCAGTTGCTGTTCGACCGCCAATGGATCGCCAACCGCCACCGCCGCGCTTGGAAACCTGCTGCGCATTTCGGCCTGCCACGATTGCCGCGCGTGCCGTCCACAGGCGAGGGCATGGGCCGGGTGGCGTATGCCGACGCCCGTCAGCACCGCGACATTTTGCAATCGCTGGTTCGTGCGCTGAACAGCGGACAAAAGCGAATCTGGCTGGCCACGCCGTATTTTCTGCCGACGTGGAAAGTCCGCCGCTCGTTGCGTCGGGCGGCTGGCCGAGGCGTTGATGTACGTTTGCTGCTGACCGGGCCGCGCACCGATCACCCCTCGGTGCGCTACGCCGGGCATCGCTACTACCCGCGATTGCTCAAGGCCGGGGTGCAGATTTTCGAATACCAGCCGTGCTTCCTGCACCTGAAAATGGTGCTGGTCGATGACTGGGTCAGCATTGGTTCGTGCAATTTCGATCACTGGAATCTGCGTTTCAACCTGGAAGCCAACCTTGAAGCACTGGACCCCGGGTTGACGCGGGCGGTGGCGGCGAGTTTCGAACGGGACTTTGCGTTGAGCCAGGAGGTGAGCCTGGAAGCATGGAAACGCCGACCGTTGTGGCGCCGCGTGAAGCAGAGGGTGTGGGGATGGGTGGATCGGCTGGTGGTGAATCTGCTGGATCGACGGGGCTGAACCCAGTCTCCTCAACACCCCAAAACCACTGTGGGAGCGAGTCTGCTCGCGATGAGGCCATAACATTCAACATCATTGTTGACTGTCAGGCCGCCATCGCGAGCAGGCTCGCTCCCACAGGTTTTTGTGGTGTTTGAATAATTACAGCAATTCAAAACTCTGCTGCGTCACGTCCTGGGAGTCCAGGCCGATCTGCACGTTGAACTTGCCTGGCTCCGCCGCGTACTTGAGCTGGGCATTGAAGAACTTCAGGTCATCCTCGGTGATGGTGAAGTGCACGACTTTCTGCTCACCGGCCTTGAGCGTGATTTTCTGGAAGTTCTTCAGTTCCTTGATCGGCCGGATCATCGAGCCGGTGACGTCCTGGATGTACAACTGCACCACGGTTTCGCCATCACGCTTGCCGGTGTTTTTCACCATGACGCTGGCGTCGAGCTTGCCGGTCTTGTTCAGCGTGGTCGATGACAGGGCCATGTCGGTCAGGCTGAAATCGGTGTAGCTCAGACCGAAGCCGAACGGGAACAGGGGACCGGTGGTGTCATCGAAATACTGCGAGGTGTAGTTGCCCGGTTTGCCCGGTGTGAATGGCCGGCCAATGCTCAGGTGGTTGTAGTAGGTCGGAATCTGGCCCACCGAACGCGGGAAGGTGATCGGCAGTTTGCCCGACGGGTTGTAGTCGCCGAACAGCACATCGGCGATGGCGTTGCCGCCTTCGGTGCCGCTGAACCATGTTTCCAGGATTGCGTCCGCCTGGTCTTTCTCTTCGAGAATCGACAGCGGACGGCCGTTCATCAACACCAGCACCAGCGGCTTGCCGGTGGCTTTCAACGCCTTGATCAGATCGCGCTGGTTGGCCGGGATGTTGATATCGGTGCGGCTCGACGATTCGTGGGACATGCCACGGGACTCGCCCACCGCTGCCACCACCACATCGGCATCCTTGGCGGCTTTCACTGCTTCGTCGATCAGCACTTGCGCCGAACGCGGATCGTCCACCACTTCCGGGGCGTCGAAGTTGAGGAAGTTCAGGTAATCCAGGACCTTCTTGTCGCTGGTGATGTTGGCGCCACGGGCGTAGATCAGCGTCGATTTATCGCCCAGCGCGCGGGTCATGCCGTCAAACAGAGTGACCGATTGAGCCGGACGGCCAGCGGCAGCCCAACTGCCCATCATGTCGATCGGTGCTTTGGCCAGCGGACCGACCAGCATGATTTTCGCGGTTTTCTTCAGCGGCAGGGTTTCGCCCTGGTTCTTCAGCAGCACCAGGCTGCGACGCGCAACGTCGCGGGCCTCGGCACGGTGCAGGCGGCTGTCGGCGTAAGTGTCGGCCGGATCATCCTCTGCCTTGCCGATGCGCAGGTACGGGTCCTTGAACAGGCCCATGTCGTACTTGGCTGCGAGCACTTCGCGGACGGCGTTATCGATGTCTTTCTGTTCGATCTCGCCCGCCTTCAACAGCCCCGGCAGCTCTTTGCCGTACAGGGTGTCGTTCATGCTCATGTCGATGCCAGCCTTGATCGCCAGCTTCGCGGCTTCGCGACCATCACGAGCGACGCCGTGCTTGATCAGCTCGAAAATCGCCCCATGGTCGCTGACTGCCAGGCCCTTGAAGCCCCATTCCTTGCGCAGCAAGTCGTTCATCAGCCAGGTGTTGGCCGTGGCGGGTACGCCATTGATCGAGTTCAACGCGACCATCACGCCGCCGGCACCGGCGTCAATCGCCGCGCGGTACGGCGGCAGGTAGTCCTGGTACATCTTGACCGGGCTCATGTCGACGACGTTGTAGTCACGACCACCCTCGACCGCGCCGTACAAGGCAAAGTGCTTGACGCTGGCCATGATGCTGTCGGCTGCGTTCGCGCCAGTGCCCTGAAAAGCCTTGACCATCACGCCGGCGATGCGCGACACCAGATAAGTGTCTTCGCCGAAGCCTTCGGAAGTCCGACCCCAACGCGGGTCGCGGGAGATGTCGACCATTGGCGCGAAGGTGATGTCGAGGCTGTCCGCCGCGGCTTCCTTGGCGGCGATGCGCCCGGACAGGCCGATGGCGTCCATGTCCCAGCTCGACGCCAGCGCAATCGGGATCGGGAAAATGGTGCGATGGCCGTGGATCACGTCATAGGCGAAGAACATCGGGATCTTCAACCGGCTGCGCATGGCCGCGTCCTGCATCGGACGGTTTTCCGGGCGGGTGATGGAGTTGAACGTGCCGCCGATGTTGCCAGCGGCGATTTCCTTGCGGATCATCTCCCGAGGCATTTCCGGGCCGATGCTGATCAGGCGCAACTGGCCGATTTTTTCATCGAGGGTCATTTGCTTCATCAGGTTGCTGATGAAGGCGTCCTTGTTCTCCAGGGGTGCGGGGGTCGTGGCGGCCAATACGTTATGACTGGCCAGGCTGACGAACAGGCCCAGCAAACACAGCTTCTTCATGAATGGTTTTCTCTAAAGCCTAAACGGCGGGGAATATGCGCCGGTCAGCCAAAATTTAGGGAGCGACTATTGTTGTTCAGGTAAATGCAGCACACTTCTGCGTGTCTTTGCGCTGGGGCATCTTTTAGCCCATTGGCTCGATGCAATCCAGTGGCGGCGGCAGATTATGCCCCAAGAGGCGGTCCAGAAGGTCGCTGGTTGTTTTTTCAACGGAATGTGCAAGGGAGCGTCAAACCAGATGAATGTACGACACCACACTCGGTCAAGCCTGCGGATCGCAGCCTTGATGTTGCTGACCACGATGCTGGCCGGTTGCGGCATCAACAACATTCCGACCCTCGACGAACAGGCCAAGGCCGCCTGGGGCCAGGTGCAGAACCAGTATCAGCGTCGCGCCGACCTGATCCCCAACCTGGTGGAAACCGTCAAGGGCTACGCCAAGCATGAAGAGGAAACCCTGACAGCGGTGATCGAAGCCCGGGCCAAGGCCACGTCGATCCAGGTGGATGCCAGCACCCTCGACAATCCCGAGAAGCTCAAGCAGTTCCAGCAAGCGCAGGATCAGCTGACCGGCGCCTTGAGTCGACTGATGGTGGTGTCCGAGCGCTATCCGGACCTCAAGGCCAACCAGAATTTCCTCGCGTTGCAATCGCAGCTGGAAGGCACCGAGAATCGCATCGCCGTGGCGCGTCGTGATTTCATCCTCGCGGTGCAGAAGTACAACACCGAAATCCGTACTTTCCCGGGGCGCTTGTGGCACACCGTGATGTACAGCGATCTGCCGATTCGTGAAACCTTCGAAGCCACCAGCCCCGGTGCCGAGAAAGCACCGGAAGTGAAGTTCTGACCGGCCTGATGCATTACCACGGATGAGGTTGCCAATGCGTTTGTTGAAAGTGGGCCTGGCGCTGTTGCTTTGGGTGTTTGTCGCCACGGCGCAAGCCGAGCTGAAGTTTCCGCAGCTGACCGGGCGGGTGGTGGATAACGCCCAATTGATTGAACCCTCAGTGCGCGAGCAGTTGACGCAACAGCTCAACGCCCATGAAAAAGCCACCGGTGAACAATTGGTGGTGGTGACGTTGCCGGACCTGCAGGGCACTGACATTGCAGACTTCGGCTATCAGCTCGGTCGCCACTGGGGCATCGGGCAGAAGGACAAGAACAACGGTGCGCTGCTGATCGTCGCTCGCGACGAGCGCCGGTTGCGGATCGAAGTCGGTTATGGCCTGGAAGATCGCCTGACCGATGCGCAGAGTTCGGTGATCATCAACCAGGTGATCACCCCGGCATTCAAGACCGGCAACTTCAGCAAGGGTATCAGCGACGGGGTCGCGGCGATGCTGGTGGTATTGGGCGGCAGTCCGCTGGATGAGCCGTCGACGGTGTACGACTCCGGCGGCAATCAGGAGAGTGACTTCGTTTCGCGGCATCCCGGGGTGTTTGTGTTCCTGGTGTTGCTGTTCATCCTGACGATATTCGTCTTGCAGATGTTCGGGATCCTGCCGGCTGGCCGAGGTGGCTCGGGCGGCTCGAGTGGTGGTTTCGGCGGTGGTGGATTTGGCGGCGGCGGTGGAGGCGGGGGCTTCAGCGGCGGTGGGGGCAGTTTCGGGGGCGGCGGTTCGTCGGGCGGCTGGTGATAACAACAATGAACGGGCATTCGTAAAATGGCACTACTGACTGAACACGAACAACGCAAAGTCGCCGAGGCAATTGCCCGGGTCGAGCGCGACACCGACGCCGAACTGGTGACCGTGCTCGCGGCCCGCGCCGACGACTATGCGTACATCCCGCTGCTATGGGCCAGCTTGCTGGCGCTGGTGGTGCCGGGTGTCGTGCATTACCTGACCGGCTGGCTGACCATGCACAGCCTGCTGCTGGTGCAATGGGTCACCTTCATCGTGTTGTGCCTGGTGTTCCGTATTCCGAAAGTCACCACCCATTTGATCCCGCGCTCCGTACGTCACTGGCGCGCCTCGAACCTGGCGCGTCGGCAGTTTCTGGAGCAGAACCTGCACCACACCGTGGGCAGTACGGGCATGCTGATTTTCGTTTGCGAGGCCGAGCGTTATGTGGAAATCCTGGTGGATGAAGGGATTTCCAAACGGCTGGACAACAAGAACTGGGACGCGATTGTGGCGGCGTTCACCCAGCAGGTGAAGCAGGGGCAGACGTTGCAGGGGTTTGTGACGTGTGTCGAAGCGTGTGGCGAATTGCTCAAGGTGCACGTGCCGGTGACGCATGTGAGGAATGAGTTGCCGAATCGGTTGGTGGTGTTGGGCTGATACACCTTCTGTGGTGAGCGGGCTTTTGTGGCGAGGGAGCTTGCTCCCGCTCGGCTGCAAAGCAGTCGTAAAACCTGAGAACTCGGTCTGACTGATGAATCGAATGGGGCCGCTTCGCGACCCAGCGGGAGCAAGCTCCCTCGCCACAGGGGACTCGACTCCCTCAGGATTCGCACCGTTCGGTAAATAACTGCGTGTCCCGAACGGCCATCCCCCCTAAAATACCCGCCATTCCCGATTCGCTCCGCCCGAGGCCGTTTTTTTCATGTCCGTCACCGCCACTCCCGCCAGCCTCGCGCCGGATCACCACGCCCAGTTCATCGACCTGCTGCAAACCAGCCTCGACGCCAACGCCTTCATCAAGCTGGTGCTGGCCAAGTACGTCGGCACCGAAGCGGATCTGCAACGGCTGATCATCAAGCAACTGACCGTCAAGGATCAGCCTTGCCTGTCCTTCGTCTACCGCTACAAGACCCGCGACATCACCAAGAACCTGCCGCTGGCCGAGGGCGTGGCGACCATCGCCGCGTTGTTGCCGGCCTCGTTCAAAAATGCGCATTTGTTGTCGCTGACCGACGAAGCCCAGCTCGAATACAGCAAAAAGGGCAAGTCTTCGCTGTTCAAGAGCAAACCTCAGCAATTGCGCGAAGTGCCGTCTGCCGAGCACAACCGCGAGAAGAATCGCTTTCTCGACCTGAGCCGGCCGTTTCTCGCCGACCTTGGTGTGACGAACAGCAAGCACGAGCTGATCCCGGCGATGTCGCGCAAGTGGAAGCAGATCAACAAGTTCATCGAAGTCTTCAGCCATGCGCTGACCACCTCGCCACTGGCGCTGGACAAACCGGTGCGGGTCGCGGATTTCGGTTCGGGCAAGGGTTACCTGACGTTCGCGATCCACGATTACCTGCGCAACACCTTGAACGCCGAAGGTGAGGTGACCGGCGTCGAGCTGCGTGAAGAGATGGTCACGCTGTGCAACGCCGCCGCCGCGAAACTGGAGCATCCGGGCCTGGTGTTCAAGTGCGGTGACGTGCGCAGCGTCGCACCGAGCGAGCTGGACGTGATGATCGCGCTGCACGCCTGCGACATTGCCACGGACTATGCGATCCACACGGGCATCCGCTCCGGCGCGTCGATCATCATGTGCTCGCCGTGCTGCCACAAGCAGATCCGCCTGCAAATCCAGAGCCCGGCGCTGCTCAAGCCGATGCTGCAATATGGACTGCACCTGGGCCAGCAAGCGGAAATGGTCACCGACAGTTTGCGAGCGCTGTTCCTCGAAGCCTGCGGTTATGAAACCAAGGTGTTCGAGTTCATCTCACTGGACCACACCAACAAGAACAAGATGATCCTGGCGGTCAAACGCGCCGAGCCGGTGGACCCGGCCCAGCTGTTGGTGAAGATTCAGGAGCTGAAGGATTTCTACCACATCAGCGAACATTGCCTCGAAACCTTGCTGCGGGCCGACGGCTATTTGAGCTGAACCCCGGCCGGTAACGTGCCCGGTTGCGCCGGACGCACAGCGGTCTTGCGTCCGAGCATCACCGTCACGATCACCCCGGCAGCAAACAGCCAGGTGATCGGCTCGATGTGTTCACCAAAGAACAACGCCGAGAACGCGATGGTGAAGAAAATCTGCAACAACTGAATCTGACTGACCCGGGCAATGCCGCCCATCGCCAAACCGGCGTACCAGGCAAAGAAACCGATGAACTGCGAGAACAGCGAGACGTAACCAAACGCCCACCAGGTCTTGGCCGAAATCTCGCCCTGGTGTTGCAGCGCCAAGTACACCACCGGCCCGATCAACAGCGGTGTCGACAGCACCAGCGCCCAGCAGATCACCTGCCAGCCGCCCATTTCCTTGGCCAAGCGGCCACCTTCGGCATAACCCAGACCGCCCACGGCAATTGCGCCGAGCATCAGCAAATCACCGGCCTGAATGCTGCCGGCGCCGCTGATCAACGCGTAACCCAGCACCAGCGCGCTGCCCAGCGCGGCACAGGCCCAGAAGGCTTTCGACGGTCGTTCGTGGGACAACCACGCGGCGTACAACGCCACGCACAGCGGTTGCAGGCCATTGACCAAAGCACCGTGGGACGCAGGCAACGTTTGCATCGCCCAGGCCGAGAGCACCGGGAAACCGAGGATCACCCCGGCGATCACCAGTGCCAGGCCTTTGACCTGTTTCCAGGTTGGCCATTTTTCCCGGCGCCACAGTAACAATATCGCGGCCGGAATGGCCGCGAACAGCGCGCGACCCAAGCCGTTGAGCAGCGGATGGAGTTCCTGCACGACGATCCGTGTGAAGGGTAGGGTGAGGCTGAAAATCACAACGCCAAGCAGGCCGAGGGCCATGCCGGTGTTTTCGCGCGAGGACATGATGGGGACCGGAATTCAGGGTGATGGGAGATGGCTTCATCTAGCCACAAACCTCAGGGATAGCTCTGTTACAGCTGGGCGCAGAGTTATCCGTACAGTTGCGAGTAATCCCTGTGGTGAGGGAGCAAGCTCCCTCGCCACAAAAGCTCATTGTTCGTAGTAGCTGGTTATTACCCACTCTCACGGATAAGGACTACCTTGAATACTCCTACGCATTTCACAGAGGAGTCCTCCCCATGGCTGCCAAGAAAATCCTGATGCTGGTCGGCGATTACGTCGAAGACTATGAAGTGATGGTGCCGTTCCAGGCCTTGCTGATGGTCGGTCACACGGTGCACGCCGTCTGCCCGGACAAATCCGCCGGCCAGACCGTGCGCACGGCGATCCATGACTTCGAAGGCGACCAGACCTACAGCGAAAAACCCGGCCACCTGTTTGCCCTGAACTTCGATTTTGCCAAGGTCGCCGAAGCCGACTACGACGCGCTGCTGATCCCCGGCGGTCGTGCCCCGGAATACTTGCGCCTGAACGAAAAAGTCCTGGATCTGGTGCGCGCCTTCGACAAGGCCGGCAAGCCGATCGCCGCCGTGTGTCACGGTGCACAATTGCTGGCAGCGGCAGGTGTCCTTGAAGGTCGCGAGTGCAGCGCCTATCCGGCCTGCGCGCCGGAAGTGCGCCTGGCGGGCGGCACGTTCATCGATATCCCGGTGACGGAAGGTCACGTTCAAGGCAATCTGGCCACTGCTCCGGCCTGGCCCGCCCACCCGAGCTGGCTCGCCGGTTTCCTCGGCTTGCTGGGCACCAAAATCACGCTGTAACGAGGGACGATTCCATGTGCGAGCTCTACGTCAAAGCCGATCCGATTCTCTACGAATCGCGCTCCCGCTCGCTGCGCATCTGCGGGGTGGTCACCACCCTGCGGCTGGAGAATCAGTTCTGGGACATCCTCAGCGAAATCGCCGAGGTCGATGGCATGACCACCAACCAGTTAATCACCAAACTGTATGAAGAGGTGATGGATTACCGCGGCGAAGTGATTAATTTCGCCTCCTTCCTGCGGGTGAGTTGCACGCGGTATTTGAGTCAGCGGCGCGTCCAGGCGCCGGAGTTGTCGGTGGTGCGGACGGCTGCGAAGTAGCACAAACCGTGTTGCCCCCTTCGCGAGCAAGCCCACTCCCACATTTGATCGCATTCCAAATGTGGGAGCGGGCTTGCTCGCGAAGGGGGCCGTACAGGCGACAAAAATACAGGGCTGGTCTTTACTCTGAAGCGCGAAACCTCTCAATCGCCAAGGAGAAAGAGCATGTCTGGATGGTATGAGTTAAGCAAAACCAGCAACGGCCAGTTTCGCTTCGTGCTGAAAGCGGCGAATGCCGAAACCATTCTGAACAGCGAGCACTACACCACTCGCAGCGCCGCCGAAGGCGGCATAGCCTCGGTGCAGAAGAACAGCCCGCTGGATGAGCGCTATGAGAAAAAGACCACCAAGGACGGTCAGCCGTACTTCAACCTCAAGGCTGGCAATCACGAAATTATCGGCAACAGCGAAACCTATTCCTCTGATGCCGCCCGGGACAAAGGCATCGCGAGCGTGAAGGCCAACGGCCCGACGACGGTGATCAAGGACAAGACCTTGCCGGTGCTCTGATCGCACCCTTCAAACCCAATGCAAATCCACTGTGGGAGCTCACCTGCTAGCAATGTCTGCTTAACATTCGACGAAGATGTTGAGTGTCAGGCCGCTATCGCTGGCAGGCTTGCTCCCACATTGGTTTTTGTGTGTGCCCGGGGATCAGCGCAATGCTTTCAACAAGCCTTGAAGCTGACCAAGCCCAGCGTCACCGAGCGCAAACACCGGCAACCGCGGATCACCCGCCTCCAGCCCGGTCGCGCGCAAGCCGGCCTTGATGGTCGCCGGCAACCCACCTTTCAAAATGAAATCCAGCAGCGGCAACTGGCGATAGAACAGGTCACGCGCCGTGCTCAAATCGTTGGCCAGGACCGCTTCATACAGCTCCAGGTTGAGCTGCGGAATCAGGTTCGGCGCCGCCGTGCACCAGCCCTTCGCACCTGCCGCGAAGGCTTCCAGCGCCAGCGGATTGCAGCCGTTGTAGAACGGCACCTGACCTTCGCCGAGCCGTTGCAGTTGGTGCATGCGCTGGATGTCGCCGGTGCTCTCCTTGACCATGGTCACGTTATCCACGGTGTTGACGATGCGCAGGATCAGGTCCACCGACATGTCGGTGCCGCTGGTAGCCGGGTTGTTGTAGAGCATGATCGGTACGCCGATGCTGTCGCTGATGGCGCGGTAGTGGGCGAGGATTTCCGCTTCGCTGAGTTTCCAGTAGGACGTCGGCAGTACCATCACCACATCGGCGCCGTGGGCTTCGGCAAACCGTGCGCGGCGCACGGCTTTGGCGGTGGTCAGGTCGGACACGCTGACGATGGTCGGCACTCGTTTGGCCACGTGCTTGATACTGAATTCGGCGACCTGATCCCATTCCGCATCGCTGAGGTAGGCACCTTCGCCGGTGCTGCCCAGCGGTGCGATCGAGTGGACGCCGCCGTCGATCAGGCGGTCGATGGAACGCCCGAGCGCGTCAAGATCAACGCCTTCGCCATTGGCGGTGAACGGAGTGATGGTGTAGCCGATGATGCCGTGAATCGTTGGGGTCGACATGGCGACGCTCCTCTTCAAAGTGAGTGGGGTCAGTTCAGGCAATCGGCGTGTTGACGCAGGTTCTGCCGAGCGTAGTAGTTGAAAGCGGCGCCATGGCGCTTGGGTTTCGAGATCCAGTCATGGGCTTCACGACCCAGCTCCGCAATGATCGGCTTGATGGTCCCGGCGCTCATCGCCAGCAGTTGCAGCCTGGCGGCGCGTTCAATCAGTTGCGCGATGACACAGGCTTCCTCGATGGTCGTGCCCGTCGACAACTGGCCGTGGTGGGAAAGCAGGATCGCCCGTTTGTCGCCGAGTGCACCGGCAATCAGTTCACCTTCTTCGTTACCGACCGGCACACCCGGCCAGCCTTCGAGAAAGGCGCAATCGTCGTAGAGCGGGCAGAGGTCCATGTGGGAAATCTGCAGCGGCACTTCCAGCATCGACAGCGCCGCGACGTGGGTCGGGTGCGTGTGGATGATGCAGTTCACGTCCGGCCGGGCGCGGTACACCCAGCTGTGGAAACGATTGGCCGGGTTGGGCATGCCGTGGCCTTCAAGCACTTCCAGGTCTTCGTTGACCAGCAGAAGGTTGCTGGCGGTGATTTCGTCGAAACCCAGGCCCAGTTGTTGAGTGTAGTAAGTGCCCGGTTGCGGGCCGCGGGCGGTGATTTGCCCGGCCAGGCCGGAGTCGTGACCGTTCTCGAACAGAATACGGCAGGTCAGGGCCAGCTTTTGCCGGTCGGTCCACGTATTATCCGCCAGGGTATTTTGCATCTGGGTCAGTGCTTGCTTGACCAGTTGCTCTTTGGGTAGTGCTAAGGTCTTCGCCATATCAGTGTCCTCGGGTGTTTCACGCAAATGACGCTAACGAGGCTATATGACACATTGTGTCATTGGCAAGGGCAAATCGTCGCCTCCTTGATGGGTTAATCGATCTCCATGTCTATCCGTTTGAAATTATTGAGAAAAAAACTAGGCGTGACGCTCGAGGCCTTGGCCGAAAAATCCGGCATGACCAAGAGCTATCTGTCAAAAGTCGAGCGTGGGCTGAATACGCCGTCCATCGCGGCCGCGCTGAAACTGGCCAAGGCGCTGAACGTCAAGGTCGAGGAATTGTTCTCCGAGGACAGCGTCAGCCTCGATAGCTACAGCCTGGTGCGCAGCCATGAGCGCCAGTCGTTGGCGGCCAATGACGAAAGTCCTGGTTATGCGGTGCTGGCGCATCAGGTGAGTGAGCGCAGTCTGTTGCCGTTTATCATTTATCCGCCGTTCGAATTCGCGGACAAAACCTTCAAGGAACACTTGGGGGAAGAGTTTCTGTTCGTCCACGAAGGGCAGGTGGAAGTGGATTTCATGAACGAGCGCGTGCTGCTCGAGCGGGGGGATGCGCTGCACTTCAATGCGCAGAAACCGCACCGCATCCGCTCGATAGGCGAGGTCAAGGCGCAGTTGCTGGTGGTGGTGCATAGCGCGGAAGAATGATTAGGCGCCTTGGTGGCGAGGGAGCTTGCTCCCGCTGGGCTGCGAAGCGGCCCCCTGCTTTTTTCAGAGAGAAAGCAATGTCCAGTTTTGCGGCGGCTGCGCACCCGAGCGGGGGCAAGCTCCCTCGCCACGGGTACGGTGTTTGCTTCAGACCTCGACGGGAACGGTCAGCTTTGGATTGCCAAGCGCATGCGTCTTCGAATCAAAAAACCGCAGTTCTGATCCGGTCCCTTCAAACACCTTCGCGTAATGCCGCTTCTGATGCTGGATAAACGCCTTGCTGCGCGGATAAATCGACACCGCCACCACCTTCGGTTTCGCCTGGCGTAGCGCATGAACGATGTGGCTGTCCTGCTCACCCAACGCGTGGCCAAAGACGCACAACCCCTCGCCATGCCCCAAAAGCTGGTCATAGCAAAACGACAAATAATCCGAACTGCGGATGGTCTTGAGCTTGTCCGCGCTCGGCCCTTCGTTCACAAACAAGGGCACGTCATCCAGCGTCTTGATTGTGTTGTTGATCGCGAAACTGCCCAGCAACGTGCCCTCGGTCGACGTCAGTTTGCGCGCCGTGCCGTCCTGATTGCGCACCAGATGCAAACCGCCGTGCAGGTACAGCAAGCGGGTTTTATCGGTCGCCGTGGCGCTCAGGTCAAAACCCGGCTCGGCACCCTGGAAGAGGTCAGTGATGGCATCAGGCTGGTGTTGAATGGCCCAGTAGTTGAGCAAGTCGTAATTGGTGGTAAACACCGTCCGGTAACACACCAGTTCCTGACTGATCGTCGTCAGCGTCGAGGGCACCACCAGCCGCCACGGGATGTGCACCGCGTGCACGGTGTTGATCAGCGCTTCCTTGATCGCGTAGTAGCGATTGCGCGGCGCGGCGGAGCTGACAGCCAGGGCCTTGTTCACGCGGCTGGTGGTTTTCAGAGCGCCCAGCACCTGCTCGAAACTGCGCGTCTGCATCGCATCGAACACACTCAGTTCGGACTGGCTCAGTGGCTTTTCTTCCACGGTGCGGGCGTTTTCGAACAGCGAGTCGTAGCCGAAATCGTCCCAAACCGCACGGCTGGCACCGTTGCCCACCAGCAGGCCGCTGATCGAGGTGGTGGCGCGCAAGGCGTTCCAGTCTTCAAGCTGGGCATCGACATCCTGGAAATCGGTCATTGCGGTCGTTGTCTCAAAAAAGCAAAAGGTCGGATGGGCGGCGACTTTATCACGACCCGGACTTGAGCCAGATCAAGTTAGCGTTTGGTCGATGAGGCGATCCTGTGAGTATTCGCCGAATCGAACAGCCGATACGGTCCTAGCCCTGGAGATTCGCCATGAGCAGCACGTTTTTCATCCCCGCCGTGAACATCATGGGTATTGGTTGCCTCGACGAAGCCATGGACGCGATTGGCAAGTACGGCTTTCGCAAGGCGCTGATTGTTACTGACACCGGGCTGGCCAAGGCCGGCGTGGCGGCGATGATCGCCGAGAAACTGGCGATGAAGGACATCGACTCGGTCATCTTCGACGGCGCCAAGCCCAACCCGAGCATCGCCAACGTCGAAAGTGGCCTGGGCCTGCTCAAGGAAAGTCGCTGTGATTTCGTCGTGTCGCTGGGGGGCGGTTCGCCCCACGACTGCGCCAAGGGCATCGCCTTGTGCGCGACCAACGGCGGGCAGATCCGCGATTACGAAGGCGTCGATCAATCCGAGAAGCCGCAATTGCCGCTGATCGCCATCAACACCACTGCCGGCACGGCCAGCGAGATGACGCGTTTCTGCATCATCACTGACGAATCGCGTCACGTGAAAATGGCCATCGTTGACCGCAACGTCACGCCGCTGTTGTCGGTCAACGACCCGGCGCTGATGGTCGCCATGCCCAAAAGCCTGACGGCCGCCACCGGCATGGACGCGCTGACCCACGCCATCGAAGCCTACGTGTCCACCGCCGCCAACCCGATCACCGATGCCTGTGCGTTGAAGGCCGTCACGTTGATCAGCAACAACCTGCGCCTTGCCGTGCGAGATGGCAGCGACCTGTCCGCGCGGGAAAACATGGCTTACGCACAGTTCCTTGCGGGCATGGCGTTCAACAATGCGTCTCTTGGCTACGTGCATGCCATGGCCCACCAGTTGGGTGGTTTCTACGACTTGCCCCACGGCGTCTGTAACGCCGTGCTGTTGCCACATGTGCAAAGTTTCAATGCGCTGGTGTGCGCCGACCGCCTGACCGACGTGGCCCATGCAATGGGTGCCGATATCCGCGGCTTCAGCCCGGAAGAGGGCGCCCAGGCGGCCATCGCGGCGATTCGTAGCCTGGCGAAAGACGTCGAAATTCCCGCTGGCTTGCGCGAACTCGGTGCCCGGCTCAACGATATCCCGACCCTCGCCGCCAACGCCTTGAAAGACGCGTGTGGCGTGACCAATCCACGGGCCGCGGATCAGCGGCAAATCGAGGAGATTTTCTGCAGCGCGTTTTGACGGTCGCACGGCTCGGGCGCAAAGGACGTTATGCTGCGTCTTCGTCCGAGCCGACATCGCGAGTCCCAGATGCTGCAAAAAAGCCTGATCCGCCGCCTCGACCTCATCACCCTCCAGCTATTCGTCGCCGTCCACGAAGAAGGCACGCTGACCCGTGCTGCGACCCGCGAGGCCATCGCGGTGTCGGCGGCGAGCAAGCGGTTGATGGAGTTGGAGGAGGCGCTGGGCATTAGCCTGTTCGTGCGTCAGGCCAAGGGCATGACCCTGACGCCGGCCGGCGAAACCCTGTTGCACCATGCTCGGCAGATGCTGTTCAACGTCGAGAAAATGGGCTTTGAACTGGGTGAACACAGCCATGGCGTTCGTGGTTATGTGCGGATGCTCGCCAACCTGTCGGCGATCATTCAGTTTCTGCCGGAAGACCTGCGGGGCTTTTCCGAACGACATCCGCAGGTCAAGACCGATCTCGAAGAGCGTCCCAGCGGCGGTGTGATTCAAGGCGTGCTGGATGGCGTGGCGGACCTCGGGATCTGTTCCAGCGACAGCGATGTGAAAGGCCTGCACAGCGTGCTGTATCGCCAGGACAAACTGATGGTGCTGATGCTGCCGGATCATCCATTGGCCAGCCGTTCCAGCCTGGCGTTCGCCGATACGCTGGGCAGCGATTACGTCGGCCTGCATTCCGCCAGTTCCATCAACATGCGCACCCACGCCGCCGCGCGTGAGGCGGGCAAGGTGTTGCGATTGCGGATTCATGTGCCGGGGTTCGATGCGATGTGCCGGATGGTCCAGGCCAACATGGGCATCGGGATTTTGCCGCAGAAGGCTTACGAATTGTTTGGCCGGGCGCTGGGGTTGCGTGCGGTGCCGTTGACCGATGACTGGTCGGATCGGGCGTTGATTCTGGTCGTGCGCGATGAAGCGGCGTTGTCGCCGGTGAGCAGGATGTTGTTTGAGCAGTTGCGGGGGCAGGTCTGAGATTTTCATTGCCGGGGCCGGCCTCATCGCGGGCAAGCCCGCTCCTACAGAGGATTGGTGAACGCCGCAGATCACTGTGGGAGCTGGCCTGCCAGCGATGACCGACCTGAGGTCGCGGTAATCTCCCCGAGCGTTCGCGTTTCACGAACGCCCGTTGCCAACAGAAGGTTGGATTCCAGTCCCCTCGCTCCTCTAGCCTTGGCGCATATTCCAAGAACAACAGAGGTACCCCGCGATGACTGCCCCCCTGAGTGCAATCAAGGTGATCGAAATCGGCACGCTGATCGCCGCGCCGTTCGCCGCGCGCATGCTCGCCGAGTTCGGCGCCGAGGTGATCAAGATCGAAGCCATGGGCCAGGGCGATCCCCTGCGCAAATGGCGCAAGCTGCACGAAGGCACCTCGTTGTGGTGGTACCTGCAATCGCGCAACAAGAAGTCCCTGGCGCTGAATCTGAAATCCCCCGAAGGCATTGAACTGGTCAAGCAACTGGCGACCAGCGCCGACGTGCTGATCGAAAACCTGCGCCCTGGCGCTCTCGAGAAACTCGGTTTGGGCTGGGACGTGTTGCACGCCTTGAATCCCAACCTGACTCTGGTGCGCATTTCCGGCTACGGCCAGACCGGTCCGTACCGCGACCGTCCAGGATTCGGCGCCATCGGCGAGGCCATGGGCGGGATTCGCTACACCACCGGCACCCCCGGTTCACCACCGGCGCGGGTCGGTGTCAGCCTTGGCGATTCACTGGCGTCGCTGCACGCGGTGATCGGTGCCTTGATGTCGCTGCTGCGGGTCAAGACCGGGCAGGGCGGCGGGCAAGTGGTCGATGTGTCGCTGGCCGAAAGCGTGTTCAACGTCATGGAAAGCCTGGTGCCGGAATACGACATGCTCGGTCATGTGCGTGAGCGCAGCGGCGGGGCATTGCCCGGCATCGCGCCGTCCAACACCTACCTGACGGCCGATGGGGCCTACGTGGTGATCGCCGGCAACAGCGATCCGATCTACAAGCGCTTGATGGAAGTCGTCGGTCGCCGCGATCTGGCCGACGCGCCGGAGTTTGCCCACAACGATGGTCGCGCAGCCAAGAGCAATGTGCTGGATGCTGCCATCACTCACTGGACCAGCAGCCTGCCGATCGACGAAGTCCTGTCGGCGCTGGAAGCCGCTGAAGTACCGGCCGGACGCATCTATTCGGTGGCTGACATCGTCGCTGATCCGCACTATCAGGCGCGGGACATGCTGCTCAGCGCCGACCTGCCTGGCGGCGCGACAGTGACGATGCCGGGCATCGTGCCCAAACTCTCCGAAACCCCCGGTGGCGTGAACTGGTCGGGGCCGAGCCTGGGCCAGCACACCGACGGGATTCTCGCGGGGTTGGGCCTGACGGACGCAGACATCGAACGCCTGAAAACTGAAGGGGTGGTGCAATGATCACTGATTTTTCCGAGACCCTGATCGTTCAGGAAGTCTCCCCCCGCGACGGCCTGCAGATCGAGCCGACGTGGGTTGAAACGGTCGACAAGATTGCCCTGATCGATCAGCTGTCGCTGGCCGGATTCAGCCGCATCGAAGCCGGTTCGTTCGTGTCGCCCAAGGCCATTCCGGCGCTACGCGACGGCGAGCTGGTGTTCAAGGGCATCACCCGTCAACCGGGAGTGATTTACGTCGCGTTGATCCCCAACCTCAAAGGTGCGCAACGGGCGCTGGCGACAAGGGCCGATGAGCTGAACCTGGTGATGTCCGCCAGCCAGACCCACAACCTGGCGAACATGCGCATGCGGTGCGAAGCCTCATTGGCCGCGTTCGGCGAGATCGTGCACTACGTGGGTGACACTCAGGTGCGACTGAACGGCAGCATCGCCACCACGTTCGGTTGCCCGTTCGAAGGCAGGATCGATGAGGACCGTGTACTGCAAATCGTCGAGGCCTATCAGGAACTCGGCATTCAGGGCATCACCCTGGCCGACACCACCGGCATGGCCAATCCGCGTCAGGTCGACCGACTGGTGCGCCGGGTCTTGCAGCGGGTTTCGCCAGCGGACCTGACCCTGCATTTCCACAACACCCGCGGCCTCGGTTTGTGCAACGTGCTGGCCGCTTACGAGGCCGGCGCCCGACGCTTTGACGCAGCCCTCGGCGGCCTCGGCGGGTGCCCGTTTGCACCGGGTGCCTCGGGCAATATCTGCACCGAAGACCTAGTGAACCTGTGCGATGAAATCGGCATTCACACCGGCATCGACCTGCCGCTGTTGTTGAGGTTGTCGCGAGGATTACCCGCGCTGTTGGGGCACGAAGTGCCAGGCCAGTTGGCCAAGGCCGGACGCAATTGCGACTTGCACCCAACCCCTTTCTGACACACCGAACAACGCCCACAGAAGCTACATCTCAACCAGACAACAAAAACAATCGGACCCCCAAGGGCAGTCCGCCTGGAGAAAGCACCATGAGCCTCAATGTACTGGAGGCGGGCGCGAGCCCGTCCGTTAGCCACGACGAAGAAAAAGCCCTGGTCAGCAAAGTCGCCTGGCGCCTGATGCCGCTGATCATGGTCTGCTACCTGTTCGCGTTTTTCGACCGCATCAACATCAGCTTCGCCAAGTTCCAGTTGCAGACTGACCTGAGCCTGAGCGACACCGCTTACGGCCTCGGCGCCGGGCTGTTCGTGGTCGGTTACGTGATCTTCGAAGTGCCGAGCAACATGATGCTGTACAAAGTCGGCGCCCGCCGCTGGATCGCGCGGATCATGATGTCCTGGGGCCTCGCGACGGCGGCGATGGTCTTCGTCAACAGCGAATGGCAGTTCTACGCGCTGCGCTTCGTGATCGGCGCGATGGAGGCCGGTTTTGCGCCGGGCGTGCTGTATTACCTGACGCTGTGGTTCCCGCAGCACTATCGCGGACGCATCACCTCGATGCTGTTCCTGTCATCGGCGTTTGCCGGGCTGGTCGGCGCACCGTTCTCCGGGCTGGTGCTGCAACACCTCGACGGCGTCCTCGACATGCGCGGCTGGCATTGGCTGTTTCTGCTCGGCGGCGTGCCCTGCATCGGCCTCGGATTGCTGGTGCTGACCCTGCTCAAGGACCGCATTGAAGACGCCCACTGGCTGACACCGTCGGAGAAAACCCTGCTGGCCAGCCGCATCGCCCACCATGAACCGCACAAGAGCGGCGGCTCGTTGCTCGCGGCGCTGCGGATTCCCGGTTTCCTCACGCTGGGGCTGATCTACTTCCTCATTCAAGTGGCGTCCTACGGCTTGAATTTCTGGGCGCCGCAACTGATCCGCAGCGCGGGCACCGAGAGCCCGGTGATGATCGGTTTGCTGACGGCGATTCCGTACATCTGCGGGGCAATCAGCATGGTGGTGATCGGACGGTTGTCCGACTCGACCGGCGAGCGTCGCAAGTTTGTCGCAGGGTTGGTGGCAGCGGGTGCGCTGGGCTTCTTCTGCGCCGGTATCTTCGCCAACCACACGACCTTCCTGATCGTCGCACTGGGCTTGCTCGGCGCCGGGATCATCGCCTCCATTCCGAGTTTCTGGACCCTGCCGCCGAAACTGCTGGCCGGTGCCGGCGCGGGGGCTGCGGGCGGGATCGCGGTGATCAACACCCTCGGCCAATTCGGCGGCATCGTCAGCCCTGTCATGGTCGGACGGATCAAGGACCTGACCGGCAGCACCACACCGGCGCTGTATGTCATCGGGGTCTGCGCGCTGATCGCTGTTGCCCTGCTGCTGTGGGGGTTGCCGCAGAAACTGCGCACGCTCGACAAGTTTTGAAAGATTGCAGCCTTCGGCAGCGCCTACAGGGACCACGCATCCCCGCAGGATCTACCGAAGGCTGCGATCTTTTGATTTTCAAGACGTCGCAATCACCGCTTTGGCGGGTGAATCACTGAACTGAATCAGCGCAACACCACCGATCAACAAAGCCGCCCCCAACACCCGCGGCACCGTCATCTGCCGCTCCACCAACCCAAACCATCCAAAGTGATCCAGCACCAACGACGCTACCACTTGCCCCGCCAGCGCCAAGGCAATAAACCCCGACGCTCCCAGCTTGGGCAGCAACATCAGCGCGAGTGAAATAAAACACACCCCCAACGCACCGCCGGCCCACATCCACAAGGGTGCCCGAGTGATGAAATCCAGTGACGGCAGCGGCAAGCGCAGCGCCAACATGATCGGCAACAGCACCGCAATACTCACCACCAGCGACGCAAAAGTCGCCCACAGCGGATGACCCAACCCACGTGTAAGGTTGGCGTTGATCGCACTCTGAAAAGGCACCACCGCTCCGGCAATCACCGCCAACAGCAACAAACCGGCCCAATGCAACGTACTCATGATCATTCTCCAACAGGTTTTGCTGGACTCTAGAGTATTCGTCGCGCAGATTTAAATTCCAAATCGCTATCCAGAGCATGCATCGGATGAATGATCTTCGGCGTATTGATCTTAACCTGTTGGTGATTCTCGACGCCTTGCTCAGCGAGCAACATGTCACTCGTGCGGCTGAGCGTTTGCACCTCAGTCAGCCGGCGGTCAGTCATGCGCTGGCGCGGTTGCGACATGTACTTGGCGATCCATTGCTGGTCAGGGCAGGAGCTGGTCTGGTACCCACCCCACGCGCCCTCGAACTGATCGCACCGCTTGCGGAAGCC
Source organism: Pseudomonas sp. IT-P171 (assembly GCF_949767765.1). Lineage (NCBI taxonomy): Bacteria > Pseudomonadati > Pseudomonadota > Gammaproteobacteria > Pseudomonadales > Pseudomonadaceae > Pseudomonas > Pseudomonas sp. IT-P171. The sequence continues at coordinate 271,081 of NZ_CATKQN010000057.1, forward strand.
CTGGCCCAGGTGCAATCGCTGCTGGCGCCCAATGCCTTCGATCCGGCCACGGCCAAGCGCACCTTTCGCCTGGCGATGTCCGACTACGGCGCCGCCATCGTCCTGCCAGGCCTGATCCGCACGTTACGCCGGGAAGCACCGGGCATCGACCTGAAAATCAGCCACGCCAGCCGCGAAGGCATGCTCGACGCAGTGCTCAACGGCGACATTGACGTGGCGGCGGGCGTCTTTCCAGAGCTGCCGAACGAGTTGCGCAGCACTCCTTTGTTCGAAGAACATTACGCCTGCCTCGTGGACCGCAACAGCCTGCCCGCCGATGGCGTGCTCGACTTGCCAACCTACCTGTCGCGCCCGCATGTCTTGTTGGAAATGCGCGGCAGCGGCACTCCGGAGATCGAACGGGCGTTGACCGCGATACGTGAGCGCCGCCGCGTAGCGATCAGCCTGCCGCACTGGAGCGTGGCGCCGGAGTTCATCAGTGGCACGGACCTGATTCTCACGGTTGCATCGCGCGCCTTGCGCAATATTGATGAACAGTCGCTGGTCGTTGTTCCGCCGCCGTTTGCTATTCCGTCGTTTACGTTCGTGTTGGCGTGGCACAAGCGGCGAGGCGGGGATCAGGCGTTGAACTGGTTGAACGGGCGGATTGAGGTTGCCGCACCATGACGGTAAAAACTACGTCGTGCCTGAAAAACTCAAGGGTTACTGAAAAAATGTTATCTGGCCTCAACCACCTGACCCTCGCCGTCACCGACCTGAACCGCAGCGTGGCGTTCTATCACGACCTCCTGCAACTTCAGCTCGAAGCCACTTGGGATAGCGGCGCCTACCTCTCGCTGCCCGGCCTTTGGCTATGCCTTTCCCTCGACCCCCTGCGCAACGCCGGGCCCGCCGCCGATTACACCCACTACGCCTTCAGCATCGGCGAACCCGACTTCTCGTCATTCGTCGAGCGCCTGCGAGCGGCCAACGTCCGGGAATGGCGCGACAACCGCAGCGAAGGCGCGTCGTTCTACTTCCTCGACCCGGAGGGTCACAAGCTTGAAGCCCATGTCGGCGATCTGGCCTCACGACTGGCAGCTTGCCGGCAGCGTCCCTATGCGGGAATGAAGTTCTTTGACGATCAGTCAGTCGATTCGCAAGGACCTGATATAGACTTGCGGCCATTCACCAAATAGTTCAACAGGATTTCCCCGATGACCCCATCGCTGCTAATGGCCGTTCTCGCCTCGGGCTTCATTTACGGAATCACACCGGGGCCGGGGGTGTTGGCGGTGTTCGGCATCGGCGCGGCGCGTGGGCGGCGGGCAGGGGCGGGTTTTTTGTGCGGGCATTTGCTCGGGGACGTGGTCTGGTGCAGCACTGCGCTGATCGCGATAGTCGGGGCACGGGAAATCGGCAGTACGGCGTTTGACGTGCTGGGTGTGCTCAGCGGGTTGTATCTGTTCTGGCTCGGTTTACGCGCGGTACGGGCCAAACGCAGCGGCGCCGAAACGCCGCAGGGCCCGGCGCGGCAACCGTTCTGGCACGGCATTCTGTTCGGTCTGACCAATCCGAAGGCGTATCCGGTGGCGGTGGCGACCTTTACGGCGTTACTGTCCAGCCGTGCGGAGTTGCTGCATTGGTCGATGCTGCCCTGGCTGATCGTTCTGAGCTTCGTCGGTGGTCTGATCGCCTACGCTATCCTCATTGGCATCGTTGGTGCGCGGCAGGTGCGCAGCCTGTATCAACGCCATGAACTGGCGATTACCCGCCTGTGCGGGGTGATGTTTATCGGTTTTGCCATCAACGCCCTGGCGCATGCCTTGCCGGGGCTGATGCCGAACAAGGCTTGAAACTGATCGCAGGGACGCGTCAGCGGCTACATCACGGGTCAGGGATGGTTCTTTTTTGTTGCATTGTTCGGACATGCTCTCTGCACCATGGCATCCAGGAATTCCGCGCCGCTGGCGAGTTACATCGATCTACTGCTGGACGCCGTTTGCGCGGTTGATAAACAAGGTCGCTTTGTTTTTGTCAGCGCAGCCTGCGAACGCATTTTCGGTTACACGCCTGAAGAGCTGGTCGGCCTGCCAATGATCGATATGGTGCATCCCGCCGATCGCCAGCGCACCCTCGACGCTGCGCGGGAAATCATGGGCGGTGACCCCAAACTCAACTTCGAAAACCGCTACTTGCGCAAAGATGGCCGCGTGGTACACATCCTGTGGTCTGCGCGCTGGTCGGAAGTCGATCAACTGCGCATCGCCGTGGCCCGCGACATCACCGAGCGCAAGCAGGCCGAGTCCCGGCAAGCGGCGTTGTATGCGATCTCCGAAGCGGCCCACGCGGCAGAAGATTTGCTGGCGTTGTTCAAACGCATCCACTTGATCATCGGTGAATGGCTGCCGGCGCTGAATTTTTCCGTCGCGCTGTATGACGAGCAGTGCGCGCAGCTCAATTTCCCTTACCACGTCGATGACAATGAACAGCAACCCGAGCAGCCCGGAACCGTCACCGGACGGCTGTGTGCCGAGGTGATCCGCAGCGGCCAGCCGATTCTGCTGACCCCGGACCAGGACGACGCCCCGGCAGGATTCGAGCTACTGGTCGCCGGCCAGCACTCGCCCTGCTGGCTGGGCGTGCCGTTGAACTCGCAGAACGGCACCATCGGCGCGCTGATCGTAAAAAGCGTGGCGGGCGGCGAGCGCTACACCGAGCAAGACAAGGAACTGCTGCAGTTTGTGTGCGCCCAGGTCGCGACTGCCATCGAGCGCAAGCAATTGCATGCCCGGCTGCAGCGCATGGCCCAGTACGATCAACTGACCCAACTGCCCAATCGCGAGTTGCTCCGTGACCGGCTGAAAGCCTCGCTGACACTGGCCAAGTTGGAGTGCGGGCGCATGGCGCTGCTGTACGTCGATCTCGATCGCTTCAAGGAAGTCAACGACACCCACGGCCATGCCGTCGGCGACATGCTGCTGCAAGCGGTCGCCAATCGTCTGAAAGGCTGCGTGCGGGAAACCGACACCGTGGCGCGCATCGGCGGTGATGAGTTTGTGGTGTTGTTGCACAGCATTCAGGCTGCGGAAGACGCTGACGGCATTGCCGGAAAAATCCGTCAGATACTGGCTCAGCCGCTGCGGCTGGATGGCCACAGCCTGAACATCCAGCCGAGCATCGGCGTTGCGCATTACCCCGAACACGGTTCGGAAGAAAAGCAATTGTTTCGCCATGCCGACGAGGCCATGTACAGCGCCAAACGCCAGAATCACCTGAAGTACAGGGCTTGAAAATCAGTCACCGTTCGTCGCATCGATCCCAGTTTTTCTAAACCTTTGCAGTGATCGAAATTCAGATTCTATGCGGGCTCCTGCTCGCCGCGATCATTACCAAGAGGTAGAGAATCATGCCTAACTCAAGAAACTCGAACTCGGGAAATTTCGCCAACGATCGAACGAAGGCGTCTGAAGCCGGTCGCAAAGGAGGGAAGACCACCACCACGACTGTCGATAAAGAGCCTGCGAAACCCGATATGGGCCGCAAAGGCGGCCAGAAATCCAAGTAGTGGTGAAGGTGGTTTTGATTGAGAGGCGGGAGCGAAAGCTCCCGTTTGAATTTATAGAGAGGAGGGCGCGACCATGAGCCGGATGGCCACCCGATTACGCAATGCCAGTATTGCCACGTTACTGGGCCTGTGCGCCAGCACTGCCTTTGCCCAGTCCCCCGCCGAATTCATCAACGATGCCTCGGCCAAAGGCATGGCCGATATCGAGGCCAGTCGCCTGGCGCACCAGAAATCCGAGTCCAAAGAGGTCAAGGATTACACCGTCGTCGTCATCAACGACCGCACTACCGCCAACCAGCACCTGGCGAAAATCGCCAAGCAACTGGATCTGCCGGTGGCCCCACGGGAAGAGGTCGTCGACAAGGCCAAAGCCTTGATGCCGGAAGTTCAGGACGGCGCATCGTTTGATCAGGCGTACGCCGCCAGTCAGGTGAAGACAACGCAGGAGGCTATCGAGCAGCTTCAGCAGACTGCGCAGACGACCGACGTGCCGGAAATCAAAGCCTTCGCCGAAGAGACCCTGCCCAAGCTGCAGAACCATCTGCAAATGGCCAGGGCGCTGCAAGCGGGTCGATGACACCACGCTGACGGCGTTTAAAAAAAACGGCGCGTGACTTACATCACGCGCCGTTTTTGTTGGTGCTCAGCAGTCGTTCAGGTTCTGTTTGTGCTTGCCCTCGGTTGCCAGCCCCGCCAGGCCATGCACTTCGTTTTCGCCCATGGCACGGTAGTGTCTACGCAGCGCTTCCAGTTGCTTCAGGTCGAGTAACTCCAACCCGAGCATCGCGTTCTGCGCTTCCTTGTTCACCCGTAACAACTCATCGATTTTCAAATGCAAAATGTCAGTGTCGCGGTTCTGCGTATTCTGGATCAGGAACACCATCAGGAACGTAATAATCGTGGTCGAGGTGTTGATGATCAGTTGCCAGGTGTCGTTGTAATCAAAAATCGGCCCGCTCAACCCCCACAGACCGATGAGAATCAACGCCCCCATGAACGTCTTGGGACTGCCGGCCCACAAGGCGAGTTTCTGCGAGATTTTTGCGAATTTCATTGTCGTTGTCCTTATAGGGATGCGCCTGAGTTTGTGACAGCGACGGAATGTTGAAAATTCTACTTACATTCTTTGATTCCCTGAAAAGCGGTGAAGTCCCGGATCGAAGCCTGGAGGCGGTTGTTCGCTATTCTTGGGCGGAATCTTTCTTTGTGCCGGTTTATGTCTAGTATCAAAGGCAGTCAATTTGCCAGCATGCAAACACACGGATCGAACAGGAAGGGGTCACGCATGGAATTTTTCGAAAAGTTAGCAAGTCTAGCCGCCAAAGTTCGTTTGCAGAGCGCTGCAATTCAAACGGAAGAGGCGACCAAGAACGCTTTTGTCATGCCCTTTATCAGCACGGTGCTCGGCTACGATGTCTTCGATCCGACTGAGGTTACTCCTGAATTCGTTTGTGATATCGGAACGAAGAAGGGGGAGAAAATTGACTACGCGATCATGAAGGGAGGTGAGGTTCAGATCTTGATCGAGTGCAAAAAAATCGGCGAACCGCTGCACATCAATCATGCCTCACAGCTGTTTCGTTATTTCCATGTCACCAGCGCTCGTATCTCCATCCTCACCAACGGCCAGGTTTACAAGTTTTTCACCGATCTGGACGCGCCCAACAAAATGGACGAGAAGCCTTTTCTTGAACTCGACCTTCTGGACATCGACGAATACTCCGTCCCCGAATTAGTAAAGCTCACCAAATCGGCGTTCGATGTGGATTCGATTATCAGTGCCGCTGGTGAGTTGAAGTACGTCAGCCAAATCAAAAAAATCATCGCTTCACAAGTCAGCAAGCCCGACGATGATTTTGTGAAAGTGTTCGCTTCGCGTGTCTACGACGGCGTGATTACTCAGAAAGTCCGTGAGCAGTTTCATGAGCTGACTAGAAAGGCTGTGGTTCAATTTCTCAATGACCAGATAAATGACCGGCTCAAATCGGCCATGAGTGGTTCTATTCAACCAGCACTGGCAGCTTTACCGGTTTCTTCCAGTGGCACCGAGCAGCCGGATGTGCGGGATGAGTCAGAAGATAAGGTGCTGACAACTTTGGAAGAGCTAGAGGGTTATCACATCGTTCGTGCAGTGGTTCGATCAGTCGTGGATGCCAAACGTATTGTTCAGCGCGATACCCAGAGTTACTTCGGCATTCTGCTGGACGACAACAATCGCAAACCGATCTGCCGTCTGCACTTCAATCGTTCACAGAAATACATCGGCATATTTGACGAAGAGAAGAATGAAACCCGGCATGCAATCAACTCGGTCGACGACATCTACGAGTACTCGGATCATTTGAAGAAGACGGTTGGGTATTACGATTAAGTGCTTTATCCCGCGACGAAAAAACCGGCCAGTAAAGCCGGTATTTTTTGCGGAGGCGTTCAGTGATATTGCCCACCGAAGGTGGAGTAGAGCGGAGCCTGCCAGGCGCTGTATCGTAGCGAACCGGTTGTCGGCCCAGGTCCGGACAACGATTCGACAGGAGAACGCAATGAGTTGGTCCGCCAAGCAATACGTCGCTTTTGAAGATGAACGCACCCGCCCTGCACGCGACCTGCTTGCGGCGATCCCGCCTGTGGACGCACGCTCGGCCATCGACATCGGTTGCGGCCCCGGCAACTCGACCGAATTGCTGGTGGAGCGCTTCACGAACGCCACAGTGCGAGGCGTTGACAGTTCGACCGACATGATCGAAGCCGCCCGCAAGCGTTTGCCGCAATTGCAGTTCGATACCGTGGATATTGGCACCTGGAATGAGAGCGGCCCGTTCGACGTGATCTTCGCCAACGCGGTGCTGCAGTGGCTGCCCGATCACGCGACGTTGCTGCCTTCGCTGGCCGCCCGACTGACCCAGGGCGGCAGCCTGGCCATTCAGATGCCCGACAACCTCAACGAAGCGTCCCATCGCCTGATGCGCGAAGTGGCTGCCGATGGCCCGTGGGCCAGCAAGCTGGCGGACGCCGCCGGGCAACGCACGGAAATGGCCAGTGCCAGCGATTACTACTCGATGCTGCGACCGCACTGCGCGCGCGTCGATGTATGGCGCACCACCTACCATCATCCGCTGGCGGGCGGGGCGTCCGGCGTGGTCGAGTGGTTCAAGGGCAGTGGTTTGCGGCCGTTTCTCGAACCGCTGGATGATGCGGAAAAGGCGCAATACCTCAAGCAATATCACGCCGCGATCGAGCAGGCGTATCCGGCCCTGAGTGATGGTTCGGTGCTGCTGCCGTTCCCGCGATTGTTCATCGTCGCGACCCGCTGATGCCAGAAAGGGACAGATAACGTTATCTGTCCCTTCGTTTGGCACTCAGGTAATCGAATAGAAACGACGCAAAGCCGAACAACCCAATCATTGAAATGATCATGATCCCCAACTCTGAATTGTCCATGCTGATCTCTGCGTGAAAGGTGAGAGGGCAGGGTAGGGGTTTTTTGGTTGGGGTTGATGCTGGGCTACGGCTTCTTTACTGGGGGGCGGGGATCTATACGGAAACTATACGTGGGGCGCCAAAAAAACCTGTGGCGAGGGAGCTTGCTCCCGTTGGACTGCGCAGCAGTCCTTGTTTTGGGGCCGCTTCGCGACCCAGCGGGAGCAAGCTCCCTCGCCACATTATTGTTAAAGAAATTCACGGCGCAGCAGTTGATCTACAAATCAAAAGGGGCGTCAAAAAGACGCCCCTTTTGGTGTCAGGACGGTTCCGCATCCATACGTCGTGCAATGACATCCAGTACATCGCAGCTATCGCGCAAGGGGATGCTGCAGAGCATTGCGAAGTCGCTGAGAATCACCGAATCCGAATTGATTTCGCCGCGCATCGCGAGGTTTTCCAGGACCTGTGTCACCGCGCCGATTCTGTAACGGGCGGAGCTGAGAAGGGAATGCAGCGGTTGGGTGGTGTTGACGTAGAAGGTGGGAAGGTCGTCGGCGTTGCTGGTTAAAGCCATGTAGTCATTCATGAGTGATCACCATATCGGAGGGAAGACCTACCACTCAATCGTCGCCAAACAATAGGGTGGTAGCTGTACGTGGGTTGGCGAACCGGGACATGGTAAAACCGGCAGACCGTGGGGTCTCCCACGCACAGCCACCAAAAAAAGAGGCAGCCAAGTGCGTTCAAATGCACTCCGAGAAATTCTCGGAGGCTTCTGTACCAGTCATCGAGTCGCCAAACCCAATACGCCATTTGGGCGCGCTCGGACTATAGGTCTCATGACAAAGGCACAGCAATGCGCAAGTCTACGGACAATTCCCAGAGTAGTGTAGGACCTTGCCTTTTCCGCATACGGCCTCGTTTAAACCCCCGGAGAATGGGCATTGGCTCTGCGGCGTCAGTGACGGCAATCCTTTAATTCGCCAGCGAAAACGCTAACAAAACGCCGACTTCATGGGAAAACGTTAATTTCCGTGTTGAAACGGCTAATGATGCTCACGAGGCCGGTTGCTTCACGCCACCAGGATGGCTTTCACGTTGTTTTTTCTGGTACTCCTCCGCTTTGTGCGAAGAACCTGAGTCTTTCTCCAGCGTTTTCGAATCGGCTCCGGAATTTGCACCCGAAGACTCCTCGCCCTTTTTGCTGGCCTTCTCCTCGTTTGATTCAGCGCTTTGCCCCTGATTAAGACCGGGAAGAGCGGCAGGAGGAACGGCAGTTCCTGTCGTCTTCTCAGCCGCTAGCGCATAAAACGAGCAGGAAGACAGTAGGCCCGCAAGCGTCAGAGCAGCGATTTTGGTGTTCATGCTTAAGCCTTCCGTCCGAGGGATGTACTCATTGGAAGGCAGGTTCGAGGGAGTGTGCCGGACAGCTGACGAGCGGCAGGATTTAACGGCAGGCGGAGCCGAGCAATGAATGCGGCGTGTCACCGAATCCGAACCATAAAAAAACCGGCCGTTGGGGCCGGTTTTTGCTGTTTGGAAACAAGGGCATCAGCTCTGCTGCAACACCTTCAGTGCTGCCGATGCCAGAAAACCTGAACGGCTTTTCTCTTCCGGGTGATGCAATACGTATTCGTCAATGCGGTTGAGCAGGTACCCCGGCAGGGTGATGTTCAGCTTCTGGGCTTTGCCCAGGTACTTGGTAACATCGATGTCCACCACCGCCCATGTACAACCGGCGTACTGCGGATTCGCCGCATGCAGGGTCACTTTATTCGCAGGTGGAATCGGTGAACCGTCTTCGGCAAGAATTTCGAAATGGCCCTCAATGGCTTCACGAGCCATGGCCATCGCATCATCCAGATCCTCACCTGCGGAGAAACACCCTGGAATATCCGGTACCTCCACGCCCCAAGCGTGTTCGTTATCGCCCATTGAAATCGCAATCGGGTAAAGCATCTTCACTGTCCTCTGAGGCGCTGCGCTTTGAATTCGTCAGAGCAGCGCCTGTTGCAAAATACTCAAGGCGGTTTTTTTGAGCAGGTCCTTTTTCGGATGAGGAACTGTCACCAGCCCCGGTTTGGTCGGGTGCTTGAAGTGATGATGACTGCCCTTGATACGCACCAGATACCAGCCATCCGCAACAATTTGGCTTATCAAAAATCGGCTATTCACATCACCTCCGTGTGGTGTGCTTAGGTGGTTACTATACCCACTGAATTTATATGATCAACACTATAACCACTGAGCCTTCTCGGTCACGATGGAAAGGTGGTGTGAAAAACGAGTCTAGGAGGGCGTGAGGATAGAGTTCGGAGATGGCCGCAAATGAGGCGTTTTCTGTATTGCAGGTTTTTGCCGCACCCCTTGAAGCGCTCCTGCAGCTCAATCGACGGGTATAAAAAAACCGGCCACATGGGCCGGTTTTTTTCTTTCTACATCCCCGTCAAAACCATCTTAACGCGAGACCAAAAATTCGATTGGAGCGGGTGAAGGGAATCGAACCCTCGTTATCAGCTTGGGAAGCTGGAGTAATGCCATTATACGACACCCGCTCAGAGCGGCTGACTTTGTACCAGATGTGCGCGTGGAAATGAAGTTTTTCTTTGCGCGGAATGGCTTTAGCGCAGGTGAATCAAGACATCGGACCGGGTGACGGTCGTTCGCGGGCAAGCCTCGCGCCTACAGGAATGCGTTTAACGCTATAGGGCGAAGCTTGCTCGCGATGACGCTTTTTCAGATTGCGAATGCATGGTGGTCCTGGACGTAGTGGTAACGCGGTCGGCTTGCCTGCTGCTCAGGTTTCAGGAAACCCAGCAATGCGTTGCGACTGTCTCGGCAGGCGGCTTTGTGTTCCATGTCGAGAAAGTGGCCCGTCGCATCCAGCGTCGTGAAGGTGGCTTGTTTCACGTGGTCGGCGAACAACCGGGCACCATCGGCGGCGGTGTATTCGTCCCATTCGCCGTTCATGAACAGCACTGGCACGTTGATTTGCTCAGCGGCTTTGAAGAAGCATTGGCGGTCGCTGTGCAGCAGGTCGCTGATGTGGAAGTGCATCTGCCCGTATTCATGATCGGCCAGGCTGCTGACGTGCCGGTAGTTGAAGCGCTTGAACAGGGTCGGCAGGTGTTTGCCGATGGTGCTGTTCACCAGGTTGCCGACCCGGTCGCCGTCACGGCTGCCGAGGTAGTCCACACCGCGCTCGAGGTAGTCGAGCATGTGCGCGTTGATCTCCGGGGAGAACGAGCTGATCACGGCTTTTTCGATCCGTCGCGGTTGTTGGGCGAGGGCAACCAGGGTCGCGGCGCCACCCCAGGAAAACGACAGCACGTGTTCGGCGGCGAAGTGGTCGATCAGCTCCAGGAGGATCTGCCCTTCGACTTCCTTGGTCAGCAATTTCTCATGCAGGTTGTGGGCTTTTGACTTGCCCGCGTAGGGCTGGTCGTAGCAGACCACATTGAACTGCGGGTGCAGGTTTTTCACGGTTTGTGCAAACGACGCAGTCGTGGCCATCGAGCCGTTGACCAAGATAATGGTCTTCTCTGCGGCGTCTGCGCGATAGAACTCCGTGTAAACCCGATACTGACCCTGTATATCCAGCACAGCGATTTCTGGCCTCATGTCATAAGACTCCTGGCAAGCGGGTATGCGCGCAAATGAGATTGCACGAGCTTTGTGACAGGTAGGCATACGCCTGGAATTTTGGAGGCCCATGTCGATCCATTGCAGTCCGGTCGACGGGTATTGTTATTGGCGGGCAGTCTGCCGGTCTGAGGCGGAACCTGAGGGTTCTCTAACCGACAAAAAGTTTCTTAGAAGTATGTTGTGACTCGTCAGTCACATTTCGGCTGACGACCTGATTCAAGCAGGGGAGAGGGGTTCGCGCAAGTGCCATTGGTAAATTGTTCGACAACTTCTGCTGAGCGGTAGGCTGCTTAGATCAAATGGATCTCTTCGGTGCGCAACGCGCGGTACTCGCCCGGTTTTAGCGCGTTATCGAGCACCAGCGGGCCCATGCGTTCGCGGTGCAGGCGCAGCACTTTGTTGTCGAAGTGGCCGAACATCCGCTTCACCTGGTGATAACGGCCTTCGACGATGCTCAGTCGTGCCGATCTCGGCCCGAGCACGATCAGCTCGGCTGGTTGGGTAGTGAGGTCTTCAAAGGCGAAGTACAGGCCTTCTGTGAATTTCAGGGCGTATTCCGGGCCGATCTCCTGTTCGGTCTCGACGTAATAGACCTTGGGCAGTTTGGTCTGCGGTTGAGTCAGGCGTCGCGACCAGCTGCCGTCGTTAGTGATCAGCATCAGACCGGTGGTGTTGAAGTCGAGGCGGCCGGCGATGTGCAGGTCTTGCTTGTCCGGTTCGTGGATCAGATCGAGGACGGTCGGGTGTTCCGGGTCGCGGGTGGCGCTGACGCATCCGGGCGGTTTGTGCAGCATGAAGTAGCGGGCGGGTTTGCCGACTTGCAAGACTTCCTCATCGACCTCGACACGGCTGAACTCCAGCACTTCGGCATGCGGGTCGCTGACGACTTTTCCGTCAACCCGCACGCGTTTTTCCACCAGCAACAGGCGAACCTGCTGACGGTTGAAGCGGGGCAGGTTGCTGAGGAAGCGGTCAACGCGCATGAATTGAGATCGGCAGGAAAAGGGCCGCGCATCTTACGCGATCCGCCGGGCCGCTGCTTACAACTGCGACTCGACCTGCGCGCAGCGTGGGCACAGGCAGGATTGGTCGCGCAGCTCGGCGGGCAGCGTTTCGAGTACCGCCGGGTCGATGCTGACGCTGTAGCACCAGCAGGGCCGATCGGCGGTTCGCGGGTCGGCCAGGGTGCAGGCATTGGAGGCGCCGCAAGCGGGGCAGATTTCAGGCTTGTTCATGTAGGACTATGCATAACTGGTGTGAGGCATTTCCGCGCAGGTACGGTTACGGCCGGATTGCTTGGCCCGATACATCGCATGATCGGCCCGAGAGAGCAGGGTGTGCAAGGTGTCATCCGGTTGCAAAGTGGTCAAGCCGATGCTCACCGTCAGGTGCAAGGCCTGATCGTTGTAGGCATAACGCTGTTCCTCGACATGTTGGCGAATTTTCTCGGCGATCTTCAGACCGGTTTCACCGTCCGTGTCCTTGAGCAACACAATGAACTCTTCACCGCCCCAGCGACAAACGATGTCGGAATGGCGCAGGCAACTCTCCAGGTCCCGTGCGAAGCCGATCAGCACTTGATCGCCGGCGAGGTGACCGTAGGTGTCGTTCAAGGCCTTGAAGTGGTCCAGGTCCAGCAGCAACGCGGTCAGCGGTTTCGGTTCGCGTTGGGCTTCGTGCATGGCTTGCGCGGCCAGCAGGTCGAAGCCGCGACGGTTCGGCAGTTCGGTGAGGCTGTCTAGCGTCGCCTGCGCTTGGATCTTGCCCTGATAGCGCTTGATTACCCGGTTGAGCAGCATCAGCACGATCAGCGTAACGAGCAGGCAGATCAGCAGATTGAGGTACAGCGACTGACGGATTTCACTCAGGGCGCCGTCTTCGCGCTTGTCGACGAACAGGTACCAGTTCAGCTCCGGAATGAACCGCACGTTGAGGAAATGCCCCTGGCCCTGGACGGAATATTCGTAGCTGCCGCTGTGGGGTTTGGGCAACTGGCTAACCAGGCCCGTCATGCTCTCGAGTTCGCTGAGTTTTTGCCCGATATGCGCACCCTGGGGGCCACCCTCGGCGCCGGTGAGCACCAGTCGACCGAAGCTGTCGACGAAATACACACTGCGTTGATAGCGCTGTTGATACTTGTCGATCAGCTTGATCACCGCATCCACCGTCAGGCCGACGCCCGCCGCACCGATGAAACGGTTGTTGTAGTCGTAGACCTTGTAGTTGATGAAGAAGGTCAGGTTGTCCTTGTTGGCAAGATCCGGGTCGACGTTGATCTCGTAGGGGTCGGCCATGTCACGCACGCGGAAATACCAGGCGTCGCGCGGTTCATTGGCCTTGACCTGCTTGAGCACGCCTTTGGCGTGGTAGTAGGTGAGCGTGCCGTTGGAGACGAAAAATGCGGTGTAGGCGCCGTAGTGGGTCATGACCTCGTTGAGGTAGCGGGTCATCTGGTCGGGATCGTTTTCGCCGTTGACCACCCAGTCGCGCATGAAGGTATCGCGGGACATCATCGAGGAAATGAGGATCGGTCTGACGAGGTCTTTCTGGATTTCCGAATAGACCGTGTCCGACGTCAGCGGCAGCTCGGTGTTGACGATGTTGTCGCGGATCGAGGCGCGCGAGGCGTAGTAGCTCAGGAATGACGTGGCGAGAAACCCCGCGCCCAGCAGCGCGATCAGCGTGAGGACCAGCGAACGTTGCGAATACAGCGGCGAGTGAAGCGGCATGACGATTCCGTTGGCAGTGACCCGTTGGGGAGCATTCTAGTGGGACTGCGGGGAAATAACTGCGGGATTTGTGGGGTGAATCGGTCGGGATCAGGTGCGATAGCGTCTGTGCGGACGCCATCGCGGGCAAGCCCGCTCCCACAAGGACTGCGCAAAACCTGTGGGAGCGGGCTTGCCCGCGAATCGTGAGATCAACCCCGATCTGTCAGATACGCCCGCCATCCACCCAGATGACTGATATTCACCGCACCTTCCAATCCATATGCCTCACAGATAAACCCGCTCTCCCAACGCCCATCCGCCAGTTGCACCTTGCCCAACCCCAGCGGCGCCGGAATCCCGGTCAGGAACGAACCCAGTTCACTGCTCGGCAACTCCCAGACCTCCACCGCAATCGCCACGCCGCCGTCCTTCACCCGAACCATCCCCGGACGAAACGGCGGACCACCGGCCAACGCATACAGCTGATAGTCCGGTGAGCTGAACGTTGACTCGACCAACGTCGCGCCGCGCCGCTTCAGTTGCCAGTTCAGTGCCAATCCATCCAGATGCGCACCGCACACCACCAACCGAGCGCGGTCATTACGGGCGACTGCCGAAGCGGCAGGCGCCTGCGAACGACGCTGAAACGCATCCGCCACGCTCAACAGATACTGGTCGGTAAACGCCCGGCCAAACAGCGTCACACCCCACGGCAAACCATTGCCCATGAACCCGCTTGGCACGGCGACGGCGGCGTAATCAAGCAGGTTCATGAAGTTGGTGTAGTAACCCAATTCAGAATTGCGCAGCACCGGCTCAGCTTCAAGTTCCGCCAATGTCAACGGGCGGCCAATGGTCGGGGTGACCACGCAATCCAGTCCTTCCAGCGCCTTGTCGCACAGGGCTTTCAAGGCTTGCAGCCGATACTGCGCACGGAACGTTTGCACGCCGCTCACCGCTGGCGCCTTGGCCAGCACGGCACGAATCACCGGCAACACCGCTTGCGGGTTCTGCTCCATCAACTCACCGGCAACGCTGTAGCGCTCCGCCACCCACGGGCCTTCGTAAAGCAAACGCGCGGCTTCGAGAAACGGCGACATATCCAGTTCCACCGCTTCACCGCCCAACCCTTTGAGCTGATCGACGGCGTCTCCAAACAACAGCGGACCTTGCGGGCAACCGAAGAACTCCAGGTCCTGCGCACGTGGCACACCAAAGCGGAAGGGACGCGGAGTGCCAAACGCCGAGCCGTCATTCCACAGCGGATTCCTGCGGCTGTATTCGTCCCGCGGATCAAGGTGTGCGGTGAGCGCCAGCAACTGGCTCGCTTCCCGCGCCGTCGCGGTAAACGTCGTGACGCAATCGAGCGTGCGACACGCCGGCACCACACCCGCCGTGGAGATCAGCCCTTTGGTGGCTTTCATCCCCACCAGATTGTTCAGTGCCGCCGGCACGCGCCCGGAACCTGCGGTGTCCGTGCCCAACGAAAAACTCGCCACCCCCAGCGCCACCGCCAGCGAAGAGCCGGCGCTGGAACCGCCCGACGGATACTCCGGCAGCACGCTGTTCGGGCAGGCGCCATACGGCGAGCGACTGCCATTGAGGCCAGTGGCGAACTGATCAAGATTGGTCTTGCCCAGCGGGATCGCCCCCAGCGCCAGCAACTGCTCGACGATGGTCGCCGACTGCTGCGGCACATAGGCAAACGCCGGGCACGCTGCCGTGGTCGGAATGCCCGCCAGATCGATGTTGTCCTTGATCGCGAACGGCACGCCATACAAGGGCAGGCTGTCGATGTCCCGACCGTCGAGCGCGGCGAGGTACGGTTCCAGTTCTTCAACACTGAGCAAGTGGATGAACAGGTGATAGTCCGGGTTCAGCGCCGCGGCTCTGTCGCGCAGGTTCAGCAGCAATTGACGAGGCGTGATGTTGCCGACGCGATAAGCGCTGCGCAGGGCGTCGAGTTGCAGATTGATGGTCATGGCGTTAATCCTTTTTCAAATGGGTTCAGTCGAGTTCCAGCACCACGACGCGCTGTCCGGCGCGCACCGCCGAACCCGGTTGCACGCGGATCTCGCGCACCACGCCGGCCATGGGCGCGAGCAGCGGAATTTCCATCTTCATCGACTCCAGAATCACCAGCACATCGCCGGCGGCCACGCGGCTGCCGGTCTGCACCTGAACCTGCCAGAGGTTGCCGGCGATGTGGCTGTCGACGCTCATTTCGCCGCTGGCCAGCGCTGAATCTTCGCTCGTCTCCGAGACCGCTTCTTCACTGTCGAAATGCGCCTGGCCGCTGGCGATCCAGCGCTCACGCTCGGCGTTGAACGCGCCTTGTTGCTGCTCGCGAAACGCGGCAATGGTCTCGGCTTCTTTCACCAGAAACGCCTGATAGTCCGCGAGGTTCAACTGGCTGTGCTCGATGTTCAGCTCGAAACGCCCGAGGGGGAAATCCCGACGGATGCGCAGCAGTTCATCGGCGCTCACCGGGTAGAAGCGGATCTGATCGAAGAAGCGCAGCAGCCAAGGTTTACCATCGAACGCGGCGACCTCCCGGTAGCGGTTCCACATCTGCAAGGTGCGACCGACGAACTGGTAACCGCCAGGGCCTTCCATGCCGTACACGCACATGTACGCACCGCCGATGCCCACCGAGTTTTCCGCGGTCCAGGTGCGCGCCGGGTTGTACTTGGTGGTCACCAGACGATGCCGCGGGTCGAGCGGGGTGGCGACCGGTGCGCCGAGATACACGTCACCCAGGCCCATCACCAGGTAACTGGCGTCGAACACGGTGCGCTGTACTTCGTCGAGGTTCGGCAGGTCGTTGATGCGGCGGATGAACTCCAGATTGCTCGGGCACCATGGCGCGTCCTTGCGCACGGTAGTCATGTATTTATCGATCGCCAATTGGCAGGCCGGGTCGTCCCAGGACAGTGGCAAATGAACGATGCGCGAAGGGACTTGCAGGTCCTTGGCGGCGCACACCGCGTCCCATTCACCGGCGACGATGCCGAGCAGATCGGTCAGTGAAAGTTGTTCGGGTTGGTAGTGCACTTGCAGTGAGCGGATGCCGGGTGTGAGGTCGATGACACCGTGCAGGTGTTTGCTTTCCAGGGCTTGCATCAGGGCGTGGGCGCGGAAGCGCAGAACAAGGTCCAGTTCCGGTGCACCAATCTCCAGAAGCAAATGCGTATCGCCCGAAAGGCGTGCAACCAACCGCGTATCTCCCTGACCCAAATCCAAAACCACAGGCGACACAATCCCCTGTGGGAGCGAGCCTGCTCGCGATAGCGGTGTGTCAGTCGCATTAATGCTGAATGTACTGCCCTCATCGCGAGCAGGCCCGCTCCCACAGGGGGGATTCCATTTCAGGGCGAGAGTGCGGGCGGTCTGGAGATCGACGGGGAAGAACTGGACTTTGTCGCCAGCCTTGAGTTGCCCAAGCTGCCAGAGATCCGCCTCGATCACCGTCACCGGGCACACAAACCCGCCCAGGCTCGGACCATCCGGCCCCAGGATCACCGGCATATCCCCGGTGAAATCCACGGCGCCAATGGCGTACGGATTGTCGTGAATGTTCGACGGATGCAGCCCCGCCTCGCCACCGTCCGCACGTACCCATTCTGGCTTCGGCCCGATCAGCCGCACGCCGGTGCGGCTGGAGTTGAAATGCACTTCCCACTGAGTCGCGAAGAAGGTGCCGATGTAGTTTTCGGTGAAGTATTCCGGTGCGCCATGCGGGCCGTAGATCACCCGGATTTGCCGCACGGCAGGTAACTCAGGGATTTCCGGCAGTTGCTCACCGATGCTGTGATCGCTCAACGCCGGCACATGCAACACATCGCCGGCGCGCAAGGCTCGACCACCATGCCCGCCAAACTGACCGAGGGTGAAGGTGCTTTTACTGCCCAGATAATCCGGCACTTGCAGCCCGCCGCGCAGGCACAGATAGCTGCGGGCGCCCGCACCGGCAATCGTCCCAAGGCTCAGCGTGGCCCCGGCAGGAATCAGCAGCGCCGTGTTCATCGCCACGGTTTCACCGTTCAACGTCAACGGAATGACTGCGCCGGTGACCGTCACCACGGCGTCGCAATTGAAACGCAGCAACGGCCCGCTCATGGTGATTTCCAGCGCAGCGGCGCCTTCGTCGTTACCCAGCAAAAGGTTGCCCAGGCGCAACGCGCGACTGTCCATCGGCCCCGACGGCGGCACGCCCACGGCCCAGTATCCAAGGCGTCCGGGATAGTCCTGAACACTGGTCTGCGTACCGGCGCTGAGTACTTCGAACGTGTTGGCCTGATAGACCAGATGTTCGAGGCAACGGGTCCACGGCTGACCGCTGGCGAAGGGCGCATCGAGCAAAATCTGCCGCAGGTAATCGCGGTTGGTTTCCACACCGTAGAGCAGGCTGTCGCCCAATGCCTGATGCAGATCGGCCCGCGCTTCTTCGCGAGTCGGCGCCCAACAAATGACTTTGGCAATCATCGGATCGAAGTACGGCGGAATCTCGCAGCCGGCCTCGACCCAGGTGTCGATGCGCAGCTGTTTGCCATCGGCGACGGGGAAATTCACAGCGGTCAGCAAACCGGGGCTTGGCTGAAAATCCCGACCCGGGTCTTCCGCATACAACCTCGCCTGAATCGCATGGCCGGCGGCTTTCAAGCCTTGGCTCAACACGCTCAACGGCGGCAGATCACCGGCCGCCAGTTCCACCATCCAGCGCACCAGGTCCACGCCCCACACCTGTTCGGTGACGCCGTGCTCCACCTGCAAACGGGTGTTCACTTCGAGAAAATAGAAACGTCCGGCCTCGCTGTCGAAGACGAATTCCACGGTGCCGGCGCTGCGGTAATTCACCGCTTTCGCCAGTTTGATCGCGGCGGCACACAACTCATCGGCCATGCCATCGGGCAGGTTCGGCGCCGGGGTTTCTTCGAGGACTTTCTGGTTGCGGCGCTGCACCGAGCAATCGCGTACGCCGAGGGCGATCACTTCACCGCGACCGTCGCCGAACACCTGAACTTCCAGGTGCCGAGCGCGCTGGATGTACTTCTCGATGAACACCCCGGCGTCGCTGAAATTGTTCTGCCCAAGGCGTTTTACCGCTTCAAAGGATTCGCTCAACTCGGCGGCGCTGCGGCACACGCGCATGCCGATGCCACCACCACCGGCGGTACTTTTGAGCATCACCGGGTAACCCACCTGTTCACCGGCGATCAGCGCCGCGTCGAGGCTGTCGAGCAGTTCGGTGCCTTCGAGCATTGGCACGCCGTGTTGCTTGGCCAAGGCACGTGCGGTGTGTTTGAGGCCGAACACGCGCAGCTGTTCTGGGGTCGGGCCGATGAAAGCAATGTCGGCGGCTTCGCAGGCTTCGGCGAACGCGGCGTTTTCCGAAAGGAAACCGTAGCCGGGATGGATCGCCGTGGCGCCGGTGGCTTTGGCGATGGCGAGGATTTTGTCGACCGCCAGATAGGTGCCGGCCGCCGCGCCTTCACCGAGGCTGTGGGCTTCATCAGCGTGCAGAATGTGCAGGCTCGCGGCATCGGCTTCGGAGTACACGGCGACGCCGTTGACGTGCAGTTCACGCAGGGTGCGCAGGATGCGGCAGGCAATGGCGCCACGGTTGGCAATCAGGACTTTTTCGAACATGGCATAGACCCCGGAGGGGATGCGGGCCGTCCCGCAGTTTTTCGTTGGGCGCCGGGGTCGTCCCCGACGGCAAAAAACGTTCACTCAAAAACACCACCGCCCCCTGTGGGAGCGAGCCTGCTCGCGATGGCGTCGGAACATTCAACATCGATGTCGACTGTCACACCGCTATCGTGAGCAGGCTCGCTCCCACATGTTTCAGTGGTTTTTTGGCTGTTTGAGGCATTGGCTGGAACGGGCCTGGCACAGGGCAAACAACCATCTGCGCAACCACACTAATTTCAGTTCCATACCAGTAACTCCGCAGGAGTAGGGTTGTAGGCATTGCACGGATTGTTCAGTTGCGGGCAATTGGAAATCAGCACGATCACATCCATCTCCGCCCGCAGGTCTACGTACTTGCCCGGTGCTGAAATGCCGTCTTCAAACGTCAGCCCGCCATCCGCCGTGACCGGCACGTTCATGAAGAAATTGATGTTCGGTCCGATGTCGCCCTTGCCCAGTCGCCCGTCGTGGACGCAGGCGCGCAGGTAGTTGTCGCGGCAGCTGTGCATGTAGCGTTTTTCCAGGGCGTAACGCACGGTGTTGCTCTCTTGCGCACAGGCTCCGCCCAGGGTGTCGTGGCGGCCGCAGGTGTCGGCGACGATGGTCAGCATCGGTTTGCCGAGGTTGGAATACAGCACGCTGCCGGTGCTCAGGTAGACGCTATTTTGCCGGCGCAAGGTGCGTTGCACGTCGTAGCGTTCTTTTGGATTGGCGACGCTGTAGAACAAGGTATCGACGGCCTGGTTACCTTCCAGATCGAGGATGCGCAGGGTCTGGCCGGCCTTGACTTCCATCAGCCAGGGTTCACCGGCGGGGATGGTGGCGCGGTAGACCGCCGTTTCTGGATGCTTTTGAGCGGTGGCGATTGCGAGTGACATGGCAGCGATCCTCAGGCAAACAAACGGTCGGTGTTGATGAAGCCGCGCTCGTTTTCCGGGCGCGAGGTGCGGCAGTGTTCGGCGACACTGGGGTCGGCGTTCATCCAGCTCAACTTCAAGGGTTTCGGCGCGTAGTCCGGCGACGGGTCCATCGGGTGTTGCAGCGCGGTGAGCACCACCAGCGTGTCCATCGGCGCGTACAACTCGATGTAGTCGCCGGCCTTGGAGTGGCCTTCGACGAAATGGAAATGGCCGGCCTCATCCACGTTCACGCGGCTGAACAGGTTCAGCGTCATCAGCAGATCCGACAGGCCCAACCCCCACTTGCCGAGTTCCACCAAGAGGTTGTCGGTGCCGTTGCGGAAGAAGCCGTTGCGCAGTTCCTGATAACGGCCTGCGCCGTATTTTTCCGCGACTTCCTCAGCGCAGAGCACGCCGCCGAGGCTGTCGCTCCAACCGCAGGTGTCGGCGGTGATTGCTGCCAGTACGCGGCCCATGTCCGAGTAGAGGCAATGGCCAGTGGTGAGCTTGGCGGTGTGTTGGCATTTGAGGCTGTCGGGCAGGTTCAGTCGTTCGGTTTTTTCATTGGCGTTGAGCAGCGTCAGGCTGACATTGGCACCGCCGCGCAGGTCGGTGAGACGCAGCAGTTGGCCGCGTTTCAGGACGAACGAACGATGGCCGCCACCGGGGAGCATTTCTTCGGCGAAGGGCGGGAACAGTTGGGTCGAATCAGTCATGTGCAGATTCCTCTAAGCGATACGAAGCGTGCCTGCCAGCTCAGCCGGCAAGGCATCGACGGCGGCGCGGGAGGCGCGGCGGTCGCTGTTCAAAGGGATGTCGTAGGTGATGCGCGCGCCATAGGCGCCGGGGGCGTGCGGGTCGACGCGGACCTTGTCGAAGACCAGCAAACGGGTGCCGAGGCTGAAACCTTCGGACAGGTCATGGGTGACCATGAACACCGTCAGCTGCGTCTCGCGCCACAGCTCCAGGAGCAAGGCGTGCATGTCTTTGCGGATGCCCGGATCGAGGGCACCGAACGGTTCGTCGAGCAGCAACACGCGGGGTTTCATGATCAGCGCCTGGGCGATGGCCAACCGTTGTTGCATGCCGCCGGAGAGCTGCGCCGGGTACTTGTCCAGCGAGTGGCCGAGCCCCACTTTGTGCAGCAGCACCGAGGCCTGTTCCCGCGCCTCTTTTTTAGCGCTGCCGAACAACCGCCCAAGCAGCGGCGAGCGCGGCAGTTCGAGGCCAAGGGCGACGTTGTCGAGCACCGTCAGGTGCGGGAACACCGAATAGCGCTGGAACACCACGCCACGGCTCGAATCCGGTTCTCCGGCCAGCGTCTGACCGTCCAACAAAATCTCGCCGCGACTAGCGCGCTCCTGACCGAGTAGCAGTCGAAGGAAAGTGGATTTGCCACAACCCGATGCGCCGACCAGGGTGCAGAACTCACCCTCGTTGACGTTCAGGTTCAAGCCTTCGAGCACCACTTGATCGGCGTATTGCTGCCAGACATTCTTTACCGTGATGAAGCTCATGCGCGGGCTCCTTCATACCAGGGGAACGCGCGCTGGGTCAGGCGCTTGAGGCCCCAGTCCATCAGCCAGGCGAGCAGGGTGATCCACACCACGTACGGCAGAATCACATCCATCGCCAGGTAACGACGCACCAGGAAAATCCGGTAGCCGAGGCCGTCGGTGGAAGCGATGGCTTCGGCAGCGATCAGGAACAACCATGCCGAACCGAGCATCAGCCGCAGCGAGATCAGCAGGCGCGGCAGCAGTTGTGGCAGCACCACGCGCAGCATCAACGTCCAGGTTGAAGCGCCGAGGGTCTGGGCCTTGATCAGCAGCTCGACCGGAATTTCCCGGGCGCGCTGTTCCAGGTCCCGTGCCAGACACGGGGTGATGCCGATCACGATCAGCATCACTTTCGACAACTCCCCCAGCCCGAACACGATGAACAGAATCGGCAGGATCGCCAGCGGCGGCACCATCGACAGCACCGTCAGCAATGGTGACAACGGCGCGCCGAACAGCGGCAACGTCCCGGCGGCGATGCCCAGGCACAGCCCGGCCAGCGCGCTGATACCGAGGCCGATGGCGAGGCGACGCAGGCTGGACGCGGTGTCTTGCCACAGCACGTATTCACCGGTGCGGCTGTCGGCGGTGAACGCCAGGCGCTTCACCGCGTCGGTCATCTGCACGGCACTCGGCAACAGTTTGTCGTTGGGGTTGTCCAGCAGCCGTTCGGCCGAGCCCATGAAGTAGGCCAGCAGCACCAGGGCGAACGGCAGGATCACCAACAGCAGGCGACTCGGACGATCCGGGTGACGATTGATCAGGCGCATGGCCAGGTCCTCTTCTTACAGCTTGGCGTCGGCGGCCATCTGCACGTAACTCGGGTCGAAGCGCAGCTTGAGGTTGGCTTTGTCGCCGCTGGTCACACCATTGGCGAAGGCCATGCCGACGGCGCTGGTGTCCTTGGCGCCTTCACCGAGCAAGCCGTGCTGGAAGGAAAACTCGGCGACCTTGCGCATCGTTTCCGGCAATTGCTTGCTGGTGGAAAACGCCAAGGCTTCTTTGGGCGTGGCGAACAATTTGGTGGTGTCGAGTTGCGCCTGGAAACCTGCCAGGTCAGTGCCCGAGGCCTTGGCCATGTGTTCGAGGGCGGCTTTGCTGGCGGCGTTTTTCGCGTTCATCAACTCGACCACTTCGAACCACGCACCGGTCAGCGCTTTGCCCAGGGCCGGGTTGTCTTTGAGGGTGGCGCTGTTGACCACCATCATGTCCATGATTTCGCCGGGGATCTGGCTGGAGTTGAAGACTTCGGTCACGCCCGGTTTGGCCTTGATGTCCGAAAGCATCGGGTTCCAGGTAGTGACAGCGTTGACTTGATCCGTGTTAAAGGCCGCCGAGATGTCGGCGTCCGAAGTGTTGACCACTTTCAGGTCTTTCTCGGTGAGGTCCACCGAATCCAGTGCCCGGGCCAGCAGGTAGTGGGAAACCGACAGCTCCACCAGATTGACGTCCATGCCCTTGAGGTCGCTGACTTTTTTGCCGTCGCCCTTGAGCACGATGCCGTCGTTGCCGTTGGAGAAATCGCTGACGATCAGCGCGGTGCTGTCGACGCCACCGGCGGCCGGAATAGTCAGCGCGTCCATGTTGGTCATGGTGCAACCGTCGAACTGGCCGGCGGTGTACTGATTGATGGATTCGACGTAGTCGTTGAGCTGCACCACATCAATCTTGATGCCGTACTTCTTCGCCCATTTGTCGACGATGCCTTGGCTGCCGGCGTATTCCCAAGGCATCCAGCCGGCATAAATGGTCCAGCAGACGCTGAAATGATCTTTTTGCGCAGCGTGGGACGAGACGCTCACGAAGGCTGCGAACGCAGCGGCGAGGAGGGCGGGTAAACGAAGCTTGAGCATGGGTGGTTCTCCAGTTGATCAAGGGCGGGCAGGAGTCAACGCGGCACCGTAAACGGTGGCTTGTCTCCCGGGCTTTTGTCCCGCCGTGTAACCTCAACTGGAGGTCGCCAACTCTCGGACCAGCCACTCGCGTCAGCGAGCCGGAACCCTAGTCAGCCATTGCAAATTGTGGTGCCGCGAACCTGTGATGACTCCTGCACGGGTTTGTTAAAGCGAGAGCCGTGCCAAGTCGGCCGAAGCGCTCTGGGCCGAGGGATTGCCTTTGGCCGACTGAAGGGAAGGGCGGTTCGCTGCTTTGTGATGGTGCGTCCGTGCACTGAGATGCAGCGTGGCCGGCCGCTGATCCGAAGGTCTGCGAGCCCCGGCACTCGCCGCCGCGTTGCCAGTCAAAACAGGTGTCAGCCGGCCTGTATCGGCTGCGGGTCTTTCAGGAGGCCATCATGTTTCGTCGACTGCTGCTGAGTGTTGTGCTCGGTGTCGGGCTGTCCGGCTGCTATTACTACGCCGGCTCCTACGACGTGTATTCCACGCCTTACTACTACCCCGGCTATGCGCCGTATCCCTACTATTACGGCCCGCGCTACTACTATGGCCCACGCTTTTATGGCGGCTATCGCTACTACTATTGGGGCGGGCATGCGCCCCGTCATTACGGCGGTGGATATCGCGGTGGCCACCACTAATCAGTACGTGAATAGATGAAAAACCTTTCATCGGCGAGATGTTTCAACTTATTGCAAGACCGCACCAGATTTCGAAATCGATGTCTGATCCTTCGACAGTCACCGAATAATTGACTGTCGCTCGCCAGCGTCGCTGGTGTGGCTCACTCGCGGTCCAGGAGGCCGCCATGCTCCTTCAAAAAATGCTCCGTCGAATTCTTCTGATAGCTGTAGTGGGATTGTCTCTCGGTGCGTGCGTGCCCTATGCCGATGGAGGAGGCAGTTACTACAGTTCCGAGGTGTACACGTCCCCCGCGCCTTATTACTCCGGTGGCGGGCCTTACTACTCGAATGGCGGTTACTACACGTCCCCGCGCCGGTATTACGCACCTCCGGCACGCTACTACCAGCCAACACCGCGGTATTATCACCAGCCGCGGGTTTATCAACCGGCGCCGCGTTATTACCAGCCATCGCCACGAGGCGACTACCGGGCTCATCAGAGTCGGGGTTGGGACGGCAATGGCCGGGGCGGTTGGGATGGTCGTAACCGTGGCAACTGGAACAACGACAATCGCGGCGGCCATGGTGGACGCGATGGCCGGGGTGGACGGGACGGCCATGATGGGCGTGGCGGTCACCGGTAGCCTCCTACGAAACCTCAACAAAAAAGCGGCGCATCAAGCGCCGCTTTTTTTATGCGGGTCGAGTGGCTCGCCCGCGATAGAACTCTTGATACGGCTATTGCGGGCAAGACCCGGATTCTAGTACTCGGAAAGATCCGCCAACGGATGCCGCCCCTCCCAAACCTTATGAAAATGCGCCTCCACCACCGCATCCGGCACATTATTGATGTCCGGCCAATGCCAGTGCGGTTTCTGATCCTTGTCGATCAACCGCGCCCGCACGCCTTCACTGAACTCCGGATGACGGCAGCAGTTGAGGCTCAAGGTGTATTCCATCTGGAAAACCTGAGCCAGCGACATATGCCGGGCGCGGATGATCTGCTCCCACACCAGGTGAGCGGTCAGCGGCGAACCTTCACTCATCGTCCGCGCAGCACGGCTCAGTAGCAGGTCAGTGCTATCACGCTGTTGGCTGATGGCCTTCCACGCGCATTGCACGTCACTGACGTCCAGCAGTTCATCGATCTGCTGACGACGCGGCAGCCACTGGGCTTCGGGCATCTGCGCGAGTGCTTCCTGCTGCAGGGCCTTGAGCAGACTGTTGAGCTGCATGGCCGTCTGTTCCTGCCAGTTCAATTGCAGCAGGCCTTCGATCAGCGCTTCCTGTTGTTCATCGAGCAGGAAACGGTCGGCGAGGTCCAGATCGATCGCATCACGACCGTTCATGTGCGCACCGGTCAGGCCAAGGAACAAACCGAGTTTCCCAGGCAACCGCGACAGAAACCAACTGGCGCCAACATCCGGATACAGGCCAATGCTGATTTCCGGCATCGCCAACCGACTGCTCGGCGTGACGATGCGGGTGCTCGCGCCCTGTAGCAGGCCCATGCCACCCCCCAGCACATAACCGTGGCCCCAGCAGATCAACGGCTTCGGGTAGGTGTGCAGGTTGAAGTCCAGTCGGTATTCCGCCGCGAAGAAGTGCGCGGCCAGCGGCGGTACTTCACCGGGATGCGCGCGACAGGCTTCCACCAGGCTGCGCACTTCGCCGCCGGCGCAAAAGGCCTTGGCACCTTTGCCGCGTAGTAACACGCAGACGATTTGCGGCTCCTTGGCCCAGACGTCCAATTGATCGCGCAGGGCGTTGATCATCGGTAAGGACAGGGCGTTCAGGGACTTTTCGGCATCCAGGCTGGCGACGCCGATGCGGGCGCCGTCGGTGCCGGTGAGTTCTTCGAAGTGCAGATTCATCGTGACCTCGATCGGGAATTTGAGCGTTCAGTATGATCGCAATGCAGGAAAGTGCCGGTTCCGTGTCTGATCAATTGACAAGCGTGCCGGGCTTTCCTAGGGTTCGCCCCATTGTTTTTACCGGATGTAACCATGACTGCTGACGACCGTATCAAACTCGAACCGGGCTGGAAGGAGGCACTGCGTGCTGAGTTCGACCAGCCCTACATGGCAGAGTTGCGCAATTTCCTGCAACAGGAACGTGCCGCGGGCAAGGAAATCTATCCTCCTGGACCGATGATTTTCAATGCGCTCAATTCGACGCCGCTGGACAAGGTCAAGGTCGTCATCCTCGGCCAGGACCCGTATCACGGCCCGGGCCAGGCCCATGGCTTGTGCTTCTCGGTGCAACCGGGCGTGCCGGCACCGCCGTCGCTGGTGAACATCTATAAAGAGCTGAAGCGTGACCTGAACATCGACATTCCCAATCACGGTTACCTGCAGAGCTGGGCTGACCAGGGCGTGTTGATGCTCAATACCACCATGACCGTCGAGCGTGCCAACGCCAATGCGCACAAAGACAAGGGCTGGCAGTTTTTCACGGATCGGATCATTGAAGTGGTCAGCCAGCAGCAACCGCACCTGGTGTTCATGCTGTGGGGCGCTCATGCCCAGAGCAAGCAGAAACTGATCGATGCGACCAAGCATCTGGTGCTGACGTCGGTGCACCCGTCACCGCTGTCCGCTTATCGCGGGTTTCTCGGGTGCGGGCACTTCAGCCGGACCAACAAGTTTCTTGAGCAGAATGGCGAGACGCCGATTGAGTGGCGGTTGCCGCCGGTTTAGGCACGACAGAGGGCTTTTGTGGCGAGGGAGCTTGCTCCCGCTCGGCTGCGCAGCAGTCGTAAAATCCTGCAGATTTAGTTTTACTGGGAGAATGCAGAGGGCCGCTTCGCGACCCAACGGGAGCAAGCTCCCTCGCCACAGGGATCGAGTCAGGGCTGCTCCGGCACCCGATTCCAATACTTGAACAACGGCTCGGCCAGAAACAATACAAACAACAACCGCATCACCTGCATCGCTGTCACCAGCGGCACCGACAATTGCAGGGTTTCCGCCGTCAGGCTCATCTCTGCAATCCCGCCGGGCATCATGCCCAGGGTCAGTGAACGCAAATCCAGATGTGTCAGCGCACTCAACCCAAGCGCTGCCGCCGTGGCGATCAACATCGTCAGCACTGTTCCGATCAAGGTCCGCCCCATAAACGAAGGCGCCCGCCGGAAAAACTGCCGGTTGAAGTGACAGCCCAGGCCGCTGCCAATCAGCCATTGGCCTATCTGGCTGCCGCCATGGGGCAAGCCGATATGCAAATCCCAACCAATGCTCACCGCCGCGCTCACGAGCAGCGGTCCGAACAGCCACGGATTGGGTTGACGAAGACGTTCCCAAAGCCAGGCCGCCAACGCGCCTGCCGGGAATAGAAGGGCCAGCCACCACCCGTTGACGGCCGTCGGATGAACGATGGGCGCGCCGTCGCCCAGCAAATACTTGAACGCCGCCGGCACACACAACACCACTACCAGCACCCGCAAACTTTGCCCGGCCGCTACGCGACTGAGCACGGCGCCATTGCGCGCGCCGAGGTTGACCATCTCCCCGGAACCGCCGGGCATGCTGGAAAAGAACGCGGTGGCGCGATCCTCACCGGTGCGCCGCATCAACCAGACCCCGACGATGGCCGAGAGGCTGGTGACCAACGCACCGAAGAAGATCAGACCAAAGTGGCTCAGCACCTGCTCCATCACCACCGGGGTGAAGTGCAGGCCGATGCCGATACCGACAACCCATTGGCCGCACTTGCGGCCACCGGGGATTTCCGCCAATTGCCACGGTGTCAGACAGCGCACCAGGATGATCGCCAGCAACGAGCCGACCATCCATGGCAGCGGCCAGCCGACAAGGCTGGCCAGGTAACCGCCCAGCGCGCCGACCAGCGGCGTACCCCACCAGGCTTTGAAAGGTGTTCGATCAGACATCGGCAATGGCGCGTTGAGCAGCCGAACGTTTACGCCAGATCCGCAGCAGTGGCATCAACAGCATGATCGCCGTCAGGACCCAGCAACCGAACGTGATCGGGCTCGACCAGAGGATTTCCAGCGCACCGTTGGAAATCGACAGGGCGCGACGCAGGTTCTGCTCCATCAAGCCTCCGAGGATGAAGCCCAGCAGGACAGGCGACAACGGGAAGTCCAGCTTGCGCAGGATGTAACCGAAGATGCCGATGCCGATCATCAGGAACAGGTCGAACGTGGTGGCGTGCACCGCGTAGACGCCGATCCCGGTGATGATGGCGATCACCGGCACCAGTGCCCAGTTCGGCACGGCGAGGATGCGGGTGAAGATGCGGATCATCGGGATGTTGAGGATCACCAGCATGATGTTGGCGACGAACAGGGAGGCGATCAGGCCCCAGACGATGTCGGGTTGCTGCTGGAACAGCAGCGGACCCGGGGTGATGTTGTACAGCGACAGCGCGCCGATCATCACCGCGGTGGTGCCCGAGCCTGGAACGCCGAGTGTCAGCATGGGAACCAGTGCACCGCACGCGGCACCGCCGATAGCGGTTTCCGGTGCCGCGAGGCCGCGCATGTCGCCTTGGCCGAATGTGCCTTTGGTACCTGCAATGCGCTTCTCGGTCATGTAGGCCACGGCGCTGGCAAGGGTCGCGCCGGCACCCGGCAACACGCCCATGATGAAGCCCAGCAGACCGCAACGAATGTTCACCACGAACACCGCTGAGGCTTCCTTGAAGTTGAACATCATGCGGCCGGTGGCTTTTACTGCCTCCTGACCGTGGTGGGTTTTTTCCAGCAGCAGGAGAATTTCACTGATGGAGAACAGGCCCAGCACCAGCACGACGAACTGAATGCCGTCGGTCAAGTGAATGTTATCCCCGGTAAAGCGGTACACACCGCTGTTGGCATCGATGCCGACGGTCGACAGAAAGAGACCGATCAGCGCTGCGATGAAGGTCTTCAATGGGCGATCACCGGCCATGCCTCCCAGGCAGACAATCGCGAACACCATCAGGACGAAATATTCCGCCGGCCCGAAGGCAATCGCCCATTTCGCCAGCAGCGGGGCGAACAGCACCATGCCGCAGGTTGCAATGAACGCACCGATGAACGAACTCCACGCCGATAGCGACAGCGCCACACCGGCCAAGCCTTTACGGGCCATCGGGTAACCGTCGAGGGTGGTCATGACGGTGGAGGCTTCGCCCGGAATGTTCAGCAGGATCGAGCTGATCCGGCCGCCGTACTCGCAACCCAGATACACCGCGGCCAGCAGAATCAACGCCGACTCCGGTGGCAGCCCGAGGGCGAATGCGATCGGGATCAGCAACGCCACGCCGTTGATCGGGCCCAGGCCCGGCAACAAGCCGACAACGGTTCCGATCAAGGTGCCGCACAGGGCAGTCACCAGGTTGTACGGGCTCAGCGCGACGCCGAAACCCTGACCCAAATAGCCAAGAGTATCCATATCAGTTCTCCAGAACGTCGAGCACGCCCAGCGGCAGCGGTACGTCCATCAACTTGTCGAACAGCAGGTAAAGACCGATCGCCATCAGGCTGATGATGATCGCGCTGGGCAGCCAGCGGCCGCCGTACAGGCGCGCCATGGGGACGCCGATCAAGATGCTCGCGACAATGAAACCGAGCGGTTCGAACGTGCCCGCGAATACCAGCAACAGCACCACGCAGATGCCGATTTTGGTCAGGGTTTCGCGGTCCATCGGCGGTTCGTCGGGGTTGTGCTTGATCGGTGCGGGACGGAACACCATGTACAACAGAGCCGCGCCCATCAGCCCGAGCATCAGCAGCGGAAACGCACGAGGACCCACCGGTTCATAAGAAAAGGCCGCTTGGTACGGCCATGCCATCAGTGCCAGACCCACACAGGCCAGCAACAGCACCGACGCAAAAATGCGTTGTAAGAGCATAGGAAACTCCTGTGCCGCGGCCCCACGGAACGGGGGCCGCAGCCGCTAGACAGAGGCGATCACTGAATCAGGCCGAACTCTTTGGCCAGCACTTTGTAGTCCGCGACCTGCTTCTTCACGTAGGTGTCCAGTTCCGGGCCGGTCATGGCGAACGGGAACAGTTCACGCTGATCGCGCAGCTTGGCGAACTCGGGGGACGCCAGCAGTTTGTCGAAGGAGTCTTTCCACCAGGCGTAGTCTTCATCGCTGACTTTTGGCCCGAGGTAGAAGCCGCGAACCACTGGCCAGACGATGTCGTAGCCTTGCTCCTTGGCGGTCGGGATGTCTTTCATTTCCGGCTCGTCCAGGCGTTTCTCGGAGAACACCGCCAGCAGGCGCATGTCACCGCTCTGGATGTGCGGCATGGAGTCGGAGATGTCGGTGCTGCCGACCTGAATGTGGCCGCCGAGCAGGGCGGTGGCGATTTCACCGCCGCCTTCGAGGGCGACGTAACGCAGATCGCGCGGGTTGATTCCGGCGGCCTTGGCGATCAGCGCGGTTTGCATCCAGTCCTGGCTGCCGACGGTGCCGCCGGAACCGATCACCACTTTGCTCGGATCCTTCTTCAGGGCCTGAACGAGATCATCCAGAGTCTTGTAGGGCGAATCGCTTTTCACCGCGATGGCGCCATAGCTGGTGCCGACGGCGGCCAGCCAGCGCACGTTGGTTTCATCGAAACGACCGAACTTGCCCTGGGCCAGGTTCAGCAACGAACCGCTGGACCACGCCACGAGCGTGCCGGCATCGGCCGGACGCTGAGCGACCACCGCGTTGTACGCCACCGCGCCGACACCGCCGGGCATGTAGGTCACGCGCATCGGTTTGGTCAGCAGCTTTTCGTTGACCAGCGCGCTCTGCGCCAGTTTGCAGGTCAGGTCGAAACCGCCGCCAGGCGAGGCCGGGGCGATGCATTCCGGGCGTTTCGGCTCGGCCATCAGTTGGCCGGCAACCAGCATGCAGCTGGCGGCGAGGACGAAACGGCGCAGTGATCGGTTCATTGTTTTCTCCACGGGAGTTGTTGTTTTTGGGGATGTTTCAGATGCAGCGGTTTCGCGTCGCGCAGCCGGAAACGGCGCTGACGAGCGTAAACGATGGGAAGCGAGAAAAGGGGCGCGGCGGGAAAACCTGGAGCTGTGTGGACAGCATGGCGACGTACCTCGTTATTGTTCTTATTGGCGAAAACGCATCAAGGCGTTTTTCGGGAGCTACATTTCAAAGCAAGGTTGGTGGCTTACAGTCGAAACCATCCGTGGGCCGACTGTAACGGTCGAACCTTTCACTAACCTTTCAGTGGGCTTTCACGGTTTTCGGGCTTCACAGCGGCGGATGCGGCTGTAAACTCCGCGCCAAAGAATGGCGTCGAACATCCCTGAATGAGGTAAAGATCCATGCGTGTTCTGCTCGTCGAAGACCATCTGCAACTCGCCGACAGTGTCGCCCAGGCGCTCAAGAGCACCGGGCTGACCGTGGATGTGCTGCATGACGGAGTGGCTGCCGACCTGGCCTTGAGTAGCGAGGAATACGCGATGGCGATCCTCGACGTCGGCCTGCCGCGCATGGATGGTTTCGAAGTGCTGGCTCGCCTGCGGGCCCGGGGCAAGAACCTGCCGGTGCTGATGTTGACCGCGCGCAGCGACGTCAAGGACCGGGTCCATGGCTTGAACCTTGGCGCTGACGACTACCTGGCCAAGCCTTTCGAACTCACCGAACTCGAAGCCCGGGTCAAAGCCTTGCTGCGCCGCAGCGTGCTCGGCGGCGAGCGCCAGCAGACCTGCGGCGTACTGGCTTACGATCTGGACACCCGGCGCTTCACCCTTGGCGAAGAATTGCTGACCCTGACCTCTCGCGAACAGGCGGTGCTCGAAGCGCTGATAGCGCGTCCTGGTCGGGTGATGAGCAAGGAGCAACTGGCTGCCCAGGTGTTCGGGCTCGACGAAGAAGCCAGCCCCGACGCCATCGAAATCTACGTCCACCGCTTGCGCAAGAAACTCGACGGCCAACCGGTCGCTATCGTGACCTTCCGCGGGCTCGGCTATTTGCTGGAAAGCCGCGATGCATAAGCCCAGCAGCCTGCGCTGGCGGTTGTTGTGGAATCTGGCGCTGTTGCTGGTGGTGTTGATGCTGGCCAGTGGTTTGAGCGCGTACTGGAACGGGCGCGAGGCTGCCGACACCGCGTACGACCGGACCTTGCTGGCTTCGGCACGCACCATCGCCGCCGGGGTGTCCCAGCGCGATGGCAGCCTGAGCGCCGATGTGCCTTACGTCGCCCTCGATACCTTCGCTTACGACAGCGCCGGGAGGATTTTCTATCTGGTCAATGACATCAATCAGAAGTTGATCTCCGGTTACGAAAACCTGCCGCCACCCCCGCCGGGAACGCCGCGCACCGATGACTATCCTGCGCTCGCACGTTTCTACAACGCAACGTATCAGGGGCAGAACGTGCGGGTGGTGAGCCTGCTCAAACCCGTGAGCGAGCCGAACATGAACGGCATGGCGGAAATCCGCGTGGCGGAAACCGATGAAGCGCGCGTCAGCATGGCCCGCAGCCTGGCAGCAGACACGTTGCTGCGATTGGGCATGCTGGCGGTCGGCGCATTGCTGATGGTGTGGTTTGCGGTCAGTGCGGCGTTGCGTCCATTGGAGCGTTTGCGCACGGCGGTGGAAGAGCGGCAGTCCGACGATCTGCGGCCGCTGCCGTTGGTGGAAGTGCAGCACGAATTGTGGCCGCTGGTGCGTGCGCTCAATCACTTTACCGAACGTCTGCGTGGGCAGTTCGAGCGACAGGCGCAATTCATCGCCGATGCCGCCCACGAACTGCGCACGCCACTGGCGGCGCTCAAGGCCCGGCTTGAGCTGGGCCTGCGCTCGACCGAACCCGAGACCTGGCGCAACACATTGGAAACGGCGGCCCAAAGCACGGACCGCTTGACCCATCTGGCCAATCAGTTGCTCTCGTTGGCGCGAGTCGAGAACGGTGCGCGGGCGATCGCCGAGGGCGGCGCGCAGTTGCTGGACTTGAGTCAGCTGGCCCGCGAGCTCGGCATGGCCATGGCGCCGCTGGCCCATGCCCGCGGTGTGGCGCTGGCGTTGGAGGCGGACGAGCCGGTATGGCTGCGTGGTGAGCCGACGCTGCTGAACGAGCTATTGAGCAATCTGGTGGATAACGCGTTGGCCCATACGCCTTCCGGCGGCAATGTGATCTTGCGGGTCTCGGCGCCGGCGGTGCTGGAGGTCGAGGATGATGGACCGGGGATTCCGCTGGAAGAACGCGACCGGGTGTTCGAACGCTTCTATCGACGTAACCAGCAAGTCGCCGGCTCGGGGTTGGGGCTGGCGATTGTCGGCGAGATTTGCCGCGCACACCTGGCGCAGATCAGCCTGCACGACGGTGAACAGGCGGGGTTGAAGGTGCGGGTGAGTTTTATCGCGGGGTAAGCTCCTCTCGCCACAACAATCAATAAAACATCGACCGCGATTCTTCCAGATCCCTGCACATCGCCTCGTTCTCCGGATCGATCCCCAGCCTCTTGAAGGCCGGCACGCTGAGCGGGTCGATACGGGCAATGGGATGGTCGGTGTCCTTGTGGCAATACAAACTGGCCACCTGCACCAGATCCACATAGTCGACGCGTTCGGACTCACGCTTGAAGTCCAGATACAACCCCGGCACCTGTACCAGCATTTCCGGAAACTCCCAGACCCGCAGTAGCTTGTCGCCCAGCAACGGGTGAATCTGGTCGATGACATGGTTGAGGCTGACCGGGTCCGACAGCAGTTCGTAGTGGTCTTCGGCGTAGGTCAGGATCGGCAGTACGCCAATCTGATGCACCAGCCCGCCGAGAGCCGCCTGATCAGGTTTGAGTTGCGTGTAGCTGCGGCACAGCGCGTAACTGATGCCGGCGATCTCCAGGCTTTTGCGCCAGACATCGCGCATCTTCTTTTCCACCACGTCGGAACGCGCGTGGAAAATCTGCTCCATGACCAGGCCAATGGCCAGGTTGCTGCTGTAGTTGACGCCCAGGCGCGTAATGGCCGTGTGCAAGTCAGTGACTTCCTGGGTTGCGCGCAGGAGTGGACTGTTGACCACTTTGATCAGGCGCGCCGACAACGCGGTGTCACGACCGATCACTTTGCTCAGGGTGCTGACACTGATTTCCGGGTCTTCAGCGGCCTTGCGAATCTGCAGGGCCACTTCCGGCAATGTTGGCAGAACCAGGTCATCGTTATCGATGGCCTCAACCAAATCCTGTTGGACCTTATCCGCCAGCTCACTCATTTCTTTTCTCTAGGTGTTGCGACAAGTGCTGCCGTTAACGCTGGATTTCACGATCGCGATCCAGTTCGTAAGGCAGGTCGAGCAAATGCAGGGCAGGCCCTTCGAGTGTGCCCAGGTGAACATCACCGCTTTCTGCTGCTTCGGCTTGCAGCACGGCCAGGAGTTCAATGTCTTGTCCGGTGTGTGCGGCGAGCACCACTTCGCCGATGGAACTGCCGTGGGTCGGGGAGAACAGTTGCGTACCGGGCTCAGGCAAATCACTGGCGTCCAGCTTCAGGCGATACAAGCGACGCTTGAGTTTGCCCAGGTACTGCATCCGCGCGACGATTTCCTGGCCGGTATAGCAACCCTTTTTGAAGCTCACGCCACCGATGGCTTGCAGATTGAGCATCTGCGGAATGAACAGTTCGCGGGTGCTCGGCATGACCTGGCCGATCCCTGCGCGGATCTGGCCCAGCAGCCATTCGTTGAGAGCGCCTTCGGTCAACAGGGCGGATAACCGGCTTTTGATGGCATCGGCCTGATCGGCGGTAACCCAGAGTTCTGCACGGTCTGGCGAAACGCGGACGGCGATCAGCCCGTCATTACGCGCGACGCTGTCGGTGTCTGCCGGCAGTTCCAGACCCAGATTGGTCAATGCAGCATCGCCATGGTCGATGCCGAAGCGGACCCACGCGGCGCTTTCATCCGTCAATTTGGATTTGGAGAACACCGCGTACTTTTTCAGGTCCGCCAATTGCGGCTCCAGCAGCTCGCTGGCCATGGCCATGAGCACGCCGTCGCCCTGCAGCAGGATGCGGAAACTCGATTGCATCCGGCCTTTCTGGGTGCAGCGGGCGCCGAGGCTGGCCTGGGTGTCGCTCAGGTAGTTGAGATTGCAGGTCAGTTGGCCTTGCAGAAATTTACCGGCATCCGCGCCGCGGACCGCGAGAACGCCTTCGTGAGACAGGGTGCAGAAAAAAGCAGAATCGGCCATGGGACATCGCAGGGTAAAAGAGTCTGGGGGACATCATAAGGGGGCGCCCATGAAATGGGTAGTTCACAAAAGCTCGGCAGTGCCCGACCAAAGCCGACTGTTCGATGGTGTCCGGGGCTGTATACTTGCCGCCTATTTGAGGAGCGCTCCATGGTCGAAGATGTTGAACTGAATCGCCTCTACTGGCACAGCCGCCGCGGCATGCTTGAACTTGACGTGTTGCTGGTGCCATTCGTGAAAGAGGTCTACCCGCACCTCAATGATGTCGACCGCGATTGCTACCGCAAGCTGCTCGAATGCGAAGATCAGGACATGTTCGGCTGGTTCATGGAACGCGCCGAATCGGAAGACCCGGAGCTTCAGCGCATGGTTCGCATGATCCTGGATCGTGTCCAGCCCAAGTAATGGGTTCGAATGCCGCTGGCATGCTTCACGGCAGTTGCTGGCGGCGTATCTGTTGGCCCAGTTCTTCGCACTGGGTTCGCTGTTTTTGCTTTCCATACCGGTCTGGGCCAGTTTGCTCGGCGCTTTTTGCTGCCTGGCGCATGGCATTTGGGCATTGCCAAGACAGATTTTGCTGACACATCCGCAGGCGTTCAGCGGCTTGCGTCGCGATGCCGATGGCTGGCAGCTGTGGAATGAGGCGGCCGGTTGGCAGGTGATTCAACTGCGGCGGGACAGCCTGGCGTTGCCGTTGGTCGTGGTGTTGCGTTTTCGTTTGCGGGGGGAGCGGCGGATCCGGTCGATTTGCGTGCCACGGGATTCGCAGGCGGCGGATCTGCACCGACGCCTGCGGGTCCGGCTTACGTTCAGTCGGCGTAGGTGGGTGGCACCAGAATAGTGTCCAGCGCAACCGGCAGCATGTTCGGGTAGTCGAGGGTGTAATGCAGGCCGCGACTTTCCTTGCGCTCCATGGCTGACAGAATCATTAACTCGGCGACCTGGGCCAGGTTACGCAATTCGATCAAATCCCGGCTGACCTTGTAGTTGCTGTAGAACTCGTCGATTTCATCCAGCAACAACTGCACGCGGTGCTGCGCCCGTTGCAGGCGCTTGTTGGTGCGCACGATGCCAACGTAGTCCCACATGAATCGCCGCAGTTCATCCCAGTTGTGCGCAATGATCACGTCTTCATCCGAGTCGGTGACCTGGCTCGCGTCCCAGACGGGCAGGGCGGCGGGAATCGAAACCTGAGGCAACTGTTCAAGAATGTCTGCAGCCGCCGAGCGCGCGTAAACGAAGCATTCCAGCAGCGAGTTGCTGGCCATGCGGTTGGCGCCGTGCAGGCCGGTGAAACTGGTTTCGCCAATCGCATACAGCCCCGGCACGTCGGTGCGACCTTGCTGATCGACCATCACGCCGCCGCAGGTGTAGTGCGCTGCAGGAACTACCGGAATCGGTTGCTTGGTGATGTCGATGGAAAACTCGAGGCAACGCTCGTACACCGTCGGGAAGTGTGTCTTGATGAAGGCTTCGGGTTTATGACTGATGTCCAGATAGACGCAGTCGATACCGAGCCGTTTCATCTCATGGTCGATCGCCCGGGCGACGATGTCCCGTGGCGCAAGCTCGGCGCGCGGGTCGAAACGCTGCATGAAACGTTCGCCGTTGGGCAGTTTCAGGTGGGCGCCTTCACCACGCAACGCCTCGGTGATGAGGAAGCTTTTGGCCTGTGGGTGATACAGGCAGGTTGGGTGGAACTGGTTGAACTCCAGGTTCGCCACCCGGCAGCCCGAACGCCAGGCCATGGCGATGCCATCGCCGCAGGCACCGTCGGGGTTGCTGGTATAGAGGTAGACCTTGGCGGCACCGCCGGACGCGAGGATCACGAAGCGTGCGCCGTAGGTGTCGACTTCGCCTGTGCCGCGATTGAGCACGTAGGCGCCGAGGCAGCGGTCGCCGTCCAGGCCCAGGCGTTTCTCGGTGATCAGGTCGATCGCGACGCGCTGTTCCAGCAGTTCGATGTTGGGACGTTGTCTGGCTTTGTCGAGCAGGGTTCTGAAAATCGCTGCGCCCGTGGCGTCGGCGGCGTGAATGATGCGCCGATGGCTGTGACCGCCTTCGCGGGTCAGATGGAACTCGAACCCCCCGTCCTCGGTGCCGGACTGCTCATCGCGGGTAAAGGGTACGCCCTGATCGATCAGCCATTGAATGGCTTCTTTGCTGTGCTCGACGGTAAAGCGCACAGCATCTTCGTGGCACAGGCCGCCGCCGGCGTTGAGGGTGTCATCGACGTGGGACTCAACGGTATCGGTGTCGTCCAGAACGGCAGCGACACCGCCCTGAGCCCAGAATGTCGAGCCATTGGCGAGGTCGCCCTTGCTCAGTACGGCGATACGCAAATGATCGGGCAAGGTCAGCGCAAGACTCAAACCGGCTGCACCGCTGCCAATGACCAGAACATCGTGTTGAAACTGTTGGCTCATTTCAGGATTCCGCTCAAAGCGACCCGGGTCGGGGTTGGCGCCAGACTACTGGAACGAGGAGTCAAGGCGGCCACACAGCCCACTAGTATATAGAGGGGGGGAGCGGCACAATAGCCGGGCTGACATGGCATTGTGAAACTACAGTGACAGAAAAGACCTGACGTTTCGTCGGATGGTTTTTCGACCCGTTCGGCGACAAGAAGACTGTATCGTGGATTTAACAGTCTTTTTCCGTTCAGGGTTGCACAATGTCGGTATGGCACAGCTATAAATATTTGGAACTTTTGCCAAAGGCCCAAGATCAATAGACCGTTGCCTGAATCAAGGGACAGTGTCGGCTTCAGCGTGGGATTGCGGATTGATCCTTGCTGTCGAATCCGATGACAAGATTATTCGCGCAGCCGGGTTAGCTCGAGCTGCGCTTTTCGTGCGTGCCAATCAGAGCCCGCAGGAAACTTGCTTGGAGGGGGAGAACTTTTGCGAAAAGCCCGAGTCTATGTTTGCAAGTCTGGTCGTTTAGTTATGCAAGCTTCCTCCGAGCTTATCGAGGAGAGTTCATGCTAACCCAGGAAGAGGATCAGCAGCTCGTCGAGCGCGTTCAGCGCGGCGACAAGCGAGCTTTCGATCTGCTAGTGCTGAAATACCAGCACAAAATTCTCGGGTTGATCGTGCGTTTCGTGCACGACACCCATGAAGCCCAGGATGTGGCACAGGAAGCCTTTATCAAGGCATACCGTGCACTTGGAAATTTTCGCGGAGACAGCGCGTTTTATACGTGGCTTTACCGCATCGCCATCAACACGGCGAAAAACTATCTGGTTTCACGCGGCCGCCGGCCGCCGGATAGTGATGTCAGTTCCGAGGATGCAGAGTTCTACGATGGCGATCATGGCCTCAAGGATCTCGAGTCGCCAGAACGTGCATTGCTGCGGGATGAGATCGAAGGCACCGTCCATCGAACCATTCAGCAACTGCCAGAAGATTTGCGTACGGCTTTAACTTTACGTGAATTCGATGGTCTGAGTTACGAGGACATTGCGAGCGTCATGCAATGTCCGGTGGGTACCGTGCGCTCCCGGATTTTCCGCGCTCGGGAGGCCATCGATAAAGCCCTGCAGCCGTTGTTGCAGGAAAACTGAGACAGCGGCGACAGCCAAGAGAGGAACGCCATGAGTCGTGAAGCCCTGCAGGAATCGCTGTCCGCAGTGATGGATAACGAAGCGGACGAATTGGAATTGCGTCGGGTGTTGAATGCCTTTGACGATGTTGAAACCCGTGAAACATGGGCTCGTTATCAAATCGCTCGGGCAGTGATGCATAAGGATCTGCTTCTTCCACGCCTGGATATCGCCGCGGCCGTTTCCGCTGCGCTGGCTGACGAAGCCGTACCGGCAAAAGCTTCCCGTGGTCCATGGCGCAGCCTGGGTCGTCTGGCAGTTGCAGCATCGGTCACCGTTGCCGTATTGGCAGGTGTTCGTCTGTACAATCAGGACGAGATCGCGGGTGTCGAGCTGGCTCAGCATTCCAGCCAACCGAGTCTGGCCGTTCCTCAGGTCAAGGGTCCAGCTGTATTGGCCGGCTATAATGAGAGTTCGGAAGCCACTGGTCCTATGGCCAACGGCGTTTTGCAAGGTCAGCCGGGCTGGCACGATCAACGTTTGCCAGGCTACTTGCGCCAACATGCTCAACAGGCTGCACTGAAAGGTACTGAGAGCGCTCTGCCTTACGCTCGTGCAGCAAGCCTGGAAAACCGTTAAGGAGGATCATGCGCGCCATACCTCTACTTTCGCTTCTGCTCGGTGGCTGGTTCATTGTTCCAGCCCACGCCGATGAAGCCCAGGACTGGTTGACCCGTCTTGGTCAGGCCGAGCAACAGCAAAGCTTTCGCGGTACTTTTGTCTACGAGCGAAACGGTAGTTTTTCTACCCACAACATCTGGCACCGCGTCCAGGATGGCAAGGTCCGCGAGCGTATACTCCAGCTTGATGGCTCTGCTCAGGAAGTCGTGCGCATTGATGGGCATACTCAATGCGTCAGCGGCACCCTGATCGCAGGACTTGGGGACTCCCGCAATTCCGCTGCTCGTGCTCTAGATCCACAGAAGCTCAAGAATTGGTACGACCTTGCCGTCATCGGCAAGTCGCGTGTTGCCGGGCGTGCTGCGGTAATCGTTTCCCTGAAACCGCGCGATCAGCACCGGTATGGTTTTGAACTGCACCTGGACAAAGAAACCGGATTGCCGCTCAAATCGTTGCTCCTGAACGACAAGGGGCAGTTGCTGGAGCGCTTCCAGTTCACGCAGATGGATACCTCTGGTATTCCGTCCGACAGTGATCTGCAGCCTGGCAGTGATTGCAAAACCGTCGCTCTCGACAGCGACAAGGCTTCAGCGGTCAAGGTTGCCCAGAGCTGGCATTCGGATTGGCTGCCTGCAGGCTTCGAGCTGACCAGCAGTACCTCGCGCAAGGAT
Organism: Pseudomonas sp. IT-P171; assembly: GCF_949767765.1. Classification (NCBI taxonomy): domain Bacteria; kingdom Pseudomonadati; phylum Pseudomonadota; class Gammaproteobacteria; order Pseudomonadales; family Pseudomonadaceae; genus Pseudomonas; species Pseudomonas sp. IT-P171. Next base: position 311,120 of record NZ_CATKQN010000057.1, read on the forward strand.
CCAGAGACAAAAACCCAGGTCAACAGTCTGATGTATGACGATGGTCTGGCCCGTTTCTCGGTGTTCCTTGAGCCACTGAATGGTGCAAAGGTCACAGATACTCGCACTCAGTTGGGCCCGACCGTCGCCGTATCCCGGCGCTTGACAACGCCCCAAGGCGATATGATGGTTACCGTGGTCGGTGAAATTCCTGTTGGCACCGCTGAACGGATTGCGCTGTCCATGCGCAGTGATGCCACTGCAACCCAGTAGTGAGCTGATATCGAAATGTTTGGTGAGCATTTCAATTTGCAAATATCCCCATAATTTTTTATAGGTCAGAGCCCCTCGGCTCTGGCCTTGTTTGTTGTTCCCGGAACAAAAATACCGGCGTATCGTTCCCGGTGTTCCTTGCTCCATATCGCTTAACCATGCTCGTCGTAACGGGAGCCGTATGTCGATACCACGCTTGAAGTCTTACCTCTCCATTTTTGCCACTGTACTGGTGCTCGGTCAGGCGGTCGCTGCTCAAGCAGTCGAGTTGCCTGATTTTACGCAACTGGTCGAACAGGCCTCGCCTGCTGTGGTGAACATCAGTACCACGCAGAAGCTGCCGGATCGCAAAGTGAGCGAGCAGATGCCTGACCTCGAAGGCTTGCCGCCGATGTTGCGAGAATTCTTCGAGCGTGGCATGCCACCACAGTCGCGTTCACCTCGCGGTGATCGCCAGCGCGAAGCCCAGTCGTTGGGTTCGGGGTTCATCATCTCGTCTGACGGCTACATCCTCACCAACAATCATGTGATCGCCGATGCCGACGAAATTCTCGTTCGTCTGGCTGATCGCAGTGAGCTGAAAGCCAAGCTGGTCGGCACCGATCCACGTTCCGACGTGGCCTTGCTGAAAATCGAAGGCAAGGATCTGCCGGTTCTCAAACTTGGCAAATCCCAAGACCTGAAGGCCGGCCAGTGGGTGGTCGCAATCGGCTCGCCATTCGGTTTCGACCATACCGTGACTCAGGGCATCGTCAGCGCTGTCGGTCGCAGTCTGCCGAACGAAAATTATGTGCCGTTCATCCAGACCGACGTGCCGATCAACCCGGGCAACTCCGGTGGACCGCTGTTCAACCTGGCGGGCGAAGTCGTCGGGATCAACTCGCAGATCTATACCCGTTCCGGCGGCTTCATGGGCGTGTCGTTCGCGATTCCTATCGACGTAGCCATGGACGTATCCAATCAGCTGAAAAGCGGCGGCAAAGTCAGCCGTGGCTGGTTGGGCGTTGTCATTCAGGAAGTGAACAAGGATCTGGCCGAGTCGTTCGGTCTTGAAAAACCGGCCGGTGCGCTGGTGGCTCAGATCCAGGACGATGGCCCGGCTGCCAAGGGTGGTCTGCAAGTGGGCGACGTGATCCTGAGCATGAACGATCAACCGATCGTCATGTCAGCAGATCTGCCGCACCTGGTGGGCGCACTGAAAGCTGGTTCGAAAGCCAACCTGGAAGTGATCCGTGAAGGCAAGCGCAAGAATGTCGAGCTGACGGTCGGCGCTATCCCGGAAGAAGGCAAAGAGCTGGACGCATTGCCGAAATCCAGTATTGAGCGCAGCAGCAATCGCCTGGGTGTTTCCGTGGCCGAGCTGACCGACGAGCAGAAGAAAACCTACGACCTCAAAGGTGGTGTGGTGATCAAGGAAGTCCAGGACGGTCCTGCTTCCATGATTGGTTTGCAGCCGGGCGACGTTATCACTCACCTGAACAATCAGGCGATTGGTTCCACCAAGGAGTTCACTGATATCGCCAAGGCGCTGCCGAAGAACCGCTCGGTGTCGATGCGGGTTCTGCGTCAAAATCGCGCCAGCTTCATCACCTTCAAACTGGCTGAATAAACCGGTTGTCGGCTGAATAAAAAACCGCCTCGAAAGAGGCGGTTTTTTTGTGCCTGTTGAAAAGCGTCAGCCCATCATGTCCTTGATCATCCGCTCCTGCTCCATCAGCTCCCGTTGGCGAGCGTCGATCCGCGAAGACAGTGGGAAGTTGGTTCCGGCCTTGCGCTTGGCGAAGTCCAGTTGCTGGATGGCCTGGCGGTAGTCGCCGACCAGTGCAAAGTACTCGGCGCGAGCCTGATGCAGGCCAATGATGTTGCCTGACAGGCCGCGGGTTTCAGCCACCATGTACCAGACGTCCGGATCATCCGGGCGGCTCTTGAGCAGGGTTTCCAGTGCCTTTTCCGCTTCGGGCGCACGGTTCTGCTTGAGCAATAAATCGACGCGCACCTGATTCAGCGGATAGTTGCCCGGATACTGAGTCAGCATCCGGTCGACCCGGGTTTGAGCATCCGGCAGGCGATTGTTGGTGATGTCCAGATCGATCTGCGCCAGGTTGTAGATGATCTCGTTCGGCGACTTGGCCAGCAGCAACTTGAGGTTTTCACGTGCCTCATTCAGTTGGCCACCCTTGATCTGGGCGATGGCCAGGCCATAGCGTGCGACATCGTTTTTCGGGTTCTCATCCAGCTGGGCGCGAAAGCGTTTGGCGCCCAGGCCTGGGGTTTCCTCGTAGATCAGTTGGACCCGCGCGCGAATCAGTTGATAACGCATGGAGTCTTCAATACCGCCCGGTTTGGCCTGTTCGGCGCGGTTACGGGTGTCGGCGATCCGCGATTCAGTCACCGGGTGAGTCAGCAGGAATTCCGGCGGCTTGGCGTCGAAACGGTATTGGCGCGCCAGCCGCTCGAACATGGTTGGCATCGAGCGTGGATCGTAACCGGCTTTTTCAAGGTTAAGGATGCCGATGCGGTCGGCCTCTTGTTCGTTCTGGCGTGAAAAGCGTCGCTGTTCCTGAATCGCCGCCGCCTGTGTGCCCGCAATGGCCGCGATCCCGGCATCGCCCGCACCGGCAGCGGCAATCACGATGCCGGCCAGTAGCGCAGCCATCATCGGCACCTGCATGCGCTGTTGCGCTTCGACGCCACGTGCAAAGTGGCGCTGCGACAAGTGAGCCAGTTCGTGAGCGAGTACCGAGGCGTATTCACCCTCGGTCTGGGCATTAAGGAACAAACCGCCGTTGACCCCGACAATCCCGCCCGGCGCCGCAAAGGCGTTGAGTTGCGGGCTGTTGATCAGGATGAATTCCAGGCGGCGGTCGTTGACCTGGCTTGTCTCCACCAGACGGTAGACGCTGGATTCGACGTAATCCTTGAGCTGCGGATCGTTGAGCTGGGAAACCTGACTGCGCAGCAGCGCCAGCCAGGCACGGCCCAACTGGTATTCCTGTTGTGGCGAGACAATGGCAGAACTGGCGTCCCCGAGTGACGGCAGGTCGTCGGCGAAGCCTGGTGAGGCAAGCAGGCAAGCGAGCGTCAGCAGGGTAGGGCGCAAAAAAGTCATGCACAAAGCCTTAGTCGACAAAGACCTTACTGTAGCCGGACAGTACGCTTCGGACCAGATATTCTAAGCCCCTCGACCACATGACCCGGAGTGATGCAATGACCAACGCTGTAGACCATGACGCCGAACTGGACGCCAGCGGCCTGAATTGTCCGTTGCCGTTGCTCAAGGCCAAGCTGGAACTCAATCGCATGACCAGCGGCGCGGTGCTCAAGGTGATCGCCACCGATGCGGGCTCGCAGCGTGACTTTCGCACCTTTGCCCGTTTGGCCGGTCATACGCTGCTTCGTGAAGAAGATGAAGCGGGCGTTTACCGCTACTGGTTGAAGAAAGCCTGAAACCTGGCGCATTCGTTTCTAAGGGATTTTTGATGTTCAAGGTGTTACGCGACTGGATTCAGCGCTATTTTTCCGACGAAGAAGCCGTGGTGCTCGCGGTTTTGCTGTTTCTGGCGTTTACCGCCGTCCTGACGCTGGGCGGCATGCTCGCGCCAGTGCTCGCCGGTATGGTGTTGGCGTATCTGATGCAGGGACTGGTGGTGACCCTTGAGCGCTTGCGCATGCCGGGCGGGGTGGCCGTGGGGCTGGTGTTTGCGTTGTTCATGGGTGTTTTGCTGGTGTTCATCGTGATCGTTGTGCCGTTGCTCTGGCATCAGCTGATCACGCTGTTCAATGAACTGCCGGGCATGCTCGCCAAGTGGCAATCGTTGTTATTGCTGCTGCCCGAACGCTACCCGCACCTGGTGTCTGATGAACAGGTGCTGCAAGCCATCGAAGTTGCACGGGGTGAGATCGGCAAGTTCGGCCAGTGGGCGCTGACGTTTTCGCTGTCGAGTCTGCCGCTGCTGGTGAACATCATGATCTACCTGGTATTGGTGCCGATCCTGGTGTTCTTCTTCCTCAAGGACCGGGAAATGATTGGCCAGTGGGTACGCGGTTACCTGCCTCGCGAGCGCGCGTTGATTACTCGCGTCGCTCATGAAATGAACCGGCAGATCGCCAACTACATTCGCGGCAAGGTCATCGAAATCTTTATCTGCGGTGGTGCGACCTACATCGGGTTTGTCGTGCTGGGGCTCAACTACGCGGCGCTGCTGGCGCTGTTGGTGGGTGTGTCGGTCGTGGTGCCCTACGTCGGCGCGGTAGTCGTGACGGTGCCGGTACTGTTGATTGCGTTGTTCCAGTGGGGCTGGAGCGACCAGTTCATCTATCTGATGGCGGTTTACGGAATCATCCAGGTGCTGGACGGCAACGTGCTGGTGCCGCTGCTGTTTTCGGAAGCGGTCAACCTGCATCCGGTGGCGATCATTTGCGCGGTACTGTTGTTTGGCGGGTTGTGGGGCTTTTGGGGAGTGTTCTTCGCGATTCCGCTGGCGACGTTGTTCAAGGCGGTGCTTGATGCCTGGCCGCGCAAGGAACCGGTAGTGGCGCCGCTGCTTTAACGGATCACCCTGATTTTTTCAGTGAGGGTAAGGGGCTCTTCGTCGGAACGCGGCCCGGAGCAAGCCCGCACACACATTCAACCGCGTTCTTCCTGTAAGAATGCGATTGAATGTGGGAGCGGGTTTGCTCGCGAAAGCGCCAGAACAGGCGCCAGGTAATTAGGCCTTGTTCAGCGCCTGAGCCGCCGCCAGAACAGCGTCCACATGCCCCGGCACCTTCACGCCCCGCCATTCCTGACGCAGCACACCATTCTTGTCGATCAGGAACGTGCTGCGATCAACACCCATGTATTCCTTGCCATAAAGCTTCTTCAGCTTGATCACATCAAACAGCTGGCACAGCGCTTCTTCCTTGTCGCTGATCAGCTCGAAGGTGAACGCTTGCTTGGCCTTGAAGTTCTCGTGAGATTTCAGGCTGTCACGCGACACGCCGAAGACTTCGGTGTTGGCCGCTTTAAAGGCGTCGAGCTGATCACGAAAGCCCTGGCCTTGGGTCGTGCAACCCGGCGTGCTGTCCTTCGGATAGAAGTAGATGACCACTTGCTTGCCTTTGAGGCTCGCGAGACTGACGGTCTGCCCGCTGGTGGCGGGGGCTTCGAAGTCGGCAACCGGTTGGTCGATGGCAACGGCCATGAAAGCTTCCTTACATTGGGTTTTGTGGGCGCCACGGTTCGATCAGGGCATCCAGGTTCAGCGCGTCGGCGAAATCCAGGAACTGATCGCGCAGCCAGCTGATCTGCACACCGGCCGGCAAGGTCACGGTAAACGTGGCGTTGAGCATGGTGCCGCCGGTTTGCGGCGCCTGATACGTGTCACAGGTCAGGTTTTCCAGCTCGACGTTGTGGTCCATGAAGAACTGGCACAGCTCGTTGATGATGTCCGAGCGGTACGCCGAGCTGACGTAGGCGACGTACGGCAGGGCCTGTGGACGATTCTCCAGCGCCGCGCTGCGCACCACGTTGACCGTGAAGGCGTGTTTCTTGGCGAGGGTCGGCAAGCTGCCTTCGAGACGCGCCAGGGCGTCCCAGCTGCCGGAGATCTCGAGGATCAACGCACTGCACTCGCCATGGCGGGTCAGGCGAGAGGTGACCACGGCGCAGCGGTTTTCATGGCTGGCGCGGCACAGGACGTTAGTCAGCTCCATGGGGTTGGCGCCGAGGGCACTGATGACAAGGAATTGTTCGCGAACTGTGGGGGTGGACATGCAGCATTCCTAAAGCGATGAGCGGTCGATACTTCTACGGGCTTTTTTTACCGGGGGCGAGCCTGCGGATGCGAATTCAGAAAACCCGGGCCGAAGGTTGCAACGTGCTCTATCAAGGCAAGAGCGAAGGGTGGCAACGCTGGATCGGGGCTTGTGATGCCGAAAATGGAGGCTGAAACCCGGCGTACGAGCATGTCAGTACCGATCAAAGTCTGAAGGGTAGCGAAAAGCAGCGCCAAGGGGAATGGCAGCAGCGCAGTACTTCGCTTGTACAAGCATCTTGGCGCCAGTACCATTACGGCTCTCTTTTTCCGGCAGGAGCGGTTTCATGATTGCGGGCAGTATGGTGGCACTGGTCACACCCATGGATGCACAAGGGCGTCTTGACTGGGACAGCCTCAGCAAACTCGTGGACTTCCACCTTGAAAACGGCACCCATGCCATTGTCGCGGTCGGTACTACCGGCGAGTCGGCGACCCTCGACGTCAACGAGCACATCGCTGTCATCCGTGCCGTGGTCAAACAGGTCAACGGCCGTATTCCGGTCATCGCCGGTACGGGTGCCAATTCGACCCGCGAAGCCGTCGAACTGACCCGTAATGCCAAAGAGGCCGGTGCCGACGCCTGCCTGCTGGTCGTTCCGTACTACAACAAACCGACTCAGGAAGGTTTGTACCAGCACTTCAAGCACATTGCCGAAGCGGTCGACATCCCACAGATTCTCTATAACGTTCCTGGCCGCACCTCCTGCGACATGCAGGCCGAGACCGTGATTCGCCTGTCCACCGTGCCGAACATCATCGGTATCAAGGAAGCTACCGGCGACATGAAGCGCGCCAAGGCAATCCTCGATGGCGTGAGCAAGGACTTCATCGTGCTGTCCGGCGATGATCCGACCGCCGTCGAACTGATCCTGCTGGGCGGCAAGGGCAACATTTCCGTCACCGCCAACGTTGCTCCACGCGAAATGGCCGATCTGTGCGAGGCCGCGCTCAAGGGCGATGCCGAGACCGCTCGGGCAATCAACGAAAAACTGATGCCGCTGCACAAGGACCTGTTCATCGAAGCCAACCCGATTCCGGTGAAGTGGGCTTTGGTTGAAATGGGCCTGATGCACGAAGGCATTCGCCTGCCGCTGACCTGGCTGAGCGCACCTTGTCATGAAACGCTCCGCACGGCTCTGCGCCAGTGCAGCGTCCTGGTTTAATTGAGGAAGTACAACGCATGAAGCGAATGGCCGGACTTTCCGCACTTGCCTTGATTATCTCCAGCACCAGTGGCTGTGGATGGGTCTGGGGCCCGGAAGGTTATTTCCGTGACCGTGGTAGCGATTACCTGGAAGCGCAACAGACTGCACCGATGCAATTGCCACCGGACGTCAGCACCTCCAAACACCTGGATCCGCTGCTGCCGATCCCGCGCAACGTGGCCGATGACACCGTCAAGGGTGAATACATCGTGCCGCGTCCGCAGCCGCTGTCCGCCGCTGCCGACGCCAGTGCCTACTCGCTGCAGAAAACCGGTGACTCGCGCTGGATCGTCGCTCAGAACCCGCCGGCCGAAGTCTGGCCAGTGGCTGTGCAGTTCTTCCAGGACAACGGTTTCCGTCTGGATGAACAGCGTCCGCAAACCGGCGAATTCACCACCACCTGGCAGCATTCCGACGAACTGTCCGCAGCGATGGCCAAGCGCCTGAGCGCAGCCGGTGTCGGCGCTGACAGCGAAACCCGCGTGCGGGTGCGTATCGAGCCGGGCGTGCAGCGCAACACCAGTGAAGTCTACGTGGTAAGCGCCGAGCGTCCTGCCGGCAGCACCGCCGATGTCGCCTTCACCAACCGTTCGGTCAACACCGGCCTGGACGCGGCACTGGTCGACGACATGCTCGCGAGCATGAGCCGCATCTCGGAGAAGGGCGGTTCGGTCTCCATGCTGGCTTCGCGTGATTTCGATACGCCAAGTCGCGTCAGCCTGAGCGAAGACGGCAGCGGCAACCCGGTTCTGAACGTCGGTAACGACCTGGACCGTGCCTGGTCGAGCGTCGGTCGTGCGCTGGAACAGGGCGAATGGCGCGTTGAAGACATCAACCGCAGCCTGGGCCTGTACTACATCAACCTGTCTGAAAAAGCCGAGAAGAAAGACGAGAAGCCTGGTTTCTTCAGCGGCCTGTTCGGCAGTGCGCCGAGCAAGGAAGAAGTGGAAGCCCGTGCCGAGCGTTATCAGGTTCGCCTGAGCAAGGTAGGCGATACCGTTCAGGTCACCGTCGAGAAAAACATCAACACCGTGGCGCCGGCTGATGTGGCGCGCAAAGTGTTGAGCGTGATTCAGGACAACCTGGGCTGATCACATGCGTTTTGCCGTTCTCGGCAGCGGTAGCCAAGGGAACGGCACGCTGATAGCCAGCGCTGATACGTACGTGCTGGTGGATTGTGGTTTCTCCCTGCGGGAAACCGAAAAACGCCTGTTGCGCCTGGGTGTGAACCCGGCGCAACTGAGCGCGATACTCGTGACCCACGAACATGCCGACCACGTGCATGGCGTGGGTTTGCTGTCTCGGCGCTACAATCTGCCTGTCTACCTCAGTCGCGGCACCCTGCGCGGGATGCGCAAACCGATTGAACCGGCCGGCCTTCTGGCGGGCGGCGAGCAATTGCAGATCGGCGCACTGAGCATCGGCGTCATTGCCGTGGCCCACGATGCACAGGAACCGACGCAATATGTGTTCAGTGACGGTGAGCGGCGCTTCGGCCTGTTGACCGACCTGGGTTCATACTGCAACAAAGTGCTGGACGGCTATCGGGATCTCGATGCGTTGATGATCGAGGCCAACCATTGCCGAGACATGCTGGCTCGCGGTCACTATCCGTACTTTCTCAAGCAGCGGGTGGGCGGTGAACTGGGACATTTGAACAACCACCAGGCGGCATTCCTGGTGTCCGAGTTGGGCTGGCAAGGCCTGCAACACCTGGTCCTGGCCCATCTGAGCAGCAAGAACAACCTGCCGCAGCTGGCCCGGCAATGTTTTGTCGACACCCTCGGGTGCGACCCGGACTGGCTGCAATTGGCCGATCAAGATTCAGGGCTCGACTGGCGACACATCGCCTAGCCCACCTACTTAGCAAGCGGAGCCCATCATGGAAAAACGTGAAGAACTCTACCGCGGCAAAGCCAAATCGGTTTTCAAGACCGACGACGCTGACCGCTTGATCCTGCTGTTTCGCAACGACACCTCGGCGTTCGACGGCAAGCGCATCGAGCAGCTCGACCGCAAAGGCATGGTGAACAACAAGTTCAATGCCTTCATCATGCAGAAACTCGAAGCCGCCGGCGTGCCGACCCAATTCGACAAACTGCTGGGCGACAACGAATGCCTGGTGAAAAAACTCGACATGATCCCGGTCGAGTGCGTCGTGCGTAACTACGCGGCCGGCAGCCTGGTCAAGCGCCTGGGCGTCGAAGAAGGCATGAAGCTCAACCCTTACACCTTCGAACTGTTCCTGAAGGACGACGCCAAGGGCGACCCGTTCATCAACGAATCCCACGTCGTGGCCTTCGGCTGGGGCACCGCCGAGCAACTGGTTCGCATGAAAGAACTGTCGCTCAAGGTCAACGAAGTCCTGAGCAAACTGTTCGACGACGCCGGCCTGCTGCTGGTCGACTTCAAACTCGAATTTGGCGTGTTCTCCGACGGCTCCATCGTCCTGGGTGACGAATTCAGCCCGGACGGCTGCCGTCTGTGGGACAAGGCCACCGGCAAGAAAATGGACAAGGACCGCTTCCGTCAGGGCCTCGGTGACGTCATCGAAGCCTACGAAGAAGTCGCCAATCGTCTGGGCGTACCGCTTTAATCGACGCAAGCATCTGATAGCACAGAAATATTTCGCTCAGGGGGTTCGCTTCCGGCAAAAGTGTTGTTATGATGCGCGCCGTTGGAGAGATGCCAGAGTGGCCGAATGGGACGGATTCGAAATCCGTTGTACCTTCACCGGTACCTAGGGTTCGAATCCCTATCTCTCCGCCATTACATAGAAAAAGCCCCGTAGCTGAACAAGCTACGGGGCTTTTTCGTTTCTGTAGATTTTTCAGGGCGTTTTTAGGGACGTCTACATGTACGTATCAGGCGTCGGTGTTCACCGGTGGCCACCTCGTCAGCACCTTGTGTACGTCATCCACGACGGCCTTGCTCATGGCGGTCAGGTAATGCGCTGCCCAAGCATGTCTGTCTGTGTCCTTGGCGTAAGCCGCATCGACAGTCAACAGCTTGGCCAGGTACAGAAGGTCAGATGCTTGCGCCAAGGCTTTCCCGACAGGTACGCCGGAATTTACGCGGAATAACGGCTGGTTGGAGCAATAGTGGAACGGTGTGAGGCCAATGGTCGTCAGCTCGGGTTTGTCGCTCATTTGTCACCTCCTTCAATGAGGCGGCGGGTTAGGTCGAGCGGTGAGGTTTTATACGACTTGGAATTGTGTTGAGGGGAATGACTGCTTTTGTGCGGATTTGAAGTATCCATGTCTAGCTCCGTGACGTGAGGAGCTGCCATTTCGTTACCAAGCGAATGGGTGGCAGCTGTGCGCAGGTTGGTAAACCGGGAGTCACGGAGACCGGCACGCTCGAAAGCGTCCCGCGCACAACCGCCATAACACAAGTTTTCAGGCGTACAAACACCAAGAAAATGTGAAGGGGGCGCTGTTGCGCAACTCGTCGGGTTACCAAGCCCGATCGCTGGAATTCCAGCGACGTCTTGAGAGTATCCCGCTGAAACTGACGTCATCAAGGCGCTAACTTACTGAAACACGCAGCAGAAGCACGTTCGTACGCAACTCCCGGATTTTGCCTACAACTGCGCCGAGAGTCACCCCGATATTCTTATGGCCTTACAAAAACGGACAAATCCCGAATGCGAAAACGCCGCTTCTCTAAGTCTAAAAAGGCGGCGTTTTTTACTTTTTTTGAGGGTGGAGCTCGAGCATCGGCGCAGCTCTGCAGGGGCGCGGCGTTCGGGCTTTCCTTGAACAAGCAGGAGTTATCCCGTGAACGTGAATCTTACGGCTGCGAGTGACCCAGTTTCCTCTTGATCAGCTCATAGACGTCTTTGTGGGTGGAGTTATGCAGGGTTTTGTCCTTGCAGGCCGATGCCAGGAACGTTTTGACCTCTTCCTTTGCATGAGGGTAAAGACCTGCGACGTAGTCGGCTTCATGGGGCTGGGTGCAGTTGAAGTGTGTGTCGTCTTTTGCTTTATCTCTAGCCATTGCAGAGGCTCCTTTTGAGTTCGCATGATTGTCGATGGTCAGGGCCTTTTTGCCCCGCACGGCGCAGAGCTTAGGGGCTAAACGTGATGCCGCCAGGGGCTTGGACAAATCAGGAAGGGGCTGTCAGACGATGCCGGAGTCTGCCGCAGGATTAAACAAAAAATCCCTGCAAGCTTAAATCTGCAGGGATTCTGGCTGACCATCTCATCAAGCCCCATAGCTGATTAAGCTACGGGGCTTTTTCGTTTCTGGCGTTTTGTTTTGGGGGATTTTTGGGGGAAGAACGCGGCCATCGCGTCGAGGAACACAGCAATGCAACACCACATCCCGTGAACCAAGCTCATTGTCTATCCTGCAATACAGAGCAACTGATCGAATGACAGGTGATGTCATGAACAGATGGCGGCGTCTTTGGTTGTCTGTGAAGCTGATAGCAGCCGCTGCGGCCTGTGTGGCTGTGGCTGTTCAGGCTTTTCAATACATGCTGGAAAGCCAGGACGCCGTGCAAATTCATCCTTTGAGCATTTTGGTTGTCGGGCTGATCTTTGGCTTTATCAGCTATGGATTGCTTTCGCTGATTGAAAGAGGTGTACAGCGGCTTTTAGCCCGTTCTGACACTGTCGCCCCAGAGCCTCGGGCAGAGCTTGAGAGTGATGTGGAGCTGGTCGCAGATCAACCGCTAACCCTGCAAGCTGATGCCTCGACTCATCAGAAAAATCTGTGAACGAACCTCAAAACGAAGGCGGCGTAATCATCAACGCATCCACATCCCCGGGATTCCCGCACCGATGCGGCTCCTGACTGGAAAAACTGAAACTGTCCCCCTCACTCTGCTGCAATCGGCTGGACGTTACATAGAAAAGCCCCGTAGATGAAAATCTACGGGGCTTTTTGGTTCTCGGCGGAGTGAGGGGGTTAACGCTTAGTTGCGAATACGATGTTCCGTAAACGCGTAGTCCTCTTGGCAGTCGGCGGTAGGATCTGTGACGGTGTTTACGTAGTGAATGGTGTTCCCATCCAGTATTTTGTACTCATAGATTTCCGGAGTCCGGACACCGTCCGTTTTCATTTCATTCTTGCCATTCGCCGCAGACCAGGAACCTCGCTCGGTTTGAATGGGTTGGGTCCGTTGCGCGTCTCGGAAGAAGGTGATCGAGAAGCGACCATTGGGCTCGAAATTCGTATTCCAGGACAGGAACTGGCATTTGCCGTGTTCTTCGCGCATTCCTTGCCATGAGCCCACGAGGGACGGGTCCGTGGAGGGACTGTTCGACGTACATGCACTTAGTGCTGTGGTCAGAATGATGAGAGTAAACGTGATGCCCCGGTGCATGTACAACTCCATTTAATGAAACAGAAAACCTGCATTCTACTGACCGGATTTCCAGGAAATCCGGACGCGAAGACAGGTGTTTGGTCGCGCTTGGATTCTACGGAAGGAACACCGTCAGCGGCGTTGCTGCGTCGGATTCGGTCGCCTCCCGGCGTAAGAAAGATATACCGTTTCACGAGAAAAGTTACTTGCCTGAGTCAGTCTGTTTACCCACCCCCGAATCCATTTGCCGCTCTGAATATTCAAGGTTTTCCTTCGCAATATCCCCTGACACTGAAACTCCCCACCGCCAAAAATCCTCATCTACTCTGGTTTCGCAGGTCACTGATCTGCCGTCATCAGCCAATCGCAAGGAGCGATCAATGTATTTTGAGATTTACAGGCAAACCCGTGGCACCCCCCAGACTGGCAAAGGTCAATGGCGGTGGCGCTTGAGGGCGGGGAACCATGAAACGATTGCCAGCGGCGAGGCGTACGTCAACAAGGCGGATTGCGCGCATGCCATCAGCCTGATCAAGGGGACTCACGATCACACGCCGATAAAGGAAATCTGATCTTCAGGTGGTGAAGCTGCTCAATGAGGGCAGCTTCTTTGCAAGCAACCTTGCGCTCGGATCAAACGCAGACTGCTTGAGTCGCATAGACGCCGCTTGCGGCAGCTACCTAAACTGTCAGCAGATTTGGGGACTGGGGGGGCAGTGGATGAATCGCAACGAACTACGCAAGGCGGATATCAACCTGATGGTGGTGTTCGAAACCTTGATGCTCGAACGTAACGTCACCCGGGTGGCGGAGAAGTTGTTTCTCGGGCAGCCAACCATCAGTTCGGCGCTCAACCGCTTGCGCACGATGTTTAACGATCCACTGTTCATTCGCGTCGGTCATCGCATGGAGCCGACCGCCAGGGCCGAGGAGTTGATTCAATACCTGTCGCCAGCGCTGGATTCGCTATCGGTGGCCTTGAGTCTGACCCATGACTTCGACCCCGCCAGCAGCACCATGACTTTCCGCATCGGGCTGTCGGACGATGTCGAGTTTGGTCTTCTGCCACCGTTGTTGCGTGCCCTGCGCCAGGAAGCGCCGAAGGTGGTGTTTGTGGTGCAGCATGTCGATTACTGGCGGATTCCCGATTTGCTGGCGTCCGGCGATATCACCGTTGGTATCAGCCAGACCCGCGGTCTCCCGGCCAATGCCAAGCGCAAATTGCTGCGGCACATCCAGCCCAGTATCTTGCGTGCCGATGCGTCCGACACGCCGCTGACCCTCGATGAATATTGCTCGCGCCCTCACGTGCTGGTGTCGCACACCGCCAATGTCAGTGGTTACGCCGATGAGTGGCTGGCGGAGATTGGTCGTACGCGCCAGGTGGTTTTATCCGTGCCGCAATACAGCTCGTTACCCGCCTTGCTCGCCGGAACCGATCTGATCGCCAGCCTGCCGGATTACGCCGCCGAGGCGATGGCGGCGTCCGGTCAGCTGTTCACGGAGCCTTTTCCGTTCAAGACCCCGACCCTGGACCTGTCCATGGTCTGGCTCAGCCACGTCGACACCGACCCTGCCGAACGCTGGTTGCGCTCGCGACTGGAGGCGTTCATGAGTGAGCGCTTCGAGTCGCCGCCGCTTCAGTGAGCAGGGCAACTCTGTGATATATGTACGACCTTTGCGCCAACCTCAAGGAGCCACATCATGCCCCACCTGCACATGGAATACACCGCCAACCTGCCCGAGCTGAATGCCGATGTGGCCCTGATCAGGCTGAACAATACGCTGGTGGCTTCCGGTCAGTTTGCTGCCGAATACGACATCAAGAGTCGCGCGGTAAAGGTCGAGTCGTTCAAGGTCGGCACCGCATTGGCTGAGCGGGCATTCGTGCATGTAAAGCTGGCCTTGTTGAGTGGCCGCTCGCCGGCGATCAAAAAACAGTTGTCCGAAAGCCTGCTGGCCGTGGTGCAGGAACTGTGTGAGTGGCCAACGGGCGTGGAAGTCCAGCTGGCCGTGGAAATCCTCGACATTGATCGAGAGTCCTACAGCAAAGTCGCCATCAACAACTGAGTCTCAGGTCATGTCCTGCTCGGTGCAGGCCTGCACCACCTGCTCGCGCAACCAGGCATTGGCGCCGTCTTCATCGGCACTTTGACTCCACTGCATGTCGAGGGTGAACCCCGGCAGACCGTTGGGCGCTTCGCAGTGATTGAAGATGACCTCGCTGGCCAGCAACTGCTGGATGCGTCGGGGCAGGGTGACGATGAAGTCGGTGCCGGTGATCATTTTCAGCGCCGCGCTGTAGCTGTTGGATCGCGCGACTATCTGCCGTTTTTGCGCCTGCTGCGCCAACCAGCCGTCGACCATGTTGGTGCTGGACGTCCAGGGTGTCGGAAATACATGCCGGCGTTCGGTAAAGGCTTGCAGGCTCAGGCGCGGTTCCAGCGGTGTGGCGCGTTTATCGAAGACACAGACCAGATCATCTTCCAGCAGCATCCGGGATTTGAAGTCGGTGTGATTGCGATGAAAATTCGGGCCGAAGCAAATCACCAGGTCGAGACTGCCGTCGCGCAGTTCCTCGGCCGGGATGTCGGTTTCGAACTTGTGCATGTTGACCATCACCGGCCAATCGGCGAAATCGAAACGTTTCAACAGGCGCGGCAGGATCAACTGCTCGAAGTATTCCGGTGCGCAAATGTTGAAGGTGACCGGTTGCAAACTAGGGTCGAACGTCGGTGCACCGGCGTGACACAGGTTGATGCTTTCCAGAATTCTCAGCACATGGGCGTACATGGTGCTGGCTTTGCAGGTAGGTCGCATACCGGCGCGGGTGTTGATGAACAACTCGTCCTCGAAACCGGTGCGCAGCTTTTTCAGGCAGTAACTCACGGTGGACTGGCTGACACAGAGTGTTTCGGACACGCTGGTGACGCTGCTTTGTTCATACACGGCTACAAACACCATGAGGTCCTGCATGTCGAGTTTTCTAAGCAAGTTACTGTTCAGCATCCATTCGTCTCGCTGTGATCCTTGCGCTGATTGAGCGCAAACTCGTGCGAAAGATCCTAACGGAACGATGGTGCCAGGAGAATGCCCTGTAGGAAGTTTCACTAATAGTTGGAAGGCAGTGCCGGCGACTTTCAGGTCCGAACAGTTGCAGGCATGGCGCGGCGGCTGGACATCAACAGCGCCAGCATGCCGATGCCGACCAGCACGGCACCGATGATCTCCAGCGGCAGCGGCGACTGACGCAACCAGAGCCAATGAAACAGCGTGATGAACAGTGTGCTCAGGTAAATGTAGGAAATGACCGACGACGGGGCGATGACGCCGATGGCCCGATGCAACAGCCAGAAGGTCGCCAGTGTGGCGAACAGCGCCAGGTAGATCAGCCAACCGAAGTCGTTCAGGGTCAGCAAGGACGCCGATCGCCAGCCACCGCTAAACCCACAGAACGCCAGCAAGAACAGCGCGCCGAACAGCATGTTCCAGAAGGTCATGCCCACCGGGCCGCGACCTTTGAGGCTGCCAGCCTTGAGTCGCTGGCTCAAGGGAGAGTAGAGCGCCATCGCCAGGCAACCGATCCCATACACCAACACCGCATAGAGCGAAGGCAATTCGTCCGGCCCCGTACCTTTGAGCACGAGCAATACGGCGCCGGCAGCCGCCAGCAGCATTGGAGCGACGCGTTTCCGGAGGCTGCTGTCGGGCATCAACACCGCTTCGAAAAACAGGGTCAGCAGTGGCACCAGGGTGAACAGGGTCCCGGTGTTGACGGCAGAGGTGTAGCGCAGTGCCTCGAACAATGAGCCGAAATACACCGCCAGCAACAAGCCGAGTACGGCATGGCCGAGCAGTCCGTTGCGGGTCATGGCGGCGTCGCCCTTGAACAGCCGCAGCGGCAAAAACACCAAGGCGCAAAACAGCAGGCGCAAACCGGTCAGCAGGACCGGGTCGATGGCCTGGCTGACCTGCGCCGCCGCGGAAAATGAAGCGGCAATCAAAAGTGCCCAGAGCAGCATGCCAAGGTGAGCGGTGGCGAAACCGGTGTGTTGCATGGTGGCTGCTCCGGATCAGTGAATGTGACGGGCGTAGTGCCGTGGGTCAAAACGCAGGACCATCAGCAGCATCAGCGCCATGACGCCCGTAAGCGACCACCAGGCCCATTCGAAACTGCCGAGTTGATCGCGGATCCTCCCGGCAATCAGTGGCGAGAGACCGGCGATCAGGTAGCCGATGCCTTGAACGAAGGCGGTCAGGGCGCCCGCACGTTGTGGCTGGTCCAGGTGATCCAGCGACACGATCAGGCTCATCGGGAACAATCCGCCGATGCCCAGCCCCAGCAGGCACGGCCACAACAGACTCAGGTGTTGCGGGCTGAGAGTCAGCCCGCAGAAACCGGCCATGATCAGTGCCAGCAACACCACCAGCACCAGACGTCGGTCGCGGCTGCGATTGGCGATCGCAGGCGTCAGCAGGCCCGACAACACCTCCATGGCCGTCAGAAAACCCAGCAACAAACCGGCGTTTTGTTCGCTCCAGCCTTTTTCCACGTAGTACGGCGCCAGCCAGGCCAGTACACAGGTGTAGGACGCAGTACCCAAGCCAAAGAAGATCGCGAGTAACCAGGCGCGGGAATTGGCGAAGAACGACCCATTTCGCTGCGCTTGAGCAGACCGTATCGGCATCCCCGAGCGTTGGACGAGCCACACCAGCAGTGCGACCAGCGCCAGTACTGCCCAGATCGCCAGGCCCATCCGCCAGCTACCCGTGCGCATCATCACCAGCGGCGCGAAGGACGCGGCTATCGCTGCGCCGCCCATGATCGACGTGACGTACAGGCCCATGCACACAGAGACGTTGTCGCCAAAACGGGACTTGATCAGCGCGGGCATCAGCGCCTGTATCAGGGCAATACCGATGCCTGCCAGCACGGCACTGAGGATCAGTTCGGCCGCGGAGTCGAGGAACAGGCGCGACACCGTCGCCACGCCAATGATCAGCAGCGACACCACCACCGTGCGCTGTGCGCCGAGCCATCGGCTGACGCTGAGCCCGAAGAACATCGCCAGTCCCATGGCCATCACCGGCAACATGGTCAGCAGCGAGGCCAGGCTGAAACTCAGCGGGATATCGCCGCGAATCGCCGACAGCAAAGGACCGACCGCCGCCATGGAGGGGCGCAGGTTGAGTGCGACGAGAATGATGCTGACCATCAGCCAGAGGGCAGGGCGGGAAGGGGCGCGGACGTTTTCCATCGATTGGACCTTGAATGACAAGGGCCAGATTAGGCGCGCGAGGCCTGGAGGCCGCAAATCAGAAAGTCCGGGGTGGTATCTAGAAATTAAATAGTTCTGCTGCAACACAGAGTTAAGTCAGTATTCAGAGAATGTTTAGCCATTTCGCAACCAAAGTTCTTCAAATCCCGATTTAACGACTTATCCTGCCATGTGACGCTGCGGTTCATCTGTTTACTGCGGTCTTCTCTATGGACGGTTGTCCGGTCGCACTTCCTTCCGAACTCGCCTTCTGGGCGTTGTGGCATTGCCGTCACGCGCGCCCGCCGGATTCCCACCTTTCCCGTTGATTGTTCTTACAGGTCCCGCACCGTACGCAGGGATCAAATCGGCAGCGCCTGCGCGTTTGCCTGACGCGGAAACAAGAGAGTTCCTATGAGTTGTGCCACGACATCCTTCGCCACGAAGCAAGAAGCCCTGACCTTTCTTGAACAGAATCCGGATATCGAGATGTTCGAGTTGTTCATCCTCGACAACAACGGCGTGCCACGGGGCAAGTTGTTGCATCGCGATGAATTGCTGGCGGTGTATGAAAGTGGCCGGCCTTTGCCAAGTACCATCCTGGGCCTGACCATCAACGGCGACGACGTTGAAAACTCCGGGCTGGTGTGGGACGTGGGCGATATTGATTGCCGGGCCTACCCGATCAGCGGCAGTTTGACGCGCATGCCGTGGCGATTGATTCCGACGGCGGCGGTGCAGGTCAGCATGCACCCGAAGGAGGGCATGCCGGCGACCATCGCCGACCCACGCCACCTGTTGGCGAAGGTGATCGAAGGCTTGCAGGCGGACGGTTACTACCCGGTGATGGCGGCGGAGCTGGAGTTTTACCTGCTGGATCAGCAGCGCGACAGCAACGGTCGGCCGCAACCGGCTCGAGACGTTGACGGCGGACGCCCGCGCAGCACTCAAGTCTACGGTTTGCGCGAACTGGAGCAGATCGAACCATTCCTGGCCGACCTCTACAGCGCCTGCAAACTCCAGGGCATTCCGGCGCGCACGGCGATTTCCGAATACGCGCCGGGGCAAGTGGAAATCACCCTCGAACATCGCACCGACGCCTTGCAGGCGATGGATGAAGCCGTGCGCTACAAACGGCTGGTCAAGGGCGTGGCGCACAAACACGGGATGACGGCGTGCTTCATGGCCAAGCCTTTCGACGACCTGGCCGGCACTGGCATGCATATGCACGTCAGCCTCGCAGACAAGGACGGCAACAACCTGTTCGCCAGCGACGCCACGGACGGTACGCCGCTGCTGAAACAGGCAGTTGGCGGCATGCTCAGTACCTTGCTCGATTCGTTGCTGCTGTTCTGTCCGAACGCCAACTCCTACCGTCGCTTCCAGACCAACAGCTACGCGCCGCTGGCTGCCACTTGGGGCGTGGACAATCGCACCGTGAGTTTGCGCGTGCCCGGCGGGCCGGCGTTCTCGCGACACATCGAACATCGCATTTGCGGCGCCGACGCCAACCCGTATCTGGCGGCAGCGGCGATCCTGGCCGGCATCCATCGCGGCATTCGCGAACAACTGGACCCGGGGGCTCCGGTCGAAGGCAACGGTTACGCCCAGGCCACGGAGCTGCTGCCGACCGACTGGCTGACCACCTTGCGCGCGCTGGAAGGTTCGACGTGGGCGCGGGAGGCCTTCGGTGGAGAGTTTCTCGGCGTTTATCTCGCCGTTAAACGTGCCGAGTATCGGCAGTTCATGGGCGAAGTCGGTGAACAGGATTGGCGTTGGTACCTGAACCAGGCCTGAACCATTCTCAAATACAACTTAAGTTTTGACCTCATACAGGAAGCCAACTAATCGTTGGCTTCTTTTTCACAAAAAATTGATGGTTGGCCGCCTAAGGTTAGTGCTGTCGCGGTAAATGAACTTTTCACATTTGCTGACGGCACTTCTTTACAGGAACAGCCGATTATCATGTTGAAGATTAAAGCCGTGCGCCCGGAATGGGTGACGTTGTTTGCCAGTACCTTTCTGTTGGCGGGCTTCAATTTAGTGCTCTGGCAACACCTGTTTGAAATCACCGCCTTCGATGGCGACGGCATCGCCCTGCGTGTTTCTTTCGGCTTGATGATTCTGGCTGCCTTCAACATAGTGCTGACACTGCTGGCTTTTCGGCCGTTGATGAAGCCGCTGTTGACGTTGATCTTTATGATCAGCGCCGGGGTGGCTTATTTCATGAGCCAATACGGTGTGCTGATAGACACCGGCATGTTGCGTAATTTTGCGCAAACCAATGCAACGGAAGTCCGTGACTTACTCTCGATAAAGTTGCTGGTTTATATTCTTTTGCTCGGTGTTTTGCCATCGTGGTTGTTGTGGATAACATCGGTAAATTACCGCCGCTGGCATCGCGAACTATTAAGTAAGGCTTTGGTAAGTGTTGCGTCGGTAGTGGTATTAGGTGGTGTGGCGCTAGTTAATTATCAGGGCCTCTCGTCGTTGTTTCGAAATCACCACGAATTGCGTTTGATGGTAGTGCCCAGCAACTATATCGGTGCCTCCTTCGGCTTCCTGCGCGAACAAGTCGTTTCGGCCCGGCAACCCTTCGTAAAAATTGGTGAGGACGCCAGGAAAAACCCGGCCTGGCAAGCTCACGGCCGCAAATCCCTGACCGTGCTGGTGGTGGGTGAGAGTGCCCGGGCCGAGAACTTTGGTGTGCTGGGCTACGACCGCGACACCACGCCAGCACTGGACAAGGAGGCGGGCCTGATTGCCTTCACCGACGTGTACTCCTGCGGTACGGAAACAGCCGTCTCGGTGCCGTGCATGTTTTCCAACATGGGCCGCAAAGACTACAGCGCGAGCAAGGCAAAGAATGAGGAGGGTCTGCTGGATGTGCTCAAGCGAGCGGGGCTGGATGTCATCTGGCGCGATAACCAGTCGGGCTGCAAAGGCACTTGCGACCGCGTCACCCTCGATGATGTCAGCAACCTGAAAGACCCGACGCTCTGCGCCAACAGTGAATGCCGCGATGAAATCCTTCTGCAGGGGTTGCAGCACTTCATCGACACCCTGGACAAAGACACCGTGCTGGTCTTGCATCAGATGGGCAGTCACGGTCCTGAGTACTTCAAGCGCTACCCGAAAGAGTACGAACGCTTTACCCCGGTGTGTGAAAGCAATGCGCTGAACAATTGCAGTCGCGAAAGTATCGTCAACGGTTACGACAACACCCTGGTGTACACCGACCATGTGCTGTCGACCCTGATCGACCTGCTGCGCAGCAACCAGGACAAAGTCGATACAGCGATGCTGTATCTGTCGGACCACGGTGAGTCCCTCGGCGAATACAACCTGTTCCTTCACGGTACGCCTTACATGCTGGCGCCCGATCAACAGAAGCATGTCGCCATGCTGGCCTGGTTCTCTGACAGTTATCAGAAGTCTTTCTCGGTAGACACTCATTGCTTGCAGCTAAGCCGTGATAAACCGTTGAGCCAGGACAACCTGTTCCATTCGATGATCGGTTTGCTGGAGGTCAACAGCAAGGTCTACAACCAGGATCTGGACATGTTTGCCGGCTGTCGCGGTGCGGTGATTGACGGTGTCCTGGCCAAAGAGTGAGGGCCACGACCTTTTTTTCACGAACCGGCCGTTAATCTGCGTTCCGGCAGATTCTTCCTACAAGAGCCCCTTACATGTCCGCTCAACCCCCTTCCGCCATCGAGCTCGAGTTCGCCCGGCGCCACGATCAGGAACACGCCCGCGTCTGCCTGCAGCCGCACTCACGTGGACTCGCCGGGCGCCTGGCGTTCTGGCGTGACGAGCAACTGGTGCGTAACGCGCTCAAGGCGGCTGGCGAGCCAGGCCTGGTGCTCGACGTGACTTGCGGGGCCGGGCGCTTTTGGCCGGTGCTGGCCGAACACACGAACCGGGTGATTCTGGCGTCCGACCCGTCTCAGGACATGCTCGATCACGCACCGACCCACCACCCGCAACACCTGCTGAAACGGGTCAAGACTTTTCAAAGCTCGGCATTCGCCATCGGCTTGTCGGCGAATGCGGTGGACTGCATTTTTTGCATGCAACTGTTTCAGCAGCTCGCCAGCCCCGAGCATCGGTTGGCCATGCTGGGGGAGTTCCACCGGGTCAGCCGCGATACGGTGATTGTGGCGGTGCGGGTCGACACCCGTTTCAAGCGCCGGCGGCCGGATACACAAGGGGTTCAGGCTCGGCCGCTGGCCAGTAAGGCCGAAGTGGAAGACGAGTTCAAACAGGCGGGTTTTCACTTGCTCAGTCACCAGGACTTCCTGCCCGGTTGCGAGCGAATGCGCGTCTACGTGTTGCGTAAGGCCAGATAACCTCCCTCTGTCAGACATTTCTTGCCACCAGGCAGGTGTTTTCGCTAAAGCTCTTGTTCAGTGGAGGCGCAGAAATCGCCGGGGGCGATATATACTGCGCGCCATTCTTCAAGGGAGAGCCGTGTGGCCATCGATATTCACTGGATTCGCGACAACGATAGCCTCGGCCGGTTTTGCGCCGAGTGGCAGCAGCTGCCCTACGTTGCCCTCGACACCGAATTCATGCGGGTCGACACCTTCTATCCGATCGCAGGCCTGCTGCAGATCGGCGATGGCGTACGCGCTTACCTGATTGATCCGTTGACCATCGATAACTGGCAACCCCTGGCGGCGTTGCTGGAAAACCCGGCCGTGGTCAAAGTCGTGCACGCGTGCAGCGAAGATCTCGAAGTGTTGCTGCGCCTGACCGGCAGCCTGCCGGCGCCGCTGTTCGACACTCAACTCGCCGCTGCGTACCTGAACCTCGGTTTCTCCATGGGGTATTCGCGGCTGGTGCAGGAAGTGCTCGGCATCGACCTGCCCAAGGGCGAGACCCGTTCCGACTGGTTGCAACGTCCGCTATCCGACACTCAGATCAGCTACGCCGCCGAAGATGCCTTGCACCTCGCGGAAGTTTTCGTACAGCTTCGTCCGAAACTGTCTGACGATAAATATGCCTGGGTCCTGGAAGACGGCGCCGAGCTGGTGGCCAACCTGCGTCGTGAAGTTGATCCGTACCAGGTCTATCGCGAAGCCAAACTGGCCTGGAAACTCTCCCGTGCCCAACTCGCCGTGCTGCGTGAACTCTGCGCCTGGCGCGAACACGAAGCCCGCGCCCGTGACTTGCCGCGCAATCGCATCCTGCGTGAACACTCCCTGTGGCCGCTGGCGCGGACGCAACCGGACAACCTCGGCGCGCTGGCGAAAATCGAAGACATGCACCCGCGTACCGTGCGTCAGGACGGCGAATTTCTGCTTGATCTGATCAAGCGCTCTGGCAGTGTGTCGCCAGATCAATGGCCGCCTGCCGTGCCGGAGCCGTTGCCGGTAGATGCGGCAGCCCTGATCAAACAGTTGCGAGCACTTGGCCAGGCCGAAGCCGAGCGCCTGAACATCGCGCCGGAGCTGATGCTGCGCAAGAAAACCCTGGAAGCGCTGCTCAAGAGCGGCTTCCCCAATGGTCCTTACCAATTGCCTGATTCGCTGCGTGGCTGGCGCCGCGAATTGATGGGCCAGGCGCTGCTCGACAGCCTGGCCACCGCCGGAGAACAGCCTTGAAACGTATTTGCTCCATCTATCGAAGCCTGAAGAAAAACGAGATGTACCTCTATGTGCTCAAAAGCGATGCACTGGAGCGCGTCCCGGAAAGTCTGATGGCCGCTTTCGGCAAACCGCACCACGCGTTCGACCTGGTGCTGACCCCCGAGCGCAAGCTGTCGCGCGAGGACATCACCGTGGTCCTGGAAAACCTCGAGAAGCAGGGTTACCACCTGCAAATGCCGCCGGCCGAAGACGAATACATCGAACATTTGCCGGAAGAACTGTTGCGACGCAACGATCCGATGTGATCGGCAGACAGGCTCTGTTCAGAGTCTGCGTGAAACACTGGAATGATTTTGGCGATGGCCACGATGAGGGAGCGATACCCCCTCGGTGGCCGTCTGCACTGCTTTTGAAAGGTTTGAACCATGCGCGTTCTGATTGCTGAACACGACCACCCTGTATATGCCCAACTGTTGCGCCAGGCAGCGCCTGATCTGGAAGTACTGACCAGCGGCGACTCCGCTGAACTGGCCCGCCAGGCCGCCGATTGCCCGATCTGGCTGGGGCAGCCGGACCTTCTGGCGACCCTGTTGCGCCAGGGTCACCAGCCGCAATGGTTGCAATCGACCTGGGCCGGCATCACGCCGCTGCTGGCCGACGGCCTGCCACGCCACTATCGCCTGACCCGCGCGGTGGGGATTTTCGGTCAGGTCATGGCCGAATACGTGCTGACCTACATGCTCGGCCACGAGCGCGAAGTGTTGCCGCGCCTGGTCAGTCAGGTCGAGCGCAAATGGGACAGCCGCCAGGGCCAAAGCCTGGCGGGGCGTAAGGTGTTGATTGTCGGCACCGGTGACATCGGTCAGACCGTGGCGCAGTTTCTGCTGCCGTTTGGCGTCGAGTTGTATGGCATCGCCAGCGAAGCTCGCGAGCAGGCCCCGTTTGTCGAAGTGGGGGCGCTGGCGGACTTGCCGCGTCTGGTTGGTGAGGTGGATTACGTGATCAATCTGCTGCCGAATACGCCGACGACTCACGACCTGTACGACGCGGCGCTGTTCAAGCAGTTCAAGCCGACCGGGTTGTTCATCAACGTCGGGCGTGGCGTGGCGGTGGTCGATGCGGATTTGGTGGAGGCCTTGAAGGAAGGGCATCTGGCAGGCGCGGTGATCGACGTCTGCCGTCAGGAACCGCTGCCGCAACGTCACCCGTTCTGGACTGCCTGGGGCTTGCTGCTCACCGGACACAGTTCGGCGCCGACTTCGCCAGCGATGATGGTGAAGCTGTTCGTCGAGAATGTGCGGGCGTATCAGGCGGGCGAGGCGTTGCGCGGGGAAGTGGATTTCAATCGCGGGTATTGAATCCACTTTGCTTGAATAGTGTGCAAAACCCACCGTGGGAGCAAGCCTGCTCGCGATGGCGGTGTGTCAGTCGACATCATTGTTGGCTGACGTTCCCTCATCGCTAGCAGGCTTGCTCCCACAGTTGTTTTGCGGTGTGGCTTAGAGGGTGAAGTCGCCTTCAGCTGCGAGTTCGCTCAACGGACGACGCGGGCTCGGCTCTTCGCGCGCTTGCAGGTAATCCGCCAGCGTCGCCTTGTCCCCCAACTTGCCCACCGCCACTGCTGCGTGCAGTGCGTAACCTTCAGGAATGTTCAGCTCCTTGCGGGTCAGCTCCTGATCGAAACCGGCCATGCCGTGGGTGTGCCAGCCGCTGAGGCTCGCTTGCAACGCCAGATGGCCCCAGGCCGACCCGGTGTCGAAGGTGTGCCACAGGGCTGGAGTTTCTTCGGTGGCGCCAGGCACCGCGAAGGTGGTTTTCGAGATCACGATCACCAGCGCCGAGGCGTGTTGCGCCCAGCTGCGGTTGAATTCGTTCAGCAAACCCAGGTAACGCTCCCAGTTCGGCGTATCCCGGCGCGCGTAGAGAAACCGCCAAGGCTGCGAGTTGTAGGCCGAGGGTGCCCAGCGTGCGGCTTCGAAAAAGCTCAGCAGGGTTTCTTCTGGAATGGCTTCGCCGGTGAAGGCACGGGGCGACCAGCGATCGGTAAATTGAGGGTGGATGGCGTAATCGGCAACGCGTGGATTGGCACTCATGCAGAGATTCCTTGCGACATGTGAGTCAGAGGGTCGAGTAAAAAACCGGCGGGCACAGTCAGGCTGGGCGATGAGGTTTTTCGTGAGCCTGGTACTTCATCTGGATGCAACGCAGTTGGGCGTTAATGGCACGCAGGTCTGGCTCCTTGCGACTGGCAAAGCTACTTGGCGGCGCAATAACTGACAAGTCCCGTTCTACCGGCAGTCGCCAATGCTTGGCCCGCGGGCCGCTGCACACTAGACTGGCGGCCTTTTCACTACCTGATGTTGATGCTTGAGCCATGGCCGCCAAAGTCGAACCGTTCTGGATACGCAAAACCCTCGATCAGCTCGATCAGCAGGAATGGGAATCGCTGTGCGACGGTTGTGGTCTGTGCTGCCTGCAAAAGCTCGAGGATGAAGAGGACAACAGCGTTTACTACACGCGCATCGCGTGCAAGTTGCTGGACTTGAAAACCTGTCAGTGCAGCGATTACCCGAACCGCCGTGAATTCGTGCCGGACTGCATTCAGCTCACGCCGGGCAAGGCCGATGAGTTCAAATGGCTGCCGCCGACCTGCGGTTATCGCCTGGTCAGCGAAGGCAAGGATTTGCCACTCTGGCACCACTTGGTGTGCGGTGATCGCGACGCCGTGCACCACGAACGCATTTCCCAGTCCGGGCGCATGCTCGCCGAAGGCAGCGTGGCCGAAGAGGATTGGGAAGACCATCTGATTTTCCGGGCAGGTTAGTTTTACAAAGGAGTGTGTATGGCTGTGGGATTGCGGCTGGCGCTGGCCGTCGGGCTGCTGGCCTTTGGTTCGCCCGTGTGGGCGGCGAAGAAGGTCGACCTGGATTACCACGTGCGCCTGTTGCCGCAAAGCGATCAGGCTGAAGTGCGGCTGACCCTGGCCCAGGGTTCGGCGGTGCGCAGCCTGGATTTCGACCTCGGCGACGGCAGCCATTACAGCGATTTCAAGGCCGATGGCCAATGGCAACTCACGCCCGGCAAGCCGGCCCGTGGTGTCTGGCGCCCGGCCGCCGACAAGGCCAGCCTGACCTACCGTGTGCGCATCAGCCATGGCCGCAAGAGCGGCAGCTTCGACACGCGCATGACCCCGACCTGGGCGCTGATGCGCGGCGACGACCTGGTGCCCGCTGCCAGACTCGATCAGCAGGATGGCATCGAGCTGGTGTCACGCCTGGAATTCGAATTGCCCACCGGCTGGAAAAGCGTCGAAACCGCCTGGCCACGGATCGGCAAGAACAAATTCCGCATCGATAACGTCTCCCGCCTGTTCGATCGGCCTACTGGCTGGATGCTTGCCGGTCACCTCGGCACCCGTCGCACCCGATTGGGGGAAACCGAAGTCACCGTCGCCTCGCCCCAAGGCCAGGGCATGCGCCGCATGGATGTGCTGACGCTGCTGACGTTTGTCTGGCCGCAAGTGCAGGCCGTGTTCCCGCGTCATCCTGCCAAGTTGCTGATTGTCGGCGCCAACGACCCGATGTGGCGGGGCAGCCTGGCCGCGCGCGAGTCGATCTATCTGAATACGCGCCTGCCACTGGTCAGCGAAAGCGGCAGCAGTGTGCTGGTACGTGAACTGGCCCAAGTGTTCGGGCGGATCAATGACAAGCAGCGCAGTGACTGGATCAGCGAAGGTTTTGCCGAGTATTACGCCATCGAACTGGTGCGACGTGCCGGCGGGATGAGTGATGAGCGGTATGAACATTTGCAGAAGAAGTTGGCCAAAGAAGGCCAGAAGGTCACGACCTTGCGGGGTGAGCAGATCAGCCCGGCACAGATAGGCAAAGCAGTTTTATTGCTGGGTGAGCTGGATCAGGAGATTCGTATCAAGACCCGTAACAAGCGTTCGCTGGACGATGTGATGCGCGGGGCGATGCATTTGGAGAGTGTCGATACCAAGGCGTTCGTTCAGCTGGCCGAGAGTGTGATTGGCGAGTCTTCCAAAGTCTTGGATACCGGGTTGCTCCAGTAAAGTTGCCATCGCGGGCAAGCCCCACAAGGATCAGGGGTGTCCACAAATTCGTGGCCCAACACTAAAACCTGTGGGAACGGGCTTGCCCGCGAAGAGGCCATAAGCCTCAACGAAAACTCAGATCAAACCCCGGTTTTCGGCGACTTCAACGAATCATTCCCGGTGACGGTCGCGGTTTTGGTCGCCGCCTCGGCATTCGCCTTCAGCCGACCCAACTCTTCCCCGGCACGCTCGATTTTCGCCCGCACGTTGTTCATGTCCTGACGGCTTTTCTCCAGCAGGCTCTTGGCCGAACTGTGGCCGGTAATGCCACGGGCCAGCGCTACGCCGCCAATGGCCACCTGGAGCAAACCGAATATTCCGCCGCGACGCAGGCCCTTGCCGACCATCACCACGCCACCGGCCAGGGAGCCGATGCGCTCCCAACCCTGAACGTTCTGCTCGGAATGGGTCTGGAACGGGGTGGATTCGATGCGCTCTACGCGTTTGAGTTCGCTCATGATCTGTCTCCTGGCGGGAAGGACTGCTTCAAGAATAGATAATTAAGCTGACTGCCGAGGCGGGCGGCTTGTTCCATCGGATGTGCGTCGATTCAGCGGAATTTCGGACCTGAGCGGGTGTTGAGGCCCTTGGCCATGCGGTCGTACAGCACGACGTTGACCGTGGCAGCGAGGTTCATGCAACCGGTGGTCGGGATGTAGACCACGTCTTCGCACCAGTCGCGAATCTCTTTATCCAGCGAGCCGTCTTCCGGGCCGAAGATGTACAGCGCGCGATCCGGGTGGGTGTATTCAGGCAGCGAGCGTGCGCCTTCGACCAGCTCCACGGCGACCGGTACGCAGCCCAGTGGCAGGATTTTTTTCAGGTCGTCGATGCCGATCAGCGGGATGTCGTAGTGGACGCGTTTGGTGTCGGTGACGAAGTCGGCGGCGCGGTCATAACGCTTGCCGGTGTAGAACACGGACGCCACGTTGTAGCAGCCGGCGGCGCGCATGACCGAGCCGACGTTTTCCGGTGATTTTGGATTGAACAAACCAATGCAGCTGTACCGTTTGTCTGCCACGAGCGGGGTGCCTTCGGGGAAAAAACCGCGATTATACGGGGATTGGGGGAGGGGGTGTCTGATTTGAGATTGGTGGTGACTGGACAATTGCTATCGCCAGCAGGCTAGCTCCCGCATTGGATCTGGGGCGTTCACACATACTTATGTGCGCAGAAGATCCCCTGTGGGAGCTAGCCCGCCAGCGATGGGGCCAGGTCAGACAATGAAGATATTCAGTCGTCTTTCTTCATCAAACCGGCCAACGCCGCAAATGGGTTATGCGTCGCCTTGGCGATCTTCGGCGTGCTCAACGAGCCTTCATCGAAATACTGCTGATCGGTGTACCGCGAGTGTTCGTTGTCATGGCAATACAGGCACAACAGTTCCCAGTTCGAACCATCCTGCGGGTTGTTGTCGTGGTTGTGGTCGCGGTGGTGCACGGTCAGTTCGCTCAGGCGCTTGCCGGAAAACTCGCGGGCGCAGCGGCCGCACACGTGCGGGTACATTTTCAGGGCTTTGTCGCGGTAACCCATTTCCTTGTCGCGCTGGTTGTCGGCGAGGATGCGGTCCAGCTTCGAAGTGTTGGTCGGCGTTGACGAACTCATGGGTTCACCTTTGTAAAAGACTAATGACGGTTATGAACGAAGTTTAGCTCAGCCCTTGAGCTTCTCGGCAATCCAGATGGTGTGGCGGGTGCCCTTGTTGCCGTGGGCAAAGACCTGGACTTCCTCGGCCTTGAAGCCGGCTTTTTTCAGTTTGTCGGAAAACTGCTTGTCGGCGCTGGCCGACCAGACGGCCAGCACCCCTTTTGGCCGCAGGGCTTTGGCGCACGCGCTCAGGCCGCCTGCGGAGTAGAGCCAGCTATTGGCCCTCTGGGTCAGGCCTTCGGGGCCGTTGTCGACGTCGAGCATGATCGCATCGAATCCTTGCGGCTCGGCCTGCAGTACTTTGGCCACGTCTTCCATGCGGATCACCGTGCGCTGATCGAGCAACGGATTGCCGGCTTTCTCGCCCAATGGCCCGCGATTCCACTCGACCACGCCGGGCACCAGTTCAGCGACCACGACTTCTGCGGTCTTGCCCAAATGCTTGAGGGCCGAGGCGAGGGTGAAACCCATGCCCAGGCCACCGATCAGCACCCGCGAATTCGGCCGGCCAGCGACCTTGCGGCAGGGGATTTCGGCCAATGCGTCTTCGGAGCCGTGCATGCGGGTGTTCATCAGCTGTCCGCCGTCGCCGCCCTGGATCTTGATGACGAAATCCTCACCGTATTCGAACAGGCACAGGGCGCCGCCGTTTTCAGGAATGGGGGCGGTGTCGAGGAGAACGAAACGTTTCATGGGGCTCTCTTGAGAAGGAGGGGCAGGGGGGGAGGCAAACGAACGCCGTTGGGAGTAGCCTGCAACCAGACAACAAGGCCAACGGAGCCATTGATGAAGCGCACCATTCTAACGGTCATTGCCTTGGCCGCGCTCTCGATAACTGCAGTGCAGGCCCAAGAGCTGCAAACCATTCCGACCAGCCCGGCGCCGCTGCCCGGTTCGCCCGGCACCGCGACGCCGACGCCGTATCCGCAGATCACCCCGACCATCCCGCACAAAGCCGGGCCCGGCGGTGGCGGGCCACCGCTGTTGCCACCGATCGAAGTGCCCAGCCCGCCCAAGGACCAGACGTTGCCGGGCCTGGAGCAGAACAATACGAAGATCAAGTCGCCGGGCGGTTAGACCTGCTGTGACAACAGTTGCCCATCGGCCATGCGCAGGCGTTTGGACAGGGAGACGGCAAGGGCGCGGATGATCTTGGCGGCGATTTTCGGCGCGTCGTTGAGCATCTTTTCCAGCGAGTCCTTGCCCAGGTTCAGCAACTGGCAATTGCTCGCCGCCACGCAACTGGCGGAACGACGCTCACCATCAAGCACGGCCATTTCGCCGAACGCCCGACCGCTGCGCAAGGTGGCCATGGTCACCAATTGTCCGTCGCTGCCGGATTTTTGCACCGCCACCTGGCCGGTATGGATGATGCACATGAAGCTGCCGGCGTCGCCTTCGTGAAAAATCTCTTCGCCTTCGGCCACGGTGCTGATACTGAAGTAGCCGGAAGCGGCAGCGAAGTCTGCAGGCAGCAGTTGGTCGAACAGGCCGCAGTCCATCAGCCAGTCACGGATTTCGTTGTTCAACAGGGTTGGTTCTGACATGTCGTCACGGTCTTTTTTTTGTGTCTGGTTCCGGTTTTCGGGATGTCCTCAATCCCTTGTGGGAGCGGGCTTGCTCGCGAAGGCGGTGTAACACCCAACATTGATGTTGAATGTGCTGGCCTCTTCGCGAGCGAGCCCGCTCTCACATTGGAATTGTGTGGGAGCAGACCCGGTGTCTGGTCTTAAGACCGACGTGTCAGGCCAAGTTCCTCAGGCAATCCCCAAAACCTTGAAAACAAATGCGTATTCGAGTGCTACGTCACGTAATCCCTGGTAACGACCGCTCATCCCGCCATGCCCGGCGCCCAGCTCGGTCTTGAGCAGCAGCGGGTTGCTGTCGGTTTTGGTCGCGCGCAACCTGGCCACCCATTTGGCCGCTTCCCAATATTGCACGCGACTGTCGTTGTAGCCGGCGACCACCAGCGTTGCTGGATAAGCCTGTGCAGTGACGTTTTCGTACGGGGCGTAGGCCTTGATCCGATCATAAACGTCCGGCTCTTCAGGATTGCCCCACTCGTCGTATTCCGTGACGGTCAGCGGCAGCTCCGGGTCGAGCATGGTGTTCAGCACGTCGACGAACGGCACTTCGGCAATTGCCGCGCCGAACAGTTCCGGACGCATGTTGAGCACCGCGCCAATCAACAAGCCGCCAGCACTGCCGCCGCTTATCGCCAGTTGCTTTGATGTGGTGAAGCCATTGGCGATCAGGTGCTCGGCGCAGGCGATGAAGTCGCTGAAGGTGTTGTGCTTGTGTTCCTGCTTGCCGGCGCGATACCAGGCTTCTCCCAGTTCGCCGCCACCCCGCACGTGGGCGATGGCAAACGCCACGCCGCGATCCAGCAGGCTCAGGCGCGCATGGGAGAACCACGGGTCGAGGCTTTCGCCGTAGGCGCCGTAGCCGTACAGATAAAGTGGCGTCGGCTTACCGAGGGCTTCGCGTTTGACGACCAGGCTGATCGGCACTTGCGTACCGTCCGGCGCTGTCGCCCACAGGCGCTGGCTGACGTAGGCGTCGGCGTCGAACGGACCGAGCACCGGGGTTTCCTTCAACACTTTCTGTTCGCCGCTGACCAGTTCCAGTTGGCGGATCTGCGCCGGACGGTTCAGCGCTTCGTAACGCAAACGGATGCGGTCGCTGACGAATTCCAGGCTGTTTTGCACGTGCAGGCTGTAGGCCGCATCCGGCAACTGCACGCGGTAGCTCGGAAGGTCTTGCGGGTGGACTTGGATGATCGGCAA
Source organism: Pseudomonas sp. IT-P171 (assembly GCF_949767765.1). NCBI lineage: Bacteria > Pseudomonadati > Pseudomonadota > Gammaproteobacteria > Pseudomonadales > Pseudomonadaceae > Pseudomonas > Pseudomonas sp. IT-P171. The sequence goes on from NZ_CATKQN010000057.1 coordinate 343,088, forward strand.
GCCACCTTCACGCAGGCTGAGGGTCAAGGCCCGGGCGTTGAGGCTCATGCCGTCGATCATCGTGGTGTCGCTGTGGGGAATCAGGTTCTGCCAGTCGGCTTCGGTCGGCGCAATGCCGGTATCGACAGCCGTGTACAAGGCAAAGTTGATGCCGTCGCGGTTGGTGCGAATGAACCAGGTCCATTGGCCATCGAGTGCGCCGTGATCAACGTCGTACTCATGGTCTTCAACCCTCGGCGCGATGCAGGTGAACGCCTGTTGCGGCTGGGACGCGTCGAGCACCCAGACTTCGCTGGTGGTCTTGCTGCCCAGCGCCAGCAGTAATTGCTGCTCCGAACTCGAGCGATAGCAATGCATGAAGAAGCGGCCGTCCGACTCATGGAACACTTCTTCGGCCGCCGTGCCGTCCAGTCGATAGCGGAACAGTTTGTGCGGGCGGTGGGTGTCGTCCAGTTCGCCGAAGAACAGCGTCAGGCTGTCGTTGGCCCAGATCATGCTGCCATCGCAGTCCGAGAATTCCAGTTCGCTGACGCGGCCGCTGGATAATTCCTTCACGAACAGGGTGTAAATCTCATCGCCGGTGGAGTCGATACTGTAGGCGAGGCGTTGGTGGTCCGGGCTGATACTGAACGCACCGAGGGAAAAGAAGCCGCCGTTGGCCAGTTCGTTCGGGTCCAGCAGCAGTTGTTCGTGGGCTTCATCGAGCTGCAGGCTGTCATCCGCCGGGCGGGGGCAGCGGTAGTGACGAGCGTATTCGTCACCGGCCGTGGTGCGCGTGTAATACAGATACGGGCCCCACGGGGAGGGCAGCGACAGGTCGGTTTCGAGAATCCGGCCCTTGATCTCTTCGAACAGGGTTTCGCGCAACCCGGCCTGATCGGCGGTTTGCGCCTCTTGATAGCGGTTTTCAGCCTTGAGGTAATCGAGCACCGCGTCGGTGTCGCGTTCCTGTAGCCAGGCATACGGGTCAGAACCTTCGGCCTTGTGGGCAATCGGGGCGCTGGTCATGTTGGCGGATACGGGCATGAAGGGGTCTCGGACGATGTACGGAATTAGGGCTTCGCAGGGGGCAGGAAACATCCTGATGCCTTTCACAGATCCCTGTGGGAGTCTTGACCGGCTGGCATTGGGACAAGCCTGACGTGCGAAAAGTCGTTACTATAAGCGCCTCTTTGCCTGCCTTGCCATGGACACCATGACCGAGAACGACTATCTGATCGCCTGGGGCCTCTACGCCTTCGCCGCTTTAGGCTGCCTGTTGGTGTGGATGCGCATGACCCGCTGGATGTGGCGCTGGCTGCGGGAGCCGTTGCGACTGCTGGTCGCCGTGTTGCTGTTCAGTCCGACGATCATCGATCCGGTGAAGGAAAAGGTCGCCCCGGCCATCGCCATCACCGCCCTGGACCTCGCGTTCAAGGTTGGCAACAACGCCTGGCGGGCGGTCTCCGACTTGCTCATGTACGGCATGATCGCCTTCGGCCTTTATCTGGTGCTCGTCGCGATCCGCTTCCCGATCGAGCGCGCCGCCAAGGCGCGCAAGGAACGGACGGCGGCTGCCAAGGCTGCGGCAAAGGCCGACGATCCTGAAGACGATCATCCTTTCGGCGGTGCCGGTGATGACCGTTATGGTCGCCCGCCGGTCCCGAGCAACCCTCAGCGTATGCGCGTAGAACCGCGTTTGTAACCTTGCCCCTGCCTTACAGAGAGTCCGAACATGTGTGAGTTATTGGGCATGAGCGCCAATGTGCCGACCGATATCGTGTTCAGCTTCACCGGTCTGATGCAGCGCGGCGGTCGTACCGGTCCGCACCGTGACGGTTGGGGCATCGCGTTCTATGAGGGCCGTGGCCTGCGGCTGTTCCAGGATCCGGCGGCCAGCAGTGAGTCGGAAGTTGCTAATCTGGTGCAGCGCTATCCGATCAAGAGCGAAGTGGTGATCGGGCACATCCGCCAGGCCAATGTCGGCAAGGTCTGCCTGTCCAACACTCATCCGTTCGTGCGCGAACTGTGGGGGCGCAACTGGTGTTTCGCCCACAACGGCCAGCTCGCGGATTTTCAACCCATCACAAGCTTTTACCGCCCGGTCGGCGATACCGACAGTGAAGCGGCCTTTTGTGATTTGCTCAATCGTGTGCGCGCAGCGTTTCCGGAACCGGTAGAGATCGAAGCGCTTTTGCCCGATCTGGTGGCCGCCTGCGCCGAATACCGCGGCAAGGGTGTGTTCAATTGCCTGCTCAGCGATGGCGATTGGCTCTTCTGTTACTGCTCGACCAAACTGGCGCAGATTACCCGTCGTGCACCGTTCGGCCCGGCGCGCTTGAAAGATGTCGATGTGATCGTCGACTTCCAGGCCGAAACCACGCCCAACGATGTGGTCACCGTGATCGCCACCGAACCCCTGACCGAAAACGAAACCTGGACCCGCTATGAACCGGGCCAATGGAGCCTGTGGCGACGCGGTGAATGCGTCAGCCAGGGCAAGACCGAATAAAGGACGCTCACATGTTGCTCAGTTATCTACGGCTGGTGTTGTTCGCGGCGGGCCTGTTGATCGGTGTCCAGGTGCCGGGGTTCATCAACGATTACGCCAAGCGGGTCGAGGCCCACCTGATCGAGGCGCAGACCGGTCTTAGCGGCTTTCAGGGCACCGCCAATCAATTCTTCAAGGGCGACATGCAGGCCCTGGTCGCCCATTACCGCGCCAGCGAAGACCCGATCTTTCGCAGCGATGCCGACAGCCTGAGCAACCTGCTCACCCGTCAGCTGGCCCTCGATAAACAATTCCAGGCCATGCAAGGCCCGTGGTACATCCGTTTCCTGCAGGTTGTACTGGCCGCCGACCCGGACATCCGCAAGGAAACCTGGAACGGCTACAGCTACCAGATCCTGCTGACGCCAGAAGCGATGATCTGGGGCATGAGTGGCGCGTTGCTGTTGTCGTTCGGGATTGAATGCCTGTTCAGGCTGATCGATTGGGTGGTGCTGGGCGGCAAGCGCCTGCGCCAGAGCCGGCCGATTGAAGAGCGGGATTTGCGCGGGTTGTAAGAGGGGCCATGCGAACCCTGTGGCGAGGGAGCTTGCTCCCGCTCGGCTGCGAAGCAGCCGCCAAGCTTTTGGGGCGCTGCGCGACCCAGCGGGAGCAAGCTCCCTCGCCACAAGTTCGGTGTGCTATTTGGAAAGAAACCGCATCCCTTCTTCAAGCCCCCGCAACGTCAGCGGGTACATCTGGTCATCAATCAAATCCCGCACGATATTGGTCGACGACGTATAGCCCCACGTATCTTTCGGATACGGGTTGATCCAGATGAGCTTCTTGTACTTCTCCTTGAACCGCTGCATCCACACGTAACCGGCTTCTTCGTTCCAGTGCTCGACGCTGCCGCCGGCCTGGGTGATTTCATAGGGCGCCATGGCGGCGTCACCGATGAAGATCACTTTGTAGTCGGCGCCGTACTTGTGCAACAAGTCCTGGGTCGAGGTGCGTTCGGAGGTGCGGCGCATGTTGTTCTTCCACACCGACTCGTAAATGAAGTTGTGGAAGTAGAAGTACTCAAGATGCTTGAACTCGGTCTTGCAGGCCGAGAACAACTCTTCGCAGATTTTCACGTGGGCATCCATCGAGCCGCCGATGTCGAACAGCAGCAACAGCTTGACGGTGTTGCGCCGCTCCGGCCGCATCTGGATGTTCAGCAACCCGGCGTCTTTCGCGGTGTGATCGATGGTGCCATCGATGTCGAGCTCTTCCGCCGCACCCTGACGGGCAAATTTACGCAGCCGGCGCAGGGCAACCTTGATGTTGCGCGTGCCCAGTTCCACCGAATCGTCGAGGTTTTTGTACTCGCGCTGATCCCAGACCTTGGCTGCCTTGCCCTGGCGCTTGCCGGCATCACCGACCCGAATGCCTTCCGGGTTGAACCCGCCGGAGCCGAACGGGCTGGTGCCGCCGGTGCCGATCCACTTGTTGCCGCCGGCGTGGCGTTCTTTCTGTTCTTCCAGGCGTTTCTTGAACTCTTCGATCAGCTTGTCCAGGCCGCCGAGGGACTGGATCGCCGCCCGCTCTTCGTCGGTCAGCGAGCGCTCGAATTCCTTGCGCAACCAGTCTTCGGGAATCAAGGCCTGAAGGTGATCGTCGAGTTTTTCCAGGCCATTGAAGTAAGCACCGAAGGCCCGGTCGAACTTGTCGAAATGCTTTTCGTCCTTCACCAGAATCGTCCGGGACAGGTAGTAGAACTCGTCCATGTCGGCGAAGGTCACGCGCTGTTTCAGCGCGTTGATCAGGTCCAGCAGCTCGCGCACCGAGACTGGTACCTTGGCTGCACGCATTTCATTGAACAGGTTGAGCAGCATGGCATCAGCCTCTTAGCGGGTGCCGCGACGGCTCATGAACGCCAGACGCTCAAGCAGTTGCACGTCCTGTTCGTTCTTGACCAAAGCACCGGCCAACGGCGGGATGGCCTTGGTCGGATCGCGTTCGCGCAGCACGGCCTCGCCGATATTGTCGGCCATCAGCAGCTTCAGCCAGTCCACCAGTTCGGAGGTCGATGGCTTTTTCTTCAGGCCCGGCACCTTGCGCACGTCGAAGAACACGTCCAGCGCTTCGCTGACCAGGTCCTTCTTGATGTCCGGATAGTGCACATCGACGATCCGCTGCATCGTGACGCGATCCGGGAAGGCGATGTAGTGGAAGAAGCAGCGGCGCAGGAAGGCGTCAGGCAGCTCTTTTTCGTTGTTGGAGGTAATGATGATGATCGGGCGCTTCTTGGCCTTGATGGTCTCGTCGATCTCGTAAACATAGAACTCCATCTTGTCGAGTTCTTGCAGCAGGTCGTTCGGGAACTCGATGTCGGCCTTGTCGATTTCGTCGATCAGCAGGATCACCCGCTCTTCAGACTCGAAAGCCTCCCAGAGCTTGCCCTTTTTCAGGTAATTACGAACGTCGTGAACCTTTTCCGTGCCCAGCTGCGAATCGCGCAGGCGGCTGACCGCGTCGTACTCGTACAGGCCTTGATGCGCCTTGGTCGTGGATTTGATGTGCCAGGTGATCAGCCTGGCGCCGAAGGACTCGGCCAGTTGCTCGGCCAACATGGTCTTGCCGGTGCCCGGCTCGCCCTTGACCAGCAGCGGGCGCTCCAGGGTGATGGCGGCGTTGACCGCCAGCTTCAGGTCATCGGTGGCGACGTAGGCCTGGGTGCCTTCGAACTTCATCTGCTAATCCTCGAACGGTAACGCCGACCTGACGGGGCAGGGCGGGGCGCAATAATTGTAGTACTCGACTATAACGCGCTGCCCGGTCGACTGTGAACGCAGACGGCTTATTCAGTCTCTGAATGGGGCGTCACATCTTGACTCAGTCCGCTTCCGGCTTCGGCCGTTCATACCGGGCATTGAAGGCCTGGACAAAACCATTACGCAAAATCTGCAAAAACGCCTGGAACGCGCTGATGTCTTGCCTATGAACGTTGCCGCTCAGTTCCACACGCGTGGCAAACTGGTTTTTGCCCTGGTTTTTCAGCACGGTTTCGGAGCCGCCGACTATGGCCTCCCAAATGGACCGGAACAGCCCTTTGTCCTTGTTTTCTACGTCCTGCTGCCAGTTGAAAACGTCAACATCCTTCAGGAGCGGTTTGATGTAGCCGGTCAATTGGGCCTTTTTCGCTTGCGCTTCAATCACCACATCACCGTGCCCGGCATTGAAATCGAACTTGCCATAGGCCGAGGCGAAGTCGTTCATGCGTTTGAGTTCAATGTCCCTGGCGCGCAGGCGGAACTGGAAGTCTTCGAAATTGCTCAGCGGGTCGAAGGTCGCGGTGGTTTCCAATGGGGCGTGACCCAGCAGCAGCGCTTTGCCATCGAAGCGTGCGTCGCGCTTGCCTTCCTTGTCGACGACGTTGGTCAGGTTGTAAATGCTGGCGTTGACCTGGGTCGCGTTCATGTTCACGGGAGGCTTGGAGTTGAAATTTCTGAAGCTGATCTTGCCATCGAAGATACGTACTTCGTCCAGGGTGATCGGTGCCAGTTTGCTCAATTGCGCGCGCCAGTCGGTGCCCTGGCCGGTCTGCGAGTTTTGCTTGTTGGCGCCGCCATCGACGAAGTTCACCTCGGGGTTGAAGAACTGCACCTTGGCCACCACCGCGTGGTCGTACAGGAGCGAGTGCCAGCTGACGGCAAGGTCGATCAACGGCGCATTGACGAAGGGCACCGGGACCTTGCCATCGACCTTGACGATTTTCAGCCCGTTGATTTTGTAGGCGCCGCGCCACAGTGCCAGGTCAACGTCGGTGATCTGTCCACGGTAGTCGCCCATGTCGGCGAGCTTGTCATTCAAGTAGTCACGCACCATGTAGGGCAGGGCCACATGCAAGGCAATCAGTAGCACAACGAGGCCGACGAGGATCCACAAGGGCCAGCTGTATCGACGTTTCATGATGGCAAATCTCCGGCGATGTAAGACCATTGACTGCGGTGGTCACCGGACGTTCGACCCGACTGGACGACCACGGGCAACAGGCATACCGTGAAGGGCTAATTCAACGCTGCATAAGGACCCAGCCATGAGCCGTATTTTTGCTGACAACGCCCATTCCATCGGCAATACGCCGCTGGTGCAGATCAACCGCATCGCACCGCGTGGCGTGACCATCCTGGCCAAGATCGAGGGGCGCAATCCAGGTTATTCGGTCAAGTGCCGGATCGGAGCGAACATGATCTGGGACGCCGAAAGCACCGGCAAACTCAAGCCTGGCATGACCATCGTCGAGCCCACCTCTGGCAATACCGGCATTGGTCTGGCGTTTGTTGCCGCTGCTCGGGGCTACAAGCTGATGTTGACCATGCCGGCGTCCATGAGCATCGAGCGTCGCAAAGTGCTCAAGGCGCTCGGCGCCGAACTGGTGCTGACCGAACCGGCCAAGGGCATGAAAGGCGCGATCGAAAAGGCTGCTGAAATTGTTGCCAGCGACCCGTCCACCTATTTCATGCCCGCACAATTCGAGAATCCGGCCAACCCGGCCATCCACGAGAAAACCACCGGTCCGGAAATCTGGAACGACACCGACGGCGCGGTCGATGTGCTGGTGGCGGGCGTAGGAACGGGTGGAACCATTACCGGCGTTTCGCGGTATATAAAGAATACCCAGGGCAAACCGATTCTTTCCGTGGCGGTTGAGCCGGTGGTTTCGCCGGTGATTACGCAGAAGCTGGCCGGGGAAGAAATCAAACCGAGCCCGCACAAGATCCAGGGCATCGGTGCCGGTTTTGTACCGAAGAACCTGGACCTGTCGATGGTGGACCGTGTCGAGCTGGTGACCGACGATGAATCCAAGGCCATGGCCCTGCGCTTGATGCAGGAAGAGGGCATTTTGTGCGGCATCTCTTGCGGAGCTGCCATGGCTGTGGCGGTACGCCTGGCGGAAACCCCGGAAATGCAGGGCAAGACGATCGTGGTGATCCTGCCCGATTCTGGCGAGCGCTACCTGTCGAGCATGCTGTTCAGTGACCTGTTTACCGAACAGGAGAATCAGCAATAGACGTTGCCGAAGCCGTGATTATTTGATCGTGGGGTGGGGGGTTGATTCAGATCAGCCCCCGTTCAGGAGCGCTATGGTAAGAAGTGCTTTATTGCATAATTCTTAACAGTGAATGTTGAGTTAGACGGGTTTTTCCCGTGGCCGGTAATGTTTATCATGGCCGGCTGCAACGTCGGGTAAATGGCGTTGTGCAGAGTTGTTTTTTCTCAAGGAGTTGTTGATGACCTTTTCCTTTGCCGCGAAGGCGTCGCTGTTGCTGCTGTTCCTGGGCAGTACTCTTTATGTGCATTTGCGCGGCAAGGCGCGTTTGCCGGCCTTGCGTCAGTTCGTCAACCACTCCGCGCTCTTCGCGCCTTATAACGCCTTGATGTACCTGTTCTCCAGCGTGCCGTCCAAACCTTATCTGGACCGCAGCAAGTTCCCGGAGCTGGATGTGCTCAAGGACAACTGGGAAGTCATCCGCGACGAAGCGATGCACCTGTTCGATGAGGGTTACATTCGCGCCGCCGAGAAAAATAACGACGCCGGTTTTGGTTCGTTCTTCAAGAAAGGCTGGAAGCGCTTCTACCTCAAGTGGTACGACAAACCCCTGCCATCGGCCGAAGCGCTGTGTCCGAAAACCGTGGCCCTGGTCAGCAGTATTCCCAACGTCAAAGGCGCCATGTTCGCGCTACTGCCGGGCGGCAGCCACCTCAACCCGCACCGCGATCCGTTTGCCGGTTCCCTGCGTTATCACCTGGGTCTGTCGACCCCGAACTCCGATGATTGCCGCATTTTCGTCGACGGTCAGGTGTATGCCTGGCGCGACGGTGAAGATGTGATGTTCGATGAGACGTATGTGCACTGGGTGAAGAACGAAACCGAGAAAACCCGGGTCATTTTGTTCTGCGACATCGAACGTCCGCTGAGCAACCGCGTCATGACCCGCCTCAACCGTTGGGTCAGTGGCTTGCTCGGTCGCGCAACGGCGCCGCAGAATCTCGACGACGAACGGGTTGGCGGAATCAACAAGGCTTACGCCTGGAGCAAGAAGTCCAGTGACAGGGTCAGCGGTGTGGTCAAGCAGTGGAAGCGTCGCAACCCCAAGGCTTACCGCGTGTTGCGGCCGGTGTTGGCGGTGGTGGTGTTGACGTTGTTGGGGTATTGGTTGTTTGGGTGATTCCGGGCAAGAAATGAAAAACCGCTCATTGAAGCGGTTTTTTTTCGCCGATTTAATGGTCGCCCGACATTTATCTCGAAGGTAGTTTCGGCGCGACAGCTTTCGTTACTGGCCCTTTGTCCAAGTCATTGCAATCCAGGTCGCCCGCTGGTTATAGTCGGCGCTCGGTGTTATCCAACCCACCGTCCACTTCATCAAAAAAGATCAGCCCATGCCTGCATCCCTCATCAACGCGGTAGTCGATTCAGCGGTCAACGCTGGCGTCGTGCCGTGCGGGAATCAGCAGCCTGCGCAGATCAGTCATTACCCCCCACCTGTCCGTAGCACGCCGGTGTACGCAGTCGTATCACCGCCGGGCGTTGGCGTTTCGGGCTGATCAGTTTCTATCTAGTTGCTGTTACCCGCGCCTGCCTGAAAAAACTACTGGATTTCAGCTTCGGCTGAGTTGGCTTTTTGCCTGACTACAGGTGGTCTTCATGTTTGTCCTTTCGAAAAAATCCGCGCTCGCGGCGGCGTCCACGAGCCTGTTCGTTCTGCTGTGGAGCAGCGGGGCGATCTTCTCCAAATGGGGCCTGGCCCATGCGTCACCCTTCGCTTTTCTGCTGATCCGCTTTGCTATCGCTCTGTGTGGGTTGGTACTGCTGGTGCCGTTGCTCAAGTTGAAACGGCCCAAGGGCGGTAAGCCGATGTTGTATGCGATGGCCACGGGCGTGGTGTTGCTGGGGGCTTATCAGATTTTCTATCTGCTGGCCCTGGACCTGAAAGTCACGCCGGGTGTGATGGCCACAATCATGGGCGTACAGCCGATTCTCACGGTAGTGATCATGGAGCGGCAGCGTTCAGCCAGCCGAATGTTCGGGCTGACCCTGGGCCTGGTCGGTCTGGTCATGGTGGTTTACCAGGGCATCGGTCTGGCGGGTATGTCGCTGGCGGGGATGCTCTTCGGTTTGCTGGCGTTGGCGAGCATGACGTTCGGTTCGATCATGCAGAAGCGCATTACCGATAATCCCCTCGGCACGTTGCCGGTGCAGTACCTCGCGGGGTTGTTGCTGTGCGGGATCTTTGTGCCGTTCCAGCCGTTTCATTTCGAACACAGCAGCGGTTTTATCGTGCCGGTGTTGTGGATGGGGCTGGTGGTGTCGGTGCTGGCGACGCTGTTGCTTTATCGGCTTATCGCTCGGGGTAATTTGGTGAACGTCACCAGTTTGTTTTACCTGGTGCCGGCGGTGACCGCGGTGATGGATTACCTGTTTTTCGGCAACAGACTGGCGGGGTTGAGCATGCTTGGGATGGTGCTGATTATTGTTGGTTTGGGGTTTGTGTTTCGTAAGACAGGGTGACGCGGTTGGGAACCTATCCGTTTCTGCGGTAATGGCTTCTGGCGGTTTCGCTTTTACAGCGAGTCACTTGGAAAAGCCCCGAGTGAACAACCTACAGAGAGATCACAGCTAGCCTGCTAGCGATGGACTTCAACGATAACGCGTGCTGTCTGAATGAACGTGTTGTCCGGACTTCCATCGCTAGCAGGCTAGCTCCCACAGGGGGTGTTGGGGGAAATGACATTGGTGTTCAGCGCCGATGATCCTGACGGACTTCAGGCAGGCTCTCAGGTCGCCTCGCCTTGGCTTTCGACCTTGATCTGCCCCGTCGGAAGGCCGTACGTCAGGGCGGAATCAATAGTCGCCGTTACCCAAGAAACGGATATACACCAAAAAACCAGACCTCCATCCGGCCCTGTTACTTGGTCAACGCATGCTCCGCCCGCACCGAATTCATAAACGCCTGCATCGCCGACGATTGAATTCGATGACGCCGGGTAATCAACCCATACGGCGGCAGCCGCGCTTCAAACTTGATCGGCAACACCGCCAGCAAATCCCGCCCCGGATAATCCTCGACCACCGACACCGGCGTAACGCCAAGCATGTCAGTCTGCTGGATCAACGAGAGCAAGGTCATGATCGAGGTGGTTTCAACGATGCTGCTGGGGATGTCGACCCGTGCATTGTGGAACACCTGATTGATGATCGCGCGCATCGGGCTCGGTTGCTGTTGCAGTACCCAGGTCATGTTCTGCAATTCCGCCCAGCTCAGGTGTTTCTCCTGCGCCAACGGATTCTGCGCGCCGGCAATGACGCACAACGCCTCTTCGCCGAGGCTGTCGAACAGCAGTTCTTCGGCCCTCGCACCGGCCGGAATCCGCCCCAGCACGATGTCGAGTTGATCCTGCAGCAGTGCCTGTACCAACACGTCACTGGTATCGACCTGAATGCTCATCGACAACCGTGGATGGCTTTGCTTCAAGGTGGCGATGGTGCGGGTCAACAACCCCGAGGCCAACGCCGGAATCGCGCCGACGGCGACCCGCCCGAGGTTGCCGGATTCCAGTGCGACCAGTTCTTCACGCATGCCGCTGAGTTCGGCAAACACCATGCGCGCGTAGTAGATGACGGTTTCCCCGAACGGGGTCGAGCGCATGCCACGGGGCAGGCGTTCGAACAGCTCGACGCCGAGCAAGTCCTCGGCCTCGTGGAGCATCTTGGTCGCTGCCGGTTGGGTCATGCCGATGTGATCGGCAGCGCGACGCAGCGAGCCGAATTCCTGCAATGCCAGCATCAACCGCAATTGGCGCAGACGCAGTCGACTGTGGATTACATTGGCATCAGGAATTCGGGTCATGGGCCGCGCTCGCAGAAAAGACTGCGGCAAGCCTGACAACAAATGTCAGGCGTTGCCAGCATTGCTGTGTCACAGCACCGATTTGGTCTTGGCGACGGTCGGTTTGCGCAGGCCCGTCAGGGCGCCCAGTGCCTTGGAAATCAGCGGCCAGAACAGCATCAGCAGCGCTGCTGTGGTCAGGCAACCCACCAACGGGTTGGACCAGAAAATCCCCAACTGCCCGTCAGAAAACAGCATCGATTGACGGAACGCATCTTCAGCCTTGTCCCCTAGCACCGCGGCCAATACCAGTGGTGCAATCGGGTAACCGAGCTTCTTGAACAGGTAACCCAGCGCGCCGAAGCCCAGCATCAGCACCACGTCGAAGAACGAGTTGTGCACCGAGTACGCACCGATGGCGCAGACCATGATGATGATTGGCGCAATGATCGAGAACGGAATGCGCAGGATCGAGGCGAACAGCGGCACGGTGGCCAACACCACAATCAGACTCACCACGTTGCCCAGGTACATGCTCGCAATCAGGCCCCAGACAAAATCGTGTTGCTCGACAAACAGCGTCGGGCCAGGGTGCAAGCCCCAGATCATCAACCCGCCGAGCATCACTGCCGCCGTGGCAGAACCGGGAATCCCGAGGGTCAGCATCGGCAGCAGGGCGCTGGTGCCGGCGGCGTGGTCAGCGGTTTCCGGGGCGATCACGCCTTCGAGTTCACCCTTGCCGAAGTTCTCGCGATTCTTCGAGAAACGCCGCGCCAGGCTGTAGCTCATGAACGAGGCCGCCGTCGGGCCGCCGGGCGTGATGCCCATCCAGCAACCGACCAGGGTGCTGCGCACGATCGTCCACCAGTAACGCGGCAACTTGGCCCAGGTGCGCAGAATTACCATCGGCGTAATGCGCGCATGCTCGCCGCGGAACACCAGGCCTTCCTCGACGGTGCAGAGGATCTCGCCGATACCGAACAGACCGATCACTGCCACTTCAAAACTGATCCCGGTCATCAGGATCGGCTGGTCGAAAGTCAGGCGCAGGTTGCCGGACACGGTGTCCATGCCAACCGCTGCCATGGCGAAACCGATCATCATCGCCACCACGGTTTTCAGTGGTGGGTTCTTGCTCATGCCGATGAAGGTGCAGAACGCCAACAGGTACACCGCAAAGAACTCCGGTGAGCTGAACGACATGGCAAATGCGGCGATCTTGGTCGACAGGAAGGTCAGCAACAACACCCCGGCCAGTGCGCCGATCAATGCCGAGCTGAACGCCGCTGTCAGGGCTTCGGCGGCGCGGCCTTCGCGGGCCATCGGGTAGCCGTCAAACGTCGTCGCCACCGATGAGGGTTCGCCGGGTATGTTGAACAGGATCGAGGTGATCGAGCCGCCAAACAGCGCGCCCCAATACATGCACGACAGCAGGATGATCGCCGACACCGGCGACATGGTGAACGTCAGCGGCAGCAGCAACGCCACGCCATTGGGGGCGCCGAGGCCGGGCAATACGCCGACCAGAATGCCCAGCAGCACGCCGATCACCATCAGGCCGATATGGCCCGGGGTCAGGATCAGGTTCATGCCTTGCAGCAGGGAATCGAACTCACTCATTTGAAATTTCTCCCGGCCAGGGCAATCCAGTCGCCCATCGGACCGGCATCCAGCGGGACCTTGAACCACAGCGCGAAAATCAGGTAACTGGCAAGCACCGCGCCGAGGGATACGCTGGCGATCATCAATTTGCCGTAAGGCTTGGTGCGGACCTTGTCACGCCACATGAACCAGGCGATGAAACAGGCTGACGCCACATAGATGCCGGTGAACGGCATGGCGCCAACGAACAGCGCAATCGGAATGAACACTGACAGCACCTGTTTGAACGCGCTGCGGCTGACGAATGAAAGGCTCAGGGCTTTCCAGCGCACCATCGTCCATACGCCGTTGGCCACGCTCGCGGCGCTCAGCATCAGGCCTATGTAGAAGGGGAAATAACCCGGCTCAGGGCCGGAATCGCCCCAGCCGATACCTTGTTCGACACTGCCGAACATCACCACCACGCCGATCAGCGCGGTGAAGACAGCCAGACCGAGTTCGACCCAGCGGGTACCGACCAGCGCCGGTGAATCCGAAGAATGGGACATGAAGACACCTCCAGAGGTGACGGCCGTGCGCAGGCGGACGGCCGTCGGCAACTCAGTTTTTCAGCCAGCCGGCTTCTTTGAACACCGGGGTGACGCGGGCGGTGTCTTTCTCAATGTAGGCAGTCAGCGGCTCGCCTTCGAGGAAGGTCGGCACCAGCGCGTTCTGCTTGACGTAGGCCTTGAACTCCGGGGTCTCGGTGACTTTACGCATCAGTTCGACATAGAACGCCCGCTGCTCGGCGGTGACTTCGCCGGGCATGAACACCGTGCGCGGAAAGCGATACTGATCTATGCCCAGGCCTTGCTCGTGGCAGGTCGGCACATCGGCCCAGGATTTTTCGCCGGCGACCTTGTCGGTATAGCTCATGCGCTCCTTGCTGAACACGCAGAGTGGCTCGACCTGATCACCGCGCCATTGGCTGATGCTTTCGCTGGGGTTGTTGACGTTGGCGGCGATGTGTTTGCCGGCCAGTTGGGTCGCGGCTTCACTGCCGCTCTTGAACGGGATGTACACCAGTTTGCTGTTGTTGGTCTGGTTCAGCAGCAGGGTCAGGGTCTGGTCGACATCCTTGGACTGGCTGCCGCCCATGCGCAGTTTAGACGGATCAGCCTTGGCAGCTTCGTAGAAGCCTTTGGCGTCTTTCCAGGGGGCATCCTTGTAACTCCAGAGGATAAAGTCGTCCTCGGCCACGGCCGCCACGGGAGTCAGCTCCTGCCATTGATAACCGAGCTTGGACACCAGTGGCAGCAGGTAAATGTTGTTGGTGCCAATCACCAGTTTTTCCGGATCGCCCTTGTTCATTTTCAGGTCGAGGAAGGCTTCGGCACCATTGCCGCCACCCTTGTTGAGGACGATGGTATTCACATCGAGAAACTTGTGGGTGGTGATGATCGACTGGATCAGGCGGCCGAGTTGATCGGTGCCGCCACCAGGGCCGCCAGCGACGACGATTTCAACGTTCTTGTCCGGTTGCCAGGCGGCGTGAGCGAGAGTGGGAAGGGTTCCGGCGGCGATCAGCGTGCAGCCAAGAAACAGACGGGATGTGCGACGGAGGAATGCATTTCGCATGATGGAAGGCCTCGTTTTTGTAGTTGTTATGAGTGACTTGTCGGTGTTCAAAAGCTGCAAGCCTGGCCTGAGTGTGGGAAGCCTCCGTCCTCGCGTCTAGTCAAAACAATACATACACCGATAGCCTGCGGTTATAGGTCTGAAGGGCCAATATCGCCATGATCGCCAAGGCCGTTGCGCCAGAGCGGTTTGATAGGAAAGTCAGGCAGGTACTGCCTATTGAAAGCCCACTGAAAGCATGGCGTGACATAACCCGAGGCTATCGCCGTATTTCAAGTTTTGATTAGACGGTTATCACTGGGCCTTCGATAGTGCTCACCAACGCCGCCTGAAGCGGCAATGCTGCATCTCACAAAAATAATAAATCGAGGTACGCACCATGGCTCGTCCCAGTGCTTCCCTGCAGCTGCCCGACGCAGTTGCCCAGCCTGTCGCAGCGGCCACTCCGCTGACCGGCACGAACAAGGCCAGCAGTGTGCGCTGGCGGATCTTCGCGATCATCTTCGCGCTGACCATGGTCAACCTGATCGATCGGGTGTCGCTGTCGATAGCGATGCCAACCATCGCCCATGAATTTTCCCTGTCGCCGAGCATGCAAGGGCTGATCCTCAGCAGCTTTTTCTGGGCTTATGCATTGCTGCAGATTCCTGGCGGCTGGATGATCGATCGCTTCGGGCCGCACCGGGTCATCAGTTGGTCCACCGGGTTGTGGGGCACGTTTCAAGTGCTGGCGGCGTTTGCCACCGGCGGGTTGTCGTTACTGTTCGCCCGGGTTGCGCTGGGCGCTGCCGAGGCGCCGTTGTTCCCTTCGGGCGGCAAGCTGATTTCCCTGTGGCTGGCGCCGAGCGAGCGCAGTCGCGGCGCCGTGCTGATGGACAGTGGCAGCCCGTTGGGCGTGGCGCTCGGCGGGTTGATCATTGCCTACCTGATTGCTTCGCTGGACTCCTGGCGCCTGGCATTCGTGATCGCCGGTATCGCGACGCTGGTACTGGCCTGGCTGGCGCGGCGTTATCTGCGCGATGACCCGGCCAGTCACCCGCAAGTGAATGCCGAAGAACTGGAGAAGATCAACGCCGGGCGCGCGACGCCTGCTGCCGAAGCGGCGCGAGTGCCGGTCAAGGGCCTCGGCATCGCCGCCCGTTCCCTGAGTGGTTTGCTCATCGGACGCGCCAGTTGGGCGATGGTGTATTTCGGGTTGCTGACCTGGGGCCCCAGTTATCTGGCGCAGGCCCGAGGCTTCGATATCAAAGGCATTGGCGCGGCGACGTTCGTGATTTTCGTCTGCGGCGCGCTGGGTTCGTTGACCGGTGGTTTCCTCTGCGACGGGTTGATCCGCAAAGGCGTCAGTCGCGGTGTCGCGGTCAAGAGCCTGCTGGCATTTTCCGGTGTGATCGCCCTCGGCGCGTTCCTGTTGCTGCCGACCCTGACTGACCCGTTTGCCGCCGTGGCGCTGTTGGCCATGACTGCGTTTTTCCTGATGTGGGGCAGCCTCTACTGGAGCTTCCCGGCATTGCTGGCGGCACCGGCACGGGTCGGGTTGATCGGCGGGGTGATGAACATGGCCGGCAGCACCGGCGGGATTGCAGTCCCGATCCTGGTCGGCGTGATCCTGCAAATGGCCGGTGGCTTTGCGCCGGTGCTGGGGTTCTTCGCCGCCTGTTCGGCCGTCTTCGTGCTGGCCACATTGTTCATCAGTCTCGACGAGGTGCGGCATGACTAAGGTGTATGACGGTCCGATCATCGACGCCCATCACCACTTCTGGGATCCGACGATCAATCACCATCCATGGCTGGCACCCGAAGCCGACATCCCGTTTCGCTACGGCGATTACAGCGCGATCAAGCGGCGCTATTTTCCCGATGACTACTTCGCCGATGCCGGCTCGCATAACGTCGTGCAAACGGTGTACATCGAGACCGAATGGGACCCGCAAGACCCGATCGGCGAAACCCGCTTCATCGAAAGTCTGGCCGCGCGTTACGGCGTCCCCAATGCCATCGTCGCCCAGGCCTGGCTGGATCATCCGGATGCCATCGCGGTGCTCACCGAACAGGCGAGTTTCAAGGGGGTACGCAGCGTGCGCCACAAACCCGGCGGACCGACCTCGACCGCACAGGTCGGGCATCTGCGCAGTCTGATGAGCGATGAACATTGGCGGCGCAGTTACGCCGCGCTGCAAGGGTTGGGGCTGCATTTCGATTTGCAGACACCCTGGTGGAACCTGTTCGAAGCCGAGCGGCTGGCCCGGGACTTTCCCGGCACCACCCTGATTCTCAACCACGCCGGTTTGCCCAATGACCGCAGTGCCGAAGGCCTGGCCGGCTGGCGTCTGGCAATGGCGCGGCTGGCCGAGTGGCCGAACGTGCAGGTGAAGATTTCCGGCCTGGGCGTGGCGGGGCGGGCATGGCGTGCAAAGGACAACGCGTGGATCGTGCGCGAAGTGATCGCCATGTTCGGCACCCATCGAGTGATGTTCGCCAGCAACTTCCCCGTGGACAGCCTGTGCGGCTCGTTCGACGACATCTACAGCGGTTTCAAATCCATCGTTGCTGACCTGCCTGGCGCCGATCAGCAGCGACTGTTCTACGGCAACGCGCAGCGGGTCTATCGCTGCGAGCCTTGCGCCATTGACCGGACACGGCCCGAACCCTTGAGGAGTGAAGCATGAACAAGACAACCATCGCCATGGTCCTGGGCGACCCGGCCGGCATCGGCCCGGAACTGATCGCACGCCTGCTCGCGGAACCTCAGGTCCGCAGCCAGGCCAACGTGATCCTGATTGCCGACGAGGCGGAAATGCGTCGCGGCATGCGCATCGCCGGGGTGGAGTTTCCTTACCGTCGTGTGGAGTCGTTGGAGCAGCTGTCGTTTGTCGATGACACGCCGCTGTTCTATGACTTTCGCGGCGACACCCTCGGTGAATTCCCGCGCAGCGAAGCCAGTGTCATTGGCGGTCGCTACAGCCTCGACACCCTGGAAAAAGCCCTGCGCCTGACTGAGGCCGGCATCACCGATGCCATTCTGTTCGGGCCACTGAACAAGACCTCGCTGCACATGGCCGGCATGGCCCACAACGATGAGCTGCACTGGTTCGCCGAACTGCTGGATTTCCATGGGCCGTTCTGCGAGTTCAACGTGCTCGACAATCTATGGACGTCTCGAGTGACGTCCCACGTGGCACTGGCCGAGGTGCCGGGCATGTTGACTCAAGCGCGGGTGGTGGAAGCGATCCAGCTGATCGACACCGCGCTCAAGCGCAATGGCCTGGAAAAGCCGCGCATCGGCGTCTGTGGCTTGAACCCCCACAACGGCGACAACGGCTCGTTCGGGCGCGAAGAACTCGACATCATCGGGCCGGCGGTGCGCTCGGCTCAAACGTTGGGGATTGCGGCAGAAGGTCCGTACCCGGGCGACACGATTTTCCTCAAGGTTCAGGGGGATGCCAGCGCCTTCGACGCGGTGGTGACCATGTACCACGACCAGGGACAGATCGCGATCAAGTTGATGGGCTTCTCCCGTGGGGTGACGGTGCAGGGCGGCTTGCCGATTCCGATTACCACGCCGGCCCACGGCACCGCGTTTGATATCTCGGGCCAGGGCAAGGCCAACGTCGGCGCGATCCGCCAGGCCTTCGAGATCGCGTGCCGGATGGGCGGCAACACCTACTGACTCACCGCAATACCCCTGTGGGAGCGCGCCTGCTCGCGATGACGGCATGACAGACACCCTTGAAGTGACTGTCAGATCGCTATCGCGAGCAGGCTCGCTCCCACCTTTTTTTTGTGATGGCTGATAACCCGATCTAACGGATATCCGCTTTTTCCTATCACCCCAGGTTATCGACGGATGTGCATAAGTGATTATCCGCCGCCCCCAAGCGCTGGCTAAAGTCGCTCCATCGAATGACCAGCGCCGATCACCCGAACGGCTCTGCGCACACGACTCAAACAACTACAAAAAGCCGGCAGCGCAAGGAATCCGTACCCATGAAAATCAAAGCAATCCGTACCCGCGTTTTCGAGTGGAAAGGTAAAGTCGTCCCGCCTCAAGCGCACTTCTGCACCAACGCCAGCGACATCCTGTTCGAGCGCGGTGACGCCATGGGCTCGTTCCGTTTCCACGGCTGGCTGGTGGTGGAAGTCGAGACCGACACCGGTCTCGTCGGTATCGGCAACTGTGCGCTGGCGCCACGTGTGGCCAAGGAAATCATCGACACTTACCTGGCGCCGATCGCCATCGGTGAAGACCCGTTCGACAACGAATACATCTGGCAGAAGATGTACCGCCAGAGCCACGCCTGGGGCCGCAAAGGCATCGGCATGGCGGCGATCTCGGCGATCGACATCGCGATCTGGGACATCATGGGCAAAGCGGTCAACAAGCCAGTGTTCAAGCTGCTTGGCGGGCGGACCAAGGAAAAGATCTGGACCTACGCTTCCAAGCTCTACGCCAACGACAACCTCGACCTGTTTCTCGAAGAAGCCCAGGGTTATCTGAACCAGGGTTTCACCGCGCTGAAAATGCGTTTCGGCTACGGCCCGAAAGACGGCCCGGCGGGCATGCGCAAGAACATTGAACAAGTGCGCGCCCTGCGTGAACTGGCCGGCCCGGACATCGACATCATGCTCGAATGCTACATGGGCTGGACCCTCGAATATGCGCGTCGCATGTTGCCGAAACTGGCCGAGTTCGAACCGCGATGGCTGGAAGAGCCGGTGATTGCCGACGACATCGAGGGCTACATCGAGCTGAAAAAAATGGGGATCATGCCGATCTCCGGCGGCGAGCATGAGTTCACTTCCTACGGCTTCAAAGACTTGCTCGAACGCCGCGCCGTCGACGTGATCCAGTACGACACCAACCGCGTCGGCGGCATCACCGCCGCGCGCAAGATCAACGCCATGGCCGAAGCCTGGTCGGTGCCGGTGATCCCCCACGCCGGGCAGATGCACAACTATCACCTGACCATGTCCACCACTGCCTCGCCGATGGCCGAGTTCTTCCCGGTGTTCGATGTCGAGGTCGGCAACGAACTTTTCTACTACGTGTTCAAGGGCGAGCCGCAACCGGTCAACGGCTACATCCAGCTCGACGACAACACGCCAGGTTTGGGCCTGGAAATCTCCGATGAATTTTTGAGCGACTTCAACATCATCGAGTGACCCCAATCCCCGACTTTATGGAGGGCCGTCATGCGCCTGATTCAATTTGAAAATTCTGTCGGTGAGCGCCAGGTCGGCGTTGTCGAAGGCTCACAGGTCCAGGTGCTGAAAGGCACCTGCAGCACCCGTGAACTGGCACTCGCGGCGATCCGCGCCCAACGCAGCCTGCAAGAAGAAGTCGCTTCACGCGGCACCGAGCCTGGCCCGGATTACGCGCAGCTGTTGCAGCAGGGCCAGGTCCTGCCGCCGCTGGACCACGAAGACCCGGCCCATTGCCTGATCAGCGGCACCGGCCTGACCCATCTGGGCAGCGCCTCGGCACGGGACAAGATGCACCAGCAGGACGGCGCCGTTGAAGCCGGCATGACCGATACCATGCGCATTTTCAAGTGGGGCCTGGAGGGCGGAAAACCTGCCGCCGGCCAGGTCGGCGCGCAACCGGAATGGTTCTACAAAGGCGACGGCAGCATCGTCGTGCGCCCCGGCGCGGACTTCCCGGTGCCGCCGTTTGCCGAAGACGCCGGAGAGGAACCTGAGCTGACCGGCCTCTACGTGATCGGCGACGACGGCCTGCCATATCGCGTCGGTTATGCGCTGGGCAACGAGTTTTCCGACCATGTCATGGAGCGGCGCAATTACCTCTACCTCGCGCACTCGAAATTGCGTTTCTGCGCCTACGGTCCGGAACTGCGCGTCGGTGAATTGCCCCGGCATCTGGCGGGCACCAGTCGCATCATCCGCAACGGCGAAACCCTCTGGGAAAAAGAGTTTCTCAGCGGCGAAGACAACATGTGCCACAGCCTTGCCAACCTCGAATTCCATCACTTCAAGTACGCGCAGTTTCTGCGGCCCGGCGATGTCCACGTGCATTACTTCGGCACCGCCACACTGTCATTTGCCGACGGGGTGAAAACCCAACCGGGCGATCGCTTCCAGATCAGCCTCGATGCGTTCGGCGCACCGCTGGAAAACGGCATCGGCGAAAGCGCCCGGCCGTTGGCCATCGGCCAGGTTCGTTCGCTTTAAGCTTTCAACCTCCGGCGCTTGTCAGCCGGCCAAGGAATCACTCATGACCACACTTACAGGACACAACTACATCGGCGGTCGTCGCAGCGCCAACGGTACGTTGCAGCTGCAAAGTCTCGACGCGACCACCGGTGAACCGTTGCCCGGCCGCTTCTTCCAGGCCACTGAAGCCGAAGTGGATGCCGCCGCCAAAGCCGCCGCCGCGGCGTACCCGGTCTACCGCAACCTGAGCGCGGAAAAACGCGCGACCTTCCTCGACGCCATCGCCGATGAAATCGATGCGCTGGGTGATGAGTTCGTCGCCACTGTCTGCCGTGAAACCGCATTGCCGGCCGGTCGTATTCAGGGTGAGCGCGGACGTACCAGCGGTCAGATGCGGTTGTTCGCCAAAGTCCTGCGGCGCGGCGATTTCTACGGCGCACGGATTGACCGCGCATTGCCGGATCGTCAGCCGTTGCCGCGTCCGGATCTGCGCCAGTACCGCATCGCCATCGGCCCGGTTGCGGTGTTTGGCGCCAGCAACTTCCCGCTCGCATTCTCGACGGCGGGCGGCGACACCGCCTCGGCGCTGGCCGCCGGTTGCCCGGTGGTGTTCAAGGCGCACAGCGGGCACATGGCGACCGCCGAGTGGGTGGCGGACGCGATCATCCGCGCAGCCGAGCGCACCGAAATGCCGGCCGGGGTGTTCAACATGATTTATGGCGGTGGTGTCGGTGAGTGGCTGGTCAAGCACCCGGCGATCCAGGCGGTGGGCTTCACCGGTTCGCTCAAGGGCGGCAATGCCCTGAGCCACATGGCCGCGACCCGGCCGCAACCGATCCCGGTGTTTGCCGAGATGTCGAGCATCAACCCGGTGTTCCTGTTGCCTGAAGCCCTCAAGGTGCGTGGCGAGCAGATCGCTGCGCAACTCGCCGGTTCGGTGACGCTGGGTTGTGGCCAGTTCTGCACCAATCCGGGTCTGGTCATCGGTTTGCGCTCGCCGCAGTTCAGCACTTTCCTCGAAACGTTGTGCGCCAGCATGAACCAGCAACCGGCGCAAACCATGCTCAACGCCGGCGCACTCGTCAGCTACAGCAAAGGCCTGGGCGAACTGCACGAACATCCGGGACTGACGCACCTGGCGGGCAAACCGCAGCAGGGCAATCAGGCGCAGCCACAGGTGTTCAGGGCGGATGTCAGCCTGTTGCTCAAGGGCGATGAACTGCTTCAGGAAGAGGTGTTCGGGCCGACCACCATCGTCATTGAAGTCGAAGACCAGGCGCAACTCGCGGCCGCGCTGCACGGTTTGCGCGGGCAACTGACGGCAACGCTGATCGGCGAGGCCGAGGAGCTGCTGGAATACCGCTGGCTGGCCGAGTCGCTGCAGGAAAAGGTCGGGCGGATTTTGCTCAATGGCTATCCGACCGGGGTCGAGGTGTGTGAGGCGATGGTGCATGGCGGGCCGTATCCGGCGACGTCGGATTCGCGGGGCACGTCGGTGGGGACGCTGGCGATTGATCGATTCCTGCGGCCGGTGTGCTTCCAGAATTATCCGGATGCGTTGTTGCCCGAGGCGTTGCAAAACGCGAATACGCTGGGGATTCGGCGGCTGGTGGATGGGGAGGTGAGTCAGTCAGCTTTGTAGTGCCTGAGCAGGCGCCTTCGCGGGCAAGCCCGCGATGGCGTCATCAGCATCACCACAAATCACTTGGCAGCCACCGCCGCAACCTTCTTCACCGAAGTCTTCAACACCAACCACAACGCTGCAGCAATCAAAACTCCGCCATAAATGTGCGCCATCGACAGCGGCTCATCCAGCAACAACGCCCCCCATAACACCCCGAACGGCGGAATCAGGAAGGTCGTGGTCATCGACTTTACCGGCCCGACCGAGCTGAGCAGGCGGAAGTAAATAATGTACGCCAACGCGGTACATACCAGCCCCAACCCCAGCAACGACAGCCAGACACTCCAGCCGCCCCAGCTCGCCGGCGGCTGGCTGATCACGCTGTAACCGAACAGCGGCAACAGGAATAATGTCGCGCCAAGCATACTGCCCACTGCCGAAAGACGACTGTCGAGACCACCCGCCTGATCGAGCCAGCGGCGGGCAAGGAAGCCGGCGAAGCCATAACAGGTGGTGGCGAGCAGGCAGGCGAGGGCGCCCATCAGCAGTTGCAGGTCGAACGCCACCGGGCCTGCACGGGTCAGGATGCCGACGCCGAACAGACCGAGGAACACCCCGCCCAGCTTGGCGGCGGTGAGTCGTTCACTGAAGAACAGACCGCCAATCAATACGCCCATCAATGGCGTGGTGGCGTTGAAGATGGCCGAGTAACCGGCCGGAAGCACCTGGGCCGCCACGGAATAGAGGGTCGCCGGGATCCCGGAGTTGATCACCCCGAGCAGCATCACCGTTTTCAACTTGCCCTTGAAATCCCAGCTGATACGCATCAACCCGAGAATCACCAGCAACCCCGCCGCCGCAATCGACACGCGAAAAAACGCCGTGGGAATCGAGCCGATCACCGGGGCAATGATGCGCATGAACAGGAAACTCGCGCCCCAGATGGCCGCCAGCGACAGTAAACGAACGATATCGACAGGGCTCACGACGCACTCCTTCCTTGATGGGGACGAGAGTGTTGCCGAGAGCCTTGCCTATGGCAACCGAAAAACCGGCACTCAATTCTTGTGGCGAGGGAGCTTGCTCCCGCCGGGCCGCGCAACGGCTCCGCAAACCGGTGAGCGCTGTGCACTCAAGCGCGAGCAAGCTCCCTCGCCACCGTTATAGTTGAAAGCGAGTGACCAGCCCGTTGAGGTCGACTGCCAGCCGCGACAGTTCCTGGCTGGCGGCGGAAGTCTGGGTGGCACCTGCGGCGGTCTGGGTCGAGAGGTCGCGAATGTTCACCAGGTTCTGATCGACTTCCCGGGCCACCAGCGCCTGCTGCTCGGCCGCGCTGGCGATGACCAGGTTGCGCTCGTTGATCTGCGAGATCGACGCGGTGATTTTCTCCAGGGCCTGGCCCGCGCCGTTGGCCCGGCGCAAGGTCTGGCTGGCATGTTCGGCGCTGCTTTGCAACGCGATGACCGTGGCCCCGGTACCTTGCTGGATATTGTTGATCATCAGCTCGATTTCTTCGGTGGAGTTCTGAGTGCGTTGCGCCAGCGAACGCACTTCATCGGCCACCACCGCAAAGCCCCGTCCGGCTTCACCGGCGCGAGCGGCTTCGATGGCCGCGTTGAGCGCCAGCAGGTTGGTCTGCCCGGCGATTGCGCGAATCACTTCCAGGACTTTACTGATGTCCTGCGCCTGAACCGCCAACCCCTCGGCTTGTTCCGACGCGCTGAGCACTTCGCTGACCAGTCCCTGAATCGAGTTGATGGTTTCACTGACCTGCACGTGCCCGTGCTTGCTGTCCTCGTTCGACGCCTGGGAAGCTTCGGCGCTGGACACGGCGTTCGCGGCGACTTCGTCCACCGCAGTGCTCATCTCGGTGACCGCGGTGGCGGCCATCTCGATCTGGTCGTTCTGTTGTTGCAGGCCTCGGGTACTTTCCTCCATCACCGAGCTCATTTCCTCGGCAGCCGACGCCAGTTGCCGCGCCGAGTCGCTGATGCCGCGAATGGTGGTGCGCAGGTTGCCTTGCATCTCGTCGAGGGCGTTGAGCAATTGCGCGGCTTCGTCCTTGCCGCTGATGTCTATCGGTGCGCTGAGGTCGCCCGAGGCAATCCGGCGTGCAACGTTCAGGGCCTGGTTGATCGGCGCGGTGATGCTGCGCGTCAGCAGCCAGGCCAGGAGCAATGTGGCGAACAGCGCGGCGACGATGATTGCGCCGACGACCCATTGCGCACGCTGGTACATCAACGCGGCTGCGTCCGCGGCGGTATCGGCGCCTTGCTGATTGAAACTGATCATCGCCTCCAGGGATTTATCCAGCACGCTGCCCTGCGGGGCCAGTTCATTGTTGAGGCGGGCGTAGGCCTGGTCATTCTGGCCCGCATCGATCTGCGCGAGGATCTGGTCGAGGATCGCCAGGTACTTGGCCACGGCCGCGTTCAGACTGTCGAGCATCACCCGTTCCTGATCACTGGACAGCATCGTCTTGTGGTCATCGAGGCGCTTGAGCAGCTCCTGGCGTTGGGCGCTGAGAATGCCTTTACTCTTTTCCCGCACGGCGCTCTGGCTGTTGGCGATCAGCCGCAACGATTCGAGACGGAGGGTGGCGATGTTGGCCGCGCTGTCATGGATGCTCTCGATGCTCGGCATCCACGACTCCTCGATGACCGCCGCACTTTCGCGCAGGGTCGCCATCTGGCCCAGTCCGAACAGCCCGACCAGTACCAGAAGACTGGCCAATACGGCAAAACTCAAGCTCGCG
The DNA here is from genome assembly GCF_949767765.1 of Pseudomonas sp. IT-P171. Taxonomy (NCBI): domain Bacteria; kingdom Pseudomonadati; phylum Pseudomonadota; class Gammaproteobacteria; order Pseudomonadales; family Pseudomonadaceae; genus Pseudomonas; species Pseudomonas sp. IT-P171. The sequence continues at coordinate 368,200 of NZ_CATKQN010000057.1, forward strand.
CGCAAACCTATGCGCATGTTCCTTATCGGCATCTAAAGTGCTCCTTGGGCATTTTGGGAGGTAGCCCTCGTGGACCGAGGATCTTGTTTTTAGGCGGGTGAGAGCGAGCTATATATCAAAGTGCCATCATTTTGGTAAGACCAATCCGCATGCGTTTTTCGATTGGCTGGCTTCAGGGAAAAAGCAGGATACCCGGCGTCTGGCGATTGGCCTGAGCGTGGATTGGATCCGAACGCCTGATAATCAGAGGGCTGTAGGTGAATCGATTAAGTGCAGAGAGGATGACTATAAAGATTGATTACTGACCGAACGGTCAATTAAAAAATGTCTGAAAAAACTGTGCTCCCGAGTGATTCATTCGTTGTCGGACCGAAATTAGGCTTCTCCTGCACCCGGTTCACTGGCTAAGCTCAGGCCTTCCGAATTCCCGCAGAGGTCTCACCATGCCGCAGCAATGGCCAGCCGCCGACATCGCCCGAATGATCCTCGATGGCTTTGACGATTACCGCGAGCATTTCCGGCAAATCACCGATGGTGCCCGAGCGCGCTTCGAGCAGGCCAAGTGGCAGGAGGCGCAAGTCGCCTCGGCGGCGCGGATCAACCTCTACGAAGAGAAAGTCAGCGAAACGGTCGAGCGCCTGCACGTCGCGTTCGACGCCGACACGCTGGATGTCAGCTGTTGGCCACTGGTCAAAAGCGCCTACATCAGCCTGATCGACCTGCGCTTCGACGATGAGCTGTCCGAGACCTGGTACAACTCGATCTTCTGCGGGCTGTTCAGTCATGACCTGATCAGCGACGGCTGCATGTTCATCCACACCACCCGGCCGAGCCTGCGGCGGGCACGCGCCGCACAGACCCGTATCTACAAGCCCCAGGGCAAGCTGTCCGACATGCTGGCGAGCATTTTTGCCGACTACCGCTTCAGCGAGGATTACGCCGACCTGGCGGGTGATCTGCATCGTCTCGAAGCGCAACTGCGCGAGAACCTGCCGGACTGGGTGTGCAAAGACCCGGAACTGAGCGTCGAACTGTTTTCCTCGGTGCTTTACCGCAACAAGGGCGCGTACCTGGTGGGGCGCATCTACACCCGGGACGAGCAGTGGCCGCTGGTGATTCCGCTGCTGCACCGCGAAGGGCGGGGGATTCAGATCGATGCGTTGATCACCGATGAAGCCGATGTGTCGATCATCTTCTCGTTCACCCGTTCGTACTTCATGGTCGACGTGCCGGTACCGGCGGAGTTCATCGGTTTCCTGAGGCGCATTCTGCCGGGCAAACACATCGCCGAGTTGTACACCTCGATCGGTTTCTACAAGCACGGTAAATCCGAGTTCTATCGGGCGCTGATCAACCACCTGGCCAACACCGACGACCAGTTCATCATGGCCCCCGGTGTGCGCGGCATGGTCATGAGCGTGTTCACCCTGCCGGGGTTCAACACCGTATTCAAAATCATCAAGGACCGTTTCTCACCGTCGAAAAACGTCGACCGCGCGACGGTGATCGAGAAGTACCGACTGGTTAAAAGTGTCGACCGCGTCGGGCGCATGGCCGATACCCAGGAGTTTGCCGATTTCCGTTTCCCGCTGAGCAAGTTCGACCCGGCGTGCCTGGAAGAATTGCTGGAGGTGGCCGCGTCCACCGTTTCGGTGGAGGGCGACACGGTGTTGATCCGCCACTGCTGGACCGAGCGGCGGATGACGCCGTTGAACCTCTACCTGGAAAACGCCAACGAGGCGCAGGTGCGCGAAGCGCTGGAAGATTACGGTCTGGCGATCAAGCAACTGGCGGCGGCGAACATCTTTCCCGGCGACATGCTGCTGAAAAACTTCGGCGTCACCCGTCACGGTCGCGTGGTGTTTTATGACTACGACGAGATCTGCTTCCTGACCGAAGCCAACTTCCGCCACATCCCGCAACCGCGCACGCCGGAAGATGAGATGGCGTCCGAACCCTGGTATTCGATCGGGCCGCTGGATGTGTTCCCCGAGGAGTTTCCGCCGTTTCTTTTCGCCGATGCCGGTCAGCGACGCTTGTTCGATCAGTTGCATGGCGAGTTGTACAACGCCGATTACTGGAAAAGCCTGCAAGAGGCGATTCGGGCGGGGAAGGTGATTGATGTGTTCCCGTATCGGCGCAAGGGTCTCGATAACGAGTAGCCCACCTGAGTGAACACACTGTGGCGAGGGAGCTTGCTCCCGCTGGGTCGCGAAGCGACCCCAAAACCATTCATCTCGGAGCTTCAGGCAAACCGCGATGACAGGATTACGGCTGCTTCGCAGCCGAACGGGAGCAAGCTCCCTCGCCACAAAAGCGCGTCACTCCGCGCCCCAAATCTGCGACAATCCGCCCCCTGCGCCACTAGACGACTTATTGCGTACCTGATGACTGACGAATCGCCTTCCATCGACAAACTGCTGAAAAACCTCGATCACGCCATGCTCGCCGACCGCCACCGGCTGCGGCGGCAGTTGCTTGAGCTGCGCAAGAAGCCCGACGAGGCCAAGCTGGCCCAGTGGGTGACGCGTATGCAGGCGTCCTGTGATCAGGTGCTGGCGCGGCGTGCCAGCCTGCCGGTGATTCGTTACGACGACAGCCTGCCGATCGCCGCCAAGCGCGACGAAATCAAGGAAGCGTTGCTCAAGCATCAGGTGCTGATCATTGCCGGCGAAACCGGTTCGGGTAAAACCACCCAGTTGCCGAAAATCTGCCTGGAAATCGGTCGCGGTCAACATGGCCTGATCGGCCACACCCAACCGCGTCGAATCGCCGCCCGCAGCGTCGCGAGCCGGGTTGCTGAAGAATTGGCGACGCCGCTGGGTGCGCTGGTCGGCTATCAGGTACGGTTCGAGGATCAGAGCGATTCCAATACCCTGATCAAACTGATGACCGACGGCATCCTGCTGGCGGAAACCCAGAACGACCGTTACCTCGAGCGCTACGACACGATCATCGTCGACGAAGCCCACGAGCGCAGCCTCAACATCGACTTCCTGCTCGGTTACCTGAAAACCCTGCTGCCCCGTCGTCCGGACCTGAAGGTCATTATCACGTCGGCGACCATCGACCTGGAGCGCTTCTCCAAGCACTTCGACGATGCACCGATTGTCGAGGTCTCCGGTCGCACCTTCCCGGTGGAAACCTGGTACCGCCCGCTGACCCTGGAACAGGACGAAGAGGGCAACCGCGTCGAAGACGATCTGACCGTGGACCAGGCGATTCTCGCCACCCTCGACGAAATCGCCGCGTTCGAACGCAGCGAACGCAAGAGCCCTGGCGATGTGCTGGTGTTCCTGCCCGGCGAGCGCGAGATTCGCGACGCCGCCGACATGCTGCGCAAAGCCCAGCTCAAACACACTGAAATCCTGCCGCTGTACGCACGGCTTTCGCCGGCTGAACAGCAGCGGATTTTCCAGTCGCACCCGGGTCGTCGCGTGGTCCTGGCGACCAACGTCGCGGAAACTTCGCTGACCGTGCCGGGCATTCGTTACGTGATCGACAGCGGCACCGCGCGCATCAGCCGTTACAGCTACCGCGCCAAGGTCCAGCGCCTGCCCATCGAAGCGATTTCCCAGGCCAGCGCCAACCAGCGTAAAGGCCGTTGCGGGCGGGTCGAACCGGGCATCTGCGTGCGGTTGTTCAGTGAAGAAGATTTCCTCGGTCGCCCCGAATTTACCGACCCGGAAATCCTGCGGACCAACCTCGCGGCGGTGATTTTGCAGATGCTCCATCTGCGCCTCGGCGAAATCACCGATTTCCCGTTTATCGAGCCGCCGGATGGCAAGGCCATCAGCGACGGGTTCAACCTGCTGCAAGAACTCTCGGCGGTGGACCGCAACAGCCAGCTCACTCCGCTCGGTCGCCAATTGGCGCGGCTGCCGGTGGACCCGCGCATGGGCCGCATGTTGCTGGAAGCGGCGAAACTCGGCAGCTTGCAGGAAGTGCTGATCGTCGCCAGCGCTATGTCGATCCAGGACCCGCGCGAACGTCCGCCGGAGCGTCAACAAGCGGCGGATCAGGCCCACGCCCAATGGAAAGACGTGGACTCGGACTTCGCCGGGCTGGTCAATCTGTGGCGTGGTTTTGAAGAGCAGCGCCAGGCGCTGACGGCGAGTCCGCTGCGTAACTGGTGCCGCAAGAACTTCCTGAATTACCTGCGACTGCGTGAGTGGCGCGACTCTCATCGTCAATTGAGCCTGATATGCCGCGACATGCAGTTGAGCCTCAACAAAGAGCCGGCGGATTACCCGAAACTGCACAAAGCCGTGCTGTCCGGATTGCTCAGCCAGATCGGGCAGAAAACCGAGGACGGCGATTACCTCGGCGCCCGTCAACGGCGTTTCTGGATTCACCCGTCATCGGGTCTCGGCAAGAAGCGTCCGCAATGGCTGATGACCGCCGAACTGGTGGAAACCACCAAGCTCTACGCGCGCATGGTCGCCAAGATCGACGCCGACTGGATCGAGCCGCTCGCCGGGCACCTGATCAAGAAAAACCACTTCGAACCCCATTGGGAGAAGAAGCGCGGACAGGTCGTTGCGTTCGAGCAGATCACCTTGTTCGGGCTGATCGTGGTCGGTCGCCGGCCGGTGCATTACGGGCCGGTCGATCCGGTGGTCTCCCGCGAGTTGTTCATTCGTGAAGGGCTGGTGCGTGGCGAGATTCAGTCAAAGGCCAAATGCCTGACCGCCAACAAACAACTGCTGGAACAACTCGACGAACTGGAAGCCAAGGCCCGTCGCCGCGACATTCTGGCCGACGAAGAAACCCTGTTCGCCTTCTACGACGCACGGCTGCCGGCGGAGATTCATCAGACCGCGACGTTCGACAGCTGGTACCGGGTCAACAGCCAGAAAGATCCGCAGCTGCTGATCATGCGCGAAGAAGACGTGCTGGCCCGCGAGGCCAGTGAAGTCACCGCCGCACATTACCCGGACACCTTGCACATTGGTGATCTGGAACTGTCATTGAGTTACCACTTCGAACCGAACCATCCGCGTGATGGCGTGACGCTGCGGGTGCCGGCGCCACTGTTGCCGATGTTGCCGCCGGAGCGTCTGGAGTGGCTGGTGCCGGGTGTGATCGAGGCCAAGTGCATCGCGCTGGTGCGCAACCTGCCCAAGGCGCTGCGCAAGAATTTCGTGCCGGTGCCGGACTTCGTCAAAGCCGCGTTGCAGCGCATGACCTTTGCCGAGGGCTCGTTGCCTCAGGCGCTGGGTCGCGAACTGCTGCGCATGACGGGGGCGCGGGTCAGTGATGAAGCCTGGGCCGAAGCGGCGCAGCAAGTCGAAAGCCATTTGCGGATGAACCTGGAAATCGTCGATGGCCAGGGCAAGTTCCTGGGCGAAGGACGGGATCTGGCGGAACTGACCGCACGATTCGCTGAAGCGAGCCAGGCGGCTTTGGCCGTTCCGCAAACGGCGAAAAGTCAGCAGCCGGTGGAGGCGAAAGTCTTCGCGGCGGTGGCGGAAAAAACCCAACAGAAGATTGCCGGGCTGTCGATGACGGTGTATCCGGCGCTGGTGGAAGAGGCCGGCACGGTCAAGGAAGGGCGGTTCTCGACGCCGGCCGAAGCCGAGTTCCAGCATCGCCGTGCCTTGCAGCGCTTGCTCATGCAACAGCTGGCCGAGCCGGCGAAATTCCTGCGCGGCAAGTTGCCGGGGCTGACCGAGTTGGGTTTGATGTACCGCGACATGGGGCGCGTCGACAGTCTGGTGGAAGACATTCTGCTGGCCAGTCTCGACAGTTGTATCCTCGACGGCGAAGACCCGCTGCCGCGTGATGGCGCCGGGCTGGCGGCGTTGGCCGAGCGCAAACGCGGCGGCTGGACCGAGCACGCCGAGCGGCTGGCCAAATTGACGCTGGAGATTCTGAAGCTCTGGCACGGCCTGCAAAAACGCTTCAAGGGCAAGATCGATCTGGCGCAGGCCGTGGCCCTGAATGACATCAAGCAGCAGCTCAGTCATTTGGTGTATCCGGGTTTTGTCCGCGAAACGCCGATGCAGTGGCTCAAGGAACTGCCGCGTTACCTGAAAGCCATCGAGCAACGCTTCGAGAAACTCGGGGCGCAGGTGCAGAAGGACCGGGTGTGGAGTGGCGAGTTGTCCGGTCTCTGGACCCAATACCAGGCCCGCGCCAGCAAACACGCCCAGGAAGGCAAGCGCGATCCGCAGCTTGAGCTGTACCGCTGGTGGCTGGAGGAATACCGGGTTTCACTGTTTGCCCAACAGTTGGGGACCAAAGTGCCGATATCCGACAAGCGCCTGAACAAACAATGGACCCAGGTCGAACCGTAGGCCCTTTGGGAGAGGACTTTGTGGCGAGGAGATTTATCCCCGTTGGGTGGCGAAGCCGCCCTGAAATCAGCGCACTCAATGTATCAGTTACACCGAGTGCGCTGGTTTTGCGACTGCTTCGCAGCCGAACGGGGATAAATCCCCTCGCCACAAAAGGCTGACAGAGATACGCCGCTACTTCGCAAAAGGCGCCAAAACCCAACGTTTATGGCAAACTTCGCGCCTATAAACGCCGGCCCCGCGGTTTTGAGCCTCCACAGGTTCGGGCGGAACGGAATAAAGCGATGCCAGGTTTGACTCCTCTCACGGGAACAGACCCTTTGTGTATTGGTACGTCGGTGCCAATGCTTTCTGCCTGAACAGATTAGAGAAACGACCATGCATAACGTCGTCATCAGCGGCACCGGCCTGTACACCCCGGCCAACAGCATTTCCAACGAAGAGCTGGTGCAGTCTTTCAACGCTTACGTCGCGCAGTTCAACGCCGACAACGCCGATGCCATCGCCCGTGGCGAAATCGAAGCGTTGACCGAGTCCAACGCAGCGTTTATCGAAAAAGCTTCCGGCATCAAAAGCCGCTTCGTCATGGACAAGGACGGCATTCTTGACCCGCAACGCATGGCGCCACGCCTGCCGGAGCGCTCGAACGACGAGTGGTCGGTCCTCTGCCAGATGGCCATCGGCGCGGCCGAACAAGCCTTGCAGCGCGCCGGCAAAACCGCCGCCGACATCGACGGCGTGATCGTTGCCTGCTCCAACCTGCAACGCGCGTACCCGGCCATCGCCATCGAAGTCCAGGAAGCGCTGGGCATCCAGGGTTTCGGTTTCGACATGAACGTCGCCTGCTCCTCGGCGACTTTCGGTATTCAGGCGGCCGCCAACAGCGTGCAACTGGGCCAGGCCCGGGCCGTCCTGATGGTCAACCCGGAAGTCTGCACCGGACACCTGAACTTCCGTGACCGCGACAGCCACTTCATCTTCGGCGACGCGGCCACCGCGGTGATCATCGAGCGCGCCGACCTGGCAACGTCCAAGTTCCAGTTCGACGTGGTCAGCACCAAATTGCTGACCAAGTTCTCCAACAACATCCGCAATAACTTCGGCTTCCTCAACCGCGCGGCGGAAGAGGGCATCGGCGCCAGGGACAAACTGTTCGTGCAGGAAGGCCGCAAGGTGTTCAAGGAAGTCTGCCCGATGGTTGCCGAGCTGATCGGTGCGCACCTGGAAGAGAACCAGCTCAATGTTGGCGACGTGAAGCGCTTCTGGCTGCACCAGGCCAACCTCAGCATGAACCACTTGATCGTCAGGAAACTGCTGGGTCGCGAAGCCACCGAAGAAGAAGCGCCGGTGATTCTCGACACCTACGCCAACACCAGCTCCGCCGGTTCGGTGATTGCGTTTCACAAGAACCAGGACGATCTGGCCGCCGGTTCGCTGGCCGTGCTCAGCTCGTTTGGCGCCGGTTACTCGATTGGCAGCGTGATTCTGCGCAAGCGCTGAGTTCGCTTTAAAAGATCGCAGCCTGCGGCAGCTCCTACTGGGTTACGTAATCCCATGCAGGAGCTGCCGCAGGCTGCGATCTTTTTTTTGCACAAAAAAACTCGCGTTGCAGTATCGGACGGATGATGGGGACCGATACTGCAACGCGAGTTTGTAAAAGCAGTCCGGGCTTCCTTGCCCGGGCCGTGTAGCCGGGATCAGAACTTGGCTTCAGCATCCAGTTGCAGGGTGTTGATTTTCGAGTCCCGCAGCGTGGCGTTGGTGTAGTCGGAATCAGCCATGAAGTAGGTCGCGCCGAGGGCGAAGTTCTTGTCGATCTCGTAGCTCACTTTCAACTTGCTGCCGCGCGAACCGGTGAAACCGTTGGCGAAGTCGGAGTCGGTGAAGGCGCCGACCACCGCGTTACGCTGTACGTCGCGATAGTTGTAGTCCACGCCGAAGCCGAAGACGTTGGTCTTGACACCGGCCAGCCAGCCCATGTCCTGATCGTTGCTGGCATCGTCGTTGTTGACGACTTGACCGTAGATCGACAGCGGCATTGGCAGGCCGCCGATGTCGAGCTGACCAAAGCCTTCGTACAGTTTGAACTGCTCGTTCGCCGTGTTGCCGTTAATGGCCAGGCGGCAGGTGTTCGCCGCACAGGTGTTGTTGATGTCGTTGTCGTTGTCGTAAGCGTAGAGACTGCCACCCAGGGTCATTTTCAGGTTGTCAGTGATCGCGAAACGAGCGCCCAACTGGCCTGCGTACAGACGAAGGTCGTGACGGAACTGCTTGCCTTCGCCGTCGACGTTGTCCTTGAGGGTGTAGTGGCCGGCGCTGCCGAACAGCTCGGTGCTGCCGCCCAACGGGTATTTGTAAGTCAGTGCCAGACCTTCCGGGCTGATGTCGCTATCCCAGATGATGTCGCCCATGCTCACCCATTGCTGTGGCATCTTGCCGCCAACGAGGTGCAGGTTCTTGATGGCATCAGGGTGGTAGTCGACGTAACCCTGGTCCAGCCAGATATCCTTCTTGGTGAAGTTGCCATCCAGGCTCTGGTTGGTGGAACGAGAGTCGTTGTCGCTGCCAGTGGCGATACGGATGCCGGTGTCCACTTGCGGGTTGATTGCCGTATAGGCACCCAGGCGGACACGGATACGTTGACGATCCTGGTCGCCGGTGTTCGATACGCCATCGTTTTTGACCGTCTCCTGACGGAAACGCACGTCACCCTTGAACTGGGTCTTGGCAGCCCACGCCAGCTTCTGGTCGAAGGTGCTCAGTGCTTCGGTTTTCTTCGCGGTGGCCGCGATCTGCTCGTTGGTCTCTTGTTGAGCCTGACGGGCGATTTGCTGTTCTTTCTGATCCCGGGCCAGTTCGGCTTGCAGTTCGCTGTACTGCGCGTTGGTAATCGAACCGTTAGCCTTCAGCATGTCGAGCAGTTTGCCGTCGACTGCGGCGCTGGCCGGAACACTCATGGCCAGCAGCAGGCCGCCACACAGGGCCGCCGCAGTTTTCGTGGAAGCAAGACGCATATCAATCTCCGAAGATGAGAGGGGATGACTGAGCCATCCGGGGCACAACCGGCCGCAAAGGGACGGAAAACAGTGGCCGGGTGCTATAACCCGGCGCTCTAAAAACAGGCGCCAGTATCGCGATGGTTTATGACAAAGCAGTGGCAATGTGATGGCGTCTCGATGACGATACAAAATCGGAATGAACTTTCTATTCCGGGCTCTGTCGGCGAATCGCGGGTGTGGATTGCGACGCTATAGGCGATACTCGCGAGGCTTTTACGCCAAGAAGTGGGGAAGGAAGTGATGCCGTTGCAACGTCTGGAAAGTCTGTCCGATATAGCGCCGCACACCTGGGATGCCCTGGTGCCGGATGATCAGCCGTTTCTGCGTCATGCCTTTCTCAGCGCACTGGAGGACAGCGGCAGCGTCGGTCCGCATTCCGGGTGGCAGCCCGAGCATTTGCTGCATATGGAAGGTGATCGGTTGATCGCCGCGCTGCCCAGCTACCGCAAATGGCACTCCTACGGCGAGTACGTGTTCGATCACGCCTGGGCCGATGCATGCGAGCGTGCCGGCATCGACTATTACCCCAAACTGCTGACTGCCGTGCCCTTCAGCCCGGTCAGCGGCCCGCGTTTGCTGGCCGCCACGGTTGAAGACGGTTTCGAACTGCTGAAGAGTTTGCCCGGCTACCTTGAAATCGAAGAGCTCTCCAGCGCTCACATCAACTTCACGGACCCGTTCACCGACGCGGCACTGGCCGAACACCCTGGCTGGCTGCAACGCATCGGCTGTCAGTACCACTGGCAGAATCGCGGATATCGGGATTTTCAGGACTTTCTCGACGCCCTCAGTTCACGCAAACGCAAGCAGATGCGCAAAGAACGCGAGCAGGTGGCGGGGCAGGGCTTCGAATTCGAATGGCTGGAAGGCCGGCAACTGGATCAGGCGCAGTGGGATTTCGTTTACGCCTGTTACGCCAACACCTACGCAGTGCGTCGGCAACGACCTTATCTGACGCGGGAATTTTTCAGCCTGTTGGCCGAACGCATGCCGGAGTCCATTCGCGTGGTGCTGGCCAGACAAGGCTCACGCCCGGTGGCCATGGCCTTCAGCCTCGTCGGTGGCGACAGTTTTTACGGCCGTTACTGGGGCTGTCTGGCGGAGTTCGACCGGCTGCACTTCGAGACGTGTTTCTATCAAGGCATGGACTACGCGATTGCCAACGGCTTTCAGCGTTTCGATGCCGGTGCTCAGGGTGAACACAAATTGATTCGCGGGTTTGAACCGGTGATCACCCATTCCTGGCACTACTTGCGTCATCCCGGGCTGAAAGCGGCGGTAAAGGACTTCCTGCAGCAGGAACGTCTCGGCGTGCTGGCGTATGCCGAGGAAGCGAGGACCGCCTTGCCTTATCGGCAAGGCTGATCCTTCTCCGTTGGGCTCAAGTGCCTTCCTTGCCCAGCCACCGATAGGTCACGCCACCGATCACCGCACCGAGCAGCGGCGCCACCCAGAACATCCACAATTGCGCGATGGCCCAGCCGCCGACAATCAGTGCCGGGCCGGTGCTGCGGGCCGGGTTGACCGAGGTGTTGGTGATGGGGATCGAGATCAGGTGGATCAGCGTCAGGGCCAGGCCGATGGCGATTGGTGCCAGCCCGGCGGGTGCACGTTTATCGGTGGCGCCGAGGATGATCAGCACGAACATCGCCGTCATCACCAGCTCACAGACAAAGCCTGCGGCCATCGAGTATTTGCCGGGGGAGTGTTCGCCGTAGCCGTTGGAGGTCAGGCCTGCTGAGAGGTCGAAGCCTTCCTTGCCATTGGCGATGTAGTAGATCAGCGCGGCGGCGATGATCCCGCCGATGACTTGCGCAACGATGTAAGCCGGCAGTTCCCTGGCCGGGAAACGACCACCGACGAACAAACCGACTGATACGGCGGGGTTGAGATGGCAACCGGAGATGTGGCCGATGGCGAAGGCCATGGTCAGCACGGTCAGGCCAAACGCGATGGCCACACCGAGCACGCCGATTCCCAGCGGAGACGACGCGGCCAGGACCGCACTGCCGCAACCTCCCAACACCAGCCAGAACGTACCTAACAACTCAGTGACTGAACGTTTGAACAGAGACATGAGATCTTCCTTGATAGGCGAGCTATCGAGTCTGAATCGAGTGACGCATCCTGCGGGTTTACGACAGGTTCATCTTCAGGACCTTGGGTGAGTACAGCAGGGTTTTTCTGGAATTCCAGTGCGGATGGGGAAAGTGCCAGAGCTTGTGGTTGGTGGGGTATGGCGGTTTATTGGGTTGGCTTGGGATTGGAGGCATATCCGTTGTTTTGGTAACGGATATTCACCCAACAAAACAGCCTCAATCGATCCCGACAAACCCCCCAGTCTGATGCTGCCACAACCGCGCATATAACCCGCCCTGCGCCAGCAGTTCAGCATGGGTCCCCGTCTCGGCAATCTGGCCTTTCTCAAGCACCACCAACCGGTCCATCCGCGCAATGGTCGAAAGCCGGTGGGCGATGGCAATCACGGTTTTACCCTGCATCAGGGTTTCGAGACTTTCCTGGATCGCCGCTTCGACTTCCGAGTCCAGCGCGGAGGTGGCTTCGTCCATGATCAGGATCGGCGCATCCTTGAGCAGCACCCGTGCGATGGCGATCCGCTGACGCTGGCCGCCAGAAAGTTTCACCCCGCGCTCACCCACATGCGCATCAAACCCGGTGCGCCCTTCGGCGTCCGACAGCAACGGAATGAACTCGTCGGCACGGGCTTTGTGCACCGCTTCCCAGAGTTCGGCGTCGGTGGCATCGGGTTTGCCGTAAAGCAGGTTGTCGCGGATCGATCGATGCAGCAGCGACGTGTCCTGGGTGATCATGCCGATGCGCTCGCGCAGGCTCTCCTGAGCGACGTCAGCGATGTTCTGGCCGTCGATCAGGATTTGCCCGCCCTGCACGTCATAGAGGCGCAACAGCAGGTTGACCAGGGTCGATTTGCCGGCGCCGGACGGGCCGATCAAGCCGATTTTCTCACCGGGTTTGATCGTCAGGTTGAGGTCGCCGATGATCCCGCTTTTCTTGCCGTAGTGAAAATCCACGTGCTCGAAGCGCACTTCACCACGGGTAACGGCCAACGGTTTTGCCGCTTCACGGTCGGTGACGCTGACCGGTTGCGAGATGGTCTGCAAACCGTCCTGGACCATGCCGATATTTTCGAAAATGCCGGTGACCACCCACATGATCCAGCCAGACATGTTGACGATCCTGATCACCAGGCCGGTGGCCAGGGCGATGGCGCCAACGGTGATCAGCGACTGGGTCCACAGCCACAACGCCAGGCCGGTGGTGGTGACGATCAGCAAGCCGTTCATGCTGGTGATGACCACGTCCATGCTGGTGACCACGCGGCCGGCCAGCTGGGCTTTTACGGTCTGTTCTTCGATGGCTTCCTTGGCGTATTGCTGTTCGAAGTTGGTGTGGGCGAACAGCTTCAGCGTGGTGATGTTGGTATAGCCGTCGACGATCCGCCCCATGAGTTTGGAACGCGCATCCGAAGACACCACGGAGCGTTCTTTCACCCGTGGCACGAAGTAGCAGAGGGCGCCGATGTAGGCGGCGATCCAGGTCAGCAGCGGGATCATCAGGCGCCAGTCGGCTTCGGCGAACAGCACCAGCGAACTGATCGCGTAGATCAGCACATGCCACAGCGCGTCCACCGCTTGCACGGCCGAATCGCGCAGCGAGTTGCCGGTTTGCATGATGCGTTGGGCGATGCGCCCGGCGAAGTCGTTCTGGAAGAAATTCAGGCTCTGCTTGAGCACGTAGCTGTGATTCTGCCAGCGGATCATGCTGGTCATGCTCGGGCTCAGGGTCTGGTGCACCAGCATGTCATGCAAGGCGAGAAACAGCGGACGCAGAATCAGCGCAACCACTGCCATCCAGGCCAGTTCCACGCCGTGGATCTTGAAGAAGTCGACGTTGGGTGTGCCTTGAGTCAAATCGATGATGCGACTCAGGTAGCTGAACAGCGCCACCTCGATCAGCGCACCGAACAGGCCGACGATCAGCAACACCGCAAACATTGGCCAGACTTGCTTCAGGTAATAGGTATAGAAGGGGAGAACACGATCGGGCGGAGCCGCCGTCGGGGCGTCACGGAATATGTCGATCAGTTTTTCAAAACGGCGATAAAGCATTTGTTCTCCGCCCGCGTGCGGGCTCTCCTTTAAACGATTTGAACGGCGCCGGATACCGGCGGCCGCTCAACACTCCCTGTGCGTTTTGGACTTAGTCGATGCGCTTGGCCGACTTGATGAACACAGGATCGGCAGGCACATCTTTCATGCCGCCACGGGTGGTGGTTTGCGAGTTGACGATGACGTCCACGACATCCATGCCTTTCACGACTTTACCGAAGACAGCATAGCCATCGCCCTGGTCCAGGAAGTCGTTGTCCTTGACGTTGATAAAGAACTGGCTGGTGGCCGAATCCGGCACGGAGGTACGGGCCATGGACAGCGTGCCACGCACGTTATGCAGGCCGTTTTTGGACTCGTTCTTGATCGGTGCCTTGGTTTCTTTTTGCTGCATTTGTTGGGTGAAACCACCGCCCTGGACCATAAAGCCCGGAATCACGCGGTGAAAAATCGTGTTGTTGTAGAAACCGCTGTCGACGTACTCAAGAAAGTTCTTGGTACTGATCGGCGCCTTGACCGGGTCCAGTTCGATTTCGATCTGACCGTTGGTGGTTTCCAGCAGCACGTGCGGTGCCTTGGCGGGCGTGGCGGCCATCAGGTTGGCGGCAAACAGAACGGAGCCAGCGACGAGGGCGATTTTTTTCAGCATGGGTCAGTGATCCTGAGTGTAGTGGTGTCGACTGCAGTGAGAAACTCGAGCAGGGTTTGGTTGAAGTGTTCGGGTTGATCCAGCGGGGTGGCGTGACGCGAATCGGCGATTACCACCAGCCGCGCATCAGGCAGCAGTTTTACGTAAGTCTCCTTCAGCGACACCGGTGTGTAGTCACGGTCGGCGCTGACGATGAGGGTTGGACAGGACACTCTGGAAAGTCGTTCCTGAACGCCCCAGCCAACGATCGCGTCGAAGCTGGCGAGATAAGCATGTTTGTCGTTTTTTGCCCAGCGTTCGGCCATCTTTTGACGCAATTCGGCCTGCTCCGGTTTCGGGAACAGCTTGGCGCCCAAGGCTTTGCCGATGGCGCCCAGACTGAGCGCGCGCATCAGGCTCCAGCGCTTGAACCACTGCCAATAATCGTCGCGACTGCGCAATTTGACCTCGGGCGCGCTGTTGACGATGCACAGGCTTTTGAGCAGTTGCGGCTGATCCACCGCCAGTTGAAAGCCGATCATGCCGCCCATCGACAGGCCCACATAATGTGTCGGGCCGAGGTTCAAATGCTCGATCAAGGCGACCAGATCGGCGCTGAATCCGGCGATGCTGTAGCGCTCGCGGGGTTTGTCCGAGCGACCGTGGCCGCGTACATCCGGCACGATCACTCGGTAGCGGGCGGACAGCGCCGGGATCTGCTTTTCCCAGTCCAAGGTACTGGAACCCAGCCCGTGGACCAGCAGCAACGGCGTGCCGTGGCCATATTCCTCGTAGTGCAGGTTGCAACCTTCGTGTTCGAAATAGGCCATGGGTTCACTCCGTGTCAGGCTTGTTCAGGGGCGGCGAAGGGCGCATCCAGCGGCGCGGTGTCGAACGTGCGCAGCAGTTCGATGAGGATCTGTGTCGCCGGGCCCAGCGGTTTGTCCTTGTTCGAATACAGGTAGAAGCTCGGGTTACGGCTGCCGCCCTGGTCCAACGGTAGCAGCTTGAGCGTCCCTTCCTTCAGTTCGCGTTCGATCATGTGCCGGGGCAACCAGGCGAAACCCAGCCCGCTGCCGACAAATGTCGCGGCGGTGGCGAGGCTGCCGACGGTCCAGCGCTGTTCGGCGCCGAGCCAGCCGACATCCCGTGGCTGTTGACGGCCGGAGTCGCGGATCACCACTTGCATCTGGCTTTCCAGGTCCTGGAAATTCAGTTCGCGGTTCAGGCGGTGCAGGGCGTGTTCGGGGTGGGCGACGGCGACGAATTCGACGTCGCTCAATTCCGCGCCCAGGTAACCGGGAATGCTGAAGCCGGTGATTGCCAGGTCGGCCACACCTTCGAGCAGGACTTCTTCCACGCCCGACAACACTTCTTCGCGCAGCCGCACCCGGCAGCCGCGGCTTTGCGGCATGAACGCGGTCAGGGCGCGGACGAGGCGGGCACTCGGGTAGGCTGCGTCGACCACCAGCCGCACTTCCGCTTCCCAGCCTTGCTCCATGTGATGCGCCAGGTCTTCCAGTTGGCTGGCCTGTTTCACCAGTTGGCGCGAGCGGCGCAGCAACACGCCGCCGGCTTCGGTCAGCACGGCTTTGCGGCCGTCGATGCGCAGCAGCGGCACACCGAGCTGGTCCTGCATGCGCGCCACGGTGTAGCTGACTGACGATTGCGAGCGGTGCAGCGCTTCGGCGGCCTGGGCGAAACCGCCGTGGTCGACCACGGCCTGCAGCGTTCGCCATTGATCAAGGGTCACGCGGGGCGCTTTCATGTTGAGCTCCTCTTGTCCTAAGCTGGCAGTCCTTATTGGAGACTGCCGAATGAAAAAATTCTGTTGTGTGGTGTTGGCGATGCTGCCGCTGACTGCCTTTGCTTACCCGATCGACGTACAAAAACAGTTGAACGGCTTGAGCATCGACTACAACACGTATGACACGGATACCGACATCGCCTCCATTCAGGTGAACAACTACGGCAGCACCGATGCAGTCTGTAAGGTGGTTTTCAATAACGGCCCGGAAGCGCCGCGCACCCGCAATATCGAAGTGGCTGCCGGCAAGCACAAAAATGCCACCGCCAAGTTCAACCGGACCATCATCAAGATGCGCATCAATCTGACCTGCACCCCGAAATAAGCACCAAAATCCTGTGGGAGCGAGCCTGCTCCCTCAGGGTGTATCCAGCTTATAAACGAATTTATTGATGGGTTATAGCAATTATTTGCGCTTTTTCATCGATATGACTCTGTTTAACCTTCACTCCATCGACTTACAGCATTCTCAGATGGAGCCTACATCCCATGTCCCGCGTTCTGATCATCGAAAGCAGCGCCCGTCAGCAAGACTCGGTGTCCCGTCAACTGACCCAGACCTTCATCAACCAGTGGAAAGCCGCCCACCCCAACGATCAGATCACCGTGCGTGACCTGGCCGTCAATCCGGTGCCGCACCTGGACATCAACCTGTTGGGCGGCTGGATGAAACCCGCCGAGCAGCGCAGCGACATCGAACAGGTTTCCCTGGAGCGCTCCAACCAGTTGACCGATGAATTGCTGGCCGCTGACGTGCTGGTCATGGCCGCTCCCATGTACAACTTCGCGATCCCGAGCACGCTGAAAGCCTGGCTCGACCACGTGCTGCGTGCCGGCGTGACCTTCAAGTACACCGAGACCGGCCCGCAAGGCCTGCTCAGTGGCAAGCGCGCTTACGTGTTGACCGCTCGCGGCGGTATCTACGCCGGTAGCACCGCGGATCATCAGGAACCCTACCTGCGCCAGGTCATGGGCTTCATCGGCATTCACGACGTGACTTTCATCCACGCCGAAGGCATGAACCTGGGCGGCGACTTCCAGGAGAAGGGACTGAACCAGGCCAACGCCAAGCTTTCCCAGGTCGCCTGACCCGTTAATCGCCAGATAATCGCTGGATGGTCTAGTGACCTGGCGCAACCCTTCAAGCCTGTACGCGCATCGACCTCCCTTTGCACTTGTTGCTCCTGAGTGCTGTAGCCCGATTGAACGCTTTAGCGAGATCGGGCTTTTTTTTGTCTGCGGTTTGATGGCGGACACAGATCCCTGTGTGCGGGCTTGCCCGCAGGTTTATGTGTGTTCTCGCGATCGCCGGCAAAACCCGCTATCGTCGCCGCCATTCAAAACGAGGCGAGCATGGGCTATCTACTTTTTGTCACGCTGATCCAGGCGTTTTCCTTCAGTCTGATCGGCGAATACCTGGCCGGTCATGTCGACAGTTACTTCGCAGTGCTGGTGCGGGTGTTGCTGGCGGGTTTGGTGTTTATTCCGCTGACGCGCTGGCGTTCGGTCGAACCGGCGTTCATGCGCGGCATGCTGCTGATCGGCGCGTTGCAGTTTGGCGTGACCTACGTCTGCCTGTACCTGAGCTTCCGGGTGCTGACGGTGCCGGAAGTCTTGCTGTTCACCATCCTCACGCCACTGCATGTGACGTTGATTGAAGATGCGCTGAACCGGCGCTTCAATCCATGGGCGCTGGTCGCAGCGCTGGTGGCAGTGCTCGGCGCAGCGGTGATCCGCTTTGACCGGATCAACCCGGATTTCTTCATGGGATTCCTGCTGCTGCAACTGGCCAACTTCACCTATGCCGCCGGGCAGGTGTTTTATAAGCATCTAGTGGCGCGTCATCCGAGCGATCTGCCGCATTACCGGCGCTTCGGTTTTTTCTATCTCGGCGCATTGGCGGTGGCGTTGCCGGCCTTTCTGCTGTTCGGCAAACAGAATTTCCTGCCCGAAGCACCGCTGCAATGGGGCGTGCTGGTGTTCCTCGGCCTGGTCTCGACCGCGTTGGGGTTGTACTGGTGGAACAAGGGCGCGTGCCTGGTGAATGGCGGGACGCTGGCGGTGATGAACAACCTGCATGTGCCGGTGGGGTTGCTGATCAATCTGCTGATCTGGAATCAGCATGAAGAGCTGGGGCGCTTGTTTTTGGGTGGTTCGGTGATTTTGATGGCGGTGTGGATTAGCCGGTTGGGTATACGCCAACCGGCAGTCGCGCACTAAACCCTTGTGGGAGCGAGCAGGCTCGCTCCCACAAGGGGAGACCTGAAGTTACATGACGTGTTTTTCAGGCTCTGGAATGTGGCTGGCGCCCAGCATGGCCGGGAGCAACCCGGCCCTGAGATCCCCGCCACTCGGCTGCTGATAAAGGCTTAACCCGAACTCCGGCAGCACCGCCAGCAAGTAATCGAAAATATCCCCCTGAATCCGCTCGTAATCCGCCCACGCCGTGGTGCGGGTGAAGCAGTAGATTTCCAGCGGAATCCCCTGCGCCGTGGTTTGCATCTGCCGGACCATGCAGGTCATGTTCGGCTGAATCTCCGTGTGGCTCTTCAAATACGCCAGCGCATAGGCGCGGAAGGTCCCGATGTTGGTCATCCGCCGCCGGTTGGCCGACATGGCCGCGACGTTACCCTGAGCCTCGTTCCACGCCTTGAGTTCAGCCTGTTTGCGACTGATGTAATCGGTCAGCAGATGCACCTGGGACAGCTTCTGCTCTTCATCATCACGGATGAATCGCACACCGCTTGCGTCGATGAACAGGCTGCGTTTGATCCGTCGCCCACCCGACTGCTGCATGCCGCGCCAGTTCTTGAACGACTCGGACATCAGGCGCCAGGTCGGAATCGAAACGATGGTCTTGTCGAAGTTCTGCACCTTGACCGTGTGCAGCGTGATGTCCACCACATCGCCATCGGCGCCGACTTGCGGCATCTCGATCCAGTCGCCGACCCGCAGCATGTCGTTGCTGGTCAGCTGCACGCTGGCGACGAACGACAACAGGGTGTCCTTGTAGACCAACAGAATGACCGCCGACATGGCGCCCAGGCCCGACAGTAGCAACAGCGGCGAGCGGTCGATCAGCGTGGCGACGATGATGATCGCCCCGAACACGTACAAGACCATCTTCGCCAGTTGCACGTAGCCCTTGATCGAGCGGGTTCGGGCATGCTCCGTGCGCGCATAGATGTCCAGCAACGCGTTGAGCAGGGCGCTGATGGCCAGCACCAGGAACAGAATGGTGAAGGCCAGCGCCACGTTGCCGAGGAAGATCAAGCTGGTTTTGCTCAGTTCCGGCACCAGGTGCAGGCCGAACTGGATCACCAGCGACGGCGTCATCTGCGCCAGGCGATGAAACACCTTGTTCTGCCGAAAGTCATTGACCCAGTGCAACGCCGGTTGACGGCCCAGCATTTTGGTCGCATGAAGAATGAGATAGCGCGCCACTCGTCCGAGGGCCAGTGCCACCAGCAGCAACAAAAGCAGCCCGAGGCTGGAATGCAGGAGAGGATGCTGGTCGAGAGCACCCCAAAGGTCTTGGACGTTGAGCCAGAGCTGTTTGATATCCATGGGTAAAACCGTTCTTCTATAGGACGCGTCGGGGCGATTAGAGCATTTAAGACGCTTTGGATGACGTTTGAGGACAAAAGAGGCAACAAAAAAGCCACTGTTTACGGTCGTTTGCATAAAGAAACTCGGCCTCGGCGCTCGAAACCGTTACCCTATGCAGCTGTTTTTTTGTATTTCTTCGAGGTAGCACCCGTGTTTTCCCAATTCGCCCTGCACGAACGCCTGCTCAAAGCCGTGGCCGAGCTTAAATTTGTCGAGCCAACGCCTGTGCAAGCAGCGGCTATTCCGCTGGCGCTCCAAGGGCGTGACCTGCGGGTGACAGCGCAAACCGGCAGCGGCAAGACCGCCGCCTTCGTCTTGCCGATCCTCAACCGTCTGATCGGCCCGGCGAAAATCCGCGTCAGCATCAAGACCCTGATCCTGCTGCCCACCCGCGAGCTGGCCCAGCAGACCATCAAGGAAGTCGAGCGTTTCGCTCAGTTCACGTTCATCAAGTCCGGTCTGATCACCGGCGGTGAAGACTTCAAGGTCCAGGCCGCCATGCTGCGCAAGGTGCCGGATATCCTGATCGGTACGCCGGGCCGGATGATCGAGCAACTGAACGCCGGCAACCTCGACTTGAAAGAAGTCGAAGTGCTGGTGCTCGACGAAGCCGACCGCATGCTCGACATGGGTTTTGCCGAAGACGTGCAGCGTCTGGTGGAAGAGTGCACCAATCGCCAGCAGACCATGCTGTTCTCCGCCACCACGGGCGGTTCGGGCCTGCGCGAGATGGTCGCCAAGGTCCTGAACAACCCGGAACACCTGCAGCTGAACAACGTCAGCGATCTGAACGCGACCACCCGTCAGCAGATCATCGCCGCTGACCACAACCAGCACAAAGAGCAGATCGTGAACTGGCTGCTGGCCAACGAGACCTATCAGAAGGCCATCGTGTTCACCAACACCCGGGCCATGGCCGACCGCATCTACGGCCGCCTGGTGGCGCAGGAATACAAAGCGTTCGTCCTGCACGGTGACAAGGACCAGAAAGACCGCAAGCTCGCGATCGATCGTCTGAAGCAGGGCGGTGTCAAAATTCTGGTTGCCACCGACGTTGCCGCCCGTGGCCTCGACGTTGACGGCCTCGACCTGGTGATCAACTTCGACATGCCGCGTAGTGGCGATGAATACGTTCACCGTATCGGTCGCACCGGTCGTGCCGGCAACGATGGCCTGGCCATCTCACTGATCTGCCATGGCGACTGGAACCTGATGTCGAGCATCGAGCGCTACCTCAAGCAGAGCTTCGAGCGCCGCACCATCAAGGAAGTCAAAGGCACCTACGGCGGGCCGAAAAAGGTCAAGGCCTCGGGCAAAGCCGTTGGCGTGAAGAAGAAAAAGGTCGACGCCAAGGGCGAGAAGAAGAAAACCGGCGCCAAGGCACCGACCAAGCGCAAAATTGCCAACCGCCCGAAGACCGACGCGCTGTCGCTGGTCAGCAAGGACGGCATGGCCCCGCTGAAGCGCCGCAAGCCGGAAGCGCCGGCTGCTGAATAAGGCGCGGTAGCGATCCAGTAAAAACCCGGACATTGTCCGGGTTTTTTTTCGTCCAAAGATCGCAGGCTTCGCCAGCTCCTGCATGAAGCGTGTGCGACCTGGTATTCCGAGTGCACCTGAATCCTCGGAGCTGTCGCGCGAAGCGAGGCTACGATCTTCTCTTCAACCCTCGGCTTTTTTCTCCGCCGATCCCAACTCCTTCAAACGCTGGTCTATCAACTGACACTTGTCCGGTAGATCGGCGCTGGCCGTATCCAGATCCATCTTCTGCAACTCATCGTTGATCTCTTTGGCTTTCTTCGGATTCTGCTCCGTGAGCCTGGCGACTTCCTTGGCCAGCTGTTCACGTTTGGCGGTGGCTTCCTCCGGCGTGCAGGCCCAGGCGGGGAGGGCGCAAGCGAGGGTGGCGGCGAGGGTGAGTTTCAGCAGGGTTTTCATGGGGGTGGGCCTCGGTTCCGGTTAAGGCGGGTTATCCGGTTGAGGGTTGAGGTCAGGGGAAAGTTCAGCACGCTGGCATCTTTTGTTCACGCAGCTGGCTGATAGCGAATCCGTCAATTGACCGAAAAAGGACGCCAATCTAGTAGACTGGTATCATTGTGCTATCACTCGCAAATCAGGGATCGACCATGCTGTTCAGGGCCGTCACGGCAAGCCTTCTACTGGCATTGACCGGTTGCACCAACGTCAACGTCGAGCCAGTTGCTCCTCAATACAAAATCTCTCAGCTCTGCATCGAAGAGAACCCGAAAGTGGTGGTGGGCGATTTCGTCGATGGCCTGCAAACGCTTTTGCGCAAGCACAACATCGAAAGTCGCTTGTACGCCGCCCCCATTCCGAGCAGTTGCGAATACCGTCTGACCTACACCGCCATCCGTTCCTGGGACTTTTCCCCGTACTTGTCCGATGCCAGTGTCCGGCTCTTCAAGGGCGATCAACAAATCGGCTTTGGTCAATACCACCTGACCGGTGAGGGCGGCTTCGATCCGT
Organism: Pseudomonas sp. IT-P171; assembly: GCF_949767765.1. Lineage (NCBI taxonomy): Bacteria > Pseudomonadati > Pseudomonadota > Gammaproteobacteria > Pseudomonadales > Pseudomonadaceae > Pseudomonas > Pseudomonas sp. IT-P171. Next base: position 390,234 of record NZ_CATKQN010000057.1, read on the forward strand.
CGAAAGTCGCGCCGGTCGAGGAAAAAATGGGGCCGGTGATCAACCAGTTACTGGGGCAAAACAAATGAGCGCAGCCATGAAAAGTATCCCGGTTCTATTGCTCATGCTGTTGTTGACCGGATGCGGTCATACCAGCCCCAGCCAGCCGTATTTCGAGCCGCCGGCGCCACCGCAGGGCAAGGCGCTGGTTTACATGATGCGGACCCAGGTCATTCAAGGCAGTTTTTATGACAGCGTGTTCAGCATCAATGACAGCGCCGTGGTGGGGCTCAATGACAAAAACTATTCCTGGGTTCTGGTGAGCCCGGGCTTGCATAAGGTCTCAGCCGGACCGCGCCCGCATCCCCGAAATGTGTACTTGAACCTGCAGGTCGAGCCGGGCAAGGAATACTTCGTTGAATACACGCAAGAGTACGCGGCCGAGATGGTCCGGGTGCGGGACGCCAAGGAAGGGAAAGCCATGGTGAAGGGGTATTCGTATATTCCGGTGAAGTAGTCGCACGCGGTAAATGAGTGATCCATCGCCAATCAAAACATTTGATTGGCATGCCTGAGTTAGCGCTTTTCCACACGTGTCTGCACATACGCAAAAGGGCGACCAACAGGTTGCCCTTTTTATTTGCTCATAGCATTTGCTTGCAAACAATGCGCTCTATCCCCCATGGCAGCAGCTTGAAGAAGCCTTGTCTTCATAGCGATCGTGATGCCTTACCCATTCCATGATTTCTTCTTCATTGCGCCCCTTGGGCGTGAGGTCGAGGTAATTGTAGGCACCCACCAGCATGTCCAACCCTCGGGCATAGGTGGAGTAGGTGTGGAAAATATCGCCAGCTTCGTTGCGATAAAACACGCTCAGGCCGGGGAGTTCTTCCTCGGCACCGTCGGATTTTTCGTAGTTGTAGGTTGCCTTGCCGGCAGCGACATCTTCTGCTCGGGCCGAGACGCCAAAGTCGTAGTTGAAATCGCTGCCTGCTGACGACACCCAATCGAACTTCCAGCCCATGCGCCGTTTGAATGCCTGGAATTCGGCGAATGGCGCGAGGGAAACGGCCACTACGGCCACGTCGTGATGTGCGAGGTGCTGGTTTGCGCCGTCGATGTGGTCGGACAGGAAGGAGCAACCGGGACAACCTTCGTCCCAGCCGTCGGCGAACATGAAGTGGTAAATGACCAACTGGCTGCGACCGCCGAACAGATTGGCCATTTTCAGTTCGCCGTTGGGGCCCTGGAAGCGATAGTCCTGGTCAATTTTCACCCAGGGCAGGGCGCGACGTTCGGCGCTGAGTTTGTCCCGTTCTTTGGTGAAGGCTTTTTCGTGGGCCAAGTGTTGTTTGCGGGCCACGAGCCATTCTTCTCGCGACACGATTTGATGGTTCTGAACGTTCATCGGGTTTTCTCCTGCGCAATGCTGGGAGGTGACTGACACAAGCTTGTCGTTTGACCTGTGCCGAATTCGACATACCGCCGGTCAGCGCCGTTCAAAACCTAAGCTGAACGGCTGCGCGCGCTGCCGGTCACAACCTATGAAGGCCATCACATTCACGGGCTTTGGAGGTTGGACAGGATGACGACTTATAACTGGGATTTGATTGAACGCTTGCTGCACGAAGTGCAAAACGCGGCCCCCAGCTTCACGCCGCGGCCCTATGCAGAAGAGTACGCGGCAGAAAAAGGTGCGGAGGGCGAGCAGACTGAAAACCTGGATCACCTGAAAGCGGTGGCCGGTGAATATGAAAAGTTGCTGCTGGAGCGGGGTTATATCGAACCTCGGCCTGAAGAGCAGGGTGGGACCGGTTCGAACTACATGCTGACGCCACGGGGTTCGAGTTTATTGAGCCTGATCGACAGCAGCATTCCTGGCAATGATCATCCACGGCAGGTGCTGGATGAGCAGGAAGACGCGCTCGATGCAGTGACGTTTGATGTGGTGGCGTCCAAGGCGCAGATCGCCTGATTGCGTTGGTGAAAGCAAAAGATCGCAGCCTTCGGCAGCTCCTGCCTGTGTACACAGAACTCTGTAGGAGCTGCCGAAGGCTGCGATCTTTTGATTCTTAGCTCTGTTTCGCGGCCTTGAGGCACTTCAAATCATTGAAGTCCTTGCGAACCCCTTCGATTTTCTTCAACAACCGCTCACGCTGGGTCGGCTTGCTCTCCGCCATCAAATCCGCGAACAGGCTTAGCGCCTGTGCTTCTGTGTTGGCGTAAGCCTTGCGGTAATCGGCCGTCCATAAACTCTCGCGATTCACCAGAAGTGTCTCGATTCGCTGTGGGAATTCCGGACTCTGACGTTGCGCCACTGCGGCACTGAACTGCTTCTGCCAATGGGCGCGGTTGGCGATCCATTGCGTGTTCTGGTCACCCAAGGCATTCGACCAGGCGACGACACGTTGTCGCTGGGTTGGACTGAGCGGGCCGAGCCAGTCTTTCAAACGTTTTTCCATGCGCTCGCCGCGCTCCTTGATCTGCTGATCGAGGGACGGTTTCAGGTAATCCTGCTGGCGTTTGCGCTGGTCCTTGGCAAAGGCGTCGTTCATCTCCGCGACTTGCTTGTCATCCAGCCCCTGCAACAACTCGATGGCCGACGGGGTGATTTCCCGTGCGGTCTGGGCGATGGCTTGTTTGGCTTCCTGGGTGCGGGTTTGCAGTGCGTTGTCGGTCACCTGATTGGTCTCAACCATCACCTGCAAACGGTCGAGCCAGTCGAGGTAACCCGGCAGTTGCGTGGTGCAGTGCCAGCTCAGGTGCTCTTTCAGGCGCTCGTTGAACCAGCCTTTTTGCTCGCCGTTCATGTCCAGGTAATCGCTGAGGGTCCACGGAATGATCACGTCGAGGTTGCGATAGGCCAGGCCCACGCGACTGCAGGCGCCGAGGGCGAGACTGAGGGTGAGGGCGACGGCAATACACTTTAACCAGCGCGACATGGGCGAGTCCTTGCGAAAGCGTAGGTTCTCATGTGAACGCAGGATGAGCCCGCCAGTTCAGCCGATCAATAGAACGCGTGTTCGGCTTTGAGGGTGACGAGTCCGTCGCACTGACTGTTGTGCCCGGAGTAGGCGGAGCAATCGCTGCCGCTGAGGCTTGAGTCGCTGTAGATCAGGTCCAGGTCGATACCCATGAACGGCCGGGACAGCGTCAACGACCAGTCGGTGAAACTGCCTACATACCCGCCGTCCACCGACACCGGAGTATTGAGCTGGTGGGTGGTGTATTTCATGCTGATCCCGACGCCGAATGGCTGATTGCCGCCCAGGTCGGCGAACACGGTGCTGTTCTGTTTGTCCGGGTCGTTGCTGAAGGCTGCGCCGAAACGGCTGCCCAGCAGGGTCAGGCCGCCGAAGAGTTCCTGGGTGTCGAGGGTGTCCACCTTCGGATAGCTGTAGCGGATCATGCCGACTTCGTATCCGAGGGTTTGGTCGAAGGGTTGTTTAAAACCCATGTAGGAATCGACTTCGAGGTTGTTCCCCTGGCTCAATCCCATGCTCGGTGACCATTGGCCGAAGTAGAAGCCGCTGTCATGGCTCAGGTCGAGGCCGCCGTGAAAGGAGCCGATGGTCGAGGGTTTGACCAGCCCCTGGGCCATGCTGCGACTGGGGGTGGTGCCCAACTTGAGATCGAAGTCCCCCAGTTCACGCTGGAAGATTTGCGCGTTGGCGACCGAAGATGACAGCAGGCCGCTGAGCAAAAACAGAAAGGGTTTGAGCATGCGTCACTCCATGACAGCGAGGAGCAGAAACGAAAAACTGCTGAAACGCTTAATCCAGACGTGTGCAAGCATACCGGCGAATGCTCGGCATCGATGGCCGTTCGTCGATTTTTGAAATATTGATGTATTTATCGGGGGTGTTGCGAGAGGGTTCCAGTCCAAGCGCTTCGAAGCTCAAAGCGCTTACGGACCAGGTGACGCGAGGATCTGTAACGGTGTTACTTTTTGCCGAGCGTGATCTGCTTGGACGGGCCGAACGTCTGGCCGCTGACGCCTTTGGCAATTTGCTGGATCTCGCCACCGGACTTGAGGAACGCAGCAATCTGGTTGTTGATCGATTCGCTGGTTTCAACGGCTGGAGCTGGCTTTGCTTTGCTGTTGGATGCTTTTACACGCATGGCGGCCATTAACCTGTAGAAAATTAACTTGGCCACGCATCGTACAGGAAATACTTGACAATTGCTTGGTAAATATCCCCCTGAAATACACATCACAAAAGCAGGATACGTCGCAAGTTATTATTCGAAATATCCCCGTAACCTGCTGTTTTGAATAAGAACATCAGTGCGTATAAATGGATTTTTGCCTGGCTGGAAGGGACGAAAATCCGCTGATCGGCCTGACGAATGGCCGGACGCGACCGACAAATCCCTGGAAAATTAAGACCTTCACAGGATTTTTCTCGAGCCTCTTGGCCGGGCGTCGAACGCCGCGTGCAAAAACGGGTAGAATGCCGCCCACGCAATGAGGGTATTGGACATGGCTTTAGTCGGGCGTTACAACAGTTTGCAAGTGGTTAAACACACTAACTTCGGTTTATATCTGGACGGTGGCGCGGATGGCGAAATCCTTCTGCCTAATCGTTATATTCCCAAAGATATTCCCAGCGAAGATGAAGACTGGCTCAACGTTTTTATTTATCTGGACAGCGATGACAAACTTATCGCAACTACCGAAAAGCCGAAAGTTCAAGTCGGTGAATTCGCCAGTTTGAAAGTCGTTGAAGTCAACAGCATCGGTGTTTTCCTGGATTGGGGTTTGCCGAAGGATCTGTTGCTGCCGTATTCCGAAGAAAAGCGTCAGATGACTGCTGGCGAGTATGTCGTGGTGCACGTCTACCTCGACAAGCACACCCGTCGCATCACTGCGACCGCGCGTCTGGACCGTTATCTGGACAAGACCCCGGCCAATTACACACCCGGCCAGGAAGTTGATCTGCTGGTTGCCGAAGCCACCGACATGGGCTTCAAGGCAATCATCAACAACAAGCATTGGGGCCTGATCCACAAGAACGAAATCTTCAAGTTCATGCGCGCCGGCAAGGAAGAGAAGGGCTTCATCAAAGAAGTCCGGGCCGACGGCAAGATCAGCCTGAGCCTGCAACCGGTGGGTGAAGAAGCGGCCACTAGCCTCAACTCGAAGATCCTCGCCAAGTTGCGTGAAAACAACGGCACGCTGCCGGTGAGCGACAAGAGTGACCCGACAGTGATCACCAGCATGTTTGGCGTCAGCAAGGGCAACTTCAAAAAAGCCATTGGTGCGCTGTACAAGAATGGCCAGATCGTTATTCACGCCGATCGCATTGAACTGAGCTGATCCCACGCCGGCCTTTGCTTTAACTGTCGAGTCATTGCCATGGATTGTGTTGACGAGGTGATCCAGTGAGCGCCACTCGGCGTAGCGCCGATGCGTTTGCCCTGCAAGTGATGATGGGGTTGTGCCTGATCTGGGGCGTGCAGCAGGTGATGATCAAGTGGGCGGCGCCTGACATCGCGCCGGTCATGCAGGCTGCGGGGCGGTCGGGTATTTCTGCGTTGCTTGTAGGATTGTTGATCTGTTGGAAGGGCGGCTGGGATCAGGTAGGCAAGACGTGGCGCGGTGGACTGCTGGCCGGCGCGCTGTTTGGACTGGAGTTCTTCTTCATTTCCGTAGGCCTGCAATTGACCACGGCCGCGCACATGTCGGTGTTCCTTTACACGGCGCCGATCTTCACCGCGCTGGGCGTGCACTGGCTGTTGCCGAGCGAACGCTTGAGGCCCGTCCAGTGGTTGGGCATTTTTCTTGCCTTTATCGGGATTGCCATCGCGTTTGCCGGTGGCGTGTCGTGGGACAACCTCGATCGCCGCATGTTGATGGGCGATGCGCTTGGCGTATTGGCCGGCGCCGCTTGGGGCGCAACCACCGTCGTGGTGCGCGCTTCGCGCTTGTCGGAAGCACCGGTGACGCTCACGTTGTTCTACCAACTGATTGTCGGTTTCGTCGGTTTGCTGCTGATCGCGATGCTCAGTGGCCAGGTCACCCACGTCAGCCTGACCACCGTGGCGGTGGCCAGTGTGCTGTTCCAGGGACTGGTGGTGTCGTTCTTCAGCTACCTGACCTGGTTCTGGTTGCTGCGTCGCTATCTGGCGGCGAACCTGGCGGTGTTTTCGTTCATGACGCCATTGTTCGGCGTCACGTTCGGCGTGGTATTGCTGGGCGAAGCGCTGAGCCTCAACTTCGTCATCGGTGCCGTGCTGGTGCTGCTCGGCATCACGTTTGTCAGCGCTGAACAGTGGGTGCGCCGTCGTTTGCGCAAAGCCCTCGGCCAGCGCTGACCGGACGGAGCAACAGACCACCAGCGATAAGCAGACCGCTGCCCGCCACGATCAGCGCCGGCTGCAAACCGCCGCTGAAATGGCTGCTCAATGCGGCGAGCAACGGTCCGGCAAGTTGACCCACGGCGAAACACGCGGTCAGCAGTCCTGCGTTGCGCTGGGTGGCGTGGGGCGCCAGTTCCCGCGAGCGTTGCATCACCAGTTGCATGCAGGCCAGGAACGGCGTGCCACACAGCAATACACCCAGCGCCAGGCCTGACCCGCTGCCCAACAGACACGCGAACACACCAGCGGCTTGCAGCCACAACGTAGCCATCAGCCAATGACGGGTGGCGTTCGGGTTGTGCCGACGAAGACTCACCAGCACCACGCCGATGGCCGACGCCAGACCAAAGCAGGGCCAGAACAGATCGGCTTGCCATTGGCCATGGAACTGCGCGTTGGCCATCTGCGAGAGGAAAGTGGCCGGAATGATGTAGCCCAGACCGTACAAGCAGTAGATCGCCCCCAAACGGCCGATCCCCTGGTCGCCCGAACCGGCAGCGCTGGCGGCGACTGCCACGGAGGCGGACGGTTGCGGCAGGAAAGGCAAAATCCCCAACAGCATCACCAGTGCGACGCCGGCGTATACCAGCCACAAGGTTGCAGAGGTCTGACCCAACAGATTCGAGCCCAACGCCAACAATCCTGTGAGAAAGATCCCCAGACCCGGTCCGGCAAATACCACTGCGCCAAGCCGAGGTCGACCGGCTGCCGCGGCCAGTGGCTGGCTCAATGCGGTGATCATCACCAGCACCCAGGCGCTGGCCACGCCCGTGCCGAAACGCAGCAGCAGATGCGACCAGAAGCCATTGGCCCAGAACGAGGCGAGGGTGAGTAAGACGCACAGCCACAACCCGCCCAGCAACCGCTGCCGGACTTGCTCGGGACGCCGGCAGAACATTGCGTCCACGGCGCCGACGAAGTACCCAAGGTAGTTGGCTGCGGCAATCAGACCGGCGGCTGTGAGGTCGACCTGACCTTCGCTGAGCAGGTGTGGCAATTGCGGGGTGAGGGCGAATCGCCCGATGCCCATGGCCATCATGAGCGCGATAAAACTGGCGAGTAAGCGAATCAGCGGGGACATAGTCTGAGTTCCGGCAGGGGATCAATGACCGTCAGGCTAGGACTGATTGACTTTCTTTAAAAATGAATAATAGTGAGTAACTTGTTCTGATTTGGAGAATGTCGTGGAATTCAGCCAACTGCGGATCTTCCAGGCGGTGGCGGAAGAGGGCTCGATTACCCGTGCTGCCGAACGACTGCATAGGGTGCCGTCGAATCTGTCGACCCGCCTTAAACAGCTTGAGGAGCAGCTCGGCGTAGAACTTTTCTTGCGCGAGCGTCAGCGTTTGCAGTTGTCTCCTGCGGGAAAAGTGTTGCTGGACTACACCGCGAAGCTGTTCAACCTGCGCAACGAAGCGCAAGCGGCGGTGCAGGGCGGGCAACCGGCGGGCGATTTCGTGCTGGGTACGATGTACAGCACCGCGGCCATTTACCTTCCACAACTGTTGGCCCGGTATCACCGCACTTACCCGGCGGTGAACCTGCAAGTCCAGTCCGGGCCCAGCGGAGAGCTGCTGGAGGGCTTGCTCACCGGTCGTCTCGATGCGGCGCTGGTGGATGGCCCGCTGGAGTTGGCCGGGCTCGATGGCGTGCCCTTTCGCGAAGAGCGCCTGGTGCTGATCAGCGAAGCCGATCATCCGCCGGTACGCAGCGCGCTGGATGTGCAGGGGCGCTCGGTGTTTACCTTTCGCCAGGGCTGTTCTTACCGGACGCGTCTGGAAGCCTGGTTCGCCCATGATCACGCGGCCATGGGGCGGGCGATGGAAATCGAGTCCTACCCCGGAATGCTCGCTTGCGTGATTGCCGGTTCGGGGGTGGCGCTGATGTCGGAGTCGATGCTGGCCAGCCTGCCGGGTCGTGAAAGTGTGGCGGTGCACCCATTGGCCGAGCCCTTCGCCACGGCGACGACCTGGCTGATGTGGCGCAAAGGCATGGTCGGGGCCAATCTTAATGCGTGGATCGAGCAGCAACAGGCGGTCTATCCGACGGAGGTAACGCCGGCCCGAGCAATTGCCTGAACGAATGGTCAGGTATTTGGATCAATTCAGTAACAGATCATTGTGGATTTTGCCGAGCATTAGGTAGGACTTAGGACTATTATCAGAGCGAAGGGGCTACAGAATTTCAGCCGCTCGGCACTACCCTGAAGGGGGCACCATGAAAGAGAAAATCCAAAACTGGCTGCATGACCTGGGTGTCGCACTCGGTTTAATCGAACCGCCTCTGCAACCTGTGCCTATTCGCACCGACGACGAACAGCGTCGCCGCCAGCCGCGCCGCCGGTAACGAAGGGCCGAAGGGCTGTTGTGGCGAGGGGATTTATCCCCGTTGGGCTGCGGAGCAGCCCTAAGACCGTTCAACCGGGTTATATCTGGCGGACCATCTCAGGCGGATTACGACTGCTTCGCAGCCGAACGGGGATAAATCCCCTCGCCACAATCTTGTTTGCCAATTGGGGCGCGTTTGCGAACCCGACTCAATCCCGCGCGATCTCCATCAAAAACCGACTCAAATCGTTCGCCGTCCTGGCGGTCGTGAGCATCCGGTCTTCCTCCGCCGTAAACGCCGTCAACCCAAACTCATCTTCCAGATGGAAGATCAGGTCTTCGATGTCCGCTTTATCCAACCCTAATTCCATCAGGCTGGCGTGATCGTCGACGTCATCCTGGCGCTCCAGCAGGCGGCTGATGAAACAATGCACAGCGGCACGTACGTCGGCTCTATTCATGAGGGTTCTTCAAGGGCGTTGGTATTGTTGTTCCCTGCGCTGAGTACAGCAGTTTTCAGGCGTGCGAGCGCTGCCACTCGTCAATCATGTTGCGCAAATGTTCCCCGGAAAAACTCCCGAAATGACCGCCATGCACGGTGCGGATCGGCAATTCGTGCAAGCGTTGCAGACTGCGCGCGTAGTCATTGAGGTCGGAGTGGTAGGCGTCCTCGATCAGCGGCCCGTCGTAGATAATGTCGCCACTGAACAGTGTCTCGGTTGCCGCCTCATACAGGCTGATGCCACCCGGTGAATGCCCGGGTGTGTGCAGCACCTGCAACACGCGATTGCCCAGATCCAGTACATCCCCATCCTCAATCATCCCCGTGGCCGGTGCGGCTTTCACCCGGTATTCGGCGTAGCACAGCGGGCAATCGGGATGAGCCTCGAACATGTCGTCGCCGACGAATGCCCGGCTCAAATCGTTTTCGCCGTCAGGTGCCTCAAGGATATCGGCCTCGGCGGGATGCACCAGGCGTTCGGCAAATTCGTGATGGCCGGCGATGTGGTCGAAATGGCAATGACTGGCCACGGCCACCAGCGGCCGTTCGGTAATCCACGGCAATTGCTCGCGCAGGCTCACCAGCCCGGAGCCGCTGTCCAGCAGCAGGTCCTTGTCGCGGCCCTGAATGTGCCAGAGGTTGCAGCGGTAGAAAGGACGGATGTAAGGCTCGTGGATCAGGCGGATGCTGTCGCTGAGCTGTTTGACCTCGAACCACTGATCGCGAGAAACAATCTTCATCAAAGGTTTTCTCCAGGCGAAAAAAACGGGTGTGGCAACCGACGCCACACCCGTCGAAGAAAGCATCAAGTCGTTATGTTCAGCTTAGGCGGCGCTGGCCGCCACTGCCGGGCGACGGGACAGCAAGCTGACCAGCACGAAGCTCACCAGACTCACGCCGAGGCTGTAGTAGATCGGGGTGTTGGCGTCCATGCCGTCCTTGATCATGAACACCAGCGCGGTGGCGAAGCCCATGCCCATGCTGGCGATCGCGCCGGCAGTGGTTGCGCGTTTCCAGAAGATTGCACCCATCAGCGGGATCAGCATGCCGCCCACCAACAGGTTGTAGGCCAGGGTCAATGCGCTGATTACGTCGTTCACCACCAAAGCGATGCCGAGTACCACAATGCCGGTCAGCAGGGTAAACAGGCGGTTAACGTTCATGTTGGATTGTTTGCCACCACGCAGTTTCGGCAGCAGGTCTTCGGTCAGGGTGGTGGATGCGGCAAGCAGGCCGGCGCTGGCGGTGGACATCATGGCAGCCAGGGCTGCAGCGATCACCAGGCCACGGATGCCGTCCGGCAGCGAGACTTTGACGATAGCGGCAAAAGCGTTGTTGACGTTGTCCAGATCCGGGATCAGTACGTGAGCGGCCATGCCGATCAGTGCACAGACCAGACCGTAGATGATGCAGTAGATGCCCGCGGAGGTACCGGCATACTTCGCAACTTTTTCGCTTCGTGCGGTGAACACCCGTTGCCAGATGTCCTGGCCGATCAGGATGCCGAAGAAGTAAATCATGAAGTAGGTGATGATGGTGTCCCAGCCGATGCTGGTGAAGCTGAAGCTGGCCGCCGGCAATTGTGCAACCAGTTGATCCCAGCCACCCACTCGGTACAAGCAGATGGGCAGCAACAGGAACATCAGGCCGACGGTCTGGATACCGAACTGGACGATGTCGGTCAGTGTCAGCGACCACATGCCGCCGATGGTCGAGTAGATCACCACCACACCACCGCCGAGAATCACCGACAACCAGAACGGAAGGCCGAACAACACTTGCAGTACGGTGCCGATTGCCAGGATCGAGGTCACACCGATCATCAGCGCATAGGCCAGCATGATGCTCGCGCTTGCGGTACGAGCCATCGGGTTATAGCGCTTTTCCAGCACTTGGGTAACGGTGAATACCTTCAGCTTCAGCAGCGGCTTGGCGAGGAACAGATTCAGCGCCACGATCCCGCAGCCCAGTGCGGCGCAGAGCCAGAAACCGGAGATGCCATGAACATAACCCAGACGCACGGTGCCCACGGTGGATGCGCCGCCCAGAACGGTGGCAGCCATGGTGCCCATGTACAGGGTCGGGCCGAGGTTGCGACCGGCGACCAAGTAGTCTTCGTTGGTCTTGGCCTTGCGCATGCCGAAGTAGCCGAGTACCAGCATCGCGGCGGCGTATATGAGAACGACGAATAAATCCAATGCCATGATGGCGTGTCTCCGATTGTCTTTTTTATGGTGAGGCGAAAATCAATGTGGCAATCAGGCCGCTTTTTGTGGCGAGGGAGCTTGCTCCCTCGCCACAGAGGTTCCGTTGATCACCGTTTGTGTCGAATCAGGCGGCTTGTCGCATCGCCGGTTTACCGAGCGAATCCGTGCCCTTGCTGCGTGGATCATTCGGCCCGAACACCGCAGCCGGTTCCGGGAACAGGCTCAGCAGCGCCAGGTACACCACCGAGGCCAGGCCAAGGGTCACCGGCAGGCTGATGTCGATGCCACCCGCCAGGTTGCCGAGCACACCCACGAACTGCCCTGGCAGGTTCACAAAGCACAGACCGACCAAGGCACTCGGGATCCAGGCACCCAGCCCACGCCAGTTCCAGCCATGGGTGAACCAGTAACGACCGCCTTTCTCGCCGCGGGTGAACACTTGCAGGTCATCCGGGCAATAGAAGCCGCGACGCACCAGCAGACCGATGATCATGATCACCATCCATGGGGTGGTGCAGGTGATGATCAGCACGGCGAAGGTCGACACGCTCTGCACCAGGTTCGCCGCAAAGCGTCCGATGAAGATGAAGGCAATCGACATCACACCGATCAACAGGGTGGCCTTGACTCGCGACAGCACACGCGGGAACACGCTGGACATGTCCAGCCCGGTGCCATACAGCGAGGTGGTGCCCGTGGACATGCCGCCGATCACCGCGATCAGGCACACCGGCAGGAAGAACCAGCTCGGCGAGACGGCCAGCAGGCCACCGACGTAGTTGTTCGCCGCGATGTAGTCCGGCGCCTTGATCGCGACGATGGTCGCGGTGGCGAGGCCGAACAGGAAGGGGATGAACGTTGCGATCTGCGAGATCACCACGGCAGCCATGATCCGGCGCTTGGAGGTGTCACGCGGGATGTAGCGCGACCAGTCACCGAGGAACGCGCCGAAGGAAATCGGGTTGCTCATCGCCACCAGCGCGGCGCCGATAAAGGCGGCCCAGAAGCCCGGTTGACCCATGCTCACGGTGCCGGCGTAATTCGCATCGAAAGGACCGGCGAACGCGAAGAGCCCCAACAGGAACAACAGGCTGGCGCTCCATACCGCGATCTTGTTGACCCACAACAGGAAGCGGAAACCGTAGATGCACACCGTCAGCACCAGGATCGCGAACAGACCGTAGGCCAGGCCCAGGGTCAGGTCGGTTTCCGGCAGGCCGATCAGGCGTTTGGCACCACCGATCAGCGCATCACCCGAACTCCACACCGAGAGCGAGAAGAAGGCGATGGCGGTCAGCAGCGACAGAAACGACCCGACGATCCGCCCGTGCACGCCGAAGTGTGCACCGGAAGACACGGCATTGTTGGTGCCGTTGATCGGGCCGAACAGGCCCATGGGCGCGAGGATCAGCGAACCCAGCAACACGCCCAGCACAATCGCGCAGACGCCCGCCTGAAAGGACAGGCCGAACAGCACCGGGAAACTGCCGAGCACGGCGGTGGCAAAGGTGTTGGAACCGCCGAAGATCATCCGGAACAAGTCCGTCGGGCCTGCGGTGCGTTCGTTGTCCGGGATCTGTTCGACCCCGTAGGTTTCAATATGCGTAAGGCTTTGGTCGTTGTTGTTGTTATTCATGATCTGCTCCGATCATAAAGGCGCGCTCATCGTGTGTGAGCGTCACCTGTTTGGCTAAGGGATTGGCAGCCCTTCCGGCATCGCGGACAAATGTTCGTGGCAGGCCAGCCATAGGCCTTGTTGTTCTTGGCCAGACGCTTGTTTCTTGAAAACAATCGTCTCGCGCTCCTGGCTGAAGTGTTGCTCCCCTTGCATGCGCAGCTCGGTGGCCACGTCATGGATGAAAATCGCCACGTCACCCTGCAGGCTGACGAAGGCGTTGCTCGAGGTGCACGACAGCACCTCGAAGCCATCCTCCGAACGCCAGGTGTCCCACAACGCCTGATAGGCATCGCGCGACAGCAGCGGCTGCTCGAGGGTGTAGAAGACGAAGCTGGCATCGGCGCTGAACGCGCCGAAGTAGGCTTCGCGATCGTTACGGGCAAAGGCGGACACCAGATCGGCGGCGGCCTTCAAAACCTGATCACGTTCGTTCATGACCGATCCTCAGCGGTGGACCACGCCAGGCAGTACGCAGAGCATTTCGTACAGCAGGTTGGCGGCCAGCAGCGAGGTGTTGCCGGTGGTGTCATAAGCGGGCGAGACTTCTACCAGATCGCAACCGACCAGGTCGAGGCCTTGGCAGCCGCGAACGATCTCGATCGCCTGAATGGTCGTCAGACCACCGATTTCCGGAGTGCCGGTCCCCGGTGCCCAGGCCGGGTCGATGCCATCGATGTCGAAACTCAGGTACACCGGCCCGCCGCCGACTTTCTCGCGCACTTCGGCCATCAATGGTGCCAGGGATTTGTGCCAGCACTCTTCGGCCTGAACCACACGGAAACCCTGGTTACGGCTCCAGTTGAAGTCGTCAGCGGTGTAGCCCTGCGCACGCAGACCGATTTGCACGACGCGGTCCGGGTCCAGAAGACCTTCTTCGACGGCGCGACGGAAGGTGGTGCCATGGGCGATCTTCTCGCCAAACATGTGATCGTTCACATCGGCGTGGGCGTCGATGTGCACCAGGCCGACCTTGCCATGCTTCTTGTGGATGGCACGCAGGATCGGCAGGGTGATCGTGTGGTCGCCGCCCAGAGTCAGGGGGATCACATCGTGTTCGAGGATTTTGTGGTAGGACTCTTCGATGATCCGTACGGCATCCAGCAGGTTGAAGGTGTTGATGGCCACGTCGCCGATGTCGGCAACCGACAGTGAATCGAACGGCGCTGCGCCGGTCGCCATGTTGTACGGGCGGATCATCACGGATTCGGCGCGGATGTCACGCGGTCCGAAACGGGTGCCGGGACGCAGGGAAGTACCGATGTCCAGCGGCACGCCTACGAAGGCAGCGTCCAGACCGGCAGCGGTCGGTACATGGGGGAGTCGGAGCATGGTGGCGATGCCGCCGAAGCGCGGCATTTCGTTGCCGCCCAGTGGTTGGTGAAGAATCTTGTCCACGGGTAAGGCCTCATCGTCGTTGTTTTATTTATGTCGGTTGCGCAGAACCGGGGAGGTTCGGGCACCGTTAGGGACCGATTCTGCGAAATGCAGTGGTCGGGAAGAATCGCTACGGGCAAATACTTAGTTCAGATTTTTCTAAACTAATGGTTGGCACGACGATAGACTTGCGGCCATGTGCCGCACTCCTGTGGCGAGGGAGCTTGCTCCCGCTCGGCTGCGCAGCAGTCGTAAAATCGGCTGATGCGGTCCGTCTGACACTACGAGGTGAATGGTTGTAGGGCCGCTTCGCAACCCAGCGGGAGCAAGCTCCCTCGCCACAAAAGCGCAACACGCATGACCTTGCAAACGGAGCCCCCATGGCCAACGCTTTACCCGACCTGAAACTGTTACGCATCTTCGTCAGCGTGGTCCGTCATCAGGGGTTCGCCAACGCGCAGCAAGAGCTCAACCTCTCGACCTCGGCGATCAGCACCTACATGAGCCAGCTCGAAGCGGCCCTTGGCCTGGTGCTGTGCCATCGCGGTCGGGGCGGTTTCAGCCTGACCAGCAAAGGCGAATTGTTCCACCAGGAAACCCTGCGCCTGCTCGGCGAACTCGAAGGTTTCGAGCAATACGCGGCGGCGCTGAAGGGTGAACTGCGCGGCACGCTGAACCTCGGCGTCATCGACTCCACCGTCAGCGACAAGGCCTTGCCTTTCGCCGAGGCCATCGGCGCCTACAGTCAGGAACACCCGGCGGTGCATTTGCACCTTTCGGTGATGAGCCCGTACGAACTGCAACTCGGCGTGCAGGACAACCGTCTCGACCTCGCCATCGGCGCGTTTTCCACGCGCATGAGCGGGCTGGTCTATATGCCGCTGTACCGTGAACAACACTGGTTGTACTGCAGCAGCCGCCATCCGCTGTTCACCGAGCGACGCATCCCCGAGCAAGTCATCACCCAGCAACGCATGGTGGGGCGCGGTTACTGGAGCCAGGCCGAACTGGCGCGCCATGGCTTCAAGCACAGCGCCGCGACCGTGGAAAGCATGGAGGCGCAACTGATCCTGGTGCTGTCCGGCGCCTACATCGGTTATCTGCCGGAGCATTACGCCCAGGCCTGGGCAGACAAGGGGGACTTGCGCGTGTTGCTGCCGGCGACCTTCGGCTACCAGGCGCCGTTCTCGATGATCGTGCGCCGGGGGCGCAGTCGCGAACCGTTGATCCAGACCTTCCGCGATTTGCTCAAAGCACAGCTCAATCAGGTTTGAAACCATGTCCAGAATCCAGTGTGCCCGCTGCCTGCGTCCGCAAACCCATTGCCTGTGCCCCCTGATCCCGAGCCTCGACAGCCGCACTCGGGTGTTGTTGCTGCAACATCCGAGCGAAGTGAACCATGCGCTGAACACCGCGCGGTTGGCGGCATTGGGGTTGAAGAATGCCGAGTTGATGGTGGGTGAGGTGTTCGACGATTTGCCGGCACTGTTGAATCAGCCGGGCTATCAGGCGCGGCTGTTGTTTCCTGGCGAGGAGGCTCAACCGCTGCAGGCGTACGCGGTAAACGATCAGCCGCTGTTGCTGGTCGTACCGGACGGCACTTGGCGCAAGGCGCGTAAAATGCTGCACCTCAATCCGCTGTTGGCGGCGTTGCCCCGAGTGACCCTGGTGGAGGGCGGCGTGTCGCGGTATCGCTTGCGCAAGGCGCCGGGACCAGGGGCGCTGTCGACGGTGGAGGCGATTGTTCAGGCGTTGCAGGTGCTGGAAGCGCCTGTCAGTTTCGAGCCGTTGTTGAAACCGTTCGAGGCGCTGATCGAGGGACAGATTGCGGCGATGGGGGAGGAAATCTTCCAGCGTAATCATGGCGACAGATAAGTCGTGTCTGTACCGGCCCCATCGCTAGCAGGCTAGTTCCCACACTGGATCTGTGGCGTTCACAAGTTCCCTGTGGGAGCTGGCCTGCCAGCGATAGCCATTGCACAGCCAATGAAGATTCCCGCCGGACCTATCGCTCCCGCATCGCCTCGGTCCGGGCTTTAAGCACCGGTTTCAGCAGGTAATCCAGCACACTTTTCTCACCGGTGATGATGTCCACAGTGGCCACCATCCCCGGAATGATCAGCAGCGGTTTCACATCCCCACCCAAGTGATTTTTATCGGTGCGCACCTGAATCAGATAAAAGCTGTTGCCCTTGTCATCCGTAATCGTGTCCGCACCAATCAACTCCAGCTTCGCGCTCAACCCGCCGTAAATCGTGTAGTCGTACGCACTGAACTTGACCATCGCTTTCTGCCCCGGATGCAGGAACGCCACGTCCTGCGGGCGCACCTTGGCCTCGATCAGCAGGTTTTCCTCGATGGGCACGATTTCCACCATGTCGCTGCCCGGCTGGACCACGCCGCCGATAGTGTTGACCTTCAGCACCTTGATAATCCCGTGCACCGGCGACACCACCGTCGTGCGGCTCACTCGGTCATCAATGGCAATGCTCGACGCGGTGATTTTCGACAGATCGGTACGTTTCTCATTGAGCTCTTTCGCCGCGTCCGAACGGAAGGATTGTTCCGATTCATCGATCTTGCTTTTGATCTCGTTGATCGCCGATTCCGCACGAGGAATCGCCAGCGTCGTGGCATTCAGTGAGCCGCGAATCTCCACCGCGCTGCGTTTGAGCCGCAGGATTTCCACGGGCGAAACCGCCCCGGTACCCACCAGCGGCGCGGACATGTTCATCTCTTGTTGCAGCAGCGCCAGGCTGGAACTGAATTGATTCTGTTTCGAGCGAAACTCCGCCAGTTCCTGGGTTTTCTGCCGCAGTTGTTCGGTCAGCGTGCGCTGTTCGCTGGCCAGGCGACGTTGCCGTTGTTCGTACAGCGAGCGCTCGTCCTCGGCCACTTGCGGGGCCTTGGCGATCACCTCCGGCGACAACTTGAACGGCCGCCCCTCGGCCTCGGCGGACAGGCGTTCGACCTGCGCGGTCAACGCGTAACGATCGGCCTCGCTTTCACCCTTGTTCGACAGAAACCGTGTGTCATCCAGGCGCAGCAGCGTGTCGCCCTTGTTCACCATTTGTCCTTCGCGCACAAAGATCTCGGTGACGATGCCGCCTTCCAGGTTCTGGATCACCTGCACCTTGCTCGACGGAATGGCCTTGCCTTCACCCATGGTGACTTCCTGCAACACCGCGAACCTGGCCCACACCACGGCGCTGATGATCAGCGCGGCGGCGAGCCATACGGTGATCCGCGACCAGCGCGGGGAATCCTGCAACGAGGCGCCGGCGGTTTCCGGCATGAACTCGCTTTCGGCACTTTTGCTGAAGCTGTCGAAGTAGCCGCGTGAACCTTGTGAAGATGCCATAAGCGGACTCCTAGACGGCCGCAGAGCCGACACGGCCCTTGCGCAGTGCATCGATGACCGCTTCTTTCGGACCGTCGGCGACGATCCGCCCGTTGTCCAGTACCAGCAGCCGGTCCACCAGGCTGAGCATCGAGGTGCGGTGGGTCACCAGCAGCAGGGTTTTGCCCTGGACCCAACCGTGAAGTTTTTGCCGAAGGACATCTTCGCTGCTGTTGTCCATGGCGCTGGTAGGTTCGTCGAGCAGCATGATTGGCGGGTCGAGCAACAAAGCGCGTGCCAGCAACACCGCCTGACGCTGACCGCCGGAGAGCAATTGCCCGCGTTCGCCGACAGGCCGGTCAAAGCCTTGTGGATGTTGCCGCGCGAGTTCGGTCACGCCGGTCAGCTCGGCCACTTCCAGCATCCGCGAGTCGCTGATGTAACGCGCGCCGAGGGTCAGGTTGTCGCGCAGGCTGCCGGCCAGCAGCGGCAGGTCGTGGGCCACGTAACCAATCTGTTGGCGAAGGTCGGCGACGTCCAGTTGCCGCAGGTCCAGGCCATCGAGCAGCAACTGGCCTTCCTCCGGTTCGTAGAAACCCATGATCAGACGCCCCAAGGTGCTTTTGCCCGAGCCGCTGCGCCCGATGATGCCGACCCGTTCACCGGGTTTCAGGCTGAAACTGATGTTGGCCAGCGCTGGGGCGTTCTGGCCGTTGTAGTGAAAGGTCACGCCGCTGACGTCGAGTGCGCCTTGCAGTTGCGTGCGTTCCAGCGGCCGCTGTTTCGCGTCGCGTTCTTGCGGAAGCGACATCAGCGCATCGGTGCTTTTCATGGTCAGTTGCGCTTGCTGATAGCGGGTGATCAGCCCGGCGATCTGCCCCAGCGGTGCGAGCACGCGACTGCCCAGCATGTAGGTCGCCACCAGTGCGCCGACGCTGAGGTTGCCGGCGATGATGCTGTAGACCCCGGCGACGATGGTCGCCATGCCGGAGAACTGCTGGATGAACAGCGTGCCGTTGGTGGCCAGCGCCGAGAGGTTGCGCGCATGACTGTCGAGGCGGGTGAGGGCGCCGTGGGTGCTTTCCCATTTGTGCTGGCGCTCGCTTTCGGCGCTGCAGGCCTTGAGGGTTTCCAGGCCGCCGAGGGTTTCGATCAGCAGGGCCTGGCGTTCGGCGCCGAGTGCCAGGCTTTTTTGCACGGTGTCGCGCAGGCGCACCTGAATCACCATGGCGAACAGAATGGTGATCGGGAATGCCAGCAACGGAATGACCACCAGCCAGCCACCGAGCAGGCCGATCACCACCAGCATCAGTACGGCGAATGGCAGGTCGATCAGGCTGGTCAGCGTGACGGCGGTGAGGAATTCGCGCAGGCCCTGGAAGTCATGGATGCTTTGGGCAAAACCGCCGATGGTCGCCGGGCGCGCTTTCATCGACATGCCAGTGATGCGTTCGAACAGCGTTGCGGACAGGATCACGTCGGTTTTCTTCCCGGCGGTGTCCAGCAAGTGTGCGCGAACCACCCGCAGCGCCAGCTCGAAACCGGTGCCGATCAGCAAACCGATGGACAGCACCCACAAGGTTGAAGTCGCCTGGTTCGGTACCACCCGGTCGTAAGTCTGCATCACGAACAGCGGCACCATCAGCCCCAGCAGGTTGATCAGGAAACTCGCGAGGATTGCATCGCTGTACAGCCATTTCGACAGCTTCAAGGTGTCGCGGAACCACGCCTCCACCCGTGGCACCAGCGGCGAACGCAAGTCTTCGAGTTCATGCCGTGGCCGGGCGAACAAGGCCTGGCCGCTGTAGTTTTCGGCCAGTTCTTCACGGCTGACCCACTGCTCGCCACCGTCGGCTTCGCTCGGCAGAATCAGCAAGCGGCCGTCATCGCCGAAGCGACGCAGGATGGCGGTGCGGCCGTTGTTGAGGATCAGCATCACAGGCAGGTTGAGCGCGGAAATGTCTTCCAGGTCACGGCGCAACAGCCGCGCCTGCAAACTGGCCCGGGCCGCTGCGCGCGGCAGCAGGTCCAGGCTCAAGCGTTGGTGTGCCATTGGCAGCCCGGCACTCAGGCTGGCACGACTGACCGTCGCGCCATGAAGTTTGCAGAGGATCAGCAGACCGTCCAGAAGCGGGTCATCGAAGCTCAGCCGCGGATCGACACCGGTGTTGCCGGGTTCCATGCTGGTCACATTGATCGCTCCATTGCACTACCGCAATTCAGGCAGACGGGCTTCGTTCTTCACTTCGGTCCGGGCGATCGCATCGGCGGGCAGCACCACCCGTTGTTTGCTCAGCAACTGGCCCATGTTCGCCAGCACGCGGTACATCGAGTACTCCTCGGTGTAGCGCACTTCGGTGTAGCGGCGATTGGCGTTGTACAGCTCGTTTTCGCTGTCGAGCACGTCCAGCAGGGTCCGTTGGCCGAGGCCGAACTGGTCCTGGTAGGCCGCACGAACGCGGGTGGTGGTTTCCGCGTATTCGCGGGCGGTCGGGGTTTGTTTCCGGGCGTTGAGCATGGCGTTCCACGCCAGGTGGATGTTCTCGTTGAGCTGGCGCAGGGCGTTGTTGCGGATGTCCATGGCCTGATTGATCTTGTGTGCGTCGGAAGCCAGCCTTGCCTTGTCGCTGCCGCCACGGAACAGGTTGTAGTTCATCACGACGCCGACGCGCCATTCGTTGTCGTGGCCTTCTTCGCCGGCGATGTTGTTGTTTGCCCCCACCGCGGCTTCAGCGTCGAAGCGTGGGTAGAACGGCGACTTGGCGACTTCGTACTGGCTCTCGGCCGATTGCACATCCGCCTGGGCCGATTTCAGGTACGGGTTGTTGTCGACCATGCTCTGTTGGGCATCCTGGATCGTGGCCGGCAATTCGCCCTTGATCGACGGCAGTGTTTCCAGTTCATCGGGCATGCGCCCTGTCACGGCATAGAAATTCGCTTCGGCATCGGCCAGATCGACTTCGGCAGTATCGAGGTTGTTCTCCGCGAGTGCCCGGCGAGCCACGGATTGATCGGAGTCGGCGTTGCTGCCGATACCGCGCTGGGTGCGCAGGCCGATCTGGTCGTTGACCCGCAGGTGCGCCTGCAGGTTGTTCTTGGCCAGGGTCACCAGTTCGCGGCGCTTGAGCACTTCGAGATAGACCTCGATGGTGCGCAGGGCCAGGTCCTGCGCGGTGCCCTGAGCGTAATAGGCCCGGGAGTTGACCACGCCTTTGGTGCGCTCGACTTCGTTGGATGTGTTGAAACCATCGAAGAGCATCTGCCGCAAGCGCAGTTCCGATTGGGTGTAGTTCAGAATCTCGGTGTGGTGATTGCCGAAGGCGCGGGTGTTGGTGTTGTCGCTGTACCCGCGCCCGTAGCCGGCATTCAGGTCAACAGAGGGATAAAAACCGCCCTTGGCGACTTTCACGTCCTCATCCGCCGACAGGCGGCTGTCTACACGTGAGGCGAGTTCCGGGTGGGTGGCGATGGTGCTCTGGATCGCCTCGGTCAACGACATGGCTTGAGCCTGAGAAGTGCAGGCCATGGCCAATAGAATCGCACTGCAAACGGGGGTCAATCGGCGCATGGATACATCTCCCTGAAGTCCCAATGGTGCTTATCAGTCGCCAAATATTTGACGGCATTTATGGGTGAAACCGTTTCATACTTGTAACATCAGAGCTAAGAACATTCTCAAAAGAACCTTAGAAGTTTTTCTCATAACTGTTATGTCAAAAAAAACTTATGCGCTCTTAAAAATCCAGCACATTGTTCAATCCGAAAGCCCTTGATTTACGAGCCTTAGGGAGCTTCTTGAGGGCTGGGAAAAGTTCAATCCACTTATCGATGTGGGGCGAAGAAGTGCTGGAGGGGAGGGATGCGCTACGGTTTTTTGGGTGACGGTTTTTTGTCACTCGTTGGTTCAAAACCGTTACGCATTGCCCGTAGGTAAGGTTGTTTCGCAACAGCATTCCGATGTAATTGATTGCATTGGGTTTTATGCCGAATCGAGACACTTCGCCCATGGGCGACACGCTTGGCGAGAAGTCGCCAGGGCAGCGGCTTGTTCAGGCAAGCCGCCGCCCGGTAGACGTTCCGCCGGTCACCCGCTCACGCCATGAGCACGTTCTTCGCAATCAACAGGATGCCGACAGCGGTTGGCAGCGGAGGAAATGCACATGGCAACGCTCATCGGTATCGTCACTAAGGTCATTGGTCAGGTGTTCGCGCAAGCGAGCGACGGCACCCGACGTGCCTTGATCGAGGGGGACAGGCTGTACGCCGGCGATCAACTGGTCACCGGTGCCGAAGGCGCGGTGGCGGTGCATCTGCAAAATGGCCAGGAACTGACCCTCGGGCGTGGCAGCAGCCTGCAAATGAATTCGCAGCTGCTCGCGCATCAGGTGCCCCATGTGGAAACAGCCGAAGCGGCGACGCCGACGCAGGCGCAACTGTCCGACGTCGAACGAGTGCAAAAAGCCATCGCGGCGGGTGATGACCCGACCCAGACAGCGGAAGCCACGGCCGCGGGGCCGGGTGAACAGGGCGCACCTGGTGGTGCCGCGGGCGGTGGTCACAGTTTTGTATTGCTGGAAGAAGTGGCCGGGCGGGTCGATCCGACTGTCGGTTTCCCTACCGCCGGCTTCAACGGTATTCCTGAATTTCCCTTGGAACGTCTGGCCGGTGATCCGGATAACGGCGGTAACGCGGCTGCAGCGCCGATTGGTGCCGATGCCCCGGATGTTCCGAATGATCCTGAAACGCCAGACCATCCC
>NZ_CATKQN010000058.1:0-348478 GCF_949767765.1 Pseudomonas sp. IT-P171
TGCAGGCTTTGTGGTGTCTGTGAGGGTCTCATCGCTGGCAGGCGACGAGCATCTTCGGTTCACCTGAAATTCCATGCGCAAAAAAAGCCCCGCACTTCTTTCGAAGTCGGGGCTTATTAGGTCTTCATTGAAGGCAATCCTTCGTTGGGAAGCGTCCTTCGGGAGTTCGGGACCGTTCCTACATCTATCCCATAACCCCGTTGGTAGGGTGCTCGCCAATGCCGCGTGCACTAACCAGGACGGTTTTGACATCGCGCTTTCACATCCTCTGTGCTTAAGGATAAGCGTATGTTCAAGTCGGCCAATACGGCGCAATTTGCGCTGCACATCCCTGCTGTTCGTAACGATTTCAAGGTGCTCGCCTTTGAGGGTGTCGAGGCGATCAGCGCCTTGTACTCAATAAAGGTCGAGCTGGTCAGCGAAAACCCTGATTTCGATCTGGAGAGCCTGCTCAGCCAACCTGCGTATCTCCAGTTCGGCCTGAACGGCGAAGGTCTTCATGGCCATATCGAAGACGCTTTCGTGGGTGAGCCCGGCAAACGCCTGACCCGTTATCACCTGAAGCTCGTACCGAGGCTGCACTACCTGCAATTCAGCTACGATCAGCGAATTTTCCAGAACCTGACGGCGTCGCAAATCATCGCTCAGGTGCTCAAAGGTCACGGCATTCAGGCCGATGCCTTTGCCTTCCATGTCAGCACCAGCCCCGAGCGCGAATACTGCACTCAATACGGGGAAACCGATTTCGAGTTCGTCCAGCGCCTGTGCGCCGAGGATGGCATCGCGTGGCATCACCAGCATTCGCCGGAAGGGCATGTGCTGGTGTTCACCGACGATCAGACCTGGTTCCCCAAACTGGGCGAAACTCCCTATCTGCAAGAGTCCGGCATGGTGGCAGAGCATCCGGTCGTCAGCCAGTTCTCCATGGGTTTTCGCAACCGAACCAGCACGACCACGCGTCGGTATTACGACTTCGAACGCCCGAGTCTGTTGCTGGAAAGCCGCTTCACTGCCGAGTTCATTCCTGAGCTCGAAGATTATCGCTATCCCGTATTGATCGAGAACGAAAAACTCGGCAAGCAACTCGCTCGTCAGGCCCTGGAGCGTCACCGTGCCGATTACCAGCTGGTCGAGGGCAAAAGCGATCAGCCAACTTTGCGCAGTGGTCATTTTTTTGACCTGACTGAGCATCCGCGCAAAGGCTGCAATGATTTATGGCTGTTGCTCAACGTGACGCATGCTGGAAAACAGCCTCAGGCACTGGAAGAGGCCATCACCAGCAACGTCCAACCTGAGGGCGGCTTTACCCAAGGCTATCGCAACAGCTTCAGCGCCATCCCGTGGGACGTGTTTTACCGTCCGCCCATGCGGAAAAGAAAAACCCTGCTGGTCAGTCAGACCGCCCGCGTGACCGGCCCCGCCGGCGAAGAGATTTACTGCGATGAATACGGTCGCGTGAAAGTCGAATTTCATTGGGACCGGGCCGAACGCAACAGTGAAAAAAGCAGCTGCTGGCTGCGGGTGTCAAGCCACTGGGCGGGCCCGCATTTCGGCGCGGTGACCATTCCGCGTATTGGCATGGAAGTCGTCGTCACCTATCTGGATGGCAATCCCGACAATCCGCTTATAACCGGGTGTGTGCCGAACAAGGTCAATGCGGTGCCATACCTGCTCCCCGAGCACAAAACCAAAACCGTATTGCGCAGCCACAGCTCACCGCATACCGGCGGCTACAACGAGCTGTCGATAGAAGATCGTGCCGGGCAGGAACAAATCTACCTGCGCGCCGAGCGCGACCTCGACCAACTGATCCTCAACGACAGCGACACCAAAATCGGCAACGACCGCCGTGAACAGATCACCCGCGACAGCCACAGCCTGATCAACAACGACCGCTTTGAACAGGTGGACCACAACAGCGCCAGCCTTATCAAGGGCGACGAACTGCATACGACTGAAGGCACGCGACACACAGTGATCGGCGGCAACGAGGTGATCTCGATCACCGGCAACAGCAGCACAACAGCGGATGGCTCGCTGGTGATTCAGGCCGGGCCTCACGCCCATGTCACGGCCGCCAATGTGGTGATCAAGGGTGACCGGAGCTTGACGTGGGAATGTGGCGGTCACTTTATCGTCATCAACGCCAGCGGGATTTTCAGCAGCGTGGCCATTGTCGAGGGAGGTTCACCGCTAACTGGCCTGCCCGGGCAGGCGGCACTGTCAGCAGCTCCCCAAGTCGCCGAAGCTGTGGTTATCGATACCCCTCCCATGGAAGCCCTACTCAAACAGAACATCGTCTTTCGCGAGGCCGATTCCGGCATTTGCCCGGTCTGCGATGCCGCCCTGGAACACCAGACAGCAGAGGGGGATGAAGCATGAGCCCGGACGCCCCAAACAAAGGACTGCTCCTACTAGATGGCACCCAGTACGAAGATGCTATCGATTGGCTTAACGAGCACTACGCCGCAGATTTTCCTCAGTCGCTATTCAAGGGGACTGCCTACGAGCCGATCAGCGCAGCGGGGCCTTTTCTGTTGAATGCCTCGACTGGAAGCGCAGCTTACACCGCGTGGTGGGGCGGCACCGACTTGCAACACGGTGTTTGGCTGGCTTCTCCATTGAGCGCTCAACAATTGCTGCCGATCCTGCAACGTCGCTTGCGCATTTTTGATGAACACCAGCGAGAGCTATGGCTACGGCTGGCGGATGGCTCGGTGCTGCGTCGCACCTGGTTGGCCGGCGTGCAATGGCCAACAGGCTTTTGGTTTGGTGTGGAAGGCATCTGGTTACGCGGTGGCAACGCGCCGGTGTGCGCTTGGGAAAACAAGGCGCCGGAAATCGACGCAGCGCCCGCCAATACAAGCCTGATCGCGCAAATCACTTTGCCTGAGCCGCTTCTGCACGCACTAAGCCTTTCAGCCAACCCGGAGAAAAACGCATGAGTGCCCAGAATAAAGTCCGCGTTGGAACGTGCCCGCTGTTCGCTGCCGTTCTACCCCTGCGATACGCCATCGGTCCAACTGCTGCGGTCGATACCGATGCTCATGAATTGCCAGCACTGAGCGGTTCGTTTCCTGAGTTGGGACCTCGGCATCCGGACTTGACCGGGTATGCACTCAACTACACTTCGCGTTTGTTGCGCGACGGCTGGCTCTACGTTTGGGAGAGCAGTCCACCCAAGTTGGTGGAGTACCAGGTCGAAAAAGCTCAGCTCACCCAAACACCACGTGCTGGCAGGGTTATCGACATCCGGGTCAAACCCCACCTGGTGTTGAGGGCGGGCGACCCTGCCGGACTGGTCTGGTCGCCCGTTCGCTGGAGTGAAGCGCAATACCAGTTTGCCAAAAAAGACCCCGCCGTACGCCAGCGCATCATGCGCAGTTTTGTACCGGGGGTTGCGCCGTTCAGCGGCACGGTTGACGCGGTCGCCCAGCAGATTGGCGAATACAACGATGCGACCCGCTATGGCTGGAGCGCGGAGCCCGAAACGGAACACGTGCCTGATTGGTTGAAAGTGCGAAAGCAGATGAAGGCGTGCGAGCAGCAAACCTACGCGGTCATTGATGACGCCTGGGGCGTTCTGCTCGACCTCGCCGCGTTGATGCGAGTCCGCAAAGAAGCATTCGACAGCTATCAGGAACATCACGCTGAAGAGTGGGCGATGGCGGGTGTCATCAAGTCGCTAAGCGAAGGCGACCGCCAACTCAAAGCGCAGTTGCCGTCCATTACCCGCTACGACGAACTCCAGCGAGCGTGGAAAGATCAGGAGATCCAGAATGATCGGTATAGCGCCGACATGCGGCCTCTGGCCAAACTCTGGGTGGCGTGGTTCAACACCCAGCACGGCACCGGTCCTTCGAGCTTGGATACGGCTTGTGGCCATTTCGACATTACCCAGGCGATTGCCCGCGAGGCATTGGAATTACATTTTGCGGCGGCTTGCCTGGGGCCCGCGAGTACCAGTGTCGGGGCCGAGGCCATTACCCTGAGTCTGGAAGGCGACAAGGCCGGCAAGCCATGGCTGCTTTGGGCCTTGCTCGGGTTGCCGCTACGGTTGGGAGTTGGCGAGATCAAATACCTCGTTGACCTGGGCGATGTGGTCAACGACAACACTGCGCCCCTGCAAGAGGGCGCCAGCCAACTCACCCGTGCCTTTGGATATACAGAGGCGATCAACAAGACCGCCGACAAACTCAAACAACACAACCCTGCATCGAGCGTTGAGGCTTTGTTTCTGGCTATCGCTCCGGTCGCCGGGCTGCAACTGCATCAGGGCGAAAAGGCCACCGGCACCGCGGGGTATTTGTACATGGCGGCGGCGCTTGCCCGCAGCGATCAGCGCATCCAGATCTCGGGCGTCACACCGCGTCAGTTGGGCGAGTGGTACAGCGATTTGATGGGGACGCGCCAGACATTGCCCGCCCATTTAAACGTCGCACCGCTGGCCAGTGGCGTGGCTGACGGTATCCCTTTCATGCATTTGGTCCCGGCCAGCACCAAGCTGCCGCCGTTGCCGGTGAATCTGGCGGCGAGTGTCGAGTTGACCAGTGTGTTTGATTTGAAAGGTGCGCTGAGCAAGGCGCCGATTAAATCGATTGTGACGTTGGTGGCGGGGGTGAATTTCGTATCGTCCGGCAATTCGTTTGTTGATAACAAAACGATCAAAAACGGATTTATCGGAGTGGGCGCTGCGGTTGGCATAGGCGCCGCAGCTGCGGCGGTCGTTCAGCGAGTGGCCGAAGTCAATTGGGCGTCATCCGTCCGCCAAAGCGGCAGTTCTTCAATCTCCTCACGGCTGCTTTTGGTTAACGCGTTAGGGCGTGCCGCCACTACTGCTTTGGCGCAGGGCGTCTTTCTGGCGTTTGACGTCGTACTCTATGGGATAGATGCCTTAGAGGCCTACAAAATGGGAGATTTCGACACCATGACCGCGAACTTGACCGTGGCTGGTGCCTCGCTGGCCAGTATCAAAATCCAGGCCCAGGCCATTCGAGCACTACGAGTCGCACGGGCTGCTGTTATAGCAGGTGACGCTGCGACTATCGCCAGAGGACTCAACGTAGTGCCACACCTGGGGGCCAAACTATTGGGGCTCGCGGTTGTGATTGTGGGCGGGATCGTTGCCCGTCTATATACGGTCGACTCGCCGTTGGAAAAATGGGTGAAAAGCAGCCGCTATGGTATCCGTCCGGACGAGGTTTGGTCCCACAGCTATAGCCTCTCCATGGATAAGCTGTACCCCGTTCTGTTTCCTATCAGCTTTGATGCCAGCCGGCTGGCGGAAATGCACCCCTATCAAGGACAAGTCACCTCTACGTATCTGATCTTGAAACTACCGGGAGAAAATGTACCGCTGAACGATGGCATGATCCATTTCAAGGGCATCGAAGTTTGGGGCGATACACTCGGCTATCACGCCGACCAAATAAAAAAGGTCGAATGGACGGGTAGAGACTTTGTGCGACACAGCGGCACCCGTATTCCTGTTCCTGCTGGGGTCACCCCATACCGTCGTGTTTACCATGAGGATGGTCTACGGGACCTGCGGCGGATTGAGGGTGAGTTGATCTACTCCCCACAAGAAGGACTGACACTGCCAGCGGTAAAAATCATGGAACGAGCATGGATATAGATACGCCAGCAACACCACCTGACAGCGCTGCGCCCACTGTAATTCTCGAAGCGAGTAAGCCCACGGGCGAACAGCCGATGGAGCTGTTTATTACTGATGAACACACGGAAAATTACTTAACGTTGCAAGCAAGTGGCGACTCTGATCGAGGAATGCTAACGGGAGTATTGGGGGGTATGGGCGGGGTCGGGGGGATGGGGCTTGGGCTGCTCAGCTTTATACAAAGTGGAGAGCTTGAAGGGCTGTTTATCATGCTTGCAATATGTGCTCCCTTGTTCCTAGCGCCATTTTTATGGGAAACCCTCCGTCCTCTACCTCTGCCCATTCTCTTTAACCGCCGTACTCGCGAAGTGTACTTCGATCATGAGGGCGATCTATATCACTCTCCATGGGATGGCATAAAAGCCGTAGCCAATGAGTTTCAACTGGTAGGCACCCAAATTGGTGGCATGCAAAACGCTTCACTGGAAATTCGTATGTGGAAATTTGAAGAGCCAGAATCGGCTCTGATGATCAGCCTCGGCGCGCCCTTCGGCAAATCGTTGGCGATGCAAAAAGGCTTTTGGGAATACATCCGTTCCTACATGAACAATGGCCCTTATTTCGACGAAGACGGTAATCACAGTGAGTCGGATGCATTTGTAAAAAGCCAGCTGGCCGTGCGGCCAAAAATGAGCGACAGCTTCAAACAGACACTGGCGCAATTGAAGCAAGCGAAGAAGGACGCTGGCGGCAAAAACTACTTAACCGGTAACGATGTGGCAAAACTGATACTCGAGCCAATACTGTACCCGAACGATCGAATTCAGGAATTCACCTACAACATTGCCAAACGTCGCTCCCGCAATAGGTGGCCTGATATTGTCACTGAGCGCCTTAAGGCGAGCGGTCCCACCACACGACTTGTCGATCTAGAGCGCGGCTAGGGTTTGAACATACCGAAAGCAATTTATCTGCCCAGAGGCGAGAGCGCTGCTGGGGAAAAAAAATTCAAAAACAAGGCATTTCCGAGAAACGTGTAGGACATCTCCGATACGCAAAAACCGGGTTTCGCGTTGCTGGAGGCTCACCTATAGTTTGCTCGTCGCCGAATAATCGGCGATCGACTTTAGCCGGTCGTTACAGATGATGCACAAGCGCCCGTATAATCGTGGCGCTTTTTGCTGCCTGACATGTACATGTTTATGGTGGCTGTGCGTGGGACACCTTCGGGTGTGCCGGGTTCATCTGTCCGGTCGGCTAACCCGCGTACGGCTACCACCCTGATTCGTTTAGCCGCGAATAGGTGGGAGCTTCACCAATCAGATGAGATTCCTACCATGCCCAAATTCCACCCGCTCCAAGGCAACTTCAGCGTCGGCCCCACCCTGTACATCGACACCGAAGCCCGCGCTTCCGATCTCCTCGAAACCGCCGTCCACCGATTCAAAGCCGCGCGTAATCTGCTCAACAGCGTCACCTGCCTGTGCGTCAAAGAAGCCGAAGGACACGACCTGGAGCATTTTGCCAATGCTGCCCACATGTTGGTCCAGGACGGCTGTGATGCCTTGGATGTGTTGGGCTGGACGCTGGAAAAAGCTGCACGCTGAAAATGGAAAAGCCCCGCACTTCTCTCGAAGGCGGGGCTTTTGCATTGCGTTACCCGATCAGAACAAATCGATCGGCGCCGCTTCATCCGCTGGCAGTGGGCTTCCCGGCGCGTTGCCGTTACCCAGCTCATTCACCGAGGGCGGCGTATCTTCGGCCTTGAACAGCTCGAAGTAGGCGCCTGGCGTGCCTGGGGTGGCTGCGCGACCACTGACCGGATCAACCCGCAGGCTCAGAATGCCTTCCGGCTCTGGCTGCGTATGCGGCGGCTTGTCCTTGAGCGCGGCTGCCATGTAATTCATCCAGATCGGCAGCGCCACAGTGCCGCCGAACTCGCGCTTGCCCAGGCTTTCCGGCTGGTCGAAACCGGTCCAGACGGTGGTCACGTAATCAGCGTTGTAGCCCGAGAACCACGCGTCCTTGGATTCGTTGGTGGTACCGGTCTTGCCTGCGATATCGGGGCGACCCATGGCCAGTGCGCGGCGGCCAGTGCCGAGCTTAATCACGTCCTCGAGCATGCTGTTGAGGATGTAAGTGGTACGGCCATCGACAATGCGTTCAGCCACGGCGGGTGCCTGAGGCGCGGGTTGGCCCGGAGCCTCACCCGGCGTCGCGTTGACCGTAAAGGCCTCGGCCGCGGGGGCGGCAATGCCATCCGTTGCGACACCACCTTTCGGCACGCTCGGCGGGTTGGCGACGAACAGCGTGTCGCCATTACGGCTTTCGATCTTGTCGATGATGTACGGGCTGATCTTGTAGCCGCCGTTGGCAAACGTGCTCCAGCCGGTGGCGATTTCCATTGGCGTCAGGGTCGCGGTGCCCAGGGCCAGCGACAGATTGCGCGGCAGGTCCTGCTTGTTGAAGCCGAACTTGCTGATGTAGTCGATGGTGCGATCAATGCCCAGGGCCTGCAACAGACGGATCGACACCAGGTTGCGCGACTTGTAGAGCCCTTCGCGCAGGCGGATAGGGCCGAGGAAAGTGTTGGTGTCGTTCTTCGGGCGCCAGACCTTGTCCAGGTATTCGTCGACGAACACGATCGGTGCGTCGTTCACCAGGCTGGCGGCGGTGTAGCCGTTATCCAGTGCGGCGCTGTAGACGAACGGTTTGAAGCTCGAGCCCGGCTGACGCTTGGCCTGCAGGGCGCGGTTGTAATTGCTCTGCTCGAAGGCGAAGCCGCCGACCAGCGAGCGAATGGCGCCGTTCTGCGGATCAAGAGAAACCAGCGCGCCTTGTGCTTGCGGGATCTGGCTGAACTTCAGCGAATTGTCCGGCTGGCGTTGCACGCGAATCAAGTCGCCGACCTGGGCAACATCCGACGGCTGCTTCGGGTTGGCACCCATGCTGTTGGTGTTCAGGAACGGCCGCGCCCATTTCATGCTGTCCCAGCCAACATGCTCGTCGCCGGTACGGGTCATCACCTGCAGGCCGGTCTTGTCGACCTGAGTGACGATGGCGGGTTCAAGGCTGCTGATCGTGCGTTGCTTGGTCAGTTCGGCGGCCCAGGCTTCACGCGTCTTGCCCGGCAGGCGTGACTCGGGACCGCGATAACCATGGCGCTGATCGTAAGTCATCAAGCCTTCGTGAAGCGCGGTGTTGGCCATTTCCTGCAGGTTGCTCGGCACGGTGGTCGTGACGCGGAAACCTTCGGTGTAGGCATCGCTGCCATAGCGGCCGACCATTTCGGCACGAGCCATTTCAGCGATGTAGGGCGCGTTCACTTCCGGGGTCGGCACGTGATAACTGGCGTTCAGCGGCTCGTTGATCGCCGCGGTGTAATCGGCTTCGGTGATTTTTCCGAGCTTGTACATGCGCCCCAGGATCCAGTCGCGACGCTCCTTGCTGCGCGCCGGGTTGGCCAGCGGGTTGAAGCGCGACGGGGCTTTTGGCAAACCGGCGATCATCGCCATCTGCGCCAAGCTGACGTCACGAATCGACTTGCCGTAATACACTTGCGCCGCCGCCTCGATGCCGTAGGCGCGGTTGCCGAGGTAGATCTTGTTGACGTACAGCTCAAGGATCTCGTCCTTGGTCAGCTGCCGTTCGATCTGCAGCGCCAGGAGGATTTCAGTGGTCTTGCGCGAAAAGCTGCGTTCGCTGGTCAGGAAGAAGTTCTTCGCCACCTGCATGGTGATGGTGCTGCCGCCGGACTGAATGTGGCCGCTTTTGACCAATTGGGTGGCGGCGCGCATCAGGCTGCTGGGATCGACGCCATAATGGTTGGCGAAATTGTCGTCTTCAGCACTTAGTAACGCATTTATGAAATTGGGAGGAATATCGGCGAAACGGATCGGAGTGCGGCGCATTTCGCCAAATTCTGCGATCAACTTGTTATCGCTGCTGTATACCCTTAGAGGAATCTGCAACTGAATGCTTCTCAGCGCCTCCACAGACGGTAATCCGGGGCTAAGGTAAAGAAAAGCGCCGGTCAGACCAAGAAGCAGTCCGCAGAAAACGGCGACGATGGACCAACCGAAAAACTTCAGCAGACGAATCAAGGCTTTGGGATATCCAGGGCAAAGAATGAATGAGGCATCAGGGTTCAGGTAAAAAAGGAGAACGACCCGCGCTTGACGTAAAAAGCGGAAAAAATCGCTGGGCATTATAAGCATTTTTACGTCGAGAGCGTCATTTGCGCTGCTGTCAAGACGGGTGGATGGAACGCAATGGACATTACAGAGTCCGTAACTCACGGATAGTCATAGGGAATTGGTAGTGCTAGGACTCTTCAATAAAAAGGCCAATACGCTTTTGGGGATCGACATCAGCTCTACGTCGGTGAAGCTTCTGGAGTTAAGCCGCCAGGGCGACCGCTACCGGGTCGAAGCCTATGCGGTAGAGCCGTTGCCTGCCAGCGCGGTGGTCGAGAAAAATATCGCCGAGCTCGAAGGCGTGGGTCAGGCACTCACGCGCGTGCTGCTCAAGGCCAGAACCAGTCTCAGGAACGTCGCAGTGGCCGTTGCCGGCTCGGCGGTGATCACCAAGACCATCGAAATGGATGCCGGTCTTTCCGACGACGAGTTGGAAAACCAGCTGAAAATCGAGGCTGATCAATACATCCCTTATCCGCTGGACGAAGTGGCCATCGACTTCGAAGTCCAGGGTGCATCGGCGCGCAACCCCGAACGGGTCAATGTGTTGCTGGCTGCCTGTCGCAAGGAAAACGTCGAAGTCCGTGAGGCGGCGCTCGCACTGGCCGGCCTGACCGCTCGCGTGGTCGATGTCGAGGCCTATGCGCTGGAGCGATCCTTCGGTTTGCTGGCCGGACAGCTGGCAGCCGCTCAGGACCGTCTGACGGTTGCCGTGGTCGACATCGGTGCGACGATGACCACACTCAGCGTCCTGTACAACGGACGCATCATCTACACCCGCGAACAATTGTTCGGTGGTCGTCAACTGACGGAAGAAATCCAGCGACGTTATGGCCTGACCCTCGAGCAAGCAGGGTTGGCAAAGAAGCAGGGCGGTTTGCCGGACGACTACGTCAGCGAGGTGCTGCAGCCATTTCGTGATGCGCTGGTGCAGCAGGTGTCGCGATCGTTGCAGTTTTTCTTCGCCTCCGGGCAGTACAACGCTGTGGATCACATCCTGTTGGCCGGTGGTACCGCTTCGGTGCCGGGGCTGGACCGGTTGATCGAGCAGCGTTTGAGCACGCCGACGCAGGTGGCCAATCCCTTCTCGAACATGACCCTGAGCAGCAAGGTCAACGCTGGCGCCCTGGCCAGCGATGCGCCGGCGCTGATGATCGCTTGCGGGCTGGCCCTCAGGAGTTTCGACTGATGGCGCGGATCAACCTTTTACCCTGGCGCGAAGAACTGCGGGAACAGCGCCGCAAACGCTTCTTGCTGGCGCTGGTGGGTGTGCTGGTGGGCTCAGTGGCAGCGTTGCTGATTGCGGACCAGGCCATCAATGGCGCCATCGATCGACAAGTCGCCCGAAACGATTACATCGGTAAACAGATTACGGTGGTCGACGAGCGGATCAAGCAGATCAGTGATCTGAAGGCCCGTCGCCAGCAGCTCGTCGAGCGCATGCGCATCATCCAGGACCTGCAAGGCAATCGTCCGATCAGCGGGCGGATCTTCGATCAGTTGGCGCGTACGTTGCCGGACGGGGTGTATTTCACCGAGGTGAAAATGGAAGGCAAGACCCTGTCCATTACCGGCGCGGCAGATTCCAATAACCGTGTGTCAGACCTTATGCGCAACCTGGATGCATCGGACTGGTTCGACGCGCCGAACCTGACGGAAGTCAAGGCGACCACCGCCGGCCAGCTGGATCAGGCCAACGTCTTCCAGTTGACCGTGCGCCAGACCCAGCCAGCCGCTACGGAGGCTGTTCAATGAGGCTGGCCGAATGGATTGAAGGCTTGCGCAAGATTGACATCAACGATCTGGACACCAACAACCTGGGTTCCTGGCCGCCTGCCATCAAGACGCTGGCGGGTGCGCTGTTGATGGTTCTGGTGCTGGCGCTGGGCTACAGCTTTTCCATCAGCGACCTTGAGAGCCAGCTGGAACTCAAGCGTGAGGAAGAGTCGACGCTCAAAGAGCAGTTTGCCTCAAAGGCGCACATGGCGGCGAATCTGGAGTTATACATCCAGCAGATGAAGGAAATGGAGAATTCCTTTGGTGTGCTCTTGCGGCAATTGCCCAGCGACACCGAAGTGCCCGGTCTGCTGGAGGACATCACTCGAACCGGCCTGGGCAGTGGCCTGGAGTTCGAAGAAATCAAGCTGCTGCCGGAGGTCACCCAGCCGTTCTACATCGAGCTGCCGATCCAGATCACCGTCACCGGCGCGTATCACGACCTCGCCACGTTCGTCAGTGGCGTGGCGGGGTTGCCGCGCATCGTCACCCTGCATGACTTCGATCTCGCACCGGCCAACCCCGAGGGCGGGACGAAATTGCGCATGAGCATCCTTGCCAAGACTTACCGGTATAACGACAAGGGGCTGCAGAAATGACCCCGATGCGTTTTATCCCGATGATCGGAATACTGGTCGTTCTGGCCGGTTGTGGCGGCGACACTGACTTCCGCGACCTGGACGCGTACATGAACGAAATGCGCCTGCGTGCACCGGGCAGGATTGAACCAACGCCGACATTCCGGTCTTACCCAACGTTCACCTACAACGCCGCTAACCTGCGCAGCCCCTTTTCCCGGCAGGTCAAGGTCGACCTGGCTGGCCAGAAACACGGCTCACGCAACGTCAAGCCTGATCCCAACCGGGTCAAGCAGTACCTCGAAGGTTTCAACATCGAGCAGTTTGAAATGGTCGGCACGATCTCCAATGCGGCTGGCTCCTTTGCGCTGTTGCGCGGGGCAGGCGGTGTGCATCGGTTGAAGGTCGGCGATTACCTGGGACGTAACGATGGCCGGATCGTTGCCATCAGCGGCTCGCAAGTCGATGTGGTCGAAATCGTTCCTGACGGCGAAGGCGCCTGGCTGGAACGGCCGCGGACCATCCCTTTGAAAGAGCACTCATAGTGGAACTCGAATAATGAACAGGATTTTCGCAACCTTCGGAGTTTCGCTATGGATAGCGTTGCTTTCGCCGATGGTACAAGCGGCCAACCTCAAAGCGCTGGATGTCGCTGCGCTGCCGGGAGACCGCGTCGAGTTGAAGCTGTCATTCGATGGCGCGCCCCCAGCGCCCCACGGTTACACGACGGAGCAGCCTGCGCGGATCGCGCTGGACCTGCCTGGTGTGGTCAGCCAGCTAACGAGCAAGACTCGCGACCTGGGCGGTGGCAATGCCCGCAGTGCCACGGTGGTGGAAGCCAAGGACCGCACGCGGCTGATCATCAACCTGACTCAATTGACCCCGTACACCGCTCGTGTCGAAGGCAATAACCTGTTTGTGGTGGTCGGGCGCGGAACCAGTAACGCAGCCTCCGCACCTGCGACCGCACCCAAGCCGCCACGCGTCGCCACGGCAACTCCCGCGCCGGCCAAGGCCTATGCGCCGGTGAGCAAGGCGATCCGCGGCGTGGATTTCCAGCGCGGCACCCAGGGTGAAGGCAATGTGGTCATCGATCTCTCGGATCCGTCCATCGCCCCGGACATTCAGGAGCGCGATGGCAGGATTGTCGTCGGTTTCGCCAGGACCCAATTGCCGGAACCGTTGCGGGTCCGTCTGGACGTCAAGGATTTCGCCACACCCGTGCAATTCGTCAACGCCAGCGCCACGGGAGACCGGGCGACCATCAGCATTGAGCCCAGCGGCGCGTTCGATTACTCGACCTATCAGACCGACAACAAGCTGACCGTCAGCGTCCGCCCGATGACCGTAGACGACTTGCAGAAGCGCAACGCCGAGCGTTTTGCCTACACCGGTGAAAAGCTCTCGCTGAACTTCCAGGACATTGACGTGCGCTCGGTGCTGCAACTGATCGCCGATTTCACCAACCTCAATCTGGTGGCCAGCGACACGGTGCAGGGCGGCATTACCTTGCGCTTGCAGAACGTGCCGTGGGATCAGGCGCTGGACCTGGTGCTGAAAACCAAGGGCCTGGACAAACGAAAGATCGGTAACGTGCTGCTGGTGGCGCCGGCCGATGAGATTGCCGCCCGCGAACGCCAGGAACTGGAGTCGCAGAAGCAGATCGCCGAACTGGCGCCTTTGCGTCGCGAGCTGCTGCAAGTCAATTACGCCAAGGCGGCCGATATCGCCAAGCTGTTCCAGTCAGTGACCAGTGCCGAAGCGAAAGTCGACGAGCGGGGTTCGATCACCGTCGATGAACGAACCAATAACATCATCGCCTACCAGACCCAGGACCGTCTCGACGAGCTGCGCCGTATTGTCGCGCAACTGGATATCCCGGTGCGTCAGGTGATGATCGAGGCTCGGATCGTCGAAGCGAACGTCGACTACGACAAGAGCCTCGGTGTGCGTTGGGGTGGTTCGGTGCAGAACAAGGGCAACTGGAACACATCCGGTGTCAGCAACGGCGCCAATGCGTCGTCGACCATTGGTACGCCGGGCAGCACCAGCACCAACTCACCGTTCGTCGACATGGGCACCGCCGCCAACACTTCGGGGCTCGGCATCGCCTTCATCACCGATAATGTGCTGCTGGATCTTGAGCTGACCGCGATGGAAAAAACCGGTAACGGCGAAATCGTCTCGCAACCCAAGGTGGTTACCTCCGACAAGGAAACCGCAAAAATCCTCAAGGGCACCGAGATCCCGTACCAGGAAGCCAGCTCCAGCGGCGCTACGTCGGTATCGTTCAAGGAGGCCTCGCTGTCGCTGGAAGTGACGCCGCAGATCACCCCGGACAACCGGATCATCATGGAGGTCAAGGTCACCAAGGACGAACCGGACTACCTGAACAAGGTGCAGGATGTACCGCCCATCAAGAAAAACGAGGTCAATGCCAAG
The DNA here is from genome assembly GCF_949767765.1 of Pseudomonas sp. IT-P171. Classification (NCBI taxonomy): domain Bacteria; kingdom Pseudomonadati; phylum Pseudomonadota; class Gammaproteobacteria; order Pseudomonadales; family Pseudomonadaceae; genus Pseudomonas; species Pseudomonas sp. IT-P171. Next base: position 14,610 of record NZ_CATKQN010000058.1, read on the forward strand.
GTTCTCGTCAATGACGGCGAGACCATCGTGATCGGTGGGGTTTTCTCAAATACTCAGAGCAAGGTTGTAGATAAGGTGCCATTTCTCGGTGATGTGCCGTATCTTGGCCGCCTTTTCCGGCGTGACGTGGTTTCGGAGAAAAAATCCGAGCTGCTGGTATTTCTCACTCCGCGTATCATGAACAATCAGGCGATTGCTGTGAGTCATTGATTCTGTGCGAAATTTGATTCTTGTTGGACCGATGGGGGCTGGAAAAAGCACCATCGGCCGGTTGCTGGCCAAAGAGCTGCGCCTGCCATTCAAAGATTCCGATAAGGAAATTGAATTGCGCACGGGCGCCAATATCCCATGGATTTTCGATAAGGAAGGCGAACCGGGCTTTCGTGACCGCGAGCAGGCGATGATTGCCGAGCTGTGCGGCTGCGATGGCGTGGTGCTGGCGACCGGCGGCGGCGCGGTCATGCGCGAAGCCAACCGTCGAGCACTGCGCGCCGGTGGTCGGGTGGTTTATCTGCATGCTTCTGTCGAACAGCAGGTTGGCCGTACCGCCCGTGACCGCAATCGACCCCTGTTGCGGACTGCCGATCCGGCCAAGACCCTTCGGGACCTGCTGGAGTTGCGCGATCCGCTGTATCGGGAAATCGCCGACCTGGTGGTGGAAACCGATGAGCGACCGCCGCGAATGGTGGTGCTCGACATTCTTGACCGCCTGCAGCAGCTGCCTCCCCGTTAAAGCACAGCGCGAAATGCGCTATCCTCGGCGTCCTGCCACGACCGCTCAAGGTTGTGGCGCAAGGTTGCCGAACGGCGTCACACCAGCAAATGCCGCGGACATTCGATAACTCAAGGCAGGACGCCTGATTCCATCTTCACTGTGGGGACACATGCAGACACTCAAGGTCGATCTAGGCGAGCGCAGCTACCCGATTCATATTGGCGAAGGTTTGTTGGATCAGCCTGAGCTGCTGGCCCCGCATATTCGCGGGCGGCAAGTGGCGATCATCTCCAACGAAACCGTTGCGCCGCTCTATCTCGAACGTCTGACCCGCAGCCTTGCGCAGTTCTCGGTGATTTCCGTGGTGCTGCCCGACGGCGAAGCCTTCAAGACCTGGGAAACCCTGCAACTGATTTTCGACGGTCTGCTGACCGCACGCCATGATCGCCGCACCACCGTGATCGCCCTCGGCGGCGGTGTGATTGGTGACATGGCCGGTTTTGCTGCTGCCTGCTACCAGCGCGGTGTCGATTTCATCCAGGTTCCGACTACCCTGCTGTCGCAAGTCGACTCCTCGGTCGGCGGCAAGACCGGGATCAATCATCCCCTGGGCAAAAACATGGTCGGCGCCTTCTATCAGCCGAACGTGGTCCTGATCGATACCGCCTCCCTCAATACCCTGCCGGCTCGCGAGTTGTCCGCCGGGCTGGCTGAAGTCATCAAGTACGGGCTGATTTGCGACGAGCCGTTCCTCACCTGGCTCGAAGAAAACGTCGATCGCCTGCGCGCCTTGGACCAGGTTGCCCTGACGTATGCGATCGAACGTTCCTGCGCGGCCAAGGCGGCGGTGGTCGGTGCCGACGAGAAGGAAACCGGCGTTCGTGCCACCCTGAACCTGGGACACACCTTCGGCCATGCCATCGAAACCCACATGGGATATGGTGTGTGGCTACATGGCGAGGCAGTAGCTGCTGGCACCGTAATGGCCCTGGAGATGTCCGCGCGCCTGGGCTGGATCAGCGAGCAGGAGCGTGATCGCGGCATTCGCCTGTTCCAGCGTGCCGGCCTGCCGGTCATCCCGCCCGAAGAGATGACTGAAGCCGATTTTCTCGAACACATGGCAATTGACAAGAAAGTGATCGACGGTCGTTTGCGCCTGGTGCTGCTGCGCCACATGGGCGAAGCGGTGGTGACCGACGATTATCCGAAAGAGGTTCTACAGGCCACGCTGGGAGCGGACTACCGCGCCCTGGCTCAGCTTAAAGGTTAATAAGATCCCGATGACTAGTTTGCACGCCGACGAGGCTTTCCTCGGCCATTACCAGTTAAGCCATGACCCTTTTGCTCCACGGGTGCCTGGCTTCAAATTCTTCCCGGCCCAGCGCAAACCGGTGCTGGGGCAACTGCACCACCTGGCCCGCTACAGCCAGTTGCTGCTGGTGGTTACCGGCCCGCAAGGCAGTGGCAAGACCCTGTTGCGTCAGGCTCTGGTGGCCAGTACCAACAAACAATCCGTTCAGAGTGTGGTGGTTTCCGCTCGTGGCGCGGGCGATGCGGCTGGCGTGCTGCGTCAGGTGGCCCAGGCGTTGAACGTCGCTCAGGCAGAGATCGGCCCGATCCTGTCTCAGGTCGTGCAGCTCGCGCTGACGGGTCAGGAAGTCTATTTGCTGGTGGACGATGCCGAGCAGCTCGACGAGTCCGCACTGGAAGCCTTGATGGAGCTGGCCGCAGGTGCACCGGAAGGTCGTCCGCATGTGTTCCTGTTCGGCGAGTCCTCGCTGATCGCGCAACTCGAGGCGTTGAACCTTGAAGAAGAGCGCTTCCACGTCATCGAACTGCAGCCTTACACCGAAGAAGAAACCCGCGAGTATCTGGACCAGCGGCTAGAAGGTGCAGGTCGCGGTATCGAACTTTTTACCGCGGATCAGATCTCTGATATTCACGAAAGCTCCGACGGCTGGCCTGGCAACATCAATCAGGTTGCCCGCGATGCAATGATCGAAGCCATGATTGCCAGCCGCTCTGCGGTCAAGCGTCCAAGTATGGGGTTCAACATGCCGAAGAAACACGTATTGGCGATTTCCGCCGTTGTCGTGGTCGCGGTGGCCGCCGCCTGGTTGATGCCGGGTCGCAGCAAAGCACCGACCACCGGCGCACCTGCCAACGAACAGGCGCAACTGCCGCTTGGCCAGGGCACGCCACAACCTAACAGCGGCGGCGCACCTGCCGTGGAGTTCGCCGGTAACTCGCAACCGATGCCGTTGCCGCTGGTCGGTAATTCGCAACCGGTCATGCGCGGTCCCCTCGCGGAAGCGGCCGGTGGTATCACCGAAGGCGACGATGGCGTGCCGGTCGAAGGCTCCAGCGATACACCGCCGACCGTGACCACCACCGCGCCTCCTGCAGGCGTTCCGGCCGGTCCTGCACCGACGCCAGCCGCCAAGCCGACGCCTGCGCCGACTCAGGTCGCGACAGCCAAGCCTGTCCCGACTGCCCCTGCGGTGAAGCCGGCTCCAGCGCCAGCCAAGCCAGCCGCGGTCGCTACCGCCAAGCCTGCCGAGAAGCCAGCCGCTGCTGCTGCCAAAGGCGCTGGCGGCACCTGGTACGCCGGGCAGCCGACGAGCAACTACGTGGTGCAGATCCTCGGCACCAGCTCTGAAGCGGCCGCGCAATCCTTCGTGAAGGAGCAGGGCGGCGAGTACCGTTATTTCAAGAAAGTCCTCAACGGCAAGCCGCTTTACGTCATCACTTACGGTAGCTTCGCCAACCGGGATGCAGCCGTTACCGCCATCAAGGCCTTGCCAGCGAAGGTTCAGGCTGGTAAACCTTGGCCTCGCACTGTCGCCAGCGTCCAACAGGAACTGGCAACAACTCGCTGAAGATTCGGCGGCCTTACCCAGGCCGCCTCTCCAAGCACCTCAAAATTTCTGCAAGTGCGCGCCGTCTCTACAGACCGCGTGCCTTGTGGTGTCTGCGTTACAGTAGTCTTTGAGTCGTTGCGGTCAGAATTAAAAAAGTTTTGACTAGCACAGCAGATCGCTTTAAACCTTTCACAAATGCGACATAGATTTGCGACAGTTCGTCGTCAAATTTGTGAGCGTCTGTGTCGCTGTGTACAATGACCACCCTTTTGCCCCCGCTAAGCCGGCGTACGTTCGGCGTGGAATGCAAGTGGTTGAATTGAAAAGAAATTTGCCTTGATAAGAGGCAGCCTGGTGAGAAAGTGTCTATGAAAGCAGGTCTGTACCAACCAGATGAATTCAAGGATAACTGCGGTTTCGGCCTGATAGCCCACATGCAGGGCGAGCCCAGTCATACCCTTTTGCAAACGGCCATCGAGGCCCTGACCTGCATGACCCACCGCGGTGGGATCAACGCCGACGGCAAGACCGGTGACGGTTGCGGTCTGCTGATTCAAAAGCCGGATGTGTTCCTGCGAGCGATCGCCCAGGAAACCTTCGGCGTCGAATTGCCCAAGCAATACGCAGTGGGCATGGTTTTCTTCAACCAGGACCCGGTCAAGGCCGAAGCCGCTCGCGAGAACATGAACCGCGAGATCCTGGCTGAAGGCCTGACCCTGGTCGGCTGGCGCAAAGTGCCGATCGACACCAGTGTCCTCGGCCGCCTGGCCCTCGAGCGCTTGCCGCAGATCGAGCAGGTCTACATCGGTGGTGAAGGCCTGAGCGATCAGGACATGGCGATCAAGCTGTTCAGCGCCCGTCGTCGCTCGTCCGTGGCCAACGCCGCCGACGTCGATCACTACATCTGCAGCTTTTCCCACAAGACCATCATTTATAAAGGCCTGATGATGCCGGCGGATTTGACCGCCTTCTATCCAGACCTCAGCGACCAGCGCCTGCAAACCTCGATTTGCGTGTTCCACCAGCGCTTCTCCACCAACACCCTGCCGAAATGGCCGCTGGCGCAACCGTTCCGCTTCCTCGCCCACAACGGCGAGATCAACACCATTACCGGCAACCGCAACTGGGCCCAGGCCCGTCGCACCAAGTTCACCAACGATCTGATGGATCTGGAAGAACTCGGCCCGCTGGTCAACCGTGTCGGCTCCGACTCCTCCAGCATGGACAACATGCTCGAGCTGATGGTCACCGGTGGCATCGACCTGTTCCGTGGCGTGCGGATGATCATTCCGCCTGCGTGGCAGAACGTCGAAACCATGGACCCGGATCTGCGTGCGTTCTACGAATACAACTCGATGCACATGGAGCCGTGGGACGGCCCGGCCGGCGTGGTCATGACCGACGGTCGCTACGCGGTGTGCCTGCTCGACCGTAACGGTCTGCGCCCGGCGCGCTGGGTCACGACCAAAAACGGTTTCATCACCCTGGCGTCCGAAATCGGTGTCTGGAACTACCAGCCTGAAGACGTGATCGCCAAGGGTCGTGTGGGGCCGGGCCAGATCTTTGCCGTGGACACCGAAACCGGTCAGATCCTCGACACCGACGCCATCGACAACCGCCTGAAGTCCCGTCATCCGTACAAGCAATGGCTGCGCAAGAATGCCCTGCGCATCCAGGCGACCATGGAAGACAACGATCACGGTTCGGCTTTCTACGATGTCGACCAGCTCAAGCAGTACATGAAGATGTACCAGGTCACGTTCGAAGAGCGCGACCAAGTGCTGCGCCCGCTCGGCGAGCAAGGCTACGAGGCCGTTGGCTCGATGGGCGACGATACACCGATGGCCGTGCTGTCCCAGCGCGTGCGCACGCCGTACGACTATTTCCGCCAGCAGTTCGCGCAGGTCACCAACCCGCCGATCGACCCGCTGCGTGAAGCCATCGTCATGTCGCTGGAGATCTGCCTCGGTGCCGAGCGCAACATCTTCCAGGAGTCGCCGGAACATGCTTCGCGTGTGATCCTCAGCTCGCCGGTCATTTCCCCGGCCAAGTGGCGCTCGCTGATGAACCTCGATCGTCCGGGCTTCGAGCGCGCGATCATCGACCTCAACTATGACGAGAGCGTCGGCCTTGAAGTCGCTGTGCGTAATGTCGCCGATCAGGCTGAAGAAGCCGTTCGCGCCGGTCGCACCCAGATCGTCTTGAGTGACCGTCACATTGCCCCGGGCAAGTTGCCGATCCACGCCTCCCTGGCCACCGGCGCGGTGCACCACCGCCTGACCGAAAAAGGCCTGCGTTGCGACTCCAACATCCTCGTGGAAACTGCTACCGCACGCGATCCGCACCACTTTGCCGTGTTGATCGGTTTCGGCGCTTCGGCGGTCTATCCGTTCCTGGCCTACGAAGTGCTGGGTGACCTGATCCGCACCGGTGAAGTGCTGGGCGACCTTTATGAGGTGTTCAAGAACTACCGTAAGGGCATCACCAAAGGCCTGCTGAAGATCCTGTCGAAGATGGGTATTTCGACCATCGCTTCGTACCGCGGTGCGCAGCTGTTCGAAGCCATCGGCCTGTCCGAGGAAGTCTGCGACCTGAGCTTCCGCGGCGTTCCGAGCCGTATCAAGGGCGCACGTTTCGTCGACATCGAAGCCGAGCAGAAAGCCCTGGCCGCCGAAGCCTGGAGTCCGCGCAAGCCGATCCAGCAGGGCGGCCTGCTGAAGTTCGTCCACGGTGGCGAATATCACGCCTACAACCCGGACGTGGTCAACACCTTGCAAGCCGCTGTGCAGCAAGGCGACTACAGCAAGTTCAAGGAATACACGGCGCTGGTGGACAACCGCCCGGTGTCGATGATCCGCGACCTGTTCAAGGTCAAGACTCTGGACAAACCGCTGGACATCAGCGAGATCGAACCGCTGGAATCGGTGCTCAAGCGCTTTGACTCCGCGGGCATCTCGCTTGGCGCTTTGTCGCCGGAAGCTCACGAAGCCCTGGCCGAAGCCATGAACCGCCTCGGTGCGCGTTCCAACTCCGGTGAAGGCGGCGAAGACCCGGCGCGCTACGGCACGATCAAGAGCTCGAAAATCAAGCAAGTCGCGACCGGCCGTTTCGGTGTCACTCCGGAATACCTGGTCAACGCTGAAGTGCTGCAGATCAAGGTCGCCCAGGGCGCCAAGCCCGGCGAAGGCGGTCAGCTGCCAGGCGGCAAGGTCAACGGCCTGATCGCCAAGCTGCGTTACGCAGTGCCGGGCGTGACCCTGATTTCGCCACCGCCGCACCACGACATCTATTCGATCGAAGACTTGTCGCAGCTGATTTTCGACCTGAAACAAGTCAACCCGAAGGCCCTGGTTTCGGTGAAGCTGGTGGCAGAAGCCGGTGTTGGCACCATCGCTGCCGGTGTGGCCAAGGCCTACGCGGACTTGATCACCATCTCCGGTTACGACGGCGGCACTGGCGCATCGCCGCTGACCTCGATCAAATATGCGGGCGCTCCGTGGGAACTCGGCCTGGCCGAAACCCACCAGACCCTGCGCGGTAACGACTTGCGCGGCAAGGTCCGGGTGCAGACCGACGGCGGCCTGAAAACCGGCCTCGACGTGATCAAGGCCGCGATCCTCGGCGCTGAAAGCTTCGGCTTCGGCACCGCGCCAATGATCGCGCTGGGCTGCAAGTACCTGCGTATCTGCCACCTGAACAACTGCGCCACCGGCGTCGCGACTCAGAACGAGAAGCTGCGCAAGGATCACTACATCGGCACCGTCGACATGGTGGTGAACTTCTTCACCTACGTCGCCGAAGAAACCCGTGAGTGGCTGGCCAAACTGGGCGTGCGCTCCCTCGAAGAGCTGATCGGCCGTACCGATCTGCTGGAAATCCTCGAAGGCCAGACCGCCAAGCAGCAACACCTGGACCTGACGCCATTGCTGGGCAGTGATCACATCCCGGCAGACAAGCCTCAGTTCTGCCAGGTCGACCGCAACCCACCGTTCGACAAAGGCTTGCTGGCCGAGAAAATGGTCGACATGGCCACTTCGGCCATCAACGACATGAGCGGCGCCGATTTCGCCCTGGATATCTGCAACTGCGACCGCTCCATCGGCGCGCGGATCTCCGGCGAAATTGCGCGCAAGCACGGCAACCAGGGCATGGCGAACGCGCCGATCACCTTCCGCTTCAAAGGGACGGCCGGTCAGAGCTTCGGTGTGTGGAACGCCGGCGGCTTGAACATGTACCTGGAAGGCGACGCCAACGACTACGTCGGCAAAGGCATGACCGGCGGCAAGCTGGTCATCGTTCCGCCGAAGGGCAGCGCCTACAAGACTCAGGACAGTGCGATCATCGGCAACACCTGCCTGTACGGCGCGACCGGCGGCAAATTGTTCGCGGCCGGCACCGCAGGCGAGCGTTTCGCAGTGCGTAACTCCGGTGCTCACACCGTGGTGGAAGGCACCGGCGATCACTGCTGCGAGTACATGACCGGTGGTTTCGTCTGCGTTTTGGGCAAGACCGGTTACAACTTCGGCTCAGGCATGACCGGCGGTTTCGCCTACGTGCTCGACCAGGACAACACCTTCGTTGACCGGGTCAACCACGAACTGGTGGAAATCCAGCGGATCAGCGGCGAAGCGATGGAAGCCTACCGTAGCCACCTGCAACGCGTGCTGAACGAGTACGTCGAGGAAACCGACAGCGAGTGGGGTCGTGAACTCGCGGAAAACCTCGATGACTACCTGCGCCGTTTCTGGTTGGTCAAGCCGAAGGCTGCCAGCTTGAAAACGTTGCTTTCCAGCACCCGTGCCAACCCGCAGTGATATGCGCCTGAACAGTTTGATGAGGTTTTAACAATGGCTGAACGTCTGAATAACGACTTCCAGTTCATCGACGTCGGGCGCAAAGATCCGAAGAAGAAACTGTTGCGTCAACGCAAGAAAGAGTTCGTGGAGATCTACGAACCCTTCAAACCCCAGCATTCGGCCGATCAGGCCCACCGTTGCCTGGGTTGCGGTAACCCGTATTGCGAATGGAAGTGCCCGGTGCACAACTTCATTCCGAACTGGCTGAAACTGGTGGCCGAGGGCAACATCCTTCAGGCCGCCGAGCTGTCACACCAGACCAACACCCTGCCGGAAGTCTGCGGCCGGGTGTGCCCGCAGGATCGTCTGTGCGAGGGTGCCTGCACCCTTAACGACGGTTTCGGCGCGGTGACCATCGGTTCGGTCGAGAAGTACATCACCGACACCGCGTTCGCCATGGGCTGGCGCCCCGACATGTCCAAGGTCAAGCCGACCGGCAAACGTGTCGCGATCATCGGCGCAGGCCCGGCCGGCCTCGGCTGTGCCGACGTGCTGGTACGCGGCGGCGTGACCCCGGTGGTGTTCGACAGGAACCCGGAAATCGGCGGTCTGCTGACCTTCGGCATTCCCGAGTTCAAACTGGAAAAGACCGTGCTGAGCAATCGTCGCGAAGTCTTCACCGGCATGGGCATCGAGTTCCGCCTGAACATCGAAGTGGGCAAGGACGTGTCCGTCGAGCAACTGCTCGAAGAATACGATGCCGTGTTTATGGGCATGGGCACCTACACCTACATGAAGGGCGGCTTTGCCGGTGAGGATCTGCCGGGCGTGCATGACGCGCTCGACTTCCTGATTGCCAACGTCAACCGCAACCTGGGCTTCGAAAAGTCGCCGGAAGATTTCGTCGACATGAAAGGCAAGAAGGTTGTGGTGCTGGGCGGCGGCGACACGGCGATGGACTGCAACCGTACCTCGATCCGCCAGGGCGCCAAGTCGGTGACCTGTGCGTATCGCCGTGACGAAGCGAACATGCCGGGCTCGCGCAAAGAGGTGAAGAACGCCAAGGAAGAAGGCGTGAAATTCCTCTACAACCGCCAGCCGATCGCCATCGTTGGCGAAGACAAGGTCGAAGGTGTGAAGGTGGTCGAGACCCGTCTCGGCGAACCGGACGCCCGTGGCCGTCGCAGCCCCGAGCCGATCCCGGGTTCCGAAGAGATCATCCCGGCCGACGCTGTGGTTATCGCTTTCGGCTTCCGCCCGAGCCCGGCGCCGTGGTTCGAGCAGTTCAGTATCCAGACCGACAGCCAGGGCCGTGTTGTGGCGCCGGAACAAGGTCAGTACAAGCACCAGACCAGCAATCCGAAAATCTTCGCCGGTGGCGACATGGTTCGCGGCTCTGACCTGGTGGTGACGGCGATCTTCGAAGGCCGCAATGCGGCTGAAGGGATTCTGGATTACCTGGGCGTCTAACCCGACGGTCCAGACCTGACAGGCAGTAACCCTGTGGGAGCTGGCCGGCCAGCGATAGCATCACCTCGGTCTGACTGATCACCGAGGTGGCCGCATCGCTGGCCGGCCAGCTCCCACATTGGTTTGCGGGTGTTGCTGAAATCTGCGTATTTGTTGCGACAAATTGACCCGATAGACAAAAGGCTGACCTGCAACCGTGCCTTTTGCCTCGCGCTCTGAGAAAATGCCCGCACTTTTTTTCCGGATGCCGACATGACTGCCCTGAAGAACGACCGTTTCCTTCGCGCCCTGCTCAAGCAACCCGTAGACGTCACCCCTGTGTGGATGATGCGTCAGGCCGGTCGCTACCTGCCGGAATACCGCGCCAGCCGTGCCAAGGCCGGTGATTTCATGAGCCTGTGCATGAACCCGGAGTTCGCTTGCGAAGTCACCATGCAGCCACTCGACCGCTATCCGCAACTGGACGCGGCGATCCTCTTCTCGGACATCCTCACCATCCCGGACGCCATGGGCCAAGGCCTGTACTTCGAAACCGGCGAAGGCCCGCGCTTCAAGAAAGTTGTCAGCACGATGGCCGATATCGAAGCCCTGCCGATTCCTGACCCGCACAAAGACCTCGGCTACGTGATGGACGCGGTCAGCACCATTCGCCGCGAACTGAACGGCCGTGTGCCGCTGATCGGTTTCTCCGGCAGTCCATGGACATTGGCTACCTACATGGTCGAAGGCGGTTCGTCGAAAGACTTCCGCAAGACCAAAGCCATGCTCTACGACAACCCGCAAGCCATGCACCTGCTGCTGGACAAGCTCGCGCAGTCGGTCACGTCCTACCTCAACGGCCAGATCATGGCCGGCGCGCAAGCGGTACAGATTTTCGACACGTGGGGCGGCAACCTCTCAGCGGCGGCGTATCAGGAATTCTCCCTGGCCTACATGCGCAAAATCGTCAGCGGCCTGATCCGCGAACACGAAGGCCGCAAGGTTCCGGTCATCCTGTTCACCAAGAACGGCGGCCTGTGGCTGGAAAGCATCGCCGACGCGGGTGCTGATGCGCTGGGCCTGGACTGGACGTGCGACATCGGCAACGCCCGCGATCGCGTCGGCAACAAGGTCGCGTTGCAAGGCAACATGGACCCGACGGTCCTCTACGCCAAACCGGAAGCCATTCGCACCGAAGTCGGCCGGATCCTCGCCAGTTATGGCAAGGGCAGCGGTCACGTGTTCAACCTCGGACATGGCATCACCCCGGAGGTCGATCCCGAGCATGCGGGTGCGTTCCTGCGCGCGGTGCATGAGTTGTCGGCGCAGTATCACGAGTAGTCATACCCGCGTTTCATCAAGCCTGTCCGGTCAACGCCGGACAGGCTTTTTTTATGCCTGAAAAACGTATGCCAGCCTGATGCGTTTCCATCTGTAAGAAATTCCTCTCTCTTTGTCAGATGAGTGAAGAGAGAGATCAATCCTCATGTAAGCGAAGACTTGTCCTACATAGAAAACGCGTTCATCCCGGTAAGGTTCCAGCCCTTCGTTTGGTGCCGCACACCGAGCGGCACTACGAACAGTGGCGCCCGCAAGGCGCCTTAATTTTCGATAAGTAGTCTGGAACGCAGTGATGAAAAAAAATTTCCACAAGGGAGGTGCACTAACCGCATGCGCCTCTCCAATGATCCTGTTATCGGCAATGTTGGCGTCTCAAACTGTTGCTGCCCATGGCTATCTTGAAGTGCCACCTTCGCGGGCATTGCTTTGCCAGAAAGGCTTGAACACCCACTGTGGCCCCGCGCAATACGAACCTCAAAGTGTCGGCGAAACGTTCAAAGGCTTTCCGGCGGGTGCAGGTGGTGCTCCTCTGCAAGGGCCGATCGACGGCAAGATTCCGAGTGGCGGTCATCCATCGTTCTCCGCGATGGATGCCCAGTCCGCCACCCGTTGGCATCTGACGGAAATCAAGGACCGCAACATCGATTTCCAATGGCGCTACACCGCGGTTCACCCGGCAACCAAACACGAATACTTCATCACTCGCAACGGCTGGAATCCGAACGAGTCGCTGAAACGGGCCACCTTTGAAAGCACGCCGTTCTGCACCATTGAGGGTGGTAATCAGAAGCCTGGATCGGGTGACAAGCACAACTGCACCATCCCGACAGACAAGTCCGGCCAGCATGTGATTCTGGCGGTCTGGACGGTTGGAGACACCGACGCAGCGTTCTACAACCCGGCCGATGTGAACATTATTGCCGAAGCAGAGTTGCCGGGTGGCTGGTCTTCCGTTGGCGGTATCGCACCGTCGACCGAATTGCTGATCGGCGACAAGGTCAAGGCCCGTGCATTCTCCGCCAATGGCGTTAGCCCGGATTACGACGTGGAAATCGCCATCGCCACTGCCGAAGAAGGCTTGCCAAACAACTGGGCGTTCAAACTGGCAGAAAAGATCAACGCCACTCACACCCTCATCCGCGCCGGTATTCGTGGTGAGAGCGGCAACATCGAACCGGTCCGGGGTAACAACACCCTTTATGCCCAAAAAGAAAGCGGCGTGACCCGTTTCGAAGTTCAACTGGACATGAAGGAAGACGCTGCAGCACGCATGTCGGTAGCTTCTCAGCAAGCTGAATACGTTCTGGAAAAAGGCCTGGCCAAGGTCGGTTTCAGCATGATCTCCAATCGCAAGATGAACGTTGAAGCGACCTTGTTCGATGAGAACAACAAGCCGGTCGGCACCACCTCTGCACAGGTGGACAGCGGCTCGACGACGTTGACCCTGGATGTGCGCAGTAACCCTGGCCAACACACGCTGACACTGGTCGGCACCACCCTGGATGGCCGTACCACTCGCCAGGATACCCAGCCGACCAACATGACCGGTGAAGGCGCTGGCGTCGAGCATGACTTCGTGTTCCCTGAAGGCCTCGGCGAATACACCGCCGGTACCAAAGTGCTGCAACCGAAGACCAACGAAGTCTTCGAATGCAAGCCGTTCCCCGAGTCCGGCTATTGCAAGCAATACAGCCCGACCGCCAATGGTTTTGAACCTGGCGTAGGGGCGCACTGGCACATGGCGTGGGACAAGCTTTAAGCCCGCCGTAACCCTTCAGGCGATCCGCGAATGGATCGCCTGAGGGTTCATCCTCTTGTAGAAAATCGAGTTGAAAAATGACGGTTTTGGGTTATTCCACCCAACGCGTATGGCTGCACTGGTTATCGGTGGCACTCATCGCCTGGACCCTGATTTTCGGCTTTTATGTGGCCCGCGTTCGAAGTGAGCGACTCGAGTGAGCAGGCGCTTGAGCACACTCTGCCTGCTGGTTATGTCCGCAGGTTACGCAACGTTTCTGGCGTGGCAGGAGTGGGGTTTTCGCAAAACTCTCGCCCCGCCGTTGTCGTTCGCTGCGACCTTGCCGGCGCCAACGCCCCGTGCGCCCCTCGATACCACAGCGGTCGCAACGGTGCTCGGTCTGGCGACTGAAACCTCGTTGCTGCCCAGTGCCGAAGCGCTGACCTTGCAGGCCAGTTTTGTCCTCGACACAGGCTTGTCCAGAGCGTTGCTGGCGGACGCTCAAGGCTCACGGATTTACCAGGTGGGGGATCAGTTGCCGGGCGGCAGCGTCCTGCGTCGCGTCGAGGTAAATCAAGCGGTGTTGTGGAACAAGGGTCGAGAAGAGGTGCTGACGTTGCAGAGCTCTTCCGCGAGTTTCCTGCGCCAACTCGACTCGCCATCCCAACCACCGACACCGGTCAGTTCTACGCGTTTTCTACGCCCTCTTTCCGGGCAGTCAGAGTGATCACACCCATGAACAGCTTCATCGGCGCGTATCCCTTGCGCATCCTTCTTTTTCTGGTGGCTTTGGCGACGACGTTCTTTCATGACACGTTGCAAGCCGAGGAAGAAAAATGGCAACTGGCGATGAACAATGCCGAGTTGCGCGACATCGTCGAAGAAATCTCGAACATTCTCGGGACCACAGTGGTGCTCGACCCCAGAGTCTCCGGGCGCATCACCGTCATGTCCCGCCAGGCCCTCGATCGCGAGGGCGTTCGCCGGTTGTTTTATTCGGTACTCGATGCCCATAACTTTACGGTGATCGACGAAGGTGACCGCATTCTGATCACGCCGGTCACCGAAGCGAAAACCCGTGCAGGCCAGAGCACCGGGACAAACGTCACGGCATCGCAGTTTGTCACCCGGGTCATTGAATTGAACACCAGCAGCGCCTCCGATATTGCCGGGCTGGTCCGGCCGCTGGTGTCGGTCAATGGTTACGTCGGCCCGTCGGTGTCGGCGAATGCGCTGGTCGTCACCGATACGGCTGCCAATGTGGGTCGTATTGCCAAGGTTGTGGGTCAGCTGGATGCGGGGCAGAACAACCTGCATGCCGTGGTGCAGATGCATCACGCCCAGGCCGCCGACGTGATGACGATCATTGAGTCTTCACTGGGCAAGCGCACCGCCGATACGTCGATCCAGGTGCTTGCCGACACCAGAACCAATCGACTGATCCTCATTGGTCCACCGTCGGTGCGTCAGCGCCTGATCGACCTCGCACGCAGTCTCGATACGCCCGCCACTGCATCCCTCGACAATGCCCGGGTCATCCGTTTGCGCCACAGCGATGCCAAGCAATTGGCCGACGTTCTGGAAATGATGGGGCAGGGCCGAAAACAGGCATCGAACCTGGGCGCCGTGAAGGATGGCTCGTCCGGCGCGACGTTCATGATCAAGGCCGACGAAAGCCAGAATGCGCTGGTGCTGATCGCCGAGCCCGCGCAAATCCGCACCATCGAAAACATCGTGCGCCAGTTGGACCAGCCCCGGGCCCAAGTGTTGATCCATGCCGCTATCGTCGAAATCTCGGGAGACATCGCCGAAGCCGTAGGCGTGCAGTGGGGCATCAGCAGCGGCGACGCGAAAGGCTTTATCAACTTCCCCGGCACCGATATTCCGATCATTGGCGGGCTGACTTTCGACGAGAAAAAATCGGCGCCGGAAGGCGCGCTCCTGAAACTGGGCAATGACCGTTTTGGCGCGTTGATTTCGGCGTTGGCCAGCAATACCCATAGCAATCTGCTTTCCACGCCGAGCCTGTTGACCCTGGACAATCAGGAAGCGGAAATCATCGTCGGCCAGAACGTACCGTTCAAGACCGGGTCCTACGCCACCAACAGCAACGGGGCGGGCAACCCGTTTACCACCGTCGAGCGCAAGGACGTCGGCATCAGCCTGAAGATCAAGCCGTACATCAACGAAGGTTCGACGTTGCGCCTGGAAGTGGAGCAGGAGGTGTCGGACATTGCGCCGTCGGTGTCAGGAATCGATTCTTCCGACCTGATCACCAACAAGCGTGCACTCAAGAGCACCATTCTCGCCGACGATGGCGAGATCATCGTGATCGGCGGTTTGATCCGCGACAGCGTTCGTACCCAGCAAAGCGGCGTGCCGCTGCTGCGCAATATTCCTTACCTGGGCGCGCTGTTTCGCTGGACCCGGGATACGCAAACCAAAAGCAACCTGATGGTCTTTTTGCGGCCCACCATCGTGCGCAGCAAGGAAGATCTGGCGGATGTAAGCCAACAGCGATACGACGCGCTGCGCAAGCTGAGCCAGCCGGGGGCGCACGGGAACAACTCGTTATTGCTACCGGCAGAATCGCGCCAGTTGTTCGACCCGGCCCCTGATGCGCCGGTGTTTGATTTGCGCAAGCAGACCCCGGTTTCGCCATGAGCGGAAAAATCGAACAGTTGCCCTTCGGTTTCGCCCGGCGTTTCGGTGTTTTGCTGGCGAGCGAGGGGCCCGATTCGAGCCTGGTGCTGCGAGCCGATACGCCGCTGACAGCCCTGTCGGAAGCACGCCGGATGTGCGGGTGGAATCTGCCGATCCAGGTGCTGGATGCAGAGGTCTTCGCAGCACGTCTGGCCGCTGCTTACCGTGACGGTCAAAGCGCGGCGGAGCAGGTGGCCCAGGGCCTGGATGACGAACTGGATCTGCTCAGCCTTGTCGATCAGGTCCCGCAGACCGCCGACTTGCTGGAACAGCAGGGCGACGCGCCGATCATCCGGCTGATCAACGCCCTGCTCAGCGAAGCCGTGCGCGAGCAGGCCTCGGACGTGCACCTTGAAACCTTCGAGCACACTCTGTCGGTGCGCATGCGGGTCGACGGGCAGTTGCGCGAAATGCTCAGGCCGCGGCGTGAATTGGCGACGTTGCTGGTGTCGCGGATCAAGGTCATGGCGCGTCTGGACATCGCTGAAAAACGTATCCCGCAGGACGGTCGAATGGCCCTGCGACTGGCCGGGCACGAAGTCGATGTGCGGGTCTCGACATTGCCGTCGGCGCACGGTGAGCGGGTGGTGCTGCGGTTGCTCGACAAACAGGCCGGGCGCCTGGAGTTGCAGCGACTCGGCATGCCTCCCGACACCCTCGCGGCGTTGCGCCAGTTGCTCGGAAAACCCCACGGCATTCTGCTGGTGACCGGGCCCACCGGCTCCGGCAAGACCACCAGTCTGTATGCCGCGCTGAGCAGCCTGAATGACCAGACGCGCAACATCCTGACGGTCGAAGACCCCATCGAATATCACCTGCCGGGTGTTGGGCAGATGCCGGTCAATCCGAAAGTGGACATGACCTTTGCCCGAGGCTTGCGGGCGATTCTGCGTCAGGATCCGGATGTGGTGATGGTCGGCGAAATCCGTGATCGCGAAACGGCGGAAATCGCCGTCCAGGCCTCGCTGACCGGGCACCTGGTGCTCTCGACGCTGCACACCAACAGCGCGGTGGGCGCAGTGACACGGCTGGTGGACATGGGGGTTGATGCCTACCTGCTCGCGTCGTCGCTGGTGGGCATCCTGGCTCAACGTTTACTGCGTACGTTGTGCCCGCATTGCAAGGCGTCGTTTCGCGCCGATGCGGCCATGTGTCAGCGTCTCGGGCTCGATGTGGCGGCGCCACCGCAGCTCTTCAGCGCCGTGGGGTGTGAGCAGTGCCAGCACGGTTATCGCGGGCGTATCGGGATCTACGAACTGATCAGCGTCACGCCGGCCGTGTCGACGCTGATTCATCAGGGCGCCAGTGAGCAGGCGTTGATCGATGAGACGCGCAAGGTCTCCCGCAGTTTGTTTCAGGACGGTCGGCAACGGGTGCTCGACGGCGTGACCAGCCTTGACGAGTTACTGCGCGTGACTCAGGAGGACTAGCGAGTGCCGACGTTCGAATACCGCGCTGACGATGCCCAGGGCCGACGCTGCAAGGGCCGACTGGAAGCCGACAGCCCGCGTCATGCACGACAGCTGATGCGCGAGCGCGGTTTGTGGCCGCGTGAATTGAATGAGGTCAACACGGGCGGCGCTACCGGTGCGCAACCGCGCAGTGGGCGGCTGGGGGCGGCAGAACTGGCGCTGTTGACGCTGCAGTTGTCCACGCTCGTTCAGGCGGGTCTGCCCCTGGAAGAAGCACTGGAAGCAGTGACCAGACAGAGCGCCAGGCGCAAGGTCGCCGGCCTGTTGTCGGCGGTCCGCAGCCGGGTGATGGAAGGGCATGCCCTTTCAACCGCGCTGGGGCTGTTTCCCAAGGCGTTCCCCGAGTTGTTTCGCGCCACCGTCGCGGCCGGCGAGCGTTCCGGGCACTTGGGTCATGTGCTCGAACAGCTGGCGGCTTACACCCAGGCGCGCCAGGCATCGCGGCAGAAAATCCAGATGGCCTTGGTCTACCCGATGATCCTGATGCTGGCGAGCGTGGCGATCGTGGGTTTCCTGCTCGGTTATGTGGTGCCGGACGTGGTGAAAATCTTCGTCGACAGTGGCCAGCCGTTGCCTTGGCTGACGCAGGCGCTGATCGGGTTGAGCGACGGTCTGCGTAACCATTTCCTGGCATTGATGGGCGTGCTGGCGACGTTGATCGGCCTCTGGCGCTGGAGTTTGCGCCAGCCGCCCTGGCGCCTGCGCTGGCATCGCCTGGCCTTGAAGCTGCCGGTAGCCGGTGAGGTGCTGCGGGCGATGGAAGCCGCGCGGTTTGCCAGCACCCTGGCGATCCTCGGAAAAAGCGCCGTGCCGCTGGTGGACGCGCTGGAAATCGCTGCCGCTGTCATCGGCAATCTGACCATTCGTGCGCGCATGGTCGATGTTGCCCGCTCCGTACGTGAAGGCGGAACCCTGACCCGGGGCCTGGAACTCAGCGGCGATATCCCGCCGATGATGCTGCACATGATCGCCAGCGGCGAGCGCGCGGGCGAACTCGATCACATGCTGGTAAGGGCCGCCGAACAGCAGGAAAACAGCCTGGCGGCGCGCATCGCGCTGGTTGTGAGCCTCTTTGAACCGGCCATGCTGGTGCTGATGGGCGGCGTCGTGCTGCTGATCGTCATGGCCATTCTTCTACCGATACTCAGCCTCAACCAATTGGTGAATTGATCCATGCAACCTCTACGCAGCAACTCGCGCCGCGGGCAACGCGGTTTTACCCTGATCGAAATCATGGTGGTGGTCGTGATCATCGGCGTGCTGGGGGCCATCGTGGTGCCGCAGTTCATGAGCCGGCCCGACCAGGCCAAGGTCACCGCAGCAAAAATTGATATCCAGGCCATTGCCACCGCCCTGGAAATGTACCGCCTCGACAACTTCCACTACCCCTCGACGCAGCAAGGGCTGGAAGCCTTGAGCAAACGTCCTTCGGGCCTGCCGGCGGCGAGGAACTGGAACCCTCAGGGTTACCTGAAAAACCTGCCGGTCGACCCGTGGGGCACGCCCTATCAGTTTCTCAATCCTGGTGTGCAGTCGATCGACGGCAGCTACGACTTGTATTCCCTGGGCTCCGATGGCGTGGTGGGCGGCGAAGGGCATGCGACCGATATCGGCAACTGGGGCGACTGATTCATGCGCCAACGTTGCCGCGGGTTTACCTTGCTCGAGTTGATGATCGTGATCGTTGTGATCGGCGTGCTGCTGTGCATGGTGAGTCTGGTCGGCGGCCCGAATCCGGTGCGTCAGGCGCGGCACGAGGCGCACGGGATGGCAGGCCTGATTCAACAGCTGCGTGAGCGGGCGGTGCTGGATGGCGAGGAATACGGCCTGCGGATCAGTGACAGCGGTTACCGCGCGATGCGCCTCGATTCTCAAGGCTGGGAGCCGGTGGCTGCGTTTTACAAGTGGCCCGACACCTTGCGGTTACACCTTGAACAGGACGGGCATTCCCTGATGCTGGGTGCCGATGAAGGACTGCCGCAATTATTGATGCTCAGCAGCGATGAAACCAGCGCCTTTACGCTGACGTTCGCGACCCGGGACAGCACGCTCCTGAGCCTTTCGAGCGATGGACTGGGTGAGGCAGTGATTGATGGTTAAGGGCCTGTCTCGGGCACGCACGTGTGGATTCACACTGCTGGAAATCATGGTGGCCCTGGCGGTCTTCGCCACACTGGCGGCGGCCGTGCTGTCGGCGAGCCAGTACGTGTTGAAACAGACCGGGGCGGTCGAGGAACGCCTCTTCGCCACCTGGTTGGCCGATAACCATTTGAACGAACTGCGCCTGCAACCGGGGCTGCCCCTCGGTCAACAGCAGCGCGTGGTGCATATGGATCGCCGCGACTGGCTGCTGCGCCAGCACATCAGCGCATCGACTGACCCGCGTCTGCTCAAGGTCGACGTTGACGTCAGCCTTTCCGGTCGCGAACAAACACTGCACCGCGCCAGCGGCTGGATACCTGATCGTCATGAATAGGCAATCCGGTTTCACCTTGCTGGAACTGGTGATCGCCATGGCGATATTCGCTTTGCTCGGCCTGGCCAGTTGGGGCTTGTTCGATGGCGTCGTGCGTGCACAGCAGGGCACGACAGCCCACGAGCGTGAGTTTCGACGCCTGCAACGGGCGGTGGCGGTGATTGAGCGGGACGTGTTGCAGGTTACCGAACAGCCAGTCGTGCTCCAGCCAATGGGGCTGCAGTTGCAGCGCAGCCACTGGCGCAATCCTCTGGACCAGCCCCGCAGCGAGCGCCAGACACTGACGTACCGACTCGAAAACGGTGTGCTGTGGCGTGAAAGCCAAGGCGAGGGCACGCCCCTCATGCAACGGCAACGACTGCTCGACGATGTGCGGGACGTAAGCTGGCGTTTGTTTGATCGTCAAACCGGATGGCGCAGCGAGGGGCCGTCGGGGCGAGACGCGAAGGCACCGATGGCAGTGGAACTGCAAGTGTCGGCAGGCCGTTTCGAGGCGATCCGTCGGGTGTTGCTGTTGCCGGGCGTCTTGCCATGAACGGGCGTCAACGGGGCATCGCGCTGATCAGTGTGTTGCTGGTCATGAGTCTGGCGTTGTTGATCACCAGCGGCATGCTGCGCAGTCATCGACTGTCGTTGCAAGGCAGCGGGCAAGCGATGCATTACGTTCACTTGCGGCAACTGGCGGGTGCCGGTGAAACCTGGGCGCTTTTACAGCTACAGGACGCCGCGCGTGCTTCGCAAAAAAACGTTGACCTGACCCAGGACTGGGCGCGGACGGCGCCCGACTTCGACATCGAGGGCGTGCAGTTGCGCGTCGATATCGAGGACCTCGCCGGGCGATTCAATCTCAATTCATTGTTGACCCAGGGGCAGATAGATCAGGTCACCCTTGATCGTTGGGGACGCTTGCTCGAGCTACTCGATCTTGCGCCGCTGCAATTGAGTCAGGTCGGCGCATTACAAGAACTGAGCCAGCTGCGCCTGCTTCCAGGTGTCGACGGCCAGCTGTTGCGTCAACTGGAGCCCTGGGTCGCGGTGCTTCCCACAGAGGCCGCGCTGAACATCAACACCGCGCCTGCGCTGGTATTGAGGATGCTCGATGGCGTGGAAGCGACGACAGCCGACGCGCTGGTCCGTCAGCAATCGGCCACTGCATGGGCGAGCGTTCAGGCCTTTACTCAAGACCCGCTGCTCTCCGGCGCAGGCGTGAGCAGACATGGGCTGGGCACCGGCAGCCGCTGGTTCCGGATCACAGTGCAGGTCATTCAGGGCCAAAACCGTTTGCGCCTGGCCACTGATGTCGAGCGAGACCCCGACACGCACCAATTCAAGATCCTGCAACGACGTCTTCTTCCTTCGAGTACCCATGAGATGCCGCGATGAACACCTGGCTTTACCTGACCGCCGAGGGCCTGACCGAGCCGTCGACCGACTGGCCGTGCTGCCTGTGGCCTTCGACCGGCCAACGCCAGTTCATGCCATTGAATCAAGCCGCGCAGTCACTGAACGGGCAGACGGTCGATCTGTTGTTGCCCATGGAAATGTGCAGTTGGGTGCGCAGCGATCCGTGGCCTTCCAGGCGTCAGCCCGCTGCGCAAGCCATTGCGTTTGCCGTTGAAGATCAGCTGAGTGACGCGCTGGAGAAATTGCACCTGGGCATTGGCGCTCGCGACCGGGAAGGGCGCTATCCGGTGATGGTGATCGGTCGAGAGCGATTTGCCGCTGTGCTCGCGCTGCTGGCGGAGGCGGGGGTTGGCGTCCGTTCTGTCTTTGTCGATGCCGATGTGTTGCCCGGGGCTCAGGCGGTCGTCGTGCGCTGGTTCGGTCGATGGTTGCTTGGCGGCGCAATGCCGGCTCGCGTGGCGGTGTCGGATGACGGGTTGACCTCGCTGAGACCGGCATTGCCCCCGGATATCCGGTGGGTCGACGAGCGTCACGATGCGGTCGATGTCGACCAGTGCCTGACCCTTCGCCACCCCCAGGCCATCAACCTGCTGCAAGGAGCATTCGCCCCTCGCGGCAAACGTCTGCCCTGGCATTTCGGTGGATTGGCGTTACTGATGCTATTGCTGCTGACCTGGGGTGCCAGCGCCACGCGAATCCATTTTATCGAGGGTGAAACCCGGCGGCTCTACAGCCAGAACGAGCAGCGGTTCAAGGCCCTTTACCCTGACCAGAGCCGCATCGTAGACCTGGCGACGCAACTCAAGGTGCTGCAGAACCAGACCGCCGAACCGGAGAAGACACGTATCGCCGGTTTGGTGGGGCTGATCGAGCAGGTCATCGGCGCGAGTCATGTTGAAGTTCAGCGTATCGAATTTCGTACAGGCGACGGCTGGAAAGTCCGGCTGACTGCCAACAGTTTTGCCGAGCTTGAGCAACTGCGTGAGCGCGGACGGCAGCAAGGTGTGCCGGTCAGGCTCGACAGTGCGAGCAGAGAGCGCAATCGGGTACAGGCGACATTGGTTGTGGAGGACAACTCATGAAAACCGTCTGGCAACGCCTGTCCAATCGTGAGCAGCGACTGCTGTTGGCCGTGGGCGTATTTTTGCTGGTTG
The DNA here is from genome assembly GCF_949767765.1 of Pseudomonas sp. IT-P171. Taxonomy (NCBI): domain Bacteria; kingdom Pseudomonadati; phylum Pseudomonadota; class Gammaproteobacteria; order Pseudomonadales; family Pseudomonadaceae; genus Pseudomonas; species Pseudomonas sp. IT-P171. Next base: position 36,719 of record NZ_CATKQN010000058.1, read on the forward strand.
TCGCGGTGTTCAGCCTGATCTGGCAGCCGACCCGTCAGCGTCTGGAAGCCGTCGAACGCGGTCATCAACAGCAACGGGCCTTGGCGGCGCAGTTGCAACGGGCGCAACCCCGAAGCACCGTTGCGGTCGTTGCTGACCAGCCCTTGTCGCTGCGTATCAGCGAAAGTGCCACAGCGGCGGGCCTCGAACTGCATCAGATGGATGCCGATAACGACTTGCTGCGTTTGACCCTCAGCGGTGATGCGAAGACGCTGCTGCAATGGCTGGATCGTGCTGAGCGGGATGGGGCTGTGGTGCAATCGCTGGTGCTGGAAAAGCGTGATGCGGTGCTTGAGGCGCGGGTGGTGCTCAGGTAGTTGCGGTGGGTTGGGATTGCCCACTGCGCAGGTGCCTGGGGGTTTTCACGAGCAGGCTCGCTCCCACAAGGGCCAGGGTCTAAACCTGTGCAGCCCCCGGCAGCGGCGGTAATTTTGCCAGTTTCAACGCGATCAACAACGCCACCACCAGCAACGCACCGATAAACAACCCGATCCCGTTCCATCCGCCCAGGTGCCAGAACACCCCGCCCGCTGTGCCGGCGATGCTCGACCCGGCGTAGTAGCTGAACAGATACAGCGACGAAGCCTGCCCCTTGGCTTTGGTGGCGCGGCGACCGATCCAGCTGCTCGCCACCGAGTGGGCGCCGAAGAAGCCGAAAGTGAAAATCAGCATGCCGATGATCACCATGGGCAGTGGCGTGAACATCGTCAGGGCCAGGCCGGCGAGCATCAGCACGATGGTGGCCCAGAGCACCTGGCGTCGGCCCAGCTTGTCGGCCAATGCACCGATTTTCGCCGAGCTGTAGATGCCCGACAGGTACACCACCGAGAGCAGCCCGACGAAGGCCTGGTCCATGTGGTACGGCTCGGCCAGCAGGCGATAACCGATGTAGTTGAACAGCGTGACAAACGCGCCCATCAACACAAAGGCTTCGAGAAACAACAACGGCAGGCCGGCGTCGCGAAAGTGCATGGTGAAGCCGTCGAGCAGGCTGCGCGGGTGCAGTGAGCGGGCGCGGAAGTTGCGCGATTCGGGAAGGATTTTCCAGAACACCGCCGCCGCGATCAGCGCCAGGCCGCCGATCACCAGCATCGCCGTGTGCCAGCTGACGAAGTCGATCAACACCCCGGTGATCAAGCGTCCGCTCATCCCGCCGATGGCATTGCCGCCGATGTACAGGCCCATCGCCAGGCCGATGTGTTGCGGATGGATCTCCTCGCTCAGGTACGTCATGGCGACCGCCGCCAGGCCGCTCAACGACAACCCGATCAGCGCGCGCATTACCAGCACGCCGTGCCAGCTCGGCATCATCGAACTGGCGATGGTGCACAGCGCCGCGGCAAACAGCGCCGTCACCATCACCGGTTTGCGCCCGACACGGTCGGAGATCGGGCCGGTGATCAGCAAGCCGATGGCGAGCATGCCGGTGGCCACTGAAAGAATCAGACTGCTCTGCGCCGCGTTGATGGAGTATTCGTGGGACAGCAGCGGCATCATCGGCTGCACGCAGTACAGCAGCGCGAAAGTCGCGAAGCCGCCGGAGAACAGGGCCAGCACCGTGCGCATGAACATCGGCGTGCCTTTTTCGATGTAGATTTCCTTGAGCTCAGCCACGGCATCATCCAGCGCGGCGGGCGGAACTTCATGGGCGAGTGGGGCGACAGCAGTTTTCAAGTCAGACCTCGGGGCAGGCAGCCGGTCAGGCAATGAAAAAAGCATATAGCTGCCTAATGATTCAATCCAATATATTGTTCGACCTGTTTAAGAGGTTTTGCGACCTAATGGGGTTTTCATGGAATTGCGTCACCTGCGCTACTTCATTGCCGTCGCCGAAGAACTGCACTTCGGCCGCGCCGCCCAGGTGCTGGGCATCTCGCAACCGCCGTTGAGTCAGCAGATTCAGGCGCTGGAGCAGGAGGTCGGCGCACGATTGTTCGAGCGTACCAATCGTCGGGTCGAGCTCAGTGAAGCCGGGCGATTGTTTCTGGAAGAGGCGCGGTTGGTGCTGGCGCAGGTCGACAAAGCCGCGGATGTGGCGCGACGGGCGCAGCTCGGTGAGTTGGGCGAACTCAAAATCGGTTTCACCTCGTCGGCACCGTTCAACTCGACCATCCCTCAGGCGATTTTTTCATTTCGCCAGCGTTTTCCGGCGGTGCACCTGAACCTGCGGGAAATGAGCAGCACCCAGGTGGCCGATGCGCTGGTGGACGAGTCGATCGAAGTCGGGATCATGCGCCCGTTAGGTTTGCCGGATTCGCTCAGCGTGGTGGAGCTGATGCGCGAACCGCTGGTCGCCGTGCTCAGTTCCAAGCATCCGCTGGTGCAGGACAGTGAAGCGGGATTGTTCCTGTCGGCGTTGGCGCTCGAACCGTTCGTATTTTTCCCGCGCAGTTATGGCAGTGGTCTGTATGCGCAGTTGCTCAGCCTGGCGCGGGACGCCGGTTTCAGCCCGCACTTTGCCCAAGAGGCGGGTGAGGCCATGACGATCATCGGTCTGGTGGCGGCAGGGTTGGGGGTGTCGGTGTTGCCGGCGTCTTATCAGCGGATGCGGATTGATGGCGTGGTCTATCGGCCGTTGCTCGACCCGGAAGCGGTTTCAGCGGTGTGGCTGGTGCAGCGCAAGGATCAGAAGTCGCCGATGGCCAAGGCGTTTGTGGAGTTGTTGACGCGTAAGGTAGAACCCCTCCAATCGTGACCGAACACAAACCTGTAGGAGCCGGCTCCTACAGTTTTTGCGTCGTGTCAGCGGTGGTTGTGGGACGTTTCCTAAGACGTGTTCCGGGAGGCTACAGTAGCTTGCGGCAGCGCCTACAACTACGCCAGAATCCGCCGGCTTGTGCGCTTTGGGAAGCATCGGTAACTTGATTCGTGTCACTGATTCCCAGTGATCGGGTTTAGTAGCCCGGTTTTCCTTCCCAAAAAAATGCACAAGCGTCGATCAGTCAGGCATACGCCTGCACTTGATGGTAGCTGTGCGCATGGCGCCCTTGGGTGCGCCGGATTTGGGTCGGTGTCCGGTCTACTAACTTGCGTACAGCTGCCACCCTTCCGTTTAGTAGCGAGACAGGTTGCAGCACTACTAACAGGAAGACCTTCCCAATGTCCAAGCCAACTCCGAATCCGCCGGATTCCGATCCGGTCACTCCATCCGTATCAACAGATTCCGAAACACGCCAACCAAGCAAAATCTTCCTCATCGCCCCCGACATCGACAACCAGACCCTACTCGAATACGCCTGTGAATCCCTGGCATCTGCCAACGTCATGGCGAGTGATTTCGCGAGGTATCTGGAGGGATCGCAAAGCAACACACTGCTGGGCATTCAACAATCAATCATGCTCGGGGAACTGGCGGTGAACCGGGTGCTGGATAACCTTGACCCACCCTAGCTCAGCACTCGATTGATCGTTCCGAGAGGGGCTTGTGAGGCTCTAAAGATCCTGGGCAACCAGGCCATCGCCGAGAACTCAACGTTTCTCACTGAGTGCTTCACACTCGGGAATCGGCGATGGCTTGGGACTGCCAAGGCACAGCGAGTACACCTGCTCCCAGTCTGCTTCAATTTCATCGAAGGGTACCCACGGCTTGGCCACCGAAAGAGTAATGAGATAGCGTTCTTCGGTCGGATTTCTGGAATCACTAAACTGTCCTAGAAGCAGCATTGCTTGATACTTGTCTCCTGCCTGCCAAAAGGATCTCCCTGATCGCTCACTGTCCCGAAGCCACGCTCGCCATTCGGGTGTATCGGCGATGGTGGGGTTGCTCCGCAGGCCCCTCGCCACCCAGCCTTTTTCGCGCCATTGGTTCTGTAAGTCGAGAACGACCTTAAGGGCATCGTCGAGCAGCAACGGTTCTATTTGAGGGGACATGCGGATGTCGTCAATGACATTGTCGTCGAACCCAACCGTGAAAAAGCGAGCCAGAGGCGTGACGAACCCGAACTGCGGGTCGATGAATCGCATTCGTGCATCCACCATAGGAACTCCGAGCCACAGGTGCCCACGGATTAACGGGCTAAAAGAGGCTGAAGAGCGATTACGCATCTCTTCATACGTTCCGCCTATCTCCACGGCGACTTCCGGTTCATCCCACAAAGGCTGTCTCAGTTGGTGTATGGCGGCCAGCGCCAAAACAGCCAGAAGCAACCAGCCTGCTCCTCGGCGCCAGCCGCGCAAGTTCATGCCTCGCCACCGGAGGCGATTTCTCGAATCGACTGCTCTAATGCCCCTCGGTTGCTGTCGTTTAGCATCTCATCGAACCTCGCCGCCGCCCGGAGTACGAAAGGCATGCGCTGCTTGATGTTCGACAAGTCCGCCAGCGGGTTGGAACTAAAGCCGATGGTGCGTTCGTCCTTAACGCTTTGGCATTGGCTCGTGAGGGTCAACTCGATAGCCTGAGCCACGCCAGAGGGAAAACCGGTCACGTAGGCAGCATGATTGGTACGCAGCAAGGCCACCAATTGCTGGTCCTCGTAAATGGCTGGCTGGAGGATATTGCGCTGCTCATGCCACGCCAGAAACTCCACGCTTTGGGCAATATCCCCTTCATCAATCAACTCGAAAGCACGAATGATTTCCTGATGAAATTGTCCAAAGCGGAGCTTTTTCTGCCCCGCAGGCCAAAGCACTGACCACTTCGGATGTCCGTAAATCCCCGCTCGCGCTTCCAGACATTTCTTCAACTCCTTCAAGCCTCGCTTCGCATAGAACTCATGCAGCGGGAAAATATCCAGAAACAGCGTGGTGTTCCCCAGTGCCATCATGTCGTACACATGCCGGAACTGTTGCTGCACCAACGACAAGTCATTTCCCTTGAAACGGAGATCTACGGACGGAACCGGGTTACGCGCATCGGCTTCTTTGTAGTCACGCAGCGCTTCGGCCTGTTCGGCCATCCTGTCAGCTGTAAACAACCCGAATTCACTACGGCTATCTCGCACGCGCTGTCGGGATTGATGTTCCGCGCCAATATGTCCAATGGTGTCCGCCGCATGCAGCAGTCCGCAGCCAACCTGCTTGGAAGCAAATGCAGCAAGCCCGGCCCACTGAAACCGCGAATCATGCAACCACAGCCGGGCATAGGCTGCGTTGATCACTCGGTTGCGTTCCACCGGATCAGCAATCAGCACGCCGCCAGGGGCAACGATGTCTTCGGCTTGGCGTTGGTAGATGCGCCAAAGGCATGCGCACGTGAGGATGGGGACCTTGGTCACCATGGTCTTGACGCCGTAAAGCAGTTCTTCTTTGCATTCACAGTCAGCAACGGGCGTGCTGTTGTGGTTCAGGCGCTGATTATCGCTGGGGTGTTCTTTGAAGCATTGGGTCATGGCTGGAGGGGCGCTTGTCAGGAAATGCCTGAACCCTAACAGCCATAAATCCCGCCCAGATCACGCGGACCCAAAATCAGACGTCACTGGCAGACGAGATGCGCAAAGTGCGAGGAAATTACGATGAAGCGGGTAGGAAATATCCTCAAGTGCCTCGTTCATCGTAGGAAATCCATGTTTCTTGCTGTGGTGAATCAAACGATTGCTGCAGGCGGCGATCGTTTGATTTTGCTTAGGCCCACCGCCGAAAAATCAACGACGTATTAACCCCGCCAAACGCAAAATTATTGTTCATCACATACTGATTACTCATCTGCCGAAACTCACCGCGCAGGTAATCGAGCTTGCCGCAATTGGGATCGACTTCATCAAGGTTGAACGTGTGCGCGTACAGGTTGCTGTTCATCATTTCGATGCTGAACCAGGACTCCAAAGCACCGCAGGCGCCGAGTGTGTGGCCGAGGAAGCTCTTCTGCGAACTGATCGGCATGTGCTCACCGAACAGCGAACTGGTGGCCAGCGTTTCGGCGATGTCGCCCTGTTCAGTCGCGGTGCCGTGACCGTTGACGTAGCCGATGTCCGACGGCTGCAAACCGGCGTCTTCCAACGCCAGTTCCATGGCCCGGCGCATGGTGGACTGCTCTGGACGCGTGGTGTGCTGGCCGTCGGCGTTGCTGCCGAAACCGACGAGTTCGGCATGAATATGCGCGCCGCGCGCCAGTGCGTGCTCCAGTTCTTCAAGCACCAGCATGCCGCCGCCTTCCCCGATCACCAGGCCATCGCGACCGCTGTCGTAGGGGCGCGGGGACGTCTGTGGCGCATCGTTTTTCAGGCTGGTGGCGTAAAGCGCATCGAAGACCATGGCTTCGGTGGGGCATAGCTCCTCGGCCCCACCGGCAAGCATCAAGGGCAAACGCCCGAACTTGATCGATTCGTAGGCATAACCGATGCCCTGGCTGCCGCTGGTGCAGGCGCTGGAGGTCGGGATCAGCCGGCCGGTGAGGCCGAAGAAGATGCTGATGTTCGCCGCCGTGGTGTGCGGCATCATGCGCACATAGGAGTTGGCGTTCAGACCTTCGGCCACGGAGTTGAGCAGCATGTTGCCGAACGCCTTGATCTCGTCGGTGCTGCCCGTGGAGGAGCCGCAGGCGACGCCCATGCGGCCGTCCTTGATCGACTCGTCACCCAGCAAACCTGCATCGGCCAACGCCTGCTCCGCCGCGCCGACGGCCAGGCGCGAAACCCGGCCCATGCTGCGCAGTTGTTTGCGGGTCCAGTGGCTCGGTACCTTGAAGTCATCGATGGGCCCGGCCAGGCGTGTGTTGAGTTCGGTAAAGCGATCCCATTCGTCCATCCGGCGAATGCCGCTGCGGTTGGCCGCGAAGTTGGCGGCGATGGTTGCCCAATCGCTGCCCAATGAGGTGATGCCGGCCATGCCGGTGACGACGACGCGTTTCATCAGCACAGGCCTCCGTTGACGGCCAGCACCTGCCGGGTGATGTACGACGCTTCCGCCGACATCAGGAAATTCACCGCGCCGGCCACCTCTTCCGGGGTGCCCATGCGCTGTGCGGGGATCATTTTCATCAGTTCTTCCACTGGCACGTTTTCGTCGAGCATGGCGGTGTCGATCAAGCCCGGGGCGACACAGTTGACGGTAATTTTGCGCTTGCCCAGTTCGATCGCCAACGCTTTTGCCGCGCCGATCAAACCGGCCTTGGAGGCGCTGTAGTTGACCTGCCCGCGATTGCCGATCAACCCCGAAACCGACGTGATACAAACGATGCGTCCGGCGGCGCGACGACGGATCATCGGCATCATCACCGGGTGCAGCACGTTGTAGAAACCGTCGAGGTTGGTGCGCATCACCACATCCCAATCATCCTCGCTCAGCGCTGGAAAAGCACCGTCGCGTGTCAGGCCGGCGTTGAGCACCACGCCGTAGTAGGCGCCGTGGCTTTCTACGTCGGCTTCGAGAATGGCTTTGCAACTGGCGCGGTCGGACACATCGAATTGCAGGATGCGCGCGTTGCGGCCCAAGGCTTCGACTTCGATCTTCACGGCCTCGGCGTCCGCAAGACCGCTGCGGCAATGCAGCACGATGTCATGCCCGGCCCGGGCCAGACGCAAGGCGATGGCGCGGCCGATGCCACGGCTGGAGCCGGTGACCAGTACGGATTCAGTCATGACCGGACTCCTGGGGTTTCATTAAGGTATTGGGCGGCTTGCGGCGGACGAAACACGTTCAGACGAGCGGTGGCGTGAATGCCGGGGGCGTTGATGTGGCATTCGAACACGCCCATGCCGTTGTCGTCTTCCAGCGAACGCATCCCGTGGATGGTCAGCTCGGTGCCGGCGGGAAAATATTCGACGTTGCATTCAAATTTACGGGTGCCGAGCAGGAAGCCCAGCTCCACACCGTCGCCCCGCTGGCGCGCATGGCAACCGGCGAAGGCGGCCACGCTCTGGGCCATCAATTCGATGCCGACCCACGCCGGCAGGCTGCCGTCGGGACGACTGAACAGGCCATCGGGCTTGACGGTAAGGCGGGTGTGGATCTGCTCGTCATCGAACGCCAGGATCTGATCGATGAGGATCATGTCGCCAGCGTGCGGCAGCAGTTCGGCGAGCGGCCAGTCAATCATGGGGCGTCTCCGATAATCAGGCTGACGTTATTGCCCCCGAAGGCAAAGGAATTGCTCATCAGGTAGCGAGGTGCAATGGACGCCAGGCGATCGGCCGGGGTCACCCAATTCAGGGCCGGCAGATCGGGGTCGGGCTGGCCGTCCCAGACATGTGGCGGCAACGCATGGTGTTGATTGTCAGCGCTCAGGCTCAACCAGCAGAACGCCGCTTCCAATGCGCCGGCCGCACCGAGGGTGTGGCCGGTCATCGGTTTGGTCGACGAACAGGGTACGCCGGCCGGGAACAATGCCGACACCGCCAGGCTTTCCATGGCGTCGTTGTGCTGAGTGGCGGTGCCGTGCAGATTCAGGTAACCGATCTGTTCAGGTTGCAGGCTCGCCCGGCTCAAGGCTTTGCGCATCGCCTGCAGGGCGCCACGGCCGGTCGGTTCCGGTGCGGAAATGTGGTGCGCATCGGAACTCGCCCCACTGCCCAACAGGGCAATCGACGGTTCGTCGCCAGCCACTTTCGTCATCAGGAACAGCACGGCGGCTTCGCCGATGTTGATGCCATGACGATTCACCGAGAACGGGTTGCAGCGTTGTTCGGACACTGCCTCCAGCGCCGAGAAGCCGTTGAGGGTCAGCTTGCACAACGTGTCGACGCCGCCGCACAGCACCGCGTCGCACAGGCCCAGGTCCAGCAGGCGTTGGGCACTCATCAGCGCCCGGGCGCTGGAGGTGCACGCGGTGGAAATCACATAGGCCGGGCCGCTGAGTTGCAGCCAGTCGGCAAGAAAATTCGCCGGTGCGCCGAGTTCCTGTTGCTGGTAGTCGTAATCGACAGGGAACTGATCCTCGCGGATGTAATGAGCCAACCCATGACTGGCTTCATCGATGCCGGAGGTGCTGGTGCCGAGGATCACGCCGATGCGATCACGGCCATAAGTCTGGATCGCTTGATCGATGTCGTTGCGAATTTGCAGCGCCGCTTCCAGCAGCAATTGGTTGTTGCGGCTGCTTTGTTTCGCCAGTTCCACAGGGATCGGCGCCAGTTCGCCGCGCACCGCGGCCACCGGCAACGAGCGTTCCGGCACCCAGCCGGCCTCGCTGCGCATGCCGGAGCAATCGCCGGCGAACAGGTTGTGTGCAACTTCCTGCTTGCTGCGGCCCAGGGCGCAGATCACCCCGAGGGCGTTGAGGTAAGCGGTCATGGCGTTTCACCGGTCAGGGGCGTGACTTGATACGTCGGACCTTTGGGCACGTTCAATTCAAAGCTCATCGGTTGTGAGTAACGGACTTCCCAGTGCGACGGCAGGGAACGTTGTGCGCCATGCTGCCAGGCGCCGGGATAGTTGCCCTGTAATTCATCTTTGGGCGTGAGCGCAAACAGCAACGCGGCGAACAACTCACGGGCTTCCGGATTAGGTGGCAGCAAGCCGTCAGCCTGCCATTTGCCGTCGATCAGTTTCTGACGTGCCTGTGGAATGCCCAGCAAATCCATCATCGACCAGCGAATGCCCGGGCCTTCACGCGCAATTACCAACACCCAATCCTGACGCTGGCCGTCCAGCAGCCGCTGGATGTGCAGTTGCTGTGGCAACGGCAGGTCCGGGGTTTGCTCGGGCAAGGGCGCGTGGCTGGTGCAGGCGCTCAGCAACACGACCGCGCCGAGCAGCAAATATCTCAGCATGTATTTTGAGCGACTGGCAATGAACATCACACAACACCTTCAAGCGGTTTGCGCGCCACCACATTGACCAGGGTTTCTTCCCGTTGGCCAACAGGTTTTGGCTGGCGCAGGCCAAAGCGTTCAAGCAGGCCGAAATCCTTGGCGCGACTCCACCACAAGTATGGATAAGACACGTTCTGCGCGCTGAATTCGAACCCTTGGCGACGAATCATCTCAAGGTACTCGGCGGCGCTCTTTTGCACGTGCATCGGATGGCGGAACAGCCAGCGAATCACCCAGGTATCAATGTAAGCCTCGGTGGATTCGGCGAACAGCAGATAACCGCCGGGCTTGAGCACGCGGTAGAACTCGGCCAGTGCCTTGTCCTGCTCCACCAGATGGTGGAAGGTCTGGTGACAGAACAGCAGGTCGACGCTGGCATCCGGCACGGCAAGCGTGGCGCAGTCGCTGCCGACCAACTCCACGTCCATGCCCTGACGGGTGGCTTCTTCGCCGCTCAAGTCGAGGCTGTGCGGGTCGGCGTCCACGCCAATCAGGCGCTGTGGCGCAAAAGTCTGGCGCAGGTACTGGAACGACTTGCCCTGACCGCATCCGGCATCCAGCAACACCGGGTTGCCTGGCAACGGTTCGCTGAACAGGCCGCGCAGGTCATTGATTGCGACGCGCAACACATGGTGCTGCCAGGTGTGGCTGCGCAGGAACCAGAAACCGAACCGGGTCTCTTCGACGTAGTGTTCGCTCAAGTAGCTCACGTAGCGTCACTCGCGCAAATTTCCGAAAGCATGCGCAACCGGCGCTTGGCTTCGCTGACGAACGGATTGCGCTCGTCCCACGCATAACCGGCCAGGATCGAGCTGATCATGCGGCGAATATCCGCCGAGCCGCCCTCGTGATAAATCACGTCCTGGAACGTTCCGGCGTACCAGCCTTCGACATAGCAACGGAACGTATCGACGCCACGCTTGAGCGGTTCGGCGAACTCGGCCTGCCAGTCGACGCTTTCCCCCTGCAACTGACGGTGCAGAACTCCGGCGGCCATGCTCGCCGAACGCATGGCGATGGTCACGCCGGAGGAGAACACCGGATCGAGGAATTCCGCCGCGTTACCGAGCAGTGCAAAACCGGGGCCGTGCAGGGTTTTGACGTTGGCCGAATAGCCGCCGATGGTGCGCGCCGGCGTATCCCACACAGCGTTGCCCAGCACGCCGGAGAGGCTTGGGGTTTCAGCGATAAACCCCCGCAGGCACTCGTCCAGATTGTCCATGCGGCCTTCATAGTGTTCGGCTGCCGCGACAACCCCCACCGAGCAACGGCCGTTGCTGAACGGAATGGTCCAGAACCAGATATCGCGCTGGGTCGGATGGGTGGTGATGAGGATCTTTTCCCGTTCGAATGCCGGGCTGTCGATATGGTCTTCGATGTGCGTGAACACGGCTTGGCGCACTGGAAAATTCGACGGTGCCTCAAGGTCGAGCAAGCGCGGCAGGACACGGCCGTAACCGCTGGCGTCGAGCACGAAGTCCGCTTCGATCGCGTACTCGCTGCCGTCTTCACGACGCACGCCGAGCTGCGGTTTCGCCCGGTCGACATCGACGCTGACGATGGCTTCGCCGTAGCGGATTTCGACACCCTGCAGCGCGGCCTGATCGGCCAGCAGTTTGTCGAAGTCGGCGCGCTGGACCTGGAAGGTGGTCGGCTTGCCGTCACTGAACGTGTCGCCGAAATCGAAAGCGCTATAGCGCTCGCCCCAGGCAAATGCTGCACCGTTTTTCATCTGGAAACCGGCGGCGTTGACGGCATCGAGCATGCCGGCCTCCTCGACGAAATCCAGGCAGTGCGACAGCAGGCTTTCGCCGATGGAAAACCTTGGGAAATGCTGGCGCTCGATCACCAGGACATCATGCCCTTTGCGCTTGAGCAGCGCGGCGGCGATGGCGCCCGACGGGCCGGCGCCGATGATTACTACCTGACGACGTTCCATTTCAACGATTGGCATGGGGGCTCCTTGCCGGGACGGCAGCTTTCAAGGGGATTCGATGCATGCCGACCAATGCCGGCAGCAGTGTCGCGATCAGGCCCATCAACATCAGCGCAAAGTACAGCGGCGGGCTGATGAGCTGTTGTTGCAGCAGCAGGTTGAGAAAGACGATCTCGCTCAAGCCGCGAATATTCAGCAGCACACTTTCGCGCCAGCGGCTGGCGCCGGCAAACGAAGCGCCGGCCCAGCCGAGCCCCAGCCAGTTGCCCAGCAGTTTGCTGGCAATCGGCAACAGCAGCAGCGCGGCCAGTTGCGCCCAGCTCAGGCTGTCCATGGCGCTGTGGACATTGATCTGCACGATGCCGAACGTGAGGATCAGCGGGATAGCGACCCAGGTTTGCAATCGATTCATCCAGATCGCTTGCACCGGCAACACCAGCGGCACCTTCAGCGCGGCCATGCACAGCAGATAGCCGATGCCGACAATCAGCGCGTTGAGTTTGTAGTGTTCAGCCACCACCAGCAGTGCAAAGAAACACCCGCTGTAGAGTCGTGGCTGGCGCAGGCCGGCAACCCACAACAGTGCGGGCACACAGGCGCAGGCCAAGGGCAGCAGCAGACTGCTCAGGTGCAGGCTGCCCTGGGCAATGGCAAACAGCGTCCAGCAAGTGAGGTCGATCAGAATCGCCGTCTGCACCAGTCGCCGGGTGGCGGTGGTCGGGTAACCGATATGCCGCAAGTACAGATACAACACCGGTATTGCGGTGATGGCGAACAGCAAGCCCACCGCCAGCGAACTGATCCACGGCTGGGACGGCAGCCACCAGATCGCGGTGGCCAGGCCGCAGGCAAACGGCACGCAGAAACTCGGCAGGGCTATTTTCAGGCTCTGGCGATCAAGGCGCAGGTCGATCACGTCGCTGAGGATGTAACCCAGCAACAATGCGAAACTCAGGCTGTAGAGGTTTTTCAGCCAGATCGGTGCGACGAGCGTCGCGCCGCTCAACTGCCAGTCGGGTTCGATCCAGAAGTACATCAGCAACGGCAGGCCGACGGTGGCCAGCAACAATTGGCTGACGATCGGGATCAAGCCGAAGTGACGCCCGACACGGGTGGCCACGGCGAACAGCGCCAGGGCCATTGCCCAGAACAGCACGACCATCATGCTGCCGACTCCGCGACGCTGGTCGCCTGCATGTGTCGCCCGGCCCACGGCGCGAGCAGGAAGCTGAACGCCAGGCCCAGGCTCACCGACAGTCCGAAGTTGCTCACCGCCGGCGTGCTGGACACCGCCAGCAAACCGAACGACAGCCAGGTGGTCAACGCCGCCAGCAAGGTGCCCAGCAGGCTGACGGCGGCGCCGCCGACCTGTTCGCGCATGAGGATCGCGTAATCGACGCTGATCGCCGTCACCAGCAGCAGGCCGAACAGGCTGAACAACGTCAGTGGCTGTCCGAGCCAGCCAAGACTGGCGAGGCTGCACAGCGCCGCCAGAAGCGGCAGTGAGACGATGCGCAACGCGCCGCCGAGGCCGAAGGGCAGGATCAACACCAGCACGATCAGCACGCAGGAGGCGAGTTTCAGTTCGGCGGCGCTGATCTGCGTCTCGGCGAAAACCTGGTTCAATTCACCCAGGCGATCCACCAGCTCCACACCCGGCAAATCCAGCGCCTGAACCCGCAGCAGCGCGGGGTTGTTCAGGCCTTGCAGGCTGACCATCGCCGCCACGCCGTCCTCGGTCGGGCCCAGCCACAGTGTGCGATAGGGTTCGGCCAACGGACCGGTCAGCGCGCTGTCGATGTCTTCAACCGGCAATGCCTGCAACTTCGCCAGCTCTGCTTTCAGTGCTTCAAGCGGCACGCCGACGTCGAGCAGCGGTTGCCAGAATTGCGGCAACCTGTTCAGCGCTTCGCGTACCAGATCTTGCTCGCGGGGCTGACTCACCAGTTGGTTGAGCGACAGGTAGCCCTGGAGTTTGTCCAGGTTGACCAACTGATCCAGGCGCTCGCTCAACGCGGTTTGGCGTTCGAGCAGTTCTTGCTGATTGGTGGCCCGTACCAGGAAGAACTGGCTGGTGGGTTGGTAACCGGTGATGCGCGCAATGGTCTGGGCTTCGTCCGTCAATTGCTGCGGCGCGCCGACCCATTGGCGAATGTCGTTTTTGCTGTCGAGCTGCAACAGACCGCCGACGCAGAAGGCAATCAGCAGCGCCAGCAGCACTGGCGTACGGGCGAAGTTCAACAGCCTTTCGCGCAGTGCCAGCAAATATTCGGCGACGCGCAACGGCCACTGTGCCGGGCGCAAATCCGCACCCTTGAGCAGTGCCGGCAGCAGGCACACCGCTGACAGGTAGGCGCCGATCAGTCCGGCGGCGGAGAACACGGCGATCTGGGTCAGCGCCGGGAACGGCGTCCAGGCCAGCGCGAGGTAACCGATGCAACTGGTGATCAGGCTCAGCGTCAGGCCAGGCAGCGTCAGGCGCAATGCGGGCCAGCTGTGCCAGGGTTTCAGGCTCCAGCTCTTGGACAGATAGTGCAGCGGGTAATCGACCGCGACGCCGATCAGGCTGGAGCCGAGCACCAGCGTCATCACATGCATATGGCCGAACAGCGCCACACACGCCACCGCGCCGAACAGCATGCCGACCAGAACCGGAACGAACGCCAGCAACACGCGCCAGCGGCGGAAGGCCAGCAGTAACAGCAACAAAATACCGACGGTGGCGCCGCCGCCTACCCAGGTCATTTCCCGAGTCGCCTGTTGTTGACCGGCGGCGGCGTAGAGCAAACCGCTGGCGGCCAGCAGTTGCACGTCGCTATGAGCTGCTTCTTCGCGGCTGTGCTTGAGCAGTTCGGCCACTTGCAGCGGCAGGTTCATGTCGAAGGCATTGCCGGTGGTGCGCGCACGGAGCATCACCCAGCTCTTGCCGTCGGCATCGGCGACCAGTGCGCCGCTGCCGATGTCCAGTTGCACCGAACCGTGCTGCGGCTGGCTGTTCTGGATGCGCCCGGCCAGGCCCAGCCAGTCATCCTGGCTCGGCACCAGGCTGAAACCGGTGAACGGGTCGAACAGCGCCTGCACCCGTTGCTGGATAAAGGTGTCGGGGTGCTCGATCAGTTGCTGTCGATCCGTTGCCGAAAGCATCGCCAGCCGGCCTTGCAGCAATTGCGTGCGCAGCGCCGGCAAGTCGGCTTGCAGGGTCCATTGGACTTTTTCGAACAAACCACTGGCCTGCCATTGCTCGCCCAGTTTCTGCGCCATGGCGACGGCTTGCTGACGATCCTTGTGACCGACCAGCACCAGCATTTCGCGGTTCAGCGGTTCTTGCATGCGTTGCTCGGCGCGCAGCTCCAGCGCGTCCGGTGCCGTGCCCGGCACCAGTTCCATCAGGTTGGCCGACAGCGGTGCGCCGTCACGCCATTGCCAACCGGCAAGCGCGAGCACTGCCAGCAGCAGGATCAGAAACAGGCGTGGAAGCGTGCGTTCACTCGGCAAAGTCATGTTGCTCCGCATCGCTCAACGGTTGGGCGCTGGTGCTGTCCTGCATGCGTAACAGGGTACTGTCGCCCTGGGTTTCCAGCAGTTCGATGCTGTGCACCAGTTCACCACCGGTGATGTTGATCTGATTGAACACTTGCTTGAGCAACAGCGAGCGCGGAATCAGGGTCAGTTTCCAGTTCTGCGCCTCGCCGCTCAGGGACAGTTCGAAGTCCCGTTGCAAGCCGCTGCTGTCGCCTTGCAGCACGGCGAGGAACAAGCGGTTCTGCTCGGCACCGGCACTCTTGCCCGGCAGCATCTGCCAACCGCTGGCGTCACGTCGCGCGATGCCTTTGTCGGTGATGCGGTAATCCTGTTGCAGCGGGGTTTTCAGTAGCCAGAGGAGGCCGTGGTTTTTCGCCAGGACGAAGGTGCCCTTGCTGGTTAACGGCTGGGTCAGGGCGCGCAGGTGTTTTTCCTGGATGAAGTCGCCGTGGATCACATCGGGTCTGGCCAATTGATCGCTAAGCTGTTGCAGATCGAAGGCGTGAACCATCGATGACAACCCGAGCAGCGCCAAAGCAGCGAGGTATCGAAACACCTGTGGCGAGCGAGCTTGCTCGCGCTGGGCTGCGAAGCGGCCCCAAAAACCTGCCAGCCATTTCCCTGTTTGTGAGTGCTGCGCACTCAAGCGTGAGCAGGCTCGCTCGCCACAGGAAACGGGGTTGGCCTCAGAAGAGGTGTCGATATCGGTGTTCATGGCAGCATCCTTTCAACGGCGTCGGTGAACACTTTCGGTGAGGCCATCTGCATCTCGCGGCTGGCCATGTCGACAGCCACCTGCACGGAACTGGCCCGGGTCAAACGTTCACCGGTTTGCAGATCGCTGATCAGGTAATTGATCTTCAACCGGTTCTCCCACTCCACCAGATTCGCCCGTACATTCAGCTTCTGGCCGAACACCGCGCCGCGCACGTAGCGCAATTGCAGGTCGATCACCGGCCAGGCGTAGCCCGATGCAACCATGGCGTCGTAGTTGTGGCCGATCCTGTCCAGCAGCGCGCAGCGAGCGACTTCCAGGTATTTGACGTAATGGCCGTGCCAGACGACGTTCATGGTGTCGACGTCAAAGAACGGCACGAGGATTTCCGTATCGGTGTGAAGCACTCCCTTGCTACGCATGCAGCCTCCAGTGTTGTTCGGCAATCCGTTTCAGGCACAGGCGCAATTCGCCTTCCAGTGCGCGGTCTTCGATGACTGGCGGGAAGTCCTTGGCCAGCGCTTCGTGCATGGCGGCAAGGGCGGGTGGCAACGGGCGGGCATTTTCAGCTTTGCTGCGCAGCCACACACCCTGATTGGCGGCGAGCAGCGTGGCGGCGGCGACCTGTTCGGTCAGCTCCAGCACACGGATCGCATCACGGGCGGCGATGGTGCCCATGCTCACCTTGTCCTGGTTGTGGCATTCGGTGGAGCGGGAGAACACGCTGGCCGGCATGGTGTTTTTCAATGCTTCGGCGGTCCAGGCGCTGGTGCCGATCTGCACGGCTTTGAAGCCGTGGTTGAGCATCGCGCGATCCGCCGTGGCGCCGGACAGATTGCTCGGCAAGCCATGGTTGTAACGCTCGTCTACCAACAGTGCGAGTTGACGGTCGAGCAGGTCGGCAACGTTGGCCACCAGGTTTTTCAGGCTGTCCATGGCGAACGCGATGTGGCCGCCGTAGAAATGCCCGCCGTGCAGCACGCGCTCGGCTTCGGCGTCGATGATCGGGTTGTCGTTGGCGCTGTTGAGTTCGATCTCGATAAACGAGCGCAACCAGTTCAGGCTGTCGGCCAGGACGCCGAGCACGTGGGGCGCGCAGCGCAGGGAATAGCGGTCTTGCAAGCGATGCAGCGGCGCGGTCGGTGCGTCGATCGCCAGGTCCTTGCGCAGCCACGCGGCGACTTGCATCTGCCCCGGATGCGGTTTGGCGGCGAACAGGCGCTCGTCGAAGTGCTCCGGATTGCCTTGCAGCGCGACCACGTTCAGCGCGGTGATTCGGGTGGCCAGTTGCAGCAAATAATCGGCGCGGGCGTAGGCCAGGCAGGCGAGGCCGGTCATCACGGCGGTGCCGTTCATCAGTGCCAGGGCTTCTTTCGGGCGCAGAACCAGCGGTTCCCAACCCAGTTCGCGATGCACGTCCGCGGCCTGGCGGCGTTCGCCGCGGAACATCACTTCGCGCTCGCCGGACAAGGTCGCCGCGACATAGGACAGTGGCGTCAGATCACCGCTGGCGCCTACCGAGCCCTCTTCCGGGATCAGCGGCAGGATGTCGTGTTCGAGGAACGCTTGCAGGCGCTCCAGCAATTCCACGCGCACCCCGGACACGCCGTGGCACAGCGACTGCAAACGCGCTGCGAGCACCGCGCGGGTGGCCTGGGCGTCGAGCAGTTTGCCCAGCCCGCAACCGTGGAATGTGTACAGATGACGCGGCAACGCCTCGACGTGATGCAGCGGCACCGCGACCACGCAGGAATCGCCGTAACCGGTGGTCACGCCATAGATCACGCCTTCCTTGTCCAGCAGGGAATCGAGGAATCGCGCACCCTTGGCGATGCGCTCGCGGTACGCAGGATCGTCCTGCAACTGCGTCGGCACCTGACGGTTGGCCAGGGCCAGCACGTCTTCGATGCGCAAAGGGAGTTCGCCGAAGGTTACCGGCTCAAGCGTTGGCGTCGTCATCGGTCTTCCAGAAGGGGTAAAAGTTGAACCATTGTTGAGGTGCTTCGAGGCAATAGTGACCCAGGCGTTCGGCGTAGCGGGTCGCCCACTGATGAATGACCTGTTCGCGGTCGCTGCGCTTCCAGGTGATCGCGTCAGCGAACGGTTCCAGGGTCAGCCGGTAATCACCGTCGGGTTTTTTCAGGCACAGCAGCAGGTTGACCGGGCATTTCAACAGCCCCGCGAGCAGCCACGGCCCTTGCGGAAACTTTGCCGGCTGGCCAAGGAAATCCACGGTCACGCTGCGCCCACCGTGCAACGGCACGCGATCACCGGCAATCGCCAGCCACTCGCCGCGCTCCAGGCGCTCGTGCAGTTGCAGCATGATCACCGGGTCCAGTTCGCTGACCTGGATAAGCCGCAGATTGGTCGCCCCGGCTTCGCCCAGCAAACGGTTGAACTGCTCGGCGTGCTTGGTGTGCACCAGCACGTTCATCGTGACCTTTTCGCCGATCTCCGCCAGCGCGCGACACACCTCGAGGTTGCCCAGATGCGCGCCCACCAGCAGTTGCCCGCGGCTGCCGCGCAGCTGATTGCGCAGCAATGCCGGATCGATGATTTCGATCTGCTCGAGGCTCAGCTTGCCGTTCCACACGTCGAGTTTGTCGAGCATCGAATCGGCAAAGGCCATGAACTGACCGAATACGCGCCAGTGGCTGGGGCGTAATTCCTCGCGATGACTCCAGTCGGCGAGGCGCTGCTGGTATTGCCAGGCACTGTGCCGGGCACTGCGACCGAACAGGAAAAAGTACAGGACGATGCCGTACAACAGCGGGCTCAACAGTCGGCGGCCGAGTACCTTGGCGCCGAACGCGGTGAGCTTCATCAGCCAGAAACTGCCGCGCTCCTGGCGGTCGGCCCAGTGTTCCTTGTCTGCGTTGCTGCTCATGCTCGCCACCGTCGCCAAAGGATCACCGGGGCTCGCAGCAACATGCCGAAGAACAGCCGGGTGTGCATGCTCGAAATCAGCACGTTGTCGTGGAACATCCGGAAGTGTGAGACACCGTCCAGCGGGTAGTGCACCTTGGTCGGCAGCCACTGCATCGGCTGATTGCGCCAGGCCAGGCGCACCAGAATGTCCGAGTCGAAGTCCATGCGCTTGCCGATCTTCGCCGAGTCGATCAGCGCCAGGGTTGGCGGCAATGGATAGACGCGGAAGCCGCACATGGAGTCGCGAATCTGCAGCGACAGGGTGTTGATCCAGACCATTACGTGCGTCAGGTAGCGGGCGTACAGACGACCTTTCGGCACGCTGGCGTCGTATTGCGGATAGCCGCAGATCACCGCGCGCGGATGGGCGCGTGATTGTTCGATGAACGTCGCGATGTCTTGCAGGTCGTGCTGACCGTCGGCGTCTACCTGCAAGGCATGGCTGAAGCCCAGGCGCGAGGCTTCGCGCAGGCCGGTCATGACCGCGCCGCCCTTGCCCTGATTGGCGGCGAGGCGGATCAGGTAAACCATCTCGCGTTGGGCCAGTTGATCGAGCACCGCCGCGCAGGCCGGGTCGCTGGCGTCGTCGACCAGAATGCATGGCAAGTTGCTTGCGATCACTGCGTCGACCACGGTGGTGATCGCGGTTTCGTGGTTGTAGACCGGGATGATTGCGCAGGGTTTATGCATGATGTGGAACCTGCGCAAAACCCCTGTGGAAAGAGCGCTTGCTCCCGCTGGGCTGCGAAGCAGCTCCAAAACTGATTAGTGCTGACATCAAGGCGACTGCTGCGCAGTCGAGCGGGAGCGAGCTCCCTCGCCACAGGTTAAGCATTGCCTGCAGCCTCCAGCAAAATCCGCCCGCTGGAGCAGGTGGCGGTCTCGTTGCGATAGGCGAAATACAGCTTGCTGCGCACCGGATCGAAGCGCAGGTGTAACTGGATTTCATCGCCCGGACGCACCAGTTGCTGGAATTTCAGCACTTCCATGCCGGCGAACTTTTCCGGCAGTTTCATCAATTGCTGACCAAGGTTCAGTGCCCATTCCACCTGCACCACACCGGGCAGAACCGGCGCCTGGGGGAAGTGGCCACTGAAGTAGGCGAGGTCCGGTGGTATCGCCAATTGCAGGCTCCACTCACCATCGACTTCGACCTGCTCCAGCACTTGCGGCGCTTTCGGGCGCGGCGCCAGCAGCAAGGCTTCCACCTCGGCCTGAGGCAGTTTGCCTTGAGTGTTGAGCGGCAGTTGCCGCAGCAAACGCCAGCGTCGTGGCAGGGCGAGGGCTTCGCAATGCTGGCTGAGGTGTTGGCGCAGTTCCTGAGTGAGGGTGCGTCGGCCCTGATTGCGCAAGGCATGCAAACCCGATTCGCTGAGCACCAGCAATGCACCCAGCGAGGCACGATTCTCCTGAACCACGCCGAGGCGCGCTTCCGCGATCCATTCGTGGGCCATCAGCGCCTGCTCCAGCATCGGCAGCGAGATACGTTTTTCTTCCAGTTTGACGATCCGGTCCAGCCGCCCGAGCAGTTCGAAGCGGCCGTCGGCGGCGATTCGCGCCGCATCCGCAGTGTGTTCGATGTGACCGGGCGGCAAGTATGGCGACGCAATGAGCAGCGCGCCGTCGCTGTCCTGGCTCAACTCGATGCCGGCGAAGGCTTGCCAGAGAGTGTTGCCCTGACGCCAGGCGATGCCACCGGTTTCCGAACTGCCGAAGATTTCCGTCGGCCACTGTTGCAGCCGTTGTTGAAGGCTTTGCGCTGCCTCGGCGGGTAAAGCGCCGCCAGAGGAAAACACCCGGCGAACCGCGCTCAGCGCCGGCCAGTCAAGGTTGTCGCCCATGCGCTTGAGCAGCGCCGGGCTGGCAACCCACGCAAAGGTCGGGTGTTTGCGGCTGGCGCGCTGCAAATCTTCTGGAAAGGCCAGTTGCTTGCGCACGAATGAACGCCCGGCGCACAGCGGCCACAACACCCGAAACAGCAGACCGTAGATGTGCTGGGTGGCGACGCTGCCAATCAGGCACGCCTCGCCCAGATCGGCACCCCAGAGCTGCTCCAGCGCTTCGACTTCATTGGCCAGTTGGCGCAGGGTCTTGTCGATGCGCTTGGGTTCGCCGCTGGAGCCGGAGGTGCACAGGCTTAGCGTGCAGCGATCCAGGTCCAGGGCCGCGGCGGTCAGTGACGCGTGGCGATAATCGCTGAGGTGCGCATCATCGGCCTGATCCGTCAGCCACAGGTCGACTTCGCTCGACCAGCGTTGACGCGTTTGCGGTTGCAGGTCGGCAGGCAGCAGCACGCTGACGCCGGCGCGCCAGGCACCCAGCAGCGCAATTGCCAGGTCGGCGGCATCCTCAAGGTGCACGGCAATGCGCTGCACGCCCTGCGTTTGCAGGCCGGCGGCCAGACTCAGGGCCTGTTCGCACAGTTGTGCGTGATTCAGCACCGGATCAGCCGTCACAGCACGTTCCGGTTGAGCCTTGAGCAACAATTGCTCAAGTTTTATCCAATTCATGGGTGGCCTCGTACCCGTTGTCGTATAAGCCATTCAATGGCAAACATCAGGCCGATCAATCCATAGGAGATCAGGCCGGTGTACAACATCCACCAACTCAGCGGCGCCCAGAGGGTCAGGGCTGCAGCGCACAAACCGTTGCAGAGAAAAAACACACACCAGGCAATGGTGACCTGGCGGGTATAGCGAATTGCCTTGGCCGGCAAGCGTGGTTCACGCAGGCGGGCAAGGCGTTCGATCATCGGCGGGCCGTATTTCAAACTCAACCCGAACAGCATCAGCATGAAGCCGCTGATCAGCACGGGGTACCAGCGCAGCATGGCGGGGCTGTCGAACAGTGCGAGCAACAGGCAAAACACGATGGCGATGGTGGCCATCCACCGGTTTCCCGGTCGGCGCACGCCCGTCAGCGCCCGAGCCAGCCACAGGCTGCCCAGCAGCAGACCGAACTGCCACGGGGCAAAATGTTCCATGCCGAAATACACCGCAAAGGGGTACAGCAGGCCCGCCAGCAGCAGGCCAAGGCCGATCACTCGGCTCATGCGGCGGGTTGAACCAGACGGTAGACCGCCTCGACCACGTCGCTGACGGTACGCACCGTTTTGAATTCTTCAGCGGCGATTTTCTTGCCGGTCTGGCGCTTGATGTGGTCGATCAGGTCGACCGCGTCAATGCTGTCGATTTCCAGGTCCTGGTACAGGTTGGATTCGAGGCTCACACGCTCGGGGTCCAGCTCGAAGAGTTCTACCAAGGCATCGCGCAGGGTGTTGAAAATGTCATCACGAGTTTGCATGGTCCGGTCTCAAGCTGCCTGTTTTGCGGTGACGAACGCCGCAAGGCTCGCCACGTTACTGAAGTGATTACGGGTGTCCTTGGCGTCGGCGTCGATTTTGATGCCGTATTTTTTCTGGATCGCCAGGCCGAGCTCCAGGGCGTCGACGGAGTCCAGGCCCAGGCCTTCGCCAAACAAAGTCTGGTTATTGCCGATGTCGTCGACGCTGATGTCTTCGAGGCCCAGGGCTTCGATAATCAGTTCTTTGATTTCACGGTGCAGATCGCTCATCTTCGGCGAGCTCCTTAATAAAGTAGTGATGCAAGTAATCATTGAGCTTGCGCGAGGCTTGAGGCGCGGGCCCTTGCACGGCGAAGGCCTGTGGGTCTATATCGGCCCCGACCCGAAAACTGAAGTGCACGCGGCGTTTGGGGATCCGATACCAGGGTTCGGCCTTGGTCAACGTGGTCGGGCTGACCTTGATGACCACCGGGGTGAGAATTTTCGCACCGCGCAGTGCGATCGACGCCGCACCCCGATGAAAGGAGGGCGTTTCACCGGGCTGGGTGCGGGTGCCCTCCGGAAAAATGATCAGGGTCTGGCCGCTTTTCAGTGCGTCGGCCGCCGCATCGAGCATGTCCATGCTGCCGTCGTTGCTGATGTATTCGGTGCGGCGTAGCGGGCCGCGGGTAAAGGGGTTTTCCCAAAGGCTGCTTTTGACCACGCAGTTGGAATGGCGTACGAGGCCGATCAGGAACACCACGTCGATCAGCGACGGGTGATTGGCGATGATCATCTGCCCGGGGCGGCCGAGTTTTTCCGCGCCCTCAATGTCGTAGGTCAGCACGCCGGTACGGGCCATGAACCGGACGAAAAACCAGAAACAGCGACTGACGGTTTGCCGCGCGCGTAGCCGGTGCGTCTGTGCGCTGCCGGGCAGGCAGCCCAGCACCGGAAAAACCACCAGGCGCAGGCACAGCCCACCCAGTCCGAAGAGGGTGAAACTAGCGGCGGTGGCCAGCAAACGCCAGTAATAGGCGTCGCGGTTTTTTTCACTTACAGGTTGCGTTGCCAGGTCCATACACGATTTTTCCAGGCATGTTGGCAGGTGGTCTGCTGGCCTAGCAGGGTACGCAAGAGATTCAGGGCATGGGGCCAGTGGGCTTTGGACAACTCATCCGAAGTGCTGTTCAGGGACAACTGCCAATCGTTGCCGGGTGTCAGCAACAAACCCACCGCGTAGGGAAAGGGCACGTCGTCGATCCAGTCCGAATAGGCTTCGGGTGGCTGTTCTTCGGTGACCACCAGCAGAACCGCGGGCGCGCCTTCGGCAAGCAGTGCCGCCGCCTCTAGCATGCCGTGTTCAAGGCCATCGCCGGCGGCGGCCAGGGCGGTCATTTCACTGGTTTCGCCACGCATGATCGACCACAGGCCGATGACCGCGTTATGCACGGACAGGCTGAACTGGGTCGGCGACAGTGGCTGATCGGCGGCCAGATCACTGAGGATGTCGAAGGTGCGCGGGGTTTCGCCGTGGCGGGAAATAAAGACCAACGGTAGATCAGGGCGACCATCGGCCAACGGCCAGCCGACACTGAACGCCATCCGCGCAAGACGGCTGAGCCGCCGCCGCTGCATGGCCGGCAGAAACGAGACGTCGGGGGCAGCATCGCAGCTTGGCAGCGCGACCGGTTGTCGGCTCCAGGCCTGCCAATCGTCCACGCTTTCGAGCCCAGGGGCCCACGCGCGCCATTGGGCGATGTTGAAGTTGATCACAGGCATTCATCCCGCCCCTGCGGGCTTTCTTGACGCGACGAGGCGCGAAAACGCGACTCACCTTACGTGACGCTTAGCGTCGAGTGGCGCGCATTATCCCGGTGCGGCGGGCGTGTAGCAAATGCTGGTTACATTTTGCACAACGAAATGTACCGATTGGTCCGTGAGTGGATGTCGTTTGGCCATTATCCACATCGGGTCGTGGATGTCTGTCGGCGCCGGGAGCCTTTTTCTTGACGAGAAGGCGGCTTTTTCAGTGAGCGTTTGCACCTGACTGTGTAGTCCCTGTGCCGGCGAGGTAGCTAAGCGACGCCGTGGACTACTACACTCGGTCATTCTTTGATACACGGAGGTTTTGACATGCGGCGCGTGGTATTCAATCAGAAAGGCGGCGTAGGCAAATCCAGCATTGCCTGCAATCTGGCGGCGGTCAGTGCCAGCGAGGGCTATCGAACCCTCCTGGTGGATCTCGACGCTCAGGCCAATTCTACCCAGTACCTCACCGGGCTCACCGGTAATGACATTCCGATGGGTATTGCCGACTTCTTCAAGCAGACACTGTCTTCGGGGCCGTTCTCGAAGAAAAACCAGGTCGATATCTACGAAACCCCGTTCGACAACCTCCACGTCATCACCGCCACTGCCGAGCTGGCCGACTTGCAGCCCAAGCTTGAGGCGAAACACAAGATCAACAAGCTGCGAAAATTGCTCGAGGAACTGGACGGCGATTATGACCGGATCTACCTCGACACCCCGCCGGCGCTGAATTTCTATGCGGTTTCAGCGTTGATTGCCGCTGATCGGGTGCTGATTCCGTTCGACTGCGACAGCTTCTCGCGTCAGGCGCTGTACGGCCTGCTGGCGGAAATCGAAGAATTGAAGGAAGACCATAACGAAGGGCTGGAGGTCGAGGGTATCGTCGTCAACCAGTTCCAGGCCCGTGCCAGCCTGCCGCAGCAGATCCTCGATGAGCTGATTGCTGAAGGTCTGCCGGTGTTGCCGGTGTATTTGGCGAGTTCGGTGCGCATGCGCGAATCGCATCAGGCCAACACACCGCTGATCCATCTTGATCCACGGCACAAGCTGACCCAGCAATTCGTCGAGCTGCATAACCTGCTGGAAAACGCCTGATTCGCGTAAACGACGCCGGCCATTGTGGTGATATTAAATCCCCTGGCTACGTAGCCAGCTCATCAACTGCGGCAACGGAAAGGCCCCGCTCTGGCGCGCCACTTCCCGACCGTTCTTGAACAGAATCAGGCTCGGAATCGAGCGAATCCCCAACTGCGCCGACAACTGCTGGTTGGCCTCGCTGTCCAGTTTCGCCAACCGGCACTTGCCCGCCAGCTGACTGGCTGCCTGCTCGAACACGGGCGCAAACGACTTGCACGGCCCGCACCAGTCCGCCCACACGTCCACCAGCAAGGGCAAATCACCCTTGATCTGGCTGGCGTAATCGCCTTGTTTCAGCTCGAACGGTTTGCTCAGCAGGACTTCGCCCTTGCAGCGGCCACATTTCGGATGGTCGCCGAGGCGCTCGGCGGGTATGCGGTTGAGGCCGTTGCAGTGGGGGCAGGGGATGAGGAGTGGGGCGGTCATGAGGGTGGTCCTTTTAAGAAGCCGTCCCCCTGATTTGGAGACGTTTGCTCATATTTTCAACCGTTCGAACAATCGCAGCGAATCTACGCTAGGAGAACGCTGGCGCGCCGCCGGTCGGCTGAAGATTATCGCAACTTGCGATATTCACTCCCTGTGGTTAACTCATCCATAGCCAATGCGATAAGGAAATTGCATGCGTGTGTTTTCTGAAAAACGAATATGGGATTCAAAGGAAAAATGGCCAAATTCAGCAACTGCGCTTGACCATTGGTATCGACTGCTCAAGCGAAATAGTCCTTGTGATTTTGCCGCCATGAAGTCGTTGTTTTCTGCGACCGACAAGGTTGGGGAGTTACATGTATTCGATATCGGGGGAAATAAGCTGCGCTTGATTGCATATGTCAGGTACCGGAGCCAAAAGCTGTACATCAAGCACGTACTGGATCATCGCGAATATGACCGAGGAAAATGGAAGGAGGGAAAAGAATGAGTGCATTGATCAAACAGGCGGCTGAGCACTGGGAGTTTGTTTCACCCTTGTTGCGGAAGCCGAAAAACGAAGACGACTACGACAGGCTTGTTCTTGCGCTCGATGAGTTGCTCGAAATAACAGGTGATGACGAGTCGCATCCTCTAATGAGTCTTGTCGACATCATCGGAGACTGGATAGAGGAATGGGATCACAAACATCACCCTATGCCCGAAGCCAGCGGTGCTGATGTTCTTGGTTACATGATGCGCGAGCACGGTTTGACTCAGAGCGATCTGCCTGGTGTTGGCACTCAATCGGTGGTGTCCGAAATCCTCAGCGGCAAGCGTCAGCTCAACCTGCGACAGATCCGTTGGTTGGCCGAGCGCTTCGGTACGTCAGTGGAAACCTTTATCTAGCCAGGTTCAGGAAGAACAACTGATCTCCAAATGCTTCCCCCACTCCGGCGGCCGCTCGGCATAGCTTTCCATCCCCGGCTGCTCCTCGAATGGCTTGCTCAGTACCGCATGCAGCCGGCGAACTTCTGAGTAGTCGCCGCTTTCCGCCGCGTCGATGGCTTTCTGCGCCAGGTAGTTGCGCAGGATGTAGAGCGGATTGACCGCGTGCATCCGTTGGCGGCGCTGTTCCTGATCAGCTTCACCTTCGCGTGCAACACGGGCGACATAGCGCTCGGCCCAGGCATCGAAGCCCTTGATGTCGACGAAGTCGTCGCGCAACCGGGCCACGGCCGGTTCCGGTGATTCATCACCGAGGCGGCGGAAGAACAGACTGTAGTCGACGCCGCTGTTCTGCATCAGTTGCAGCAGCTGTTCCAGCAGTTTCTGGTCGTCGTCTTCGGCGGTGGTGAGCCCGAGGCGGCGGCGCATCAGGTCCAGATAGTGAGCCTGGAACAGCGGCAGGTACAGGCCCAGGGTTTCACGCAGGGCCTCGACGCTGATGAACGGCGTCAAGGCTTGAGCCAAAGCGCTGAGGTTCCACTGACCAATCGGCACCTGGTTGCTGAAGGAGTAGCGGCCCTGGTCATCGGAGTGGTTGCAGATGAAATTGGCGTCGAAATCGTCGAGGAAGGCGAACGGGCCGAAATCGAAGGTGATGCCGAGGATCGACATGTTGTCGGTGTTCATCACGCCGTGGCAGAAACCATAGGCCTGCCATTTGGCGATGAGCTCGGCATTGCGCTCGACGATTTCGCGGAACATCGCCAGATAAGGTTCGGGCTGTTCGAGGCATTCGGGGAAGTGCAGGGCCAGCACGTGCTCGCCGAGTTCTTTCTGTTTCTCTGGGCGTTTGGTGTAGTAGAAATATTCGAAATGCCCGAAGCGCACATGGCTCGGCGCCAGGCGCAGGACCATGGCGGCGCGCTCCTGTTTTTCGCGCCACACCGGCGTGTCGGAGCCGATCACGCACAACGCGCGAGTGGTCGGGATGTTCAGTGCATGCAAGGCTTCTGAGGCGAGAAACTCGCGGATAGACGAACGCAGTACCGCGCGTCCATCGCCCATGCGCGAAAAAGGCGTCTGGCCGGCACCTTTGAGGTGCAGGTCCCAATGTTCGCCGGCCTCGTTGTAGACCTCGCCCAGCAACAGGCCGCGACCATCGCCCAGCTGCGGGTTGTAGGAACCGAACTGATGCCCGGAATAGACCATCGCCCGAGGCACCGCATCGGCCCAGAGCTTGTGGCCGCTGAACAGCTCGGCAAACTCCCCGGTTTCGGCCACGGCCGGATCAAGGTCGAGCAGCGCCATGGCGGCAGGGCTCGCGACTACGAGGCGCGGGTTGTCGATGGGCTCGGGCAGCACGTGGGCGGAAAACGTATCGCCCAGGCGATCGAAGCGGTTATCGAAGGTCAGTTCGTCGAGGGCTTTCACCGGCCATCTCCAGCAGAATGTCCGAGCATTCTGCTAGGGACGGGGCGGTTAGTCGAGCTTGGCGGCTGGTGGCTCTTGCGGTGGTTTGCCATCCACCAGCGGCACGATGGTTTTGGTTTCCGACTCGACCGGCACCATTTTGTATTCCTGGCCGTGCAGGTTCTTCAGGTAAACCTCCATCTGCCGGAACGAGATGTTGATGTGCTGTTTCTTGAACTCGCGGTTGATGAAGCGGTTGACCTCATCGAGCACCGGGTTACGGTCACCGAGGTCGCGCACATGCATGCGTAGCTCGTGGTCGAGGGTACTTTCGCCGAAGTTCAGGAAGTACACGTGGGGTTCGGGGTCTTTCAAGACACGCGGATTGTCCCGGGCAGCCTTCAGCAGCAGTTCTTTCACCAGGTCCAGGTCCGAGCCGTAATCGACGCCGAGCTTCAAGGTCACCCGGGTGATGGTGTCGGTCAGGGACCAGTTGATCAGTTGCCCGGTAATGAACGTCTTGTTCGGGACGATGATGTCCTTGCGGTCGAAGTCGGTGATGGTCGTGGCGCGGATGCGAATCTTGCTCACCGTGCCCGACAGGTTGCCGATGGTGATGGTGTCGCCGATCCGCACCGGGCGTTCGAACAGGATCATGATGCCGGAAATGAAGTTCGCAAAGATCTCCTGCATCCCGAAACCAAGACCGACCGAGAGCGCCGCCACCAGCCATTGCAACTTGTCCCAGCTCACGCCGAGGGTCGACAGGGTCGAGACAAAACCGACGCCGGCGATCACGTAGGACAGCAACGTGGTCGTGGCATAGGCGCTGCCCTGGGCCAGGTTCAGCTTCGACAACACCAGGACTTCCAGCAGCCCCGGCAAGTTGCGCGCGAGGGCGAAGGTGATGCCGATGATGATCAGCGCACCGAGCATGTCGCCGATGCTGATCGGCACCATGCTCATGTTGGCGCCGGTGCCGCTGGTGTATTCGTAGAGGGTGATGTTGTCCAGGTACGAGAACACCGAGATAAGGTCAGACCAGACCCAGTACAGCGCGGCCATGAACCCGCCGAGTAGCGCCAGACGAATCAGGCGCAGGGACTGTTCATTGACCTTTTCGATGTCCAGGGTCGGCTCTTCGATCACTGCTTCGCCGTCGCCAGCCTCTTTGGCGGCCTGACGTTTGGCCAGCGCCCGCTGATAGGCCAGGCGCCGTGCGGCAACACTGAGCCCTCGGACAAAGGTGGCTTCGATCACCAGCCAGAACATCAGCAGGTAAAGGGTGTTGATCAAGCGGTCGCTGAGTTTCAGCGCGGTGTAGTAGTAGCCAAAGCAGACGGCGACGAACAACGCGATGGGCAACGCGGTAAACAGGATGCCCACCGCCTTGCGGAACAGTGAGGCGTTCTGGTGCGTCGGGCTGCTGATCAGCAGGCGACTGAGCAACCAGGCCATCAGTGCGTAGCAGGTCAGCACCACCGGCATGCCGAGCACGTCATCGGCCAGTGCTGCCGGTTGCAGCTCGGCAACCGCCACCACGGCGACCAGGGCCATCACCACCAGACCCAGTCGGCGGACCCAGCCCTGGAGGAATTCGACCTGGGGTTTTTCCCAGCGGAAATGCAGTTCAGCGACGCCGCCCGGCGCGAGGATGCGGTAGGCGGTGTAGAACACCAGCCAGGCCTGGGCCATCTGCAACAAGGCCGAGCCCATGTTGGCGTTCTGCCCGCGAGCGTCGATCTGCAAGGCCAGGCCGCACAAGGCCAGGCCCAGTGCGACCGGCATGGCCAGCAGAATATTGATCAGAATCGCCTGCGGCGTGTGCAGCTGGCTGTCACGCTTGAAGTGGCCGATGTCCTGGTGAACCTTGTTCAGTCGGGCGTACAGGCTTTTGCGACGCCACAACAGGGCGCCGATCAGCAGAACCAACGGCAGGAACAGCAGCGGTCGCTGTGTCAGGCCGTCGATCAGTTCGCTCACGCTCGACGCCAGCGGCAGGGTCGCGATCTGGCGTTGCAGACGCTCCGGCACGCCGCGCATCCATTCCGGATCGAGCGGCTTGTTGCTCGGAATCCAGAACATCTGCTCATCGAGGGTCGCCCGCAGGCTTTGCGCGGTACTGAGCAGCTGTTTCTGATTGAGTTGCAGCGTGATCGATTCGTTGAGCACCGCGCTGAGTTCGCGGTTCAGCCGCTCCAGCAGGTCGGCGCGGGTCGTGGCCAGTTCCAGCAGGCTCTTGCGCAGTTGCGGGGTGACTTGCTCGGGAGGTTGGGTCGAGAGCAGGTTGTCGACGTAGGCCGCCGGGTTGCTGAGCAGTTCCCGTTGCTGGCTGACTTCGAACTGATACAAGCGGATATCGGCGATCTGGTCGGCCAGGTCACGGTCAAGCTTGAGGCGCGGCAGGCCCTGTTTCTGTTTGTAGAGAATCTTCGACAGCAGCAGGCTGCCCTTGAGCACGTTGATCTGTTCGTCCAGGGCCGAATCGCTCTGGGTCACGTTGTCCAGCTGCTGCTTGGTTTGCAGGTTCTGCTGGGTGACGACGTTCAAGCGGTCAGTGCTTTTGAGCAGATAGTCGGAAAGCTTCAGATTGGCCGCGCTTTCGGTGGCTAGCAGAGCGCTGCTGCCGGATTTCTGAGCTTCGATGGACTGCTGCGTCACGGTTTCCTGAGACTGGGCCAAGCGTTTCTGGTTGATCAGGGTTTGCAGCTCCTGGATCTCCCGGTCCAGGCGATCGGTTTTTTCCGTCAGCAAGTCATGCTGGCTGTTGCCCAGATCCTGCAACTGGCTGTTGCCGGCCAGTTCCTGGCGGCGCAGCGGGATCAGCGCGTTCAGTGCGGCCAGCTCGGCATTGAGCAGGTCACGCTGTTCGCCGCTCAAGGTCTTGCCGTTGTCCTTGCCAGCCTTGAGGATGTTGTTGATCTGCTGGATGCGCGTCTGGCTGGTGGAAATTTCAGCCTGGGCGCGCTCGGGCCGGGTCTGGGCGGTAATGACCAGGCTGTTCGCTTCGGCGAGGGCTTTTTGCATGTCGCTTTGCTGGGTCGAACGCTCGGTGAGCATCTGCTCCAGCTGCTGAATGGACTCTTTGCTATAGCGTTGCGCCACCGGCGTCACGTTGGTGGCCTTGAGGCGAGTCAGTTCGCGCTGGTTCTCGATGTTCTGCTTCGGCGCCGTGGCGAGTTGCTGCTTGAGATCGGTCAGCTTCCGCTCGTAATCACGCTTATTCTCGAGCTGGGTCAGCGTGTTCTGCAGGAGGGTCTGCAGGGCCTTTTGGTCGGCTTCCGGCAGTTTGCGCTCGGCAATCTTGTCCAGGTTTGCCTGCACGGCTTCGCTGGACGGCGGTTCGGCCGCTTGCAACGTACCGACAGAAAGACTCAAGCCCAGCAGGGCCATGATGAAAAAGGTGCGCAGGGTTGACATAGAGACCGATCGAAAACGAGACGAAGTGTGGAGTTTAGAGGAAGAGTCCCGGACCCGGGCGACTTCCTTCGGGGAATCTGACGCCCACTTTGCCGATCTTGTTCCCCTCCATGACCGCGACGGTCCAGATGGTGTTGTTCCATTCCACCTGGTCACCCACCACTGGCGCACCGCCCACTTTGTGGGCAATGAAACGGGCCAGAGTCATATCCGGATCGATGCCCTCGACTTTCAATCCGTACAGGGCAGCAACCGCGGCCAGCTGGGCATCTCCTTCCAGTACGAAGTCGCCGAAGAAGCGCAAATCCAGACCTCGTTGCGGTGCCTGGCTGAACAATTTTCCGAGGGCCGGAAGGTTGTGTTCGTGACCGATTACGCACAGCAAATCATCGACTTCGAGCACCGTACTACCCGACGGATGGAGCAGTTGCTGGCCACGAAACAGGGCCGCGATGCGCGTGCCTTCGGGCATTTTCAGTTCGCGAAGGGGCGAGCCGATGCACCATTTTTCAGCGCCGAGGCGATAAACGAACAGCTCCCACTCGCTGGTGACATGCACTTCCAGCGCGGCGCGGGAGATCGGCGCCGGCTCGGGCGGAACGGTCACCTTCAACAGCTTCGCCACCCATGGCAGGCTCGTACCCTGCACCAGCAGCGAGACCAGCACGATAAAGAACGCGAGGTTGAAGTACAGCTGAGCGTTGGGCAGGCCGGCCATCAGCGGGAACACCGCCAGGATGATCGGGACCGCACCACGCAGGCCAACCCAGGAAATAAAGGCTTTTTCCCGGCCGTGGAAGGCCTTGAACGGCAACAGGCCGACCATCACCGACAGTGGCCGTGCAAACAGAATCATCCACAGCGCCAGGCCCAGGGCGGGCAGGGCGATGGGCAATAAATCATGCGG
This sequence comes from Pseudomonas sp. IT-P171, assembly GCF_949767765.1. Classification (NCBI taxonomy): domain Bacteria; kingdom Pseudomonadati; phylum Pseudomonadota; class Gammaproteobacteria; order Pseudomonadales; family Pseudomonadaceae; genus Pseudomonas; species Pseudomonas sp. IT-P171. The sequence goes on from NZ_CATKQN010000058.1 coordinate 68,866, forward strand.
CGTCACCAACAGCCCCAGCACCAGGAACATGCCGATCTGCGCCAGCCACGCCATGCCGTCGAGCATGTGCAAGATGCCGTGGCGGCTGCGCACCGGACGGTTGCCGATCACCAGGCCGCACAGGTAGACCGCAAGGAAGCCGCTGCCGTGCAGGGCGTTGGTCAGGGCGAACACCACCAGGCCGCCGGCAATCACCAGAATCGGATAAAGGCCGGTGGCCAGATTGATCCGGTTGACCAGCTGCAGCATCAACCAGCCGCCACCCAGGCCGATCACGCCGCCGATGCCGAACTCGCGCACCAGATGCACCAGCAGGTTCCAGTGCAGGCCGGTTTCGCCGCTGGCGAGCATGTCGATCAGGGTGACCGTGAGGAACACCGCCATCGGGTCGTTGCTGCCGGATTCGATCTCGAGGCTGGCGGTGACCCGTTCGTTAAGGCCCTTGCCGCCGAGCAGCGAAAACACCGCCGCGGCATCCGTGGAGCCGACGATGGCACCGATCAGCAGGCCTTGAATCAGGTTCAGATTGAACAGCCACGCCGCGGCCATGCCGGTCAGCCCGGTGGTAATCAGCACGCCGACCGTGGCCAGCGACAGTGCCGGCCATAACGCCACGCGGAAACTCGACACCCTGGTTCGCAAGCCACCGTCGAGCAGGATCACCGCCAGCGCGAGGTTGCCGACCAGATAGGCCGTCGGGTAGTTATCGAAAATGATGCCGCCGCCATCGACGCCGGCCGCCATGCCCACGGCCAGGATAATCACCAGAATCGGGATGCCGAGGCGGGACGAAAGTGAACTCACCAGAATGCTTGCACCTACCAGCAACGCGCCGATCAAGAACAGGCTGTTGATGGTCGTCGCATTCAAAGGCAGTACTCCAGAAAGCTGAAAGGCGGGCACAAACTGACCATGCAGTCTGCGTGCCAGCGATTCTAACCTGTTGAAATGTGATGCTGTCAAAAAGGTTTTTGACGGAGCGAACTACATCGCCAGATCGAGCGCATTTACTGTGGCGAGGGAGCTTGCTCCCGCTCGGCTGCGAAGCAGTCGCAAAAATCGGATCTCGTGTGGAACCTGATTCACCGCGTTGCCTGCTTGGGGTCGCTACGCGACCCAGCGGGAGCAAGCTCCCTCGCCACAGGGGCAGTGTTAGCCGTTAGAGACTAAACCGCCCAACCATGTTGTTCAGGTCCAGCGCCAACCGCGACAGCTCATTGCTCGCTGCGCTGGTCTGATTGGCCCCGGTTGCCGATTGCACCGACAGATCACGGATGTTCACCAGGTTGCGATCCACTTCCCGCGCCACCTGCGCCTGCTCTTCGGCCGCGCTGGCGATGACCAGGTTGCGTTCGTTGATTTCGACGATGGCGCTGTTGATCGTGTCCAGCGACAGGCCGGCACCCCGGGCGATGTTCAGGGTCGACTCGGCACGCTCGGTGCTGTTGCGCATCGAATCCACAGCGTGTTCGGTGCCGCTTTGAATGCTGCCGATCATCCGTTCGATTTCACTGGTCGACTGCTGGGTGCGATGCGCCAGGGCGCGGACCTCATCCGCCACTACCGCAAAACCACGACCGGCTTCACCCGCGCGAGCGGCTTCGATCGCCGCGTTCAACGCCAGCAGGTTGGTCTGGTCGGCCAAGCCACGGATCACATCCAGCACCTTGCCGATGTCACGGGATTCATTCGCCAGGTCGCCAATCAGCGTGGCGGTGCTCTGCACATCGGCGCTCATGCGTTCGATGGCGCTGACGGTTTCCTGAACCAGATCGCGGCCATCGCCAGCCGATGTGGTGGCGTTCTTCGACGCTTCGGACGTGCTCACCGCGTTGCGCGCCACTTCTTCCACGGCGCTGGTCATTTCGTTGACCGCGGTGGCAGCCTGTTCGATCTCGTTGTTCTGTTGGGTCAGGCCGCGTGCGCTTTCGTCGGTGACGCTGTTGAGCTCTTCGGCGGCGGAGGCCAGTTGCGTGGCCGAGCCGGAAATCCGCTGCAGGGTGTCGCGCAGCTTGTCCTGCATCTTCGACATGGCCAGCAGCAAACGACCGGCTTCGTCTTCGCCATCAACGGTGATTGGGCGAGTCAGGTTACCTTCGGCGATTTCTTCGGCAGCGCTCAAGGCATTGGCGATCGGTTTGGTAATGCTGTTGGTCAGCAACCAGGCAAACAGCACGGTCAGGCCGGTGGCGATGACCAGCAAAGTGATCACCAGATTGAAGGACATCGAATACTGGTCACCTGCATTGCGGTCGGTTTTGTCGATCTGCAGGGTATTGATTTCAAGCAACTTCGCGAGGGCTGCGTTGACTTCTTCGGAGTTGGCGAGCAACTCGGTGTTCAACATCTTGCGCAGGTCGTCGACCTGATTGTTGCGCGAGAACGTCTTCATCCGCTCTTCGAGTTGGCGATACTGCGCCAGCAACTGCACGTACTTATCATAGGCGGCGCGTTCTTCCGGGCCATCGATCAGTTGCTCGTAGACTTTCTGGGCATCGCGGATCTGCTGGTTGCGCAGGTCGAACAGTTCCATGGTTTTCTGCTGAACATCAGGTTCGCGGTTTACCAGCAAACGATAGGACAGGACCCGAAGTCGCAAGGTCAGCTGGGTGAACTCATCCAGGCTTTTGATGCTCGGTACGCTCATGGAGGCGATGTCTTCACCGGCACCACGGATCTTGCTCATCTGGTTCAAGGCAAACACACCCAGAACCAGCATCAAACCGCCAATCAGAGCGAAGCCGAGGAACGCCCGCGGCGCGATATTCATATTACGAAGGGACATGGTGTTTACCGAAAAGAGCGCAGCCGTGCGGCGCTGGGACTGACGTATGGATGACTTATCGGTCATACGACTAAAGTCTTGAATGCCTGTGCGTATTTGTCGCAGCGAGGGCCCGGCGACGAAGTGCAGGAACCAGATTCGCCAATCACAGTCTTTAAAGTTCGCGAGGAAGGTCACCCGCCAGCAAAATCAAGGCCTTGCGCCCCAATAACCCTGGCATCCGTGGTGACTTTTCTTTATCGTACGCGCCCTTTGAAAATGCCTGGAAAATCAAAATGTTGGAAGCATCCCTAAGCCAATTGGAACAGCTGGTCAGCGACCTTGTTCAACAGAACCAGAACCTGCTCGGCACCAACCAGACCCTGAGCGCAGAATTGGCCCAGGCCAAGGATGAAAACGAAAGCCTGCAACTGAGTCTGATGGAACAGGAAGAAAAACAAGGCGCCACCGCCGCCCGCATTCAGGCCCTGGTTGAACGCGTCAGCGCCGGCCCGGTCAGCGCATGAGTCAGGGCGCCGCAGGGGTAAAAGTCGTCTCGATCCTGGGGGAGGACTATTCGATCAAGGCGCCGGCCGGGGAAGAGCAAACCCTGCTGGACGCCGCCATGATGTTGAAAGCCGCTTTGGCCGACACCAAAAGAAAGTACCCGACGCTGATCGGTGACCGCCTGCTGGTGCTGGCAGCCATGAATCTGTGCTCGCAGCAGATCGAAATGCAAAAGCAACACAAGCTCGAACTCGACCGTTACCAAGAGCAAGTCAGCGCCACGGTTGAAGTGATCTCCAAGACGATCAATCAGGCCTGATCGGCTTTGCGCACAACCAAAGAATAAATTGTCGTTTGTGTTGTATACAATCGGCACGGCTGTTGCAGTGTTTCAGCCTCTTATTCTTTGGGGGTGCTCCATGCAGTTCTGGCGACGCAGTATTCAATGGCAGTTGATCCTGAGCATGGGCACCGCCCTGCTGGTCAGTATTCTGATCGTGGTTGGCATTTATACCCTCGTGGTCAACCGTCTTGCCCAGAGCTACCTTGTCGAACAAGCGCTGCCGTCGAGCATCGAAGCGATGCGCAACGACATCGAACGCATCCTGGTGCAACCCCTTACCGCCGCCAAGGACATCGCCAGCAACAGCATGGTGCGTGACTGGCTGGCCGGGGGTGAAGACAGTGCCCGGACCGCCGCGTTCGTGGAGTATCTGGAAGGCATTCGCGCGGAACACAAAGCGTTTACCGCGCTGATCGTCGGCACGGCTTCAAACCACTATTTCACTGAAAAAGGCCTGGACCGGACCCTCAGCCGTTCCAACCCCAAGGACGCCTGGTTCTACTCGTTCCTCGACAGCAACCAGCCGCGCACCCTCAATATCGACAATGACACCGCGACCGGAGAGTTGGCGCTGTTCATCGACCTCAAGGTCGAACAGGCCGGCAAAGTCGTGGGCGTTGCGGGCCTCGGGTTGAGCATGAAAGAGCTATCGGAGCTGATCCACAACTTCAACTTTGGTGAGCGCGGCAAGGTCTATCTCGTACGTTCCGACGGTTTGATCCAGGTTCATCCCGAGGCGCAGTTCAGCGGAAAACGGACCCTGGCCGAGCAAATTGGCGGCTCAGCGGCGCAAACAGTCATGGGTCAAAAAGCCGCCACCAGCAGCGGATTCACCCGCGACGGCGAAGATTTCCTGGCATTGAGCCTGCCTTTGCGGGATCTGGGCTGGACCCTGGTGGCCGAAGTGCCACAGTCGCAGATCTACGCCGAAGCCCGCCGTGCCATGTGGATGAGCAGCGGCATCGGTCTGGCGGTGGCGCTGGTGTGCCTGTTGCTGGTGGTGTTGCTGGCCCGTGGCCTGGTGCGCCCGATTCGTCAGGTAACAGCGGCATTGGTAGCCATCGGTAGCGGTGGTGGAGATTTGACCCACAGGTTAGATTCCAGTCGCGCCGATGAGCTGGGCGACCTGGCGCGCGGTTTCAATCGATTCCTCGACAGTCAGCGCGAGATGATCGGTGAAGTGCTGACCACCAGTGAGCGCTTGCGCACCGCAGTCAGTCAGGTGGCGAAGGTTGTTCACAACACCGCCGAACGCTCCGGGCGTCAGCAGGAAATGACCGACATGGTCGCCACCGCCGTCCACGAAATGGGCCTGACTGTGCAGGAAATCGCGCAGAACGCCGGCAACGCCGCAGTTGCTTCGCAGAATGCTCGCGATGAGGCGATGCAGGCGCGGGAAGTGGTCGGCGGTTCGATCCGGCATATTGAAAGCATGTCCGATGAAATCGGCCACGCCGCTAGCGCGGTAGGCGAGCTGGCCAATCAGGTGGCGTCCATCGATCAGGTGCTGGCGGTGATTCGCGGGATTTCCGAGCAGACTAACCTTTTGGCGTTGAACGCAGCCATCGAAGCGGCGCGGGCCGGGGACATGGGGCGTGGATTTGCGGTGGTGGCGGATGAAGTGCGCACGTTGGCTCGACGTACGCAGGCCTCCACCGATGAGATCCAGCAGATGATCGGCAGCCTCAAGCAGGGCGCGGAGAACGCGGTGTCGTCGATGCACACCGGGCAAGCGGCGACGGGCACCGGGGTTGAGTCCAGCCAGCGCACCGGGGCGTCGTTGACGGCGATTACCGGGCAGGTCGAGCGCATCAGCGACATGAACCATCAGGTGGCGACCGCGACGGAAGAGCAGTCGGCGGTGACGGAAGAGATCAACCGCAATGTGCAGGGGATTTCCGATCTGGCCCGGGCGACGGCGGGGGAGGTCAGGGCTTGCCGTGAGGACTGTCAGACGTTGCAGCGGTTGGCGGATGATCTGGCGCGGCAGATGGGCAGTTTCAAGCTGAAGTGATGTGTTGGTTGTGCTGATGCCATCGCGAACAGGCTCGCTCCCACAGGATTCGGGTGTTGATCACATTATCTGTGACGACAGAGATCCCTGTGGGGGCGAGCCTGCTCGCGATTGGATTTCAGCAGCATTGCAAAGCTTTAGTTAAAACCACTCATCCTGCATCCCAAGACACACATCATCCCGAGCCTCAAGAATCGCCAGTTCATGGTGGCAACCCGGCACTTCCCACGTCAGGAAATACCGCGCCGCCTGCAGCTTGCCCTTATAGAAGCCCACATCCGCCGCATTCCCTTTGGCCAACCCTTCCTCGGCGCGAATCGCCTGTTCCAGCCAGCGCCAGCCAATCACTGTGTGCCCGAACACTTTCAGGTACAGCGCCGAGTTCGCCAGACTGCTGTTGACCTTGCCTTGGCCCAGATCGGTCAGCAGGCCAATGGTCACGGTCTGCAGGCGTGCCACCAGTTTCTCCAGCGGTTCACGCAACGGGGTCAACGAATCGTATGCGTGAGCGCGCTCGGCAGTATTGGCGATCAGGCGGATCAATTGCTTGAGTCCCGCGCCACCGTTCTGCGCCAGTTTGCGCCCCAACAGGTCGAGCGACTGAATGCCGTGGGTGCCTTCATGAATCGGGTTCAGACGGTTGTCGCGGTAATACTGCTCGACCGGGTACTCACGGGTGTAGCCGTGGCCGCCGAGAATCTGGATCGCCAGTTCGTTGGCCTTCAGGCAAAACTCCGACGGCCAGGATTTGACGATCGGCGTCAGCAAATCCAGCAGCTCATGCGCCTGTTTGCGCTCGCCTTCGGTTTCCAGTGTCGTGGTGTCATCGAACAATCGCGCCGCATACAACCCAAGGTCGAACGAACCTTCGACGTAGGCTTTTTGCGTCAGCAACATGCGTTTCACGTCAGCATGTTGAATGATCGCCACCGGCGCGGTGTTCGGGTCTTTGCTGTCCGGCACGCGGCCCTGTGGGCGCTCGCGGGCGTACTCCAGCGAATACAGGTAACCGGCGTAGCCGAGCATCACCGCGCCCATGCCGACGCCGATCCGCGCCTCGTTCATCATCTGGAACATGTAGCTCAAACCGTGGTGCGGCTTGCCCACCAGATAGCCGACGCATTCGCCGTTGTCGCCGAAGTTCAGCGCCGTAGACGTGGTGCCGCGCCAGCCCATCTTGTGGAACAGGCCGGCCAGCAACACGTCATTGCGCTTACCCAGGCTGCCGTCATCGTTGACCAGGAACTTGGGCACGATAAACAGCGAAATCCCCTTCACCCCGGCCGGCGCGTCCGGCAGTTTGGCCAGCACCATGTGCACGATGTTTTCCGACAGCGGGTGATCGCCGCCGGAGATGAAAATCTTGTTGCCCTTCAGGCGATAAGTACCGTCCGACGCCGGCTCCGCGCGGGTACGAATATCCGACAGGGATGAGCCAGCATGGGGCTCGGTCAGCGCCATGGTGCCGAAAAAGCGGCCGTCGATCATCGGCTGCAGGAAGCGTTGTTTCTGCTCTTCAGTGCCGAAGCTTTCGATCAGGTTCGCCGCGCCCATGGTCAGGAAGGGATAAGAAGTTGACGCCGCGTTGGCCGATTGAAAGTGCGCGAAGCAGGCCTGGGACAACAGTGTAGGCAGTTGCATGCCGCCGGCGTCGAAACTGCGCGCAGCGTTGAGGAAACCGGCTTCGAGGAAAGCATCCACGGCCGGTTTCACTTCCGGAATCAGAATCGCCTGGCCGTTCTCATAGCGCGGTTCGTTCTCGTCACCCTTGCGGTTATGCGGGGCGAAGAACTTCTCGGCGATGTTGCGGGCAGTGCCGATGGCAGCATCGAAGGTCTCGCGATTGTGCTCGGCGAAACGCTCACGCTGTGTCAGGCCTTCGGCATCGAGGACTTCATACAGCTCGAAAGCCAGATTGCGGGAACTGAGCAACGTCTCGGACATGGCGGCCTACCTTTTTTTGGAATGGACCGAGTCTAGGCGTGGGAATAGAGGCTGAACAGGATGATTGATGAGCGTGATGGTGGGATGCGGGCAGCGCGAATCAAATGTGGGAGCGAGCCTGCTCGCGATGAGGCCATAACATTCAACATATTAGTTGAATGCTATACCGCTATCGCTAGCAGGCTAGCTCCCACAGGGATGTTGCTGACCGGGCGACCATTGCGGACGCCCGGTCTTGTTGCGATTTAGCCGATCGTCATCAAGCTTGCATTACCACCCGCCGCAGCGGTGTTAACACTCAATGCCCGCTCGATCACCAGACGCTCCAGCGCGATGTTGGTCTCGCCCTGGGACAACCCGTGAACCCCGACGATCGCCCCGGCACGCTTGGCCACTTGCTGGCAAACCGCGCGCAGCTGATCGGAATGGCCGTGATGCAGGACCGCATCAAACACCACTTCGTCCTTGTTCCAGTCGGCAACCAGCTTGATCTTCGCCTGAATTTCCTTTGGCATGCGTGCGAACAATGCCTTGGTCAAGTCAGCTTCCGGCCAAACCGCCGAACCACCGACAGCCAATACCGCCGCCAGTTGAGTCAACAGATCGCCTTCGACTTCCGCCAGGCACAGCACGTGTTCACGCGGCAGAATGGCGTAGCTGTTGCGCTCGCCAGTCGGCCCCGCCAGCACACGGGTGATCCCGCTTTGCGATTGCGCCGCGAACTGCACGCACAGGGTGCTCAGGTCGCTGAGCTTGTTGCTGTCGGCCCAGGCTTGCAGCGCAGTCAGCGGTTTGCTCATGGCGTCACGCAGACGAACATCCGGTGCAGTGACGGCATCGCCGCGAGCGAAGGACTGTTCGATCGCATCGGTAGGACGGGTCGACAGCAGGCGGTACAGGTACAACGGACCACCGGCTTTCGGGCCAGTGCCCGACAGGCCTTCGCCACCAAACGGTTGCACGCCAACCACAGCGCCAACGATGTTGCGGTTCACGTAGACGTTACCGGCGTTGACGTTGTCGATCACCTTGGCGATGGTCTCGTCGATACGCGTGTGCACGCCCAGCGTCAGGCCGTAGCCGGAAGCGTTGATCTGGCCGATCAACTGGTCGATGTCCTTGCGCTTGTAGCGAACCACGTGCAGCACCGGGCCGAAGATCTCGCGTTGCAGTTCGTCGAAGCTCTCCAGCTCGATCAGCGTCGGCATCACGAAGGTGCCGCGTTTGACTTCTTCGCTGTTGGCGATCGCCACCTGATACACATTGCGACCTTTGTCGCGCATGGCCTGGATGTGCTTCTCGATGCCCGCCTTGGCTTCGGCGTCGATCACCGGGCCGATGTCCACGGACAGGCGCTCAGGGTTGCCGAGACGGCATTCAGCCATGGCGCCCTTGAGCATTTCGATGACGCGATCAGCGGAATCTTCCTGCAAGCACAGTACACGCAGCGCCGAGCAACGTTGACCGGCGCTGTCGAAGGCCGACGACACCACGTCGATCACAACCTGTTCGGTCAGTGCCGAGGAGTCGACGATCATCGCGTTCTGGCCGCCGGTTTCGGCGATCAGCGGAATCGGACGACCCTGTGCATCCAGACGACCGGCGACGTTGCGTTGCAGCAAGCGAGCGACTTCGGTGGAGCCGGTGAACATCACGCCTTTGACCCGATCGTCACCGACCAGACGGGCGCCAACGGTTTCGCCACGACCCGGCAACAGTTGCAGCACGCCTTCCGGAATCCCGGCTTCGAGCAACAGGCGCACGGCTTGAGCGGCGACCAGCGGGGTTTGTTCCGCTGGCTTGGCCAGAACCGGGTTACCGGCGGCCAAGGCAGCAGCCACCTGACCACTGAAGATCGCCAGCGGGAAGTTCCACGGGCTGATGCAGACCACCGGACCCAATGGGCGGTGGGCGTCATTGGTGAAATCGTTGCGAGCCTGCACGGCGTAATAACGCAGGAAGTCCACGGCTTCGCGCACTTCGGCGATGGCGTTGGCGAAGGTCTTGCCGGCTTCGCGAGCCAGCAGGCCCATCAGCGGCTGAATCTCGCCTTCCATCAAATCGGCGGCACGTTCCAGGATCGCAGCACGTTCGGCGGGCGGAGTGGCCTGCCAGATCGGCGCAGCGTTCAGGGCGCACTGGATCGCGTTGTCGACGTCTTCGACGGTTGCTTCCTGCACATGGCCGACCACGTCACGCAGATCGGACGGGTTGAGCACTGGCGCAGGTGTTTCAGTGCTGGAGGCGCAACCGAGCATCGGTGCGGCCTTCCAGTGGTTGTGAGCGGTGGCCAGCAAAGCGCAGGACAGCGAAGCCAGACGATGTTCGTTGGCCATGTCGATGCCGCTGGAGTTGGCGCGCTCGGCACCATAAAGGTCACGCGGCAGCGGGATACGCGGGTGCGGCAGGCCGAAGCCGCCTTCCAGCGTCGCCATCTGCTCGATGCTGGCCACTGGATCGGCCACCAGCTCCTGGATCGAAATGGACTGGTCTGCGATACGGTTGACGAACGAGGTGTTCGCGCCGTTTTCCAGCAGACGACGAACCAGGTACGCCAGCAGTGTTTCGTGAGTACCAACCGGAGCGTACACGCGGCACGGACGGTTCAGCTTGCCTTCGGAAACTTTGCCTACAACCTGTTCGTACAGCGGTTCACCCATGCCGTGCAAGCACTGGAACTCGTACTGGCCGGGGTAATAGTTCTGCCCCGCGATGTGGTAAATGGCCGACAGGGTGTGGGCGTTGTGCGTGGCGAACTGCGGATAGATGACTTCCGGCACCGACAGCAGTTTGCGCGCGCAGGCGATGTAGGAAACGTCGGTGTACACCTTGCGGGTGTAGACCGGATAGCCTTCCAGGCCTTCGACCTGGGCGCGCTTGATTTCGCTGTCCCAGTACGCGCCTTTTACCAGGCGGATCATCAGGCGATGACGACTGCGACGCGCCAGGTCGATCACGTAATCGATCACGTACGGGCAACGCTTCTGGTAAGCCTGGATCACGAAGCCGATGCCGTTCCAGCCGGTCAGTTGCGGCTCGAAGCACAGGCGCTCCAGCAGATCCAGCGACAGCTCGAGGCGGTCGGCTTCTTCGGCGTCGATGTTCAGGCCGATGTCGTACTGCTTGGCCAACAGGGTCAGCGACAACAGGCGCGGGTACAACTCGTCCATCACACGCTCGTACTGCGCACGGCTGTAACGCGGGTGCAGTGCCGACAGTTTGATGGAAATGCCCGGGCCTTCATAAATCCCACGACCGTGGGACGCTTTGCCGATCGAGTGGATGGCTTGTTCGTACGAGGCGAGGTATTTCTGCGCGTCGTGCTCGGTGAGTGCGGCTTCACCCAGCATGTCGTAGGAATAGCGGAAGCCTTTGGCTTCGAACTTGCTGGCGTTGGCCAGGGCTTCGGCGATGGTTTCGCCGGTAACGAACTGCTCGCCCATCAGGCGCATGGCCATGTCGACGCCCTTGCGGATCATCGGCTCGCCGCTTTTGCCGATAATGCGGCTCAAGGACGAAGTCAGGCCGGCTTCATTGTGGGTGGCGACCAGTTTGCCGGTCAGCAGCAGACCCCAGGTGGCGGCGTTGACGAACAGCGACGGACTGTTGCCCAAGTGCGGGTGCCAGTTGCCGGTGCTGATCTTGTCGCGAATCAGTGCGTCGCGAGTGCCTTTGTCCGGGATGCGCAGCAGCGCTTCGGCCAGGCACATCAGCGCCACGCCTTCCTGGGACGACAGGGAAAATTCCTGCAGCAGGCCCTGAACAATCCCGGCACGGCCGCCGGCGCTCTTCTGATTGCGCAGTTTCTCGGCAATCGAGGCCGCCAGCTTGTTGGTGGCTTCGGCCATGGCGACCGGCAAGCGAGCCTGTTCGATCAACATCGGCACCACTTCCGGCTCAGGGCGACGGTAAGCGGCGGTGATCGAAGCACGCAGCACCGATTGCGGCAGGATGCTTTCGGCGAACTCGAGGAAGCACTGGTGTGCATGGTCGACATGGACTTCGCCACTGTCGTCAGCCTCTTTGGAGGTCAAACCGTTCAGCTCGGTCAGGGTTGCACCACCCTCGAGTTTTTCCAGGTAATTGAAAATTGCCTGCTTGATCAGCCAGTGCGGCGTGCGATCAATCGAGGTCGCGGCCGCCTTTAGGCGCTCGCGGGTCGGGTCATCAAGTTTGACCCCAAGGGTGGTGGTAGCCATATTTTTATCCTCATGTTTGCCACGACCGCGTGGCATCAGCTGGCCGCAAGATTAGCTGGGCAACCTTTGAGGTGCAACCGGGTGCAACCCTTTTTTTGTCGGAATTATAAGCAGCTCGTCAGGAAATAAATTCCGATACGAACGTACCGCACTTGCTTGGTGCTTTTAATTCTAGGAACGGTCGTTGACTGCGCTAAAAGGAAGCAAAAACCGGCTTTTTTCGGATAAATCCGACTAGGTGCAACTTATTCTCGCGAAATGGGTTGCACCTTATTTGCATTGTTGAATAGCATTCGCGGCTAAGGTGCAACCAGTCAAAAAGACAGGTGTATCTGGCTGATGGCTTTCCTGGGGAAACATCAGTCATAAATGCGCGGGATCTGAAATCGTCTGTCAAACGTCGTCGTTTGCGCGCGGTTCACCAGCCGCCGCTACATAAAAACAAAGCCAGGGCGTAACTTAATGAGCGTAAGCAATCCAACCCTGATCACCTTCGTGATCTACATCGCAGCAATGGTGCTGATCGGCTTGATGGCCTATCGCTCCACCAACAATCTTTCTGACTACATTCTGGGCGGTCGCAGCCTGGGCAGCGTCGTGACTGCATTGTCCGCCGGCGCCTCCGACATGAGCGGCTGGTTGTTGATGGGCCTGCCGGGCGCCATCTACATGTCCGGCCTGTCCGAGAGCTGGATCGCCATCGGCCTGATCATCGGTGCTTACCTGAACTGGCTGTTCGTCGCCGGCCGTCTGCGCGTGCAGACCGAGCACAACGGTGATGCACTGACCCTGCCGGACTACTTCTCCAGCCGCTTCGAAGACAAAAGCGGTCTGCTGCGGATCATCTCCGCGGTCGTGATCCTGGTGTTCTTCACCATCTACTGCGCTTCCGGCATCGTGGCCGGCGCCCGCCTGTTCGAAAGCACCTTCGGCATGTCCTACGAGACAGCGCTGTGGGCCGGTGCTGCGGCGACGATTGCCTACACCTTCGTCGGCGGTTTCCTGGCAGTAAGCTGGACTGACACCGTACAAGCCACGCTGATGATCTTCGCTCTGTTGCTGACGCCGATCATCGTGCTGTTGGCCACCGGCGGCGTCGACACCACGTTCCTGGCCATCGAAGCGAAAGACGCCAGCAACTTCGACATGCTGAAAAACACTACCTTCGTCGGCATCATCTCGCTGATGGGCTGGGGCCTGGGCTACTTCGGCCAGCCGCACATCCTCGCGCGTTTCATGGCGGCGGATTCGGTCAAGTCGATCGCCAAGGCTCGCCGCATCTCCATGGCCTGGATGATCCTGTGCCTGGGCGGCACCGTGGCTGTAGGCTTTTTCGGTATCGCTTACTTCTCCGCGCACCCTGAAGTCGCTGGTCCTGTGACCGAAAACCCGGAGCGCGTGTTCATCGAGCTGGCCAAAATCCTCTTCAATCCTTGGGTTGCCGGTGTCCTGCTGTCGGCTATTTTGGCCGCGGTAATGAGCACCCTGAGCTGCCAGTTGCTGGTGTGCTCGAGCGCCCTGACCGAAGACTTCTACAAAACCTTCCTGCGCAAAACCGCTTCCCAGGTTGAGCTGGTTTGGGTCGGTCGCGCCATGGTGCTGCTGGTTGCCCTGATCGCTATCGCGCTGGCGGCTAACCCGAACAACCGTGTACTGGGTCTGGTCAGCTACGCCTGGGCCGGTTTCGGTGCTGCGTTCGGTCCGGTTGTGCTGATCTCTGTGATCTGGAAAGACATGACCCGCAACGGCGCACTGGCCGGTATTCTGGTTGGCGCGATCACCGTCATCGTGTGGAAACACTTCGAGCTGCTGGGTCTGTACGAAATCATCCCTGGTTTCATCTTCGCCAGCCTGGCGATCTACATCGTCAGCAAACTGGGCAACCCGACGGCGGGCATGCTTCAGCGCTTTGCCGCTGCCGAGGCAGATTTCCGCCTGAACAAGTGATCGGGACGAGCTGAGGCTCCGACCTTTCGCCGAACATGAAAACGGCCCGCTTCCTTTGGAGGCGGGCCGTTTTTTTTGCTTGCGGGGGACAAAGACCCGCTCCCCCATTGGCCGGTGGTGGTTTTGAGGGGGATGTCTGTAGTCGGATGTCCCGATTTTTGAAGGAAGAATCTATAAAAAAGTAGGGCGAATCTGAGTTTCCTGTCCCTTCATCAACACCCCTTGTCGCTCATGCAGAATCGCCCGCCTACATTCTGCAGAGACACATCGGATGTTCGCTCTCGCCAATCAACCGCGCTTCACGCTGACCGTCGACGGCAACCAGAATGAGCTCAAGGTGCTTGAGTTCACGGGAAAGGAAGCCATCAGCCAGCCCTATCGTTTTGACCTGGAACTGGTCAGCGAACGGCCGGACCTCGATCTCGAAAGCCTTCTGCATTGTCAGGCGTTTCTGAGTTTTGATGCGCAAGGTTGCGGCATCCACGGTCAGATTTATCGCGTGGGCCAAGGCGATTCCGGTCAACGTCTGACGCGTTATCAGATCAGCCTGGTGCCGCGTCTGAGCTACCTCGGGCAGCGCGTCAATCAGCGGATCTTCCAGCACAAAAGCGTGCCGACGATCATTGCGCAGGTTCTCAAGGATCATGGCATCCAGCGTGATGCCTTCGCGTTTCGTCTTGGCAGTGACTACCCCGAGCGCGAGTACTGCGTGCAATACGCGGAAAGCGATCTGGCGTTCATCCAGCGGTTATGTGCCGAAATTGGCATTCACTACCACTTCCAGCACAGCATCGACGGGCATTTGCTGGTGTTTGGTGATGATCAGACGGTTTTTCCTCTGATCGCCAAACCGACGCTTTACTTGCCTGACACCGGTATGGCGGCAGATGCGCCAGCGATCAATCGCTTCAACGTACGACTGGAAACCCGCACCACGGCGGTAGCTCGTCGCGACTACGACTTCCACAAACCGCGACTGCAACTTGAAAGCCGAATCGACAACGGGCAGTTGCCGGCCCTTGAGGACTACCACTTTCCAGGCCAGTTCACGGATCGCGAATACGGTAAGGAGCTGGCTCAGCGAGCGCTTGAACGCCACAACGCGGACTACCGTCAGGCTGAAGGGTGGGGCGATGAAACTGCTTTGGTCAGCGGGCATTTCCTACGCTTGGCCGAGCACCCGCGTCAGACATGGAATGACCTGTGGCTGATCACCCAAATTGAACACCATGGCCGTCAGCCGCAGGTGCTGGAAGAGATGGCCGGCAGCAACCCGGAAGATTTCCAAGGCTATAGAAATACCTTTCTGGCAACGCCGTGGGATGTTTCGTTTCGCCCGGTTCATATCGGGAAACCCTCTTTCACCGGTTATCAAACGGCTGTAGTCACGGGCCCAAGTGACAGCGAGATCCACTGCGACGAGTACGGCCGGGTCAAGGTACAGCTTGCTTGGGATCGTGACGGGAAGCGCAACGAACATTCCAGTTGCTGGCTGCGCGTTGCCACGGGCTGGGCGCATGACGGCTACGGCATCGCACTGATTCCTCGGGTCGGCATGGAAGTACTGGTGGGGTTCGTCGATGCCGACGTGGATAAACCGGTGGTCATGGGCTGCGTTCCCAATGGCGCCAACTCGGCACCACTGAATCTGCCCGCCGACAAAACCCGCAGCATTTTCCGCAGCCAAAGCAGTCCCGGTGGTGGCGGTTACAGCGAATTACGCATTGAGGATCGCAAAGGCGCCGAGGAAATCTACCTGCGGGCCCAGCGAAACTGGACTCAAGAGGTATTGAATGACTTGCACGTCGAGGTCGGCAACCGGCGCAGTGCGGTCGTTGGTGTAAGCGATAACCTGCACGTGCGCGGCGATCGACATATCAGCGTCGGCAACCAGAGCCTTAAAGCGAGCGGACAAGTCGTCATCGAAGGCGGTACCAATGTCACGCTTCAGGCGGGCGGGCACTGGATCAACATCGGCCCCGCCGGGATCTTCAGCAGCGTTCCGATAGAACTCGGTGGTGCGCCGATGCCGGCAATGAGTGCGCCGAGCAGCCAAAGACAGCTCGCCGCACTCAGCGTCGCCCAGATTCTGAGCCTCAAAAGCGACGCGCCGTTCTGCGAAGAATGTGCGCGTTGCAAGGAGGGTGTCTGTGCAGCCTGATCGCTTGTCACCTCGCGAATGGCTGGAGCGCCAACCGCTGAAACCTTCGGAGCAACTGTTCGCGATCTTCAGCAATACAAGCTCCGCAGAACCCTTAAAGGCCTGGCAGCGATCGATCGCCGCTCAAGCACCCAGTCCGATCTGGGCCGACACCGACTATGCCGAGTGGGAGCCGGTCATGCCTTATGTCGGAATCGTCGCTGCCGGCAGTGAGTTTCTGGAATGGGCGGCCACGACCGAGTCTTGCGACTGGGGTTGGCTCGCGGTGTCTTCTTCGACTCTGGAAGTGTTGGTCGAGCATTTATGCAGCCTTACGCAAGTGCTTTTGCC
Organism: Pseudomonas sp. IT-P171; assembly: GCF_949767765.1. NCBI lineage: Bacteria > Pseudomonadati > Pseudomonadota > Gammaproteobacteria > Pseudomonadales > Pseudomonadaceae > Pseudomonas > Pseudomonas sp. IT-P171. The sequence goes on from NZ_CATKQN010000058.1 coordinate 85,075, forward strand.
TAATGGCAGCGCGGTATTTTTCCGTTTCTGGGATGGGCGTTATTTATTGCCGATTCTTCAGTCTGCCGAGGTAAACGCGGCACAACTGATGCCGGTGATCGGGCGTTGCCTGATCAATGGCCAGTCACTTGAAATTGGCGGTGACGCGCTGAAAACCTCCAGGGTTTTTCCATGGTGGGAAGTCTCCGCAACGCTGCTGGAACATCTCGCTGACCAGTCAAGCACCACTCGGGTGAACAACTTGCTCAAGTGGCTGAGCGAAGACCGTCCTGACCTTTTCGAGGCGTTCTCCGAGAACGTCTTGCGGCACAAGGTGGTGGTCTTTTTAGAGGCGCCAGACCTGCCGTCAGCACCGAAATCAGCCTTGGTGGATTACCTGATATCGGAGCTGGACTGATGGATCAGATCGTACAGATCGAGCAGGAGCTCGACGGCTTCAAAGACACCTTGACGCTCTATCGCGAACAACTTGGCAACTGGTTCAACCGTACTGCCGACAAAGTCAGCCGGGCGACGGACATGCCTTCGCTGATGGGCGTGGAACGGCAAATCAAGCTCGGCAGTACCACCCAGTCGGTCAGCAGTAGCGATGACGATTTTATCTCCAGTGTTGCTCAGTGTCCTGAGAGCAGGATTCTGGAGATCGAAAGCAAGTTCGAGTCGGTTTACGACATTCCACTGGGGAACATTCAGGTTGATGTGATTGCCGTTGATGGCGGCGAAAAGACAACAGTCACGCTTGATGAAAACGGCAAGGGACGGTTCGAAGGTACACCCGGCAAGTTCTACCGTGTTCATGTCCACAGCGCGGTGACTTCGGATCAAGTTGATGAGCTTTTCAAGTCTTACGACGACCTGAGCGAACAACTCGAAACCTGGCTGCGCAACGAGTGGCAAGGTTTCAAGCCGCAATGGTCGCAGTCGGTTTTTGCCGCAGCGGGTAACGGCATGCTCGCTGGAAGTTGGGCCGCAATTATGGGTGTGTGGGACAGCCTCAACGTGCTCTCGGACATTCTCAAGGATCCCGGCGAGTTCGTTGAGCGACTGGGTAGCGGTGCTGATGAGCTGGCCAGGCTCGCAAAAACGGCTCCGGACGTGATGGCAAAAGTCCAACTGTTGGCCAGCGATGAAGCGGCACTGTGTTTGTTGCTGCGCACCGCCAGCCTCTGGTTGGAGATGCTGCCGCCCAGCGAGGTCGCCGGAAAAACCGCCGAGGCTGTATCAACAGTCGTCGTGCAGTTGCTCATCGACATTCTGATCGGGATTGTCCTGACCTTCGCTGGCGCGGGGGCTGGCATTGCTTATCTGAGTATGCGTTTTGCCAGTTACGGCGCCCGCCTCGTCAGCGCCGTGCAGGGATTCGTCAAAGCGATCTTCAACCTCATCGATAACTTCATGAGCTACGTCGACCGCTACAAAAAGGTCGCAGCAAGGGGCGTGGCGGCGGGCCTCAGAAGTGGCGGGGTGCAGCTGCGTTGGGACGCCAAGCGCAACACGACCCTCAAGCAAACCGAACACCACGACGACGTCCCGGTTCAGGCGAAAAACCCCAACGGCGACCCCGCCGATTCCGCCGATAAAACCGCCACCAACAAATGTCCGGTGTCGATGGTCACCGGCGAAGAGCTGCTGACCCTCACTGACGGCTCGCTGGACGGCATCCTGCCGTTCGACTTCACCCGCCTCTACCGCACCAGCGCCGTCGAGATCGATGGCGGGCTCGGTTTCGGCTGGAGTCACAGCCTCGCGCATCGACTGGAAATCGAGGGCGACAACGTCATCTGGATCGATCACGAAAATCGCCGCACCTCTTTTCCACTGCCGAGCATCGAACGCCCGGCCATCCACAACAGCCTCTCGCGCGCGGCAATTTTCCTGGGCGACGAACCAGAAGAATTGATCCTCGCCCAGGCCGGCGATGACACGCGTTTCTATCACTTCATCAACGGCCGACTGACAACGATCAGCGACGGTTACGACAACCGACTGCGCGTCACACGCGACCGCCAGGAGCGCATCAAGCGCCTCGATAACGGCGCCGGCCGAGCCTTGCTGTTGCGTTATGAGCGCAGCCATCTGGTCGCCGTCGATTATCAGGTTTTCGTCCCGGCCCAAAATCTCGACGAGGCTTGGCACACCGAACAGACGCTGATCAGTTACCGCTACAACGACCGCCGGCAACTGATCGAAGCCACCAACGCAGTCGGCGAAAGCGAACGTTACGACTACGACGATCAGCGCGTCATCCTGCAGCGGCAACTGGCCGGTGGGGCGAGTTTCTTCTGGGAGTGGGAACGGTCCGGCAAGGCGGCGCGATGCATCCGACATTGGGCATCGTTTGCCCAGATGGAGGCGCGGTATGTCTGGGATGACGCGGGCAGCGTCACGGTCCGCAACAGTGATGGCAGCGAAGAGGTTTACCAGCACGATGATCGCGCGCGGTTGGTGCGCAGGATCGGGCTGGATGGCGGCGAACACCTCAAGGCCTACGACGACAAAGGCCGGTTGATTGCCGAGCAGGATCCGCTCGGCGCCGTCACCGAATACCACTACGACGAAGTCGGGCGGCTGGTCGCGCTGATTCCACCGGAAGAGGAACCAACTTCCTACGAGTATCGCAACGGTTTCCTGCATGCGCAGTCCCGCGGCAAAGCCGTGTGGACGTATCGGCGCAATGCCCAGGGCGATGTCATCGAGGCGACCGATCCTGACGGTCATGTCACCCACTATCACTACGATGAAAAAGGGCAGTTGCTGTCGATCCGGTATCCGGACAACAGCCGTCATCTCTTCGTCTGGAATGCCTTGGGCCAACGGGTTGAAGAGACCTTGCCGGACGGTGGTCAGCGGCGGTTTTCCTACGATGCGTTGGGTCGGCAGATTACCCGCCAGGACGAACACGGCGCCGTCACCCGCTACCAGTGGGATGCCGTCGGACGACTGCTTCAGACGACGCTTCCCACAGGTGCCACTCGGGCATTCAGCTACAACGCCTACGGAAAAATCACCGCTGAACGTGACGAACTGGGTCGTGCCACGCGCTACGAATACCTTGACGATTTGCACTTGGTCAGCCGCCGCGTCAATGCCGACGGTTCGCAGCTGAAGTATCGCTACGATAACGCACAGCTATTACTGACGGAAATCGAAAACGAGTCGGGTGAGAAATATCGCCTGGATTACACGCCCGGCGGATTGATCCGACAGGAAACCGGATTCGATGGTCGTCGCACCGCGTATGCCTACGACCTCAACGGCCATCTGCTGGAGAAAACCGAGTTCGGCGATGAGGGGGCGCGGTGGGTTACCGCTTATGAACGAGACTCGGCAGGGCGGTTGCTGGTCAAGACGCTGCCCGACGGCATCAAGGTCGAGTATGGCTACGACAGCCTTGGCCGCCTGATCAACGTCAATGACGGCCACGATCATCCGCTGGAATTCGAGTACGACCAACAGGACCGCCTGATCACCGAACATCAAGGCTGGGGCACCTTGCGCTATGGCTACGATGCCAGCGGCCAGCTCAACCGCATGCGCCTGCCGGACGGCAGCAAACTCGACTACCACCACGAAAAAGGCGGCGCGCTGAGCGCCATCGATCTCAACGGCGCGCGGCTCACCACTCACCAATTCGCCTTCGGCCGCGAGCAGCAACGCCAACAAGGTCAACTCACCAGCCACTATCACTATGACGAACAGGGCCGGCTGCAAGCCCACGCGATCAACCAGCCAACCCGATCGCTGTACTTGCGCCACTACAGCTACGCGGTCAACGGCAACCTGGCGACTATCGCCGACAGCCGCCACGGCCAGCGCAGCTATTACTACGACCCGCTCAACCGCCTGACCCGCGTACGCCATACCCGCGACGACCTACCGGAAACCTTCGCTCACGACCCTGCTGGCAACCTGCTGTTGCAGGATCGCCCCGGCGTGGCGACCGTTAAAGGTAATCGCCTGCTGATGCAGGGTGACCGCCATTACGACTACGACGCCTTTGGCAACCTCATCCGCGAGCGGCGCGGTACTGGGCAAAAACTCGTCACCGACTACCGTTACGACTGCCAGCACCGGTTGATCGGCGTCACCACACCCGACGGACGTTGCGCGAGTTACCGCTACGACGCCTTCGGCCGCCGCATCGCCAAAACCGTCGACGGTCACACCACCGAATTCTTCTGGCAGGGCGACAACCTCGTCGCCGAAAGCAGCCGCGAGCATTACCGCAGCTACGTCTACGAACCCGGCACTTTTCGCCCATTGGCCATGCTCGACGGCAAAGGCCCGCGCAAGGCTTGCCCGTTTTACTATCAGCTCGATCACCTTGGTACGCCGCAGGAGCTGACGGACTTTGGTGGCGAAATTGTCTGGTCGGCGAAGTACAACGCCTACGGAAAAGTCACGCATTTAGCAGTTGGCGGGGGAGAGCGGCTCGAACAACCGCTGCGGTTTCAGGGGCAGTACTTTGATGTCGAGAGCGGTCTGCATTACAACCGGCATCGGTACTATGATCCGGAGGTAGGGCGATATCTGACGCCGGATCCTGTGAAGCTGGCGGGCGGGCTGAATCAGTACGGGTACGCGCTGAATCCCACGGGGTGGGTTGATCCGTTGGGGTTGGCTTGCAGTCCATGCCCTGGTGATGTGGATGTTGATGGGCCGTATAGCGAAATTGTACCTGGAGGTGGATTGGCTGCGCATGAAGGTCGGGGCGGGCATCTTATCGAGAAGCATATCGGTCGAACCAAAGCCCAGCTGGCAAAGAGGCTTAGCGACGAGCCATGGCTAGGTCGGACCTCCACATTCTACGACCGTGCTACAGCAGAGAAAGCCATATCTAGCGTGTTAGTAGCCAACAAAGCGCAAATAGAAACTTTCATGAGGAGTAAGGATGGTCAGCTCGTTGTTAAGGATTCGGTTTCTCATCCGGTCGGTGTGTATTTAAAGCGTAATGCATCAACCGTAACGCCGACTTCCAAGCTGCTACTAGTTTTACGAAGAGACAAGAGACTACCCACCGGTTATCGCATACATACGGGGTATGTAGAAAAATGAATAGTAAATTTCCAGAGCTGTTTCAGTTTTTTGCTGGTTACTTTCATCAGGACTGGCACTTTGATTACGAGACTGAAGATGACGTCGTTAAATCATTCGTTGCTGAATCTTCTTCTGAAACGATTTCGCGGGTGAAGGATGAATTGCTGATTGTTTTGCGCGATTTCCAGAATGAAGAGCAGTTGCAGATATTTTTGTTTGAGGAGGTCGGATGCTCCTACTATTACCCTTATGCGTGGCCCTCAGGTAAGGCTTGGTTGGAACATGTTTTTGGCATGCTTTAGGTATGGAACGTATCCGCTTACCTGTGCGTATGGATTAATGGTCGTTGTTAATCCTAGAGAAGAGAGTTGTGCTGGGTAACTGTTTGTATAAGTTTGGTGGTGTTTAAGTTGTCAGCGTTATTGGAGTTTTGTTCGGTGAGGCAGGCGTTGGTTGTGGAGATGAAGCGCTTGAAAAAAATAGTGATTATGTTGATCGGCAAGTTTTTGAGAATTAGTATTTTTAGTAAATTGAAAGAAGGGATGGCCGTGGTGCGAGGTCTTGATAATGGTGGAGCGGAAAATTTGGTCTCTGCTGCTGAGCAGCAAACCATTGCTGACGAGCTTCATGGTGAAAGCAAGAAATGGAGAGCCGTTCCAAGCTCTAAATTTTTAAGCTATAGAGGACAGTTAAATTCATACAATGAAGCGATGACAAGGGAATCCAGAAATATGTCACGTTTTACCGGAGAGGATAGTAAAGGAAATCTGGTAGTGCGAATGGAAGCCGAAAATATAGGTTGTGGATATGAGCCTAATCCTTTAGATCCTGCCAATCCGCGTTACATTTCTAAGATGAATGCGTTCGAGATGAAATTCGACTTTGAGACGTTGCAGCCTATAACGCTTTACCCAATAGAGAAAGTTTAATGTTGATGCATCCTTTTCTTAATGTTCCATATAGCCCTAGTTTGGAGAACTTTCTCGGTGGGTTCGATATATATGATCGCGAAGAGAGTCTTGGTGTTGAATTGTCAGCGTACGATCCTTGCTGTCCTTTAGATAGAGAATTTTTAATATTTCAGTTTATTATCAAGCGCTTCGCTGAGTTGAGTTATCGACATAAGTTTATCTTGTTTTCCGTGTTGGGAGATGCTCTTGATGGCGATTCGAGTGTTTTTTCTGAAGTTTTGGAACATGATCCGATGTCTCATTCCTTGCTTCCTCTTGGTTGGAATGAGATGAAAGAGCCGAGGGCGTTTTTTGAAGATGTTTACGTTAAGTTGTCCGAGGCGTGGGTTCATGACCTGTATAAAGCAAGTCAGGAGGATTTTTCAACTTGGTGAGGCTCTTGCTTAAGTGAGAGGTAAGAACAACGCTTGGCTACAATATTTTCATAAAAGTGGCAGCAAAGGGGCGGGTTATTTTTGCTGCTAACTTCAAAGCTGCTGTTGGTGCTGGTTAATAATGCTCGGCGATCTGAGGGATATTTTTTGCTAACAGGATTTCCAGAGATATGAATAGAGATCTTCCTGAGTTGCACGATTTTTTGGTGCTTACTTTCACCAGGACTGGATGGTCGAGCATGATTCGGCTGAACAAGTGATCGATGCTTTTTTAGTTGATACTGACTCCGGAGATTTAATGTCAGTCAGTCAAGAAATCAGTTTTCTGCTTGAACAACGGAAAGATGAAGTGGAATTGAGGGAGTATTTATTAAAGGAGATGAGCTGTTATTACTGCTATTGGAATGTTTGGGAGTCAGGCGAATCATGGTTGCGTCATATTGCTAGAAAGCTGAATTGCCGAAATTGATAGAGAGAACTCGTGCCCTCGATTTACCATTGGCGATTTTTTGGGCAGATAGATTTTATGACCGCTTCGCGCTCAATTCGCGGGCAAGCCACGCTCCCACAGGATTGAAGTCGTTCCCGTTTTTTGTGGCTTGACTCGGTCCTGTGGGAGCGTGGCTTGCCCGCGAAGGCGGTCTTACAGGCAGCGAAATTTCTGGGCAAGGTCGTCGGAAGTTTCCTTCAATTTCTATCGGTTTCCATGAACTGGTGCGCATCGAGCCGCATCGATAGTCTTGGGTGGTCACTGCAAATTCAGTGACAGGGTGTGGAAGCCCTTCTATCGTTAGGCGCGTCAAGCGCCACCAGTTCGGCGTTTTTTATCGTCTGTGTTTTATGGTGGCTGTGCGCGGGGCGCTTTCGAGTGCGCCGAGTGCCTAACGTCTCGGTCTTCCACACCTGCGTACAGCCGCCACCCATTGCGTGGAAGTGATTGTTGGCGGTCCAATTCATACGTTAGGAATCAGACTGATGACAAATCTTCACCCCGATCCACCCTACGAAAAACCAGCCCCTCCACCCAAAAGCCGTTTCATGGCACTGACCAGCAACTGCGACGACATGCCCACCTTGTTCGTCGATACCCTCGCACCACTCGACGTTTTATACGACGCGGCCAGCTTTCGTATCCGCGCCGTCACCCAAGTCATGGAAAACCTGTCGATGCGTGGCTCGGTCGAGTGTCAGTCCTTCATCCTCAGTGACTTTGCCTTGCTCTGCGCCATTCCGTTGCGGGATGGGTGTGATGTGCTGGATGTGTTGGGGCGGCGGTTGAAAGCGCTGTCGTAACATCGGTAAAGGGGGATCCTTCCGGTGTAATTGCAGGAAGGATCGTCCGGATGATTTTTGATGACCTACTTTGGTAGGTACTGATCCTGAGATTTGACGAATGCTTCGAATTCCGCGGAGTTGTAAACCTCTAGGCAACCATAAAAAACCATTTTTTTATCGGAGTGCTTGCTGACGGATGAGGTCCTTGCGTAGGCATTACGCATGTATTTCTCGGTTTCTGCGTAGGGATCGTGCGTGACTTCAAGGGTGTCCTCGTTTTGAACGATCAGATGCTGACCTTTTCCCATCGACGAGTAGGCGCCAATCGCGAGTCCTATATCAGATTTGATTTCTGACTCGCCCTTGAATTGGCCGGAAATACAGTTGGCCAACCCATAATTTTTAAGCGTTTCTCGAGCCTTGTCGATACTGATTTCAGCAGATATGGCTCGCCCTGAAACCAATAGCAGTGCCAGCACAATTAACTGCGAGCGCGTCATCCTTTCAACTCCCAAAAGTTTATTTTTTCCAGCTTTACCCTCGGATTGTCATAGGTGTGGCTGTCTTGCCTATGGTAGTCACTTTCGTCACCGGTCACGCTCCCGTTCCAAAGGGTCGCGTGGCCTGATGCGTCGCTCCACCCGGTGATCTCCATGACAATGACGCCTTTTTTGCCATTTATAAAATTTGAATTACTTTGCGTCAAAATATGGTCGGGTTCGCCCCAGTTATGTCTAAGAAATGCGAGGAAATCTACCACCTTCATGATGTAGGGGAGTTGGTCCGCTCCACTCAATCGATAGATGGGCTGGTTTTTTATGATCGTGCCTTTGGGGATTTTGTATCCGCCATAGTTAAAGGCTCTGCTTATCCTCAAGGCGCAGGCATTCGCATAAGCATCAGGCTTTTCAACTCTTGCCGCTTCGACTCCGTCGCCGACATGAGCGAATGCCCGCTCAGCCGCGAAGCCCTGACGTTCGCCTCGGTACAAGGTAAACTTCCCGGCCTTCGCAGGAGCAATCATGAATTATCGTCACGCCTTCCATGCCGGCAATCACGCCGATGTGTTCAAACACCTGACTTTGACCCGCCTCATCGCCCTGATGTCGCGCAAGGAGCAGCCGTTTGCCTATCTCGACACTCACGCCGGCATTGGTCTGTATGACCTGCAGGGTGATCAGGCGAGCCGCACCGGGGAGTACCTGGAAGGCATCGCGCGGTTGTGGGATCAGCCGGACCTGCCGGCGTTGACCGCCGATTACATGAAGGTGCTGCATGACATGAACCCGGATGGCCAGTTGCGCTATTACCCGGGGTCGCCGGAGCTGGCGCGGCGTCTGACGCGGCCGCAGGATCGGGTGATGCTCAACGAGAAGCATCCGGAAGACGGTGTGTTGCTCAAGGACAATATGGCCGGCGACCGTCGGGTGAAGGTTCACCTGGGCGAAGGCTGGCATGTGCCCCGGGCGATGCTGCCGGTGCAGGAGAAGCGGGCGGTAATGTTGATCGATCCGCCGTTTGAGCAGCTGGATGAAATGCAGCGCTGTGCGGCGGCGCTGAAAGAGGCGGTTGGCCGGATGCGCCAGACCGTGGCGGCGATCTGGTACCCGGTGAAGGACCAGCGCATGTTGCGGCGTTTCTATCAGGATCTCGCAGGGTCGGGCGCGCCGAAGTTGTTGCGGGTGGAATTGCTGGTGCATCCACTGGACACGCCGAACAGTTTGAACGGTTCCGGGTTGGCGATTGCGAATCCGCCGTGGGGGCTGGAAGAGGAATTGCGTGAGTTGCTGCCGTGGTTGTCCAAGAAGCTTGGGCAGACCCAGGGTGGGTGGCAGATGGATTGGTTGATTGCTGAGTAAGCAGAGAATTTGTGGCGAGGGAGCTTGCTCCCGCTGGGGCGCGGAGCGGCCCTGATTTCGGTAGCGATGTTCATTCAGCAAGAACCCGCATACCGATTTTACGACTGCTTCGCAGCCGAGCGGGAGCAAGCTCCCTCGCCACAGGTATTGCGCTAAGTCAGATCGGGCACGTCACGCCCGTACCGCCAATCCCGCAATACCCTTCGGGATTCTTGGCCAGATACTGCTGGTGATAGGCCTCGGCGAAGTAGAACGTCGGCGCTTCTTCGATTTCAGTCGTGATCGTGCCTTTACCCGCCTTGGTCAACTCGGCCTGGAATACTTCCTTGCTGTGATTGGCGGCTGCCAATTGAGTCGGGTTGGTCGCGTAGATGACCGAGCGATATTGGGTACCGATGTCGTTGCCCTGACGCATGCCCTGAGTCGGGTTGTGCAGTTCCCAGAACATCTTCAGCAGCTCTTCATAGCTGACTTTCGCCGGCTCGTAGACCACCAATACCACTTCGCTGTGGCCGGTCAGGCCCGAGCAGACTTCTTCATAGGTCGGGTTCGGCGTAAAGCCGCCGGCGTAACCCGCCGCCGTACTCACCACACCTTCACGCTGCCAGAACTTGCGTTCCGCACCCCAGAAGCACCCGAGACCGAAGATCGCGAAATCCACGTCCATGGCAAACGGGCCCAGCAGCGGGGCGTCGTGGACGAAGTGTTTTTCCGGCACGGTCATCGGGGTTTCGCGGCCAGGCAGCGCTTGTTCTTTAGTAGGGAGCACGTTTTTGTTCACCAGAATTTCCGAGCGCAGAACCATTATCAGTCCTCTCAGTCAGGTTGAAATTGTCAGACGCGCAGTTTGCCCGAATGCAGCCCCGCTGTCAGGCGAGCGGGCCACGCGGGTAGCGCTTGAGCTTTTCGATCAGCTCGGAGCCCGGGATCGGTCGGTCGAACAGGTAGCCCTGGCCGACGTCACAGCGGTGGCGGCGCAGGAAAGCCAACTGCTCGGCCGTCTCGATGCCTTCCGCCACGACCTTGATTTTCAGGTTGTGGGCCATGGCGATCACCGCGGAGGTGATTTCCATGTCGTCCTGGTTGTCCGGGATTTCGTGAATGAAGCTTCGATCAATCTTAATGATGTCGATCGGGAATTTTTTCAAGTAACTCAGCGACGAGTAACCGGTGCCGAAGTCGTCCATGGCCAGGGTCAGGCCCAGGCGTTTGAGCTGGTCGAGCTGCAAGTGGGTGTCTTCGGTGGCTTCCAGCAACAGGCCTTCGGTCAGTTCCAGCTCCAGCAGGTTCGCCGGCAGCGCTTCTTCCTTGAGGATGTTGGCGATCGACGACACCAGGTCCGGGTCGGAAAACTGCTTGGGTGACAGGTTGATCGCCACTTGCAGGTTGCCTAGGCCCGCCGCCGTCAGGTCTTTGCTCATGCGGCAGGCCTGGCGCGCGATCCATTTGCCGATTGGAATGATCAGGCCGGTTTCTTCAGCGACGCTGATGAACTGATCCGGGCGGATCATGCCCTTTTCCGGATGGTTCCAGCGCAGCAGCGCTTCCATGCCGAGCAGGCGGCCGCTGCGCAGGCAGAGCTTGGGCTGGTAGAACACGTCCAGCTCGTTTTGGGTCAGGGCGCGGCGCAGGTTGTTCTCGACGAACAGTTTGTAACTGGCTTCGGCGTTCAGCGCTTCGGTGAACACCTGGACCTGGTGCTTGCCGTTGGCCTTGGCCTTGTGCAGCGCGAGTCCGGCGTTACGCATCAGGGTTTGTGGATCGCGGCCATGCAGTGGCGCGCAGGCCAGGCCAACAGAGCCGGTGACGCTGATCAGCTGGTTGTCGACGAACATCGGTTTGTCGAGGGTCGCCAGCAGTTGGTTGGCGACTTGCTGGCCCATCGCGAGGTCGGTGTCGTCCAGCAGTACGGCGAATTCGTTACTGGCGAAACGCGCCAGGCTGCCGCTCGGGATCAGGCTGTTGCGCAGGCGCCGCGCCAGGCTGATCAGCAGCTTGTCGCCGGTCTGGTGACCGAGGCTGTCGTTGATCCGCTTGAAGTTGTCGATGTCCACCAGCAACAGGCTGATCGGGGTGTCGCTGTCTCGGGCGAAGCGTTCATCGAGGTTGCGGATGAACGCTGGTCGGTTGCCGAGGTTGGTCAGGTTGTCGGTGTAGGCCAGGCGCTCGATGCGCTGCTGGGCGAGTTTGGTCTGGGTGATGTCTTCGTAGATGCCGATGTAATGCGTTAGCTCGCGGTTGTCGCCGTACACCTTGGAGATCGACAACTGGCCCCAGTAGGGTTCGAGGTTTTTGCGCCGGCTTTTGAATTCGCCCTGCCAGCTGTTGCTCTTGGCCAGCGCCGAGGGCGCGTCGAACAGCAGTTCGCTGAGGTTTTCCAGGGCCGGCAGTTCCGACAGCCGCTGGCCGTGGACTTCTTCGGTGCTGTACTGGGTGATCGCGGTGAAGCTCGGGTTGACGTATTCCACCACACCGTCGCAATTGACCAGCAAAAAGGCGTTGGCACTCTGCTCGACCGCCCGCTGGAACAGGTGCAGGGCGCTGGTGACGGTGCGGCGGTTGTGGTTGTTGATGACCTGGGCGAACTGATCGGCCAGCTCGCCAGCGAAGGCGATTTCGTCGGACTGCCAGGCGCGGGTCGCACCCGTTTGTTCCAGGCAGAGCACGCCGACCACCTGGCCATCCACGCGAATGCTGGCGTCGAGCATCGCGTTGACGTTGCGCGGGCGCAGGCTCTCGGCCATTTCCCGGGTGCGCGGATCACGAATCGCATTGTGCGCATCGATCGCTCGGCTGCCGTGCAGCGCATCCATGTAATCGGGGAAACCGCTGATGTCGATTGGTTCCGGCATCGCGTATTCCCGAGTGGCACGGTGATACGCCGAGATCGGCACCAACATCGAGCCGTCGAGGTTCCACAGGCTGGCGCAGTCGATTTCGTAGATGTCACAGGCACTGCGGGTGATCAGTTCAGCGGCTTCTTGCAGGGAATTGCCGGAGCTGTAGCGCTGGCGGGTCAGCAGCAGGATCAGGTCTTGCTGGGCGCGCACGCGATCCAGGTGCAGGAGTTGCTCCTGTTGGGCGCGCTGATTGAGTTCAAGGGCGATCTGCAGGCGCGAGTTCTGGGTTTCCAGGTCCAGCGCCGGCAGCAGCGGTTCGCCCTCGAACAGACCGTCGACCACCAGCAGGTAGCCGCGCAGCAGGTGTCTGTTGTGTTGTTTGTAGGCTTCGCCCATTTCCAGCAGGCTCAACGTGCCGGCGGCGGTGTGCAGGGCGTAGCGGATCAGGTAATGCGGGCACTCGGTGAGTTGCTGCTGGATGGCGTCATGCAGCTGATAGCGCGCTTCGGGCTCCATCAGGCTGGCGTAGGGTGAGCCGACCAGGGCGCAGAGCTCCACTGCCGGCAGACCGAACTGTCGCTCGCAATTGGGATCGAGAAACAGCAGCGCCCAGCTTGGTTCATTCAGCCGTTCGAAACGCAGCATGCCGAGCCGCGAGGGCACAGGCAACTGCGTCACTACCTCGGCCACCATACGGCTGGCGGCATCGGGTTGGCTCTTCATATGGAGGGAAACTCGCTTCGAATGTGCTGATCGCGCCGGGCTCTCGCCCTCTTTACTGTTGCCTGCGGCAAGGTTGCATCATTGCGACACTGACTGACAAGAGACATGAAGGCCAAGTGCTATAAGAATATGTCGGCAGAGGCGAAGATTTCTTCAGCGTGGGCCGAAAAGTAATGTTTTTACCCAAAAGATCGCAGCCTTCGGCAGCTCCTGCAGAGGAATGCAATCTCATGTAGGAACTGCCGCAGGCTGCGATCTTTTTGCGATTAACGCAATTTGATGTTTGTCGAATGCAGCGGTTTGCCTTCCCGGTCGTGATAACTGACGCGAATCCGCTCTGACTCTACGATCAGATGGGCAAAGTTGTCCTGGCTGATCACCTCGCTGGTCAGTTCATGCCGATAAACTCCCGCGGCAGCCTGCGCCAGTGGTTGATCGAGGATGAAGGTGGAGGCCTTGGCGTAGGGCAGCAGTTTGCTGTTGCACAGCGGCGAGGAGACGATGGTGTGAACCTCGAAATCCGGGTCTTCGCTGTGTGTCAGCCGGCTGGTGAGGGAGCCGTGCACATCGCCGGACACGAAGAAGACGTTCTTGATGCGCTGTGTGCGAATAATCTCCAGCAATCGCAGGCGTTGTTCCGGAAAGGCTTGCCAGGCGTCATTGCCCAGGCGCTTGCGATCGGGATAGAACATCACACTGGTGACGACGAATTTTACCCGGGCCGGACTGTGCATCAGCCAATTGCACAAGGCTGTTTCCTGCTCGTTGTCGAGGATCCGCCGGTCGCTGGCCGATAGATTGCGTCGGGTTCGGCTGTCGGTGACAAACCATTCGATATCACCATGGGTGAATTGATACCAATAGCGCTCCAGGTGTCGTTCGATGTTTCCATCTTCCAGCAACTCTCGGGCGGGGCTGTGGCTGGCTTGATATAACTCATAGGCGGCGATGGCATTGTTATAGAGATCGTCGTCGTTTTTGTTTTTATTGGCGGGCCAGTTGTCTTCAATTTCATGGTCGTCGAGGATCATGTAAGTCGGTGTGCCGGACATCAACTTTGCTATATGTGGCTGGGAAAAAGCGATGCGGTACTTACTGAGTATTTCCTTGTATTCCCGATCCGGGGCGATGATGTTCAAGTCATCGATATAGACTTGGTCGCCCGTCATCAACAGTGCGCTGATGGGCGTTTCGGTGCGCTGTGCCAGATGGGTGATGGAAGCGAAGATCCGGTCGCCCAGATGCGGGAGCGAAGGCGCACCGACCGTCATCCGCAGGTAACGGCATGACCCGACGATGTAAGCCCGTGGCACGGCGGGATTGCTGGACGGGGTGCTGAAACGGTAGACAGTCCGGGGCCATTGCAACGGCAGTTCCTGAATCGTCTCGACGGTGTGCACCGGGCTCATGGGGCTGAACCAGCCCGCCTGGTATTCGTACTCGGTATCGGCGGCTAGGCCGTTGAGCGCGAAGACGTCGCACATGTCTCGCGCGGCAGTCAGTTGAATGAACATTCCTTTGGACCAGGGCGTGTCGCCGCTGCGTCGATAACGAACTCCACCAAATACCAGCGTGTCTTTTTGAAGTCCTCCACGTAAAAAGATACGTGCGTGATGAGCTGTAGTGTGGCCAATGATGGGGCCGACTGTAGGTTTGAACATATTCGAATCCATTCGAAGGAGTGCTAACTAATCAATTAAGTTTGTTTAACTTTTCGTCAGTTGTTTGTGTAACTAAGCCTAGAGGCTGGCCGGAAAAAAATATCGTGCCGAAGTGGATTCGAGTTGTGGGTGAACTCAGCCGCGGGCGTAGGAAAGAGTCTTTTTCAAGGCAAAAAAAGCCCCGCCAAATTGGCGGGGTTGAGGTACGAGCGTGGCGCTCGGAAAACGTGGAACGCGACAGGCCCTCCGGTGAAGGAGGGCCGGCCGGTGTTACAGCAAGATGGTGCGGATGTCCGCCAGCAGGTCGCTCAGACGCTTGGTGAAGCGTGCAGCAGCGGCGCCGTTGATCACACGGTGATCGTAGGACAGCGACAGTGGCAGCATCAGTTTCGGCTGGAAGGCTTTGCCGTCCCAGACTGGCTGGATGGTTGCCTTGGAAACACCGAGGATCGCCACTTCCGGCGCGTTGACGATCGGCGTGAAGCCGGTGCCGCCAATGTGGCCGAGGCTGGAAATGGTGAAGCAGGCGCCTTGCATATCGTCAGCGGTGAGCTTCTTGTCGCGGGCTTTGGCGGCCAGCGCAGCGGCTTCGGCTGCCAGTTGCAACAGGCTCTTCTGGTCGACGTTCTTGATGACCGGTACCAGCAGGCCTTCAGGGGTGTCGACCGCGAAGCCGATGTTCACGTACTTCTTGCGGATGATCGCCTTGCCGCTAGGTGCCAGCGAACTGTTGAAGTCCGGCAGTTCCTTGAGCAGGTGCGCGCAGGATTTGAGCAGCAGCGGCAGGATGGTCAGCTTGACGCCGGCCTTCTCTGCAACGGCTTTCTGAGCGATACGGAACGCTTCCAGCTCGGTGATATCAGCCGAATCGAACTGAGTCACGTGCGGAATGTTCAGCCAGCTGCGGTGCAGGCTCGACGCGCCGATCTGCATCAGGCGAGTCATCGGCACTTCTTCGGTTTCACCGAAGCGGCTGAAGTCCACGACCGGAATCGGCGGGATGCCCGCGCCACCGGTTGCGCCTGCAGCAGCGGCCGGTGCTTCCTTGGCCTTCTGCATCATCGCCTTGACGTAAACCTGCACGTCTTCTTTCAGCACGCGACCGTGCGGGCCGCTTGGGCTGACCGCGCTCAGCTCGACGCCGAATTCGCGGGCCAGTTGGCGTACGGCCGGGCCAGCATGAACCTTGGCGCCTGGCTTGGCCGGTGCCGCTGCAGGTGCGGCCGGTGCCGGAACAGCAGGTGCCGCGGCGGCTGGAGCAGGCGCAGCAGCGCTCGGTGCCGCAGCGGCCGGAGCCGGGGCAGCAGCAGGCGCAGCGCCTTTGACTTTCAGCTTCAGGATCAGGTCGCCAGTACCGACTTCGTCATCCAGCTTGATGGAAACGCTTTCCACCACGCCAGCGGCAGGCGATGGAATTTCCATGCTGGCCTTGTCGGATTCCAGGGTGATCAGCGACTGGTCGGCGGTGACGGTATCGCCGGCCTTGACCAGCACTTCGATGATCTTGG
The DNA here is from genome assembly GCF_949767765.1 of Pseudomonas sp. IT-P171. Taxonomy (NCBI): domain Bacteria; kingdom Pseudomonadati; phylum Pseudomonadota; class Gammaproteobacteria; order Pseudomonadales; family Pseudomonadaceae; genus Pseudomonas; species Pseudomonas sp. IT-P171. The sequence continues at coordinate 101,323 of NZ_CATKQN010000058.1, forward strand.
CCTTGCCCGACGAACCGATGTCCGGGACGTGAATGTCCTGAACACTGTCGGCAACCGGTGCAGCCGGGGCAGCAGCGGCAGACGCCGGAGCAGCGGCCGCAGGAGCAGCAGCCTGTGCTGGCGCGGCAGCAGCAGGGGCCGCAGCACCCGCCACTTCCAGATCCAGGATCAGGTCGCCAGTGCCGACTTCGTCGTTGAGCTTGACGCTGATGCTCTTGACCACGCCAGCGGCAGGCGATGGGATTTCCATGCTGGCCTTGTCGGATTCCAGGGTGATCAGCGACTGATCAGCGGCGACGGTGTCGCCGACCTTGACCTGGATCTCGATGATCTGGGCCTTGCCTGCCGAACCGATGTCCGGCACGTGCACTTGCTGAACCGAAGCGGCAGCAGGCGCGGCGGCTGGCGCTGGAGCAGCGGCGGCAGGAGCAGCAGCCGGTTTCTCTTCAGCTTTTGCAGCTGGCGCAGCGGCAGCCGCAGGGGGCGGTGCAGAGGCCGGGGCAGCGGCACCTTCGACTTCCAGCTCCAGCAGTTCGTCGCCTTCTTTCAGGCGATCGCCCAGCTTCACTTTCAGGCTCTTGATGATACCGGCCTTCGGCGCAGGCACTTCCATGCTCGCCTTGTCCGATTCCAGCGTCAGGATGCTCTGGTCGGCTTCGATGCGGTCGCCGACCTTCACAAACAGTTCAATTACTTCACCTTCACCGCTGCCGATGTCAGGTACGCGAATGAGTTCGCTCACAGAGTGTCTCCTCAGCAGTCCAGTGGGTTGCGTTTTTCCGGGTCGATACCGAACTTGGCGATGGCTTCAGCCACCACTTTAGGTTCGATGTCGCCGCGGTCAGCCAATGCTTCCAGGGCTGCCAACACCACGAAATGACGATCGACTTCGAAGAAGTGACGCAGCTTCTTGCGGCTGTCACTGCGGCCGAAACCGTCGGTGCCCAGGACTTTGAATTCCTTGGACGGTACCCACTGACGAATTTGCTCTGCGAACAGTTTCATGTAGTCGGTAGAGGCGATGACCGGACCTTTACGGCCGCTCAGGCACTCTTCGACGTAGCTCAGTTTAGGCTTCTGGCCAGGGTGCAGACGGTTGGTGCGCTCAACGGCCAGGCCATCGCGACGCAGTTCGTTGAAGCTGGTAACGCTCCACACGTCGGCGCCGACGTTGAACTGTTCACGCAGGATCTTCGCCGCTTCACGGACTTCACGCAGGATGGTGCCGGAGCCCATCAGCTGAACGTGGTGCGCCGCTTCGCGGGTGTCTTCTTCGAGCAGGTACATGCCCTTGATGATGCCTTCCTCTACACCGGCCGGCATGGCTGGCTGCTGGTAGGACTCGTTCATCACGGTGATGTAGTAGAAAACGTCCTGCTGCTCTTCGGTCATCTTCTTCATGCCGTCCTGAATGATCACCGCCAGCTCGTAGCCGTAGGTTGGATCAAAGGTGCGGCAGTTCGGGATGGTGGCAGCCAGGATGTGGCTGTGACCGTCTTCGTGTTGCAGGCCTTCGCCGTTCAGCGTGGTCCGGCCGGCGGTGCCGCCGATCAGGAAGCCACGGGTACGGCTGTCGCCGGCAGCCCAGGCCAGGTCGCCGATACGCTGGAAGCCGAACATCGAGTAGAAGATGTAGAACGGCAGCATTGGCTGGTTGTGGCTGGAGTACGAAGTACCGGCCGCGATGAAGGAGCTCATGGCGCCCGCTTCGTTGATACCTTCCTCGAGGATCTGGCCCTTCTTGTCTTCCTTGTAGAACATCACCTGGTCTTTATCGACTGGCTCGTAGAGCTGGCCGACGGACGAGTAGATGCCCAACTGACGGAACATGCCTTCCATACCGAAGGTACGGGCTTCGTCCGGGATGATCGGAACGATGCGCGGGCCGATTTCCTTGTCCTTGACCAGCTGCGCGAGGATCCGCACGAACGCCATGGTGGTGGAAATTTCACGGTCGCCCGAGCCGTCTAGGATAGCCTTGAGGGTATCCAGCGATGGGGTCGGTACGCTGAAGCTCTGCGCGCGGCGCTGTGGCACGAAACCGCCCAGTGCAGTGCGGCGCTCGCTCAGGTAGCGGGCTTCGGCGCTGTTCGGTTCAGGTTTGAAGAACGGCAGGTTTTCCAGCTCTTCGTCCTTGACCGGGATGTCGAAGCGGTCACGGAACAACTTAAGGCTGTCGACATCGACTTTCTTGGTGTTGTGCGCAGTGTTTTTCGCTTCGCCGGCACCGGTGCCATAACCCTTGATGGTCTTGGCCAGGATGACGGTCGGTTGTTCTTTGTGGTTGACCGCTTCGTGGTACGCCGCGTAGACCTTGTACGGGTCGTGACCGCCACGGTTGAGTTTCCAGATCTCGTCGTCGGACAGATCAGCAACCATCGCCTTGAGTTCTGGCGAGTTGAAGAAGTGTTCACGCACGAACGCGCCGTCTTTGGCTTTGTAGTTCTGGTACTCGCCGTCGATGACTTCGTCCATGCGACGTTGCAGGATGCCGTCGACGTCTTTGGCCAGCAGTGGGTCCCAGAAACGGCCCCAGATGACTTTGGTCACGTTCCACTGAGCGCCACGGAACACGCCTTCGAGTTCCTGGATGATCTTGCCGTTGCCGCGAACCGGGCCGTCGAGGCGCTGCAGGTTGCAGTTGATGACAAAGATCAGGTTGTCGAGCTTCTCGCGGCCAGCCAGCGAGATCGCGCCCAGGGATTCCGGCTCGTCGCACTCGCCGTCGCCCAGGAAGCACCAGACTTTCTGCTTGCCTTCCGGGATGAAGCCACGGGCTTCCAGGTACTTCATGAAGCGAGCCTGGTAGATCGCCTGGATCGGGCCCAGACCCATGGATACGGTCGGGAACTGCCAGAAATCAGGCATCAGCCAAGGGTGCGGATAGGACGAGAGGCCCTGGCCGTCCACTTCCTGGCGGAAGTTGTTCATCTGGTCTTCGGTGATGCGGCCTTCCATGAACGCGCGGGCATAAACGCCTGGCGAGGTGTGGCCCTGGAAGTAGATCAGGTCGCCGCCGTGTTCGTCGGTCGGGGCCTGGAAGAAATAGTTGAAACCGATGTCGTACAGGGTGGCGCTGGAGGCGAAGCTGGAGATGTGACCGCCCAGGTCAGAATCTTTCAGGTTCGTACGCATCACCATGGCCATCGCGTTCCAGCGTACCAACGAGCGAATGCGGCGTTCCATGAACAGGTCGCCAGGCATGCGTGCTTCGTGGGTAACGGGAATGGTGTTGCGGTATGGCGTGGTGATGGCGTAAGGCAATTGCGAACCGCTGCGGGTTGCGAGTTCGCCCATACGGGTCATCAGATAATGAGCACGGTCTTCGCCTTCTTTGTCGAGAACCGATTCCAGGGCGTCCAGCCATTCCTGGGTTTCGACGGGATCGAGGTCTTGCATGGCTTGCTCCAGGGCGGAAAGGCTTCCAGAATCGGTTGCCTGAGTTTGCGACTGGCCTTGTGGGCAGACGATATAAATTCTTGGATTGCCGAGAGGTTGTTCCGGCGGCGTGTAGTTTTACTACAAATCATCGGGCATTTCAGCCTTTCGAATGTATATACGAGTAGTAAAACTACAGATGAGCGGCTTGTGGCCTCCAGCTGCGTTGTGAGAATAATCGTTAAGGTTGGTCTTTTGCCAACCAAAAAAGGTGAAAGCTTGATGCTGTCTACCAAAAATGAAGAAATTTCAGCTATTTCTAACCTTTGTTCGACAGTCGATCACGTAGTGCAATTTGAAAATTCACTACATGCAGCCCTCTACACGCCGATCAAGGATAGACCATGAGCCTCCCTTCGCTTGCCGAACTGCCTGGCATTCTCCTGCCGTTTGTCACCCGTGCCGAGCAGTCGTTCCGTGCAGCGGTCGAGGCGCTCGATGATGATCATGGCCTGTCTTCGTGGACACCTGAACGCTGGGCGCAGTTCGCCCGTGTCACTGCCGCCAGCGACTTCGTGATTGAACAAAGCATTCGTGACCCTTTGATGTTGCTGGCACTGGTGCAGTCCGGCGAACTGGATCGCGGCTTTGCCCCCGGCGAGTTGTGCGCGCAGATTGCGGCGGCGGTGAATGCCGCGCAGACCGAAGACGAACTCGGCCGCGTCTTGCGTCGCCAGCGCACCCGTCATCAAGTGCGGATCATCTGGCGTGACCTGACCCGTCAGGCCGACCTCATCCAGACCTGCCGCGACCTCTCGGACATGGCCGACGCCAGCATCGATCAGGCTTATCAATGGTTGTACTCGCGCCATTGCCAGCAGTTCGGCGTGCCGACCGGTCGACGCAGCGGCGAGCCGCAGCAGATGGTCATCCTCGGCATGGGCAAGCTCGGCGCGGTCGAGCTCAACCTGTCTTCGGACATCGACCTGATCTTCGCCTACCCCGAGGGCGGCGAAACCGTCGGCGTGAAACGTTCGCTGGATAATCAGGAATTCTTCATCCGCCTCGGTCAGCGCCTGATCAAGGCACTGGACCCGATGACCGTCGACGGTTTTGTGTTTCGCGTGGACATGCGCCTGCGACCCTACGGTTCGGCCGGTGCGTTGGTGCTGAGCTTCAACGCGCTGGAGCAGTATTACCAGGATCAGGGGCGCGACTGGGAGCGCTACGCGATGATCAAGTCGCGGGTGGTGGCCGGCGATCAAGTGGCGGGCGCGCAGCTGCAAGAGATGCTGCGGCCGTTCGTTTACCGGCGTTACCTGGACTTCTCCGCCATCGAAGCGCTGCGCACGATGAAGCAGTTGATCCAACAGGAAGTCCGGCGCAAGGGCATGGCCGACAACATCAAGCTCGGCTCCGGCGGCATCCGCGAAGTCGAGTTTATCGCCCAGGCATTTCAGCTGATCCACGGCGGCCGCGACCTGAGCCTGCAACAACGTCCTCTATTAAAAGTATTGAGCACCCTGGAAGGTCAGGGTTACCTGCCGCCGGCGGTGGTCAGCGAACTGCGCGAAGGCTACGAATTCCTGCGTTACACCGAGCACGCCATTCAGGCGATTGCAGACCGCCAGACCCAGATGTTGCCGGACGGTGCGCAGGATCAGGCGCGTATTGCATTTATGTTGGGCTTTGCCGATTGGGACGCCTTTCATGAGCAACTGATGTATTGGCGCGGTCGTGTTGCGTGGCACTTCGGCCAGGTGATCGCCGATCCCGACGAAGAGGAAGGGGCTGAAAGCGAAGTGGTGGTCGGCGGTGAATGGCTGCCACTGTGGGAAGAGGCGCAGGACGAAGAGGCCGCTTGCCGCCAGTTGGAGGAGGGCGGTTTCGTCGATGCCACCAAAGCCCTGAAAGCCCTGGCCAGCCTGCGCAGCAGCCCGCAATTGCGCGCGATGCAGCGTTTGGGGCGCGAACGCCTTGATGCCTTTATTCCACGGTTGTTGGCGCAGGCGGTCGAACACGCCAATCCGGATCTGGTGCTGGAACGCGTGCTGCCGCTGGTTGAAGCGGTGGCCCGGCGTTCCGCGTACTTGGTGCTGCTGACCGAAAACCCCGGCGCGCTGCGACGCTTGCTGACCTTGTGCGCTGCGAGCCCGTGGATTGCCGAACAGATCACCCGCTTCCCGCTGCTGCTCGACGAATTGCTCAACGAAGGCCGGCTGTTCAAACCGCCCCTGGCGCCGGAGCTGGCCGCTGAGTTGCGCGAGCGCCTGACACGAATTCCCGAGGACGACCTCGAGCAGCAAATGGAAGCCCTGCGCCATTTCAAGCTGGCGCACCGCTTGCGCGTCGCCGCGTCGGAGATCGCCGGCAGCCTGCCGTTGATGAAAGTCAGCGATTACCTGACCTGGCTCGCCGAAGCGATCCTCGAACAGGTGCTGGCCCTGGCCTGGCGCCAGACGGTAGCCAAATACGGCACGCCGCTGCGCAGTGACGGTACGCTGTGCGATCCGGGCTTCATCATTGTCGGTTATGGGAAAGTCGGCGGGCTGGAATTGGGGCATGGTTCGGACCTGGACCTGGTGTTCATACATGACGGCGACCCGCAGGCTGAAACCGACGGCCCGAAACCGATTGATGGCGCGCAATTCTTCACCCGGCTCGGGCAGCGGATCATTCACTTGCTCACGGCCCAGACCAACTCCGGCCAGCTCTATGAAGTGGACATGCGCCTGCGACCGTCCGGTGCTTCCGGTCTGTTGGTGAGTTCGCTTGGCGCGTTTGCGCGTTATCAGGAAAACGAAGCCTGGACCTGGGAACATCAGGCGTTGGTGCGGGCGCGGGTATTGGTGGGCAGTCAGGACGTCGGCCAGGCGTTCGAGAAGGTTCGCGCGGCGATTTTGGGCAAAGTCCGGGATTTACCGACCTTGCGCCAGGAGGTCAGCGAGATGCGCGCCAAGATGCGCGACAACCTCGGCAGCAAGAGCACCGCGGCCGGCACCGGGGCGAATGCCTTCGAGGCCACGGCGCCGTTCGATCTCAAGCAGGACGCCGGAGGTATCGTCGATATTGAATTTATGGTGCAATACGCGGCCTTGGCGTGGTCCGAAACACACCCGCCATTGCTGCGCTGGACCGACAATATCCGCATTCTGGAAGAGCTGGAACACGAAGGGCTGATGCCCGCCGAAGACGCCAGCCTGTTGCGCGAGGCCTATAAAGCCTACCGCTCCGCCGCGCACCGGCAGGCCTTGCAGAAGGACGCCGGGGTGATACCGGGCGACCAGTTCGTGGACGAACGACGGCAGGTGTTGCGGATCTGGCGCGAGTTGGGTCTAAGCTGAAACGTGGCCGTTGGAACGACGAGATTCAAATGTGGGAGCGAGACCGGCTTGCCGGCGATGAGGCCGTCACATCCGGCATGTATGCTGACTGTCACGCCGCTTTCGCGAGCAGGCTCGCCCCCACAGTAGATCTGCAGTGTTTTGTAGAATTCTCGAGGCGGGGAGGCGTATGCCTCCCCGGTTCGTTTTTGGAAACCACATGAAAATTCTGATCGTTGGGCCCAGTTGGGTCGGTGACATGGTGATGGCGCAGACACTGTTTCAGTGTCTCAAGCAACGCCACCCGCAGTGCGAAATCGACGTCCTGGCCCCCGAATGGAGCCGGCCGATTCTTGAACGCATGCCCGAAGTTCGCCAGGCCTTGAGCTTTCCGCTCGGTCACGGTGCTTTGGAGCTGGCGACGCGTAGGCGCATCGGCAAATCCCTGGCCGGCCAGTACGACCAGGCGATCCTGTTGCCCAATTCCCTGAAGTCGGCATTGGTGCCGTTTTTTGCCGGCATCCCGAAGCGCACCGGCTGGCGCGGCGAATTCCGCTACGGCCTGCTCAATGACGTGCGTACGCTGGACAAAGAACGTTACCCGCTGATGATCGAGCGCTTCATGGCGCTGGCTTACGAGCCGGGCCTTGAGCTGCCGAAACCGTACCCGCGCCCGAGCTTGCAGATCGATCCGGTCACCCGCGAAGCGGCGCTGGCCAAATTCGGTCTGGCCCTCGACCGCCCGGTGTTGGCGCTGTGCCCCGGTGCCGAGTTCGGCGAGTCCAAGCGCTGGCCGTCCGAGCATTACGCCAAGGTCGCCGAAGCGAAAATTCGCGAAGGCTGGCAAGTCTGGCTGTTCGGTTCGAAAAACGATCACGCCGTAGGCGAAGACATCCGCGCGCGCTTGATTCCCGGCCTGCGTGAAGAATCGGTGAACCTCAGCGGCGGCACGTCGCTGGCCGAAGCCATCGATTTGCTGTCCTGCGCACATTCGGTGGTGTCCAACGACTCCGGCCTGATGCACGTTGCCGCGGCACTGAATCGCCCGCTGGTGGCGGTGTACGGCTCGACGTCACCGGGCTTCACGCCGCCGCTGGCCGAGCACGTCGAGATCGTGCGCCTGGGCATCGAATGCAGCCCGTGCTTCGATCGCACGTGCCGCTTCGGTCATTACAACTGCCTGCGCCAGCTGATGCCGCAAGCGGTGAACGAAGCCTTGCAGCGTTTGCAGGGCACTGTGGTCGAGGTCAAATAGTTTGCGGGTTCTGCTGATCAAGACTTCTTCGCTGGGCGACGTGATTCATGCGTTGCCGGCGTTGACCGACGCGGCCCGGGCGATTCCCGGCATCACGTTCGACTGGGTGGTGGAAGAAGGTTTCGCCGAGATCCCGACCTGGCACCCGGCTGTAGGCAAAGTGATTCCGGTGGCGATCCGTCGCTGGCGCAAGAACATCTGGCAGACCATCAAGAGTGGCGAGTGGAAGCGCTTCAAGCAAAGCCTTCGCGCCACGAAATATGATCTGGTGATTGACGCGCAGGGCCTGCTGAAAAGCGCCTTGCTGACCCGCTATGTCAAGGCGCCGGTGGCAGGCCTCGACAAAGGCTCGGCACGGGAACCGATCGCCGCGCGTTTCTACGATCGGCGTCTGGCGGTTGCCCGTGGCCAGCACGCGGTTGAGCGAGTGCGTCAGTTGTTCGCCATCGCCCTGGGCTACGACCTGCCCAATGGGTTGGGCGACTACGGCCTGAACGTCGAGCGCCTGGTGGAATTGCCGCGCAAGAACCCTTACGTGCTGTTCCTGCACGGCACCACCTGGGACACCAAGCACTGGCCTGAAGCCTACTGGCGCGAGCTGGCCGAGCGCGTCGGCTACCTGGGCGTCGGCGTGAAGCTGGCGTGGGGCAATCCGGCGGAAAAAGCCCGGGCCGAGCGCATTGCCAAGGACATGCGGCACGTCGAAGTGCTGCCCAAACTGAATCTGGCGGGCATCGGCAAAGTGCTGGCCGGTGCGCAGGCGTGCGTGGCGGTGGACACCGGCCTCGGTCACCTGGCCGCTGCACTGGACGTGCCGACGCTGTCGCTGTTCGGCCCGACTAATCCGGGCCTGACCGGCGCTTACGGCAAGGCCCAGATCCACATGGCCAGCGATTTCCCCTGCGCTCCATGCCTGCAAAAGAAATGCACCTATCAACCGACGGCCGAAGATGCCCGCCGGTTCGACCTGAAACGCGAGTGGCCGCTGTGCTTCACGCGTCTGAATCCCGAGCGTGTCGCGACCCGACTGAGCACGTTGTTACTGGCTGAGGAGCTGCGCTGATGCAATTGGCATTCGTCTTGTACAAGTACTTTCCATTCGGGGGGTTGCAGCGTGATTTCATGCGCATCGCCCTGGAATGCCAGGAGCGCGGCCACCAGATTCGCGTCTACACGCTGATCTGGGAGGGCGATATTCCGCCGGGTTTCGAAGTGCTGGTGGCGCCGGTCAAGGCGTTTTTCAATCATCGGCGTAACGAGAAGCTCAGCGAGTGGATGGAGGCCGATCTGGCCAAGCGTCCGGTGGATCGTCTGATCGGCTTCAACAAAATGCCGGGCCTGGACGTTTACTACGCAGCCGACGGTTGCTTCGAAGACAAGGCGCAAAACCTGCGCAACTCGCTGTACCGTCGCTGGGGCCGCTACCGGCACTTCGCCGAGTACGAGCGCGCGGTGTTTGCCAGGGACGCCAAGACTGAAGTGTTGATGATCTCCGAGGTCCAGCAGCCGCTGTTCATCAAGCATTACGACACGCCGCTGGAACGCTTCCATTTGCTGCCGCCGGGCATTTCTCAGGATCGGCGCGCGCCACCGAATGCGGCTGAGATTCGTACCGGGTTCCGTCGTGAATTCAACCTGAAGGACGACGAGTTGCTGCTGGTGCAGATCGGCTCCGGGTTCAAGACCAAAGGCGTGGATCGCAGCCTCAAGGCGCTGGCCGCGTTGCCCGCTGATCTGAGGAAACGCACCCGGCTGTTTGTAATTGGCCAGGATGACCCCAAATTGTTCCAGATGCAGAGCGCTGCGTTGGGGCTCGGCGACAACGTGACGTTCCTCAAGGGCCGCAGCGATATTCCGCGTTTCCTGCTCGGGGCCGATCTGTTGATCCATCCGGCGTACAACGAAAACACCGGGACTGTGCTGCTCGAAGCCCTGGTGGCCGGTTTGCCGGTGCTGGTGAGTGCGGTGTGCGGTTACGCCCATTACATTGCCGAGGCCGACGCCGGTCTGGTGCTGGATGAACCCTTCGATCAGGCGCAACTGACGCAATACCTGACCGGTATGTTGAACGACGCTCAAGCGCGGGCGGCCTGGAGCCGCAACGGTCTGGCCTTCGCCGAGACGGCAGACCTCTACAGCATGCCGCAACACGCGGCCGATGTGATTCTGGCGGAGCACGCTTAATGAAGTTGATGCTGGCTGAACCGTTCAAGAGCCTTTGGGCCGGACGCGATCCATTCGTCGAGGTCGAAGGGCTTCAGGGCGAGGTGTACCGCGAGCTGGAAGCTCGTCGCACGTTACGCACCGAGGTGAACGGCAACGGGTTTTTCGTGAAGATCCACCGTGGCATTGGTTGGGGCGAAATCTTCAAAAACCTGCTGACGGCCAAGCTGCCGGTGCTCGGCGCGGGTCAGGAATGGAAAGCCATTCAGCGCCTGCAGGAAGTCGGCGTGCCGACCATGACGGCGGTTGCCTACGGCGAGAAGGGCAGCAACCCGGCGGATCAGCATTCGTTCATCGTCACCGAAGAACTGGCGCCGACCGTCAGCCTCGAAGACTTCAGCATCGACTGGGTCAAGAACCCGCCGGAGCCGAGACTCAAGCGCGCGCTGATCGCCGAAGTGGCACGCATGACCGGCATGATGCACCGCGCCGGGGTCAACCACCGCGACTGCTACATCTGTCACTTCCTGCTGCACACCGACAAACCGGTGACGGCTGACGACTTCAAGCTCTCGGTGATCGACCTGCACCGCGCCCAGACCCGCCCGACGATTACCCAACGCTGGCGCAACAAGGATTTGGCGGCGCTGTACTTTTCGGCCCTGGACATCGGCCTGACCCGACGCGACAAGCTGCGTTTCCTCAAGGGTTATTTCCAGCAACCCCTGCGCCAGATCCTCGGCGAAGAAGCCGGGTTGCTCACCTGGCTCGAAGGCAAGGCCAGCAAACTCTACGACCGTAAACAGCGATACGGGGATGCGCTCTGATGTCGGGCTGGAGACTGGAACCTGCTTACAGTGACCTGGCCGATGATTTTGGCAGCCTTGAGGCGGTGTTTGCCCTTCAGGGCGAGCAGTTGACCCGCGACCCGTTGTCCGAGGTTGTCCGCGTCCAGCTCAAGGGCGTCAACTATTACGTCAAGCGTTACGTGGGCGCGGGCAAGGGCCTGCGCCGCTACCTCGGCAAGCCGCGGGTGAAGATGGAATGGCAAAACCTCAAGCGCTTTTCCAAGTGGGGCATTCCCACCGCAGAGGTGGTGGCCTGGGGGCTGGAACGGCGCGGTGCAGCCTACGCTCGCGGTGCGATGATCACCCGTGAACTGCCCAATACCGAAGACCTGAATGCCCTGGCTGAACGACGTGACCCGAAACTGACGGATCGCGCCTGGGTCGATCACATCAGTCGGCAACTGGCCGGTTACACCCGGATCATGCATGACAATCGCTTCACCCATAACGATTTGAAGTGGCGCAACCTGCTGGTCGACGATCAGGCACAACTGTTCCTGATCGACTGCCCCAACGGTGATTTCTGGAGCGGCTTCTGGCTCAAATACCGCATCACCAAGGATCTGGCGTGTCTCGACAAGGTCGCCAAGTATCACCTGTCGGCCACCCAGCGACTGCGCTTTTACCTGCAATACCGCCAACGGACGCGGCTCAATGCGGCCGATAAAAAACGGATCCGGCACGTGGTGAGATTTTTCGAGGGGCGCGAATGACTGATTTTCTGGCCGCTGAAGACCGGGCGCTTTTGGAGCGTCACGGCCTCGGCACCTTCGATGCACTGTGGGCCCGGCAGCTTGAGGCTGTGGATGAGCCCAACACCGCGCGCGGTGGCTGGAGCAGCGTGTTTCGGCTGGATCTTGAAGGTCACGGCTTCTACCTCAAGCGCCAAAGCAACTACCAGATGCGCACCTTGCACGCGCCCTTTGGCGAGCCGAGTTTTGCCAGGGAATTTCGCAACATCAGCCGTTATGAAAAGCTTGGCATTCCGGCGCTGAAAGCGGTTTTTTTCGGTGAGCGCAAGGTCGACGGCGAGGTCCGCGCGGTTTTGCTGACCCGTGCGCTGGACGGCTGGGATGACCTGGATTCGCTGTTGCAGCGCTGGTCGGATCTGAGTCCGGCGCAGCACTCGGCCATTTTGCAGGCCTGCGGGCTGTTGGCTCGGCGCCTGCACGGTGCGCGTCAGGTCCACGGCTGTTTCTACCCCAAGCACATTTTTCTCCAGGCCACCGGCGACGGTTACATGGCCCAGCTCATCGACCTGGAAAAGACCCGGCCGCTGCTGTTCGGTCAGCGGGACCGGATCAAGGATCTGGAACCGTTGACCCGGCGCTCGCCCCAGTGGAGCGATGCACAGCTGCGCGAGCTGTTGGCCACCTACCTGGATCAACCGCCGGACAGTTCGCTGATCGACCGCTGGCTGGCGAAATTGACCGCGCGGCGCAGTTACAAGAGGTTCAACTGATGCGTTTGTCCGAACTGAAAGAGGCGGGACGCGACCCGGTGCTGCCGCTGAGCATCTCGCTGGCCGATGCCGCCGGGCCTGCCGAGTTGCAGTTGTTGAGCCTGTTGCGGGTGTTACCAGGCCAGCGCTATGTCGGCGCCGGTGTCTGGCGTGGCCGGCCGGTATTGGCCAAGTTGCTGGTCGGCAGCAAAGCGGCGCGGCATTTCCAGCGTGAGCTGAGCGGCGTGCGCTTGCTCGCGGACCAAGGGCTGACTACGCCGCAGCTGTTGGCCGATGGCCTGAAGGACGGCGAAGGTGGCTGGCTGCTGTTCGATTACCTCGAAGGTGCGCAAAGCCTGGGGGATACCTGGAAACGGGTCGAGCATTTGCCGGTGCTCTCGGATGGGCAAGGGGCCGTGTTGGCCGAGGCGCTGGGCGCGATCGGCCAGATGCACCGCAAAGGGCTGTGGCAGGAAGACCTGCACCTGGACAACCTGCTGCGCCAGCGCGGCCGCCTGTATTTGATCGATGGCGCCGGGATTTGCAGTGAAACCCCCGGCCAGCCGCTGTCGCGACAGAAAGTCCTGGAAAACCTCGGGGTGTTTTTTGCTCAGTTGCCCAGGTCGCTGGAGCCGTTCACTGAAGAATTGCTGGTGTATTACCTCCTGAGCAATGGCGAACATGCCTTGCCGATGGAGGCGTTGCAGAAGCAGATCGACAAGGTGCGCAGTTGGCGCCTCAAGGACTTTCTGATCAAGGTCGGCCGCGAATGCACGCTGTTCAGCGTGCAGCGTGGCGCCTTCGGTTTACGGGCGATTCGCCGCGAAGAAGAAGCGGCGATGTTGCCGGTGCTGGAGCAGGCCGATGCGTTGCTCGATCAAGGGCATTTGTACAAGACCGGCGGTGCGGCGAGCGTCGGCAAGGTCGAAGTGGCCGGTCGTACCCTGGTGATCAAACGCTACAACATCAAGGGGTTCGCCCACTGGCTCAAACGCTTCTGGCGCCCGAGCCGTGCCTGGCATTCCTGGCGCGAAGGCAATCGATTGGCGTTCCTCGGGATCGCCACGCCGAAACCGTTGGCGGTGCTGGAAAAGCGTTTTCTCTGGTTGCGCAGTCGGGCTTATCTGGTGACCGAGCACCTTCCGGGGCCGGACATCATCGAACGGTTCGCGCCGTACGTTGACAGCGGTGATGCGCCCGAAGCCGAGCTGGTGGCGCTGGATCACCTGTTTGCGGAGCTGATTCGCGAGCGGATCAGCCACGGCGACTTCAAGGGCCATAACCTGTTCTGGCAAGAGGATCGCTGGGCGCTGATCGATCTCGATGCGATGTGCCAGCATGGCTCGCTCCACAGTTTCGCCCCGGCCTATGCACGGGATCGGGCGCGGTTCATGCGTAACTGGCCTGAAAGCAGTGCATTGCATCAGGTGATTGATCAGCGTTTGCCCAAAGACATCTCAGGCGCTGGCTGAATCGGACCTGCGGTCCTATCGCGAGCAAGCCCCCTCCCACACTGCTCCGGGCCTTACGCAGATTATGCGCAAAGCCAGGAAACTGTGGGGGCGGGCGTGGTCTGGGCGGCCTTGCGACGATTGCGTCAGGCCAGTCACCCGAGATTAAGGGACAAGTTCTTATGAAATGTCCTACATGATCTCCAGACCCCATGAACTGTGCCCGGAATAGTCTCGATGCTAGTTTGCCTGACGTTCCTCGGAGGGCAGGTCTTGACTATAAAAACGGTTGTCCTATTCATCGCATGCTCATTGGCACTCTCCGGCTGCGGCACCGCTGTCACAGTCCTGCAAAATGACGAAGACGCGGCGCGCAGCCTGCGCAAGCAAAAAACCTACTGCCAGTCCATCCCGCGTATCTACAGCGGCCTGGCCTACGATTTCTGCGTCTTGAATGCCCCGCCTGACCCTACGGGCTTTCTCGTCCCGCTGGTCCTGCTGGATCTGGCGTTGTCGGGTGCGCTGGATACCGTTTCCCTGCCCTACACGATTTACCGACAAGGGGTGGATGGCAATATCAGGATCTACTGGCGGGCGAGCCGCGGTTAGCCCAGGGTTTCGGCGTCGTGCAGGCCATCATTGCGCCGCTGATAACCGTAGGGTCATTCCTACTATGTTTACGCTATAATCCCGCCCTTTAGCTGTCTCTCGCCCTCTTGCGAGGGCACATTCATTTTGAGGCGCCTTGCGCCTGCATGCAGACTAAAGAGGCTAGACCCCTGTGGCATTGACGATTCTTGGCCTGTCCGGCGCCCTTAGCCATGATCCTTCCGCAGCGTTGTACATCGACGGCAAGCTGGTCGCGGCGGCTGAAGAAGAGCGCTTTGTGCGCGATAAACATGCAAAGAACCGCATGCCTTACGAATCGGCGAAGTTCTGCCTCGAGCAGGCCGGCATCAAGCCGTCCGACGTTGACGTGGTCGCCATTCCGTTCGCGCCGATCAGCCTGTTCGGCAAGGCACGCTGGCACTACGCCAAGCGTTACTGGTACGCCCCGGACCGCGCACTTGACGCGATCCTGATGGGCAATCGCCGCTACAAGCGCTACCGCAACAAAATCGTCTGGTGCCTGGAGCAACTGGGCTTCGATCCGAAGAAGATCAAGATCGAGCCGGTCGAACACCACCTGGCTCACGCCTCCAGCGCTTACCACTGCTCGGGTTTCAAAGAGAAAACCGCGATCCTCGGGATCGACGGCAAGGGCGAGTACGCCACGACCTTCTTCGGTTACGGCGAAAACGGCAAGATCCACAAGATCAAGGAATTCTTCGATCCGGACTCCCTCGGCGGCCTGTACGGCGCGATCACCGAGTTCCTCGGTTTCGAGATGCTCGACGGCGAGTTCAAGGTCATGGGCATGGCGCCGTATGGCGATGCCAGCAAGTACGATTTCTCGCGCCTGGCCTCGTTCGAAAACGGCGAGCTGGTGATCAACACCGACTACGCCAACGTCATCGGCCTGCGTCGCTATAAAGAGAAGGGCAAGGGGTTCTACTTCTCGCCGAAGCTGATCGAGTGGCTGGGTCCGAAGCGCGAAGGCGACATCGCCGACGAGCCGTACATCCACTACGCCGCGAGCATGCAAGCGCTGTTCGAAAAGATCTCGCTGCAGATGATCGACCACTATCTGGGCGACGTGCTCAAGGAAACCGGCAAACTGGCCTTCGCCGGTGGCTGTGCATTGAACGTGAAGCTGAACCAGAAAATCATCGCCCGCGACGACGTCAAGGAGCTGTTCGTGCAGCCTGCGTCCGGTGACGCCGGCACCGCGGTCGGCGCGGCGGCTTATGTGTCTCACGCCCGTGGCGTGCCGGTCGAGAAGATGGAACACGTCTACCTCGGCCCGTCGTACAGCAACGAAGACGTGCTCGCCGCATGTGCCCGACACCCGAGCAAGCCGGTATGGCGAAAGCTTGAGAACATGCCGGAAAACATCGCCAAAATCATGGTCGATGGCAACCCGGTGGCCTGGTTCCAGGGGCGTATGGAGTTCGGTCCGCGTGCCTTGGGCGGTCGTTCGATCATCGGTTGCCCGAGCGCGACCGGCGTGGCTGACCGCATCAACCACCAGATCAAGTTCCGCGAGCGCTGGAGGCCTTTCTGCCCTTCGATGCTCGACACCGTCGCACCACAGATGATCAAGATCGATCATCCCGCGCCATTCATGACGTTCACTTTCGAAGTGGCGGAAGAGTGGAAGACCCGCGTGCCGGAAGTCGTCCATGAAGACGGGACGTCCCGGGCCCAGGTGCTCAAGCGCGAATACAACCCGCGCTACTACGACATGATGAAGGCGCTGGAAGTACTGACCGGCAACGGTGTGTCGCTGAACACCTCGCTCAACCGTCGTGGCGAACCGATGATCTGCTCGCCGACGGATGCCCTGAACATGTTCTTCGGTTCCGACCTACAGTATCTGATCATGGAAGACATTCTGGTGGTCAAAGAGGGCGCGGACGCATATGACACGCTCGGCTGAACGCCATGTGCTGCAGTTCTGCCACGGTTATGACGGTCCGTTTCTGGACTGCGCCCGGCAGTACGCCAGCCTGTTCGCGGGGACCGGTTATCGAGTGACCACGGTGTTTCTGACCGGGGTTGCCGATGCCCGAGTCGCCGAGGCCTGCGCCTCCGATGAAGTGCTGTTCATGGAATACAGCTCCAAGGCTATTCGTGGCCTGAAGCTGGGTGCCATCGGCGATCTGCGCAAGATCGCCGCTTCGCGCAATTTCAGTTTCTGCATTGCTCACCGTTTCAAACCGATCTACATCGCCTTGCTTGGCACGTCGTTGCCGGTGATCGGCGTGCATCACGCGTTTGACGACTACAAGCGCGGCACCCGCAAACTCTTTGTGAATTTTTTCCGCAAGCGTTTGAGTCTGCTCGGGGTTTCCGATGCGGTACGCGACGACATACGCAGTTGCCTGCCGAATTGGCCGGCTGCACGGATTCAGACGCTCTACAACCGCATCAACGTGCAAGCCTTGCAAGGCAGTCACGTGTCGGTTCGCGAAGCTCGGGAAACCCTGGGTCTGTCCATGGATGCGTGGATTATCGGTAATGTCGGCAGACTGCACCCGGACAAGGACCAGGCCACGTTGCTGCACGGTTTTGCCGCGGCGTTACCGGGTTTGCCGGCTAACAGCCAGTTGGTGATTCTCGGTATCGGTCGGCTGGAACAGGATCTCAAGGCCATGGCCCGTGAACTGGGGATCGGCGACCGCGTGCTGTTCCTCGGTCAGGTGCCCGAAGCCCGTCGTTATTTTCGTGCATTCGATGTGTTTGCCTTGAGCTCCGATCACGAACCGTTCGGCATGGTGCTGCTGGAAGCCATGGCCGCTGGTGTGCCGTTGCTCGCGACGGCATGCGGCGGTGCGAAGGAAGTGGTCGAGGGCGTCGGGATTCTATTCCCGCTGGGCGACGCCGAGCACTTGGCTCAAGGGCTGCAACACCTGGCTGCGATGGATGATCAGCAGCGTCGCCAGTGTGCCGAGTTGATGCTCGACCGTTTACGCGAGCGCTTCTCCGACCGCGCGGTACGCGATGCTTTCTGGCATTTGCCCGCCGTCACCGAACTGGCGGCGAGGGGTTGATGCTCAACCGATTTCAAGGATGGCGCGAACGTGGCTGGGCGGTGGTCGATGCCTCGACATACGCCGAGGCCTGGCACCGTTATGGCGGCAGCGTCGCCACTCATCCGCTGGTGGTCGAGCGCCTGGCGCAGTTGGCCGATATTCCGGTGCGTTACCTGGCCTGGGCGCCCAATGGCGAAGTCCAGGCGGCGATTCCAACCTGGGGTCGCGACCTTGCCTTGTCCAAGGACGTGCTCAAGCGCAACGGTAAAAAGGGCCTGTTCGATCTCGGCAATGCTGAGTTGATCCTGCCGGCCGCCGCTGATACGCAAGCGCCCCTGCGCCATCGCGCGCGTTACTTGTCCGCACTGAATGAAGGCCGCTTCAGCGGCATCAGGCTGCAGGCAGAACAACTGGCCATGGCCCGTACGCCCGAAGAACTGTCGAAAAAATTTCGCTATAACCAGCGCCGCGAATTGCGTCTGCTGGAAGAAGCGGGCGGCGTGGTGCGGCCGGTCAGCGATTTTTCCAGCGGCGAACTGGCGGCGATTTACTGCGACCTGTTCCAGCGTCGCTGGGGCTTTCCGGCGACCGGTGCCGAGCGCATGGCCGAGGTGATCGAGTTGTTGCGTGACTTGCTGATCGGCTCGGTGATTTTCCTGAACGATGCGCCGATCGCGATTCAACTGGTGTACCGCGTCGAAGCGCCGCAATGGATCAGCGTCGAGTACATCAACGGTGGCGTCGATCCCGAGACCCGTGAATTCAGCCCCGGCAGCGTCTTGAGCTTTCTCAATACCCAAAGCGCCTGGGAGCATGCCCGCGCGCTGGACAAGCCGCTGCGTTTTTCCTTCGGTCGCGCCGACCGTGAATACAAGGACCGCTGGTGTAATCCTGTGCCGGTGTTCACCGTATGAGCGAGCCCATGAGTCGAAAACAGCAATTGCTCAAGCGGCACCGGCGCAACAAACGCATCGGCCTGCTGATCGCCTTGATGCTGTTGATCGTCATCGGCGTGCTGGTGGCCTGGTGGCTGCCGCTGGTGCTGGCGGTGCTGGGCTGGATTGCTCATGAAGCCTGGTTTGCCGATCATTTGTTCTATTCGCCCAAGGACGATTACGCGTACAGCTTCCCGCCTTACACCCCGCAACCCAAGATTCACCTTGACGGCGAGCGTTTGCGCCTGGATGACGGCGTCATGCTGGTGGACGACGCTACGCTGGTATTGGCCCTGCGGATCAAGAGCACCTGGCTTGGACGCTTTATCGACCCGGCAGTCGAATTGTCGGGTGGCGATAATCCCGATCGACAAACCTTCGAGCGTGGCGCCAACGGGCTGCGCTACCTCAACCTCAGTGGTCAGGCGCAAGTGCTGTCGCGAGGCGAGTTGCGTCTGCGTGGACGTTTTTGCCGAGTGCTGGGCGAGCCCGTGCTCTGGGCGTTCGAACAACCGGATTACCGCCGTCAGCGGGTAATGGTCATTGCGCCACACGCCGATGACGCCGAGCTGGCGGCTTATGGTTTGTACAGTCAGGCCGACGAAGCCTGGATCGTCACCCTCACCGCCGGCGAAATCGAAGCGGAACACTATCAGCAGATCGGCCTGAACAAGGTCGAAGCAGCGCGCCTCAAGGGGCGGCTGCGGGCCTGGGACAGCATCGCCGTGCCACGCTGGGCCGGAGTGCCCGAAGCCCATTGCGTGCAGTTGGGCTATTTCTGCCTGCAGCTGGCGGCGATGCAGGCAGCACCGTCCCGGCCAGTGGGTTCACGGGAAGCGGAGATGGACGACACCCGCTTGTTTCGCCAGTTGAACCCCTTTGCACTGCCGGGCGATGTCGATGGGGCGCCGACCTGGAACAACCTGTTGGCCGACCTGCGCGAGTTGCTGTTGCGGGCACGACCTGAAGTCATCGTGTTGCCGCACCCCACGCTCGATCCGCACCCGGATCACCTGTGCGCCCAACAAGCGATCCTTGAAGCACTGCGAGGTCTGGAGTGGCAGCCGACCACGTTGCTCGGTTATGCCAACCATTTGCATGACAATGATCGCTGGCCCATGGGGGATGCCGGTCATGGCATCGCGCTGCCGCCGGCCTTTGATTCGTCGGTGCCGATGCAGCCTTATTGCCTTCCGGTTCCCCCGGAACTTCAGCGTGATAAAGCCATGGCGCTGGGAATGATGCACGACCTGCAGCCGCGCATGCCCTTCAAGCGGCGACTGCGGCGGTTGATACAGTGGCTTTTGGCCAGTAGAGTGCCGCCCCCTTATGGCGAAAATGAATTTTTTCGCAAGGCGGTCAGGCGCCAGGAATTGTTCTGGCTTCTGAAGCATGACGAAACACCTGTGAAGCAGAACTGAAGCAGAACTCTGCCTAGCATGGTGGCGTTCCCAGCATTGACAGCGAGTTATCCGTGATTAATCCATGCCCGCGTATTTTGTTTCTGATGCCTTATTTCGGCAGCTGGCCCTTCTGGATGCCGTTTTTTCTGGAGAGCTGCCGTCGCAATCCGGACATCGACTGGCTGTTCTTCACCGACTGCGGGGTTCCCGAGAATCTGCCGCCCAACGTGACCATCGAATGCATGATGTTCAGCGATTACTGTGGATTGGTGTCCCAGCGGCTGGGTATCGATTTTGCGCCGACCCAGGCTTACAAACTGTGCGACATCAGGCCTGCGTTCGGACTGATTCATGCCGACCGCCTGGAGGGCTATGATTTCTGGGCCTTCGGCGACATTGATCTGGTGTACGGCGACTTGCGCAGCTACTTCACCGCAGATCGTCTCGCTTCGTACGACCTGTACTCCACTCACGAGCGGCGAGTGGCCGGGCATCTTTGCCTGATCAGAAACACCCCCCGCAAGCGTGAGTTGTTCAGGCAGATCAAGGACTGGGAAGCGCGTTTCACCGATCAGAAACATCATGCGATCGACGAAGGTGCATTCAGTCGAATCTTTCTCTGGCGCAAGAATTTTCCCCAGCCCTTGTTCAAGTTGGTGGGCAAGTTCAACCCGTGGCGTCGACGCAGTGAATTCACCGAGGCATTCAGTACGCCCGGTGGTTGCATCAAGTGGCATGACGGGACCGATAATTTCCCGCACCAATGGTTTTGGCGCGACGGCCATCTGACCAATGATCGCGATGGCGATCGCCGGTTTCCGTATTTCCATTTCGTTTGCTGGAAACGCAACGAGTGGCCACGGTTGCCTCAACCCGATCCGGCGGAGATCAAGCGCCTCGCCGCTGAACCCGCCTGGGTCATCGACGCGACTGGTTTTCACCGGGGAGAGTTATGAGTCAACGGTCAAAGGTTCTGCAGTTGCAGCCTGACTACAATGTCAAAGCCCATGACTTTGCCGACCTGGCAGAGCAGATCGTCAAGGCTTTGCCGGGCGATCGCTATGAGGTGACCGCGGCGTTTCTGCGCGGCAAGCCCGGGCCGGGCGAGGCCGTGAGCCGTGCCGCGCGTTCCGTTTATTTCGAGTTTTCCGACAAGTCGCTCAAGGGCATGCGCTTGCGCGCCATGTGGCGGCTGTATCAGTTTTGCCGTAAAGAAAAATTCGATGTGGTGATCTGCAACCGCTTCAAGCCGGTCAACATGATGCTGACGCTCAACCGCTGGTTGAAAGTGCCATTGTGCATCGGCATCTCCCATGGCTTTGGTGAGTACGACCGATTCTACCGACGTCGCCAGACCCAGCGTCTGATCGATCGTCACTGGCGATTTGTCGGTGTGTCGCCGGCGGTCAAACAGTACCTGCTGGACTGTGACTGCGGTTTCACCGACCAGAATACCTACGCCATTACCAATGCGATCGACATCGAACAGGCCGAAGGCTTGCAACACAGCCGCGAGCGCGCCCGTGAACTGCTCGGGATTGATCCGTCGGTGCGACTGATCGGCGCATTGGGCCGGTTGGTGCCGGTCAAGGGGCACACTTACCTGTTGCAGGCGTTTGCGGCACTCAAGGACAAATACCCGAATACTCATTTGGCGATCATCGGTGCCGGCCGCGAAGAGTCGCGCCTGGCCGCCGAGATCGAGCGTCTGGGCCTGAGCGGACGTGCGCACCTGCTGGGCTTCAAGGAAAACGCCTTGCAGTACGTTCGCGCCTTTGACATCTGGACCATGCCATCGCTGGCCGAAGGTCTCGGGCTGGCATTGCTCGAAGGCATGAGCGGTCACCTTCCGGTGATCGCCTCCAAGGTACCGGCGATGCTGCCGTTGATTCAGGGCGCGGGCGGTCTGGCGATTACGCCGAAGGATGTGCCGAGTCTGGTCGCGGCACTGGATACTTACCTCGAACTACCGGATGACGCGCTCAAGGCCAAGGGCGAACAAGCCTACCGTTATCTCCAGGAACAACACGATATCGAGGTGTTCCGCCAGGAATACCTGAACCTGATCGACTCCGGCTTGAGCAAGGCCCGCAAGGAACAATCATGAGCGACGCACAACCCATCGTCACGGTCATCATCGCGTCGTATAACCACGGTCGTTATATTGAGGAGAGCATTCTCAGCGTCCTCAACCAGACCTATTCGAACATCGAGCTGCTGGTGGTCGATGATGGCTCCAGCGATGACAGTGTCGAGCGGATCAACGCTTTGCAGGCGCAACACGGTTTTGATTTCCGTGTTCAGCAGAATCAGGGGCTGACCAATACCCTCAACGGTGCGATTGCGCGCGCAAAGGGCAGTCTGATCGTGCCCTTCGGTTCCGATGACATCATGTTGCCCGAGCGCATCGCCACGCAGGTCGCGCACATGGATGGCAAGCCCGAGGTCGGCATCTGCGCCGGCAATATCGAGCTGATGGACGCTGACGGCATTGCGTACCCGGAGTCGCGCCAGCGCCGCGATGTGCCGTTCCGCCGCCTGGACTTCGATGACATGTTCCTCGAGCGCAAGCCCTATCCGCCGGCACCGACCCTGATGATCCGCCGCGAAGCGCTGGACAAGGTCGGCGGGTTCGATCCGAACATTCGCCTGGAAGATTTGCTGATCGAACTGAAGGTGACCCATGCCGGCTACTTCATTGATGGTTTGAACGTGCTTATGGCGCGCTATCGCAAGCACGCCACCAATTCCTACAAGAATCACCGTTTCATGATCGACAACATTCTGCGTACCTATGCCTTGTTCAGCGATCACCCGCTGTACGATCACGTGCGCTACAAGTTTCTCAGTTCGATGTTCCTGAAGACTGCCAATCGAGACCGAATACTGGCGCGTGAGCTGCTGGCGCAGATTCCGTTCAAGGCTTGGAACAAGAAGACCTGGCGTGGTCTGGGGCGCTTGTATTTCTCGCCTCTGGAAAAGGATTGAGCCATTGGCTGAATCCGGGCCGCAGTCCGGTGTGCCAGGACTGGCCAAACAAAAAGAGCAGCCGAGGCTGCTCTTTTTCGTTGCGCGTTGCTAATCAGTGAACCTGGGCGGGTGAGCTCGCAGCCAGCACTTGTTTGTGCAGGGTGTCCACCGCAGATTTCGATGCTGTCACGGCATACCCTTGCAGCAATGCCTGGAAATGATCCTCGAACAACCAGCGTCGATCGACGGTGTATCGCTGCATATGACGCAGGTTGCGCTGACGCAAAGACAGGCTCAGTGACGAAGGGTAGATGCGCAGGTCCGCCACGTCGATCAGACCGAACTCGCCGTCCTCCAGCACCAGCACATTACCCAGATGCAGGGAGCGGAAATACACCCCTTGCTCATGCAACTGCGCCATGAACTTGCCGAAGCGTTCCACCAGCGCCTGTCGCACGTCCGGAGCCGTGATCGCTTGCAGGACCTGGCGCAGGGTATTTCCCGGCAGGGGGGTGTAGTGCACGGCACTGCCGCCATCGTCCAAGCGGTACAGGTCGAGGATCTGCGGCGTCGGGAATCCCATGTTGCGCAGTCGCTCGCTATTGACGGCAAAGCGTTCGGAGTAGGCGTTGAAACTGCCCGAAGTGTACCAGCGACGAGGTCGGAACAACTTGAGGAAGCTGTCATCGGCCAAGCGCAGGACCTTCGGCCCCAGGCCATCTTCTTCAATCACCCGTGCGTGGGTGGTCAACGCTTGCAGGGCCGGTTGCGTCAGTCTCTTGATCGAAACGGCCAGCAGGCGACCAGCGCGCTGGTTGATGCTCAGCGCGGCGATCAGTGCCAGAGGAATCCACAACAGGAACCAGTGTTCCTTGGGGCGTGAAATGATCCCGCCGCCTTCGGTCAGACCCGCGCCGATACCGAACACCAGCCAGGTGGAGGCGATGATGAACAGCGGTTGCACGCGATGGCGCCAGCTGCTCAGCAGGCCCCAGGCCTGGAAGAACAGCCACGGGATAAAGCCGAAAATGCCGACGTAGTAAAGAACCCCCAAAGCGAAGCTGTGGGGTTCTGCCAGCGTGTAGCCCAGGCCGACATCGACATCCAAGCTGGCGTCGTAGCCGTGCCCGATCCACGGGCTTTCGGCGATTTTTTGCAGGACCATCTGCCAGATTTCGAAACGGTAGGAGTCGCCTCGTCCGAAAATCATGTTCGAAAAAAATGCAATCACCGACGCTCCGCCGACGAGCATGATGCCCAGTAGTACGATTGATCGGCGATTCCAGCAGATGAAACTCAGCCACAACGCCGCCAGTGTCAGTGCAACCAGCGGTGTCCGGGAGCCGGTGGCGATCACCGCAATGAACATGATCACCATTGCCGGGACACTCAACCAGAGTATCTGCGGGCGCTTGCAGGTCATGCTCAGGCTCAGCCAATAGGCGCAGAAGAAGCCGAACAAGTGCGAGCTCAACAATGGATTGTCGAATGCGCCGCCACCAATCAGGCGTTGGCCCGGCTCATAGATGTGGGCAAACACGTACAGGTTGTAGACCGACGCAACCAGACCGACCATGGCGGCGCTGAACAGCAGGGGCTGGACGATATCGTTGCGATAGCGCACCAGCAGGTAGCACCCGACGAACAGCATCAGCGTGTGGAGCGGTGGCTTGATCTTGCCGGAAAACCCTTCATCGCCCGGGCTCCAGCACAGACTCAACAGCGCCCACCCGGCGAACAGCAGCATCGCAATGAAAATCGGCTCGCGCAGCAACTCTTTGAGCTCGCGCGGTCGCAGGCAAAGCGCCACCAGCGCTGGAATGCTGAACAAACCATAGTAGAGCTTGTGAAGCAGGCTGCGGTCCGGCAGGAAGAACAGCGAGCACAGAAGTAAAAGATAGCCCAGTGGAAGCACCCACAGGCAAATGAAATCGAAAACTCGATTGGACGTACTGTTGAAACCACTGAGTCGCATGTTGAGAAATTCAATCCTGAAGTTGATCGGCCATTCCGATGGTGGCTATATGATACTGTTTGCGCCGACTAACAATAACAGCCTTTATGGGATTGCCAGAACCCTGGGGAAGCTGTGCTAAAGTCAGCGTCCTTTTTATCGACATTCGCGTGATATGGCCGACTCCAGTCTCTCCGCAAGCCCCTCGAGCTTGAAAATCTACTTCCGTCTGCTCGGTTATGTCCGGCCGTACATCGGCCTGTTCCTGATCAGCATCGTCGGTTTTCTGATTTTCGCTTCGACGCAGCCAATGCTCGGCTACATCCTTAAGTACTTCGTCGATGGCCTGTCCAATCCCGAAGCGGTGCTCTTTCCCAGTGTCCCCTACCTGCGCGACCTGCAACTGCTGCAAGCCGTGCCGTTGCTGATCATTTTGATCGCCGCCTGGCAGGGGTTGGGATCTTATCTGGGCAACTACTTCCTGGCCAAGGTTTCTCTCGGGCTGGTCCACGACCTGCGGGTTGAGTTGTTCAATAACCTGCTGGTCCTGCCCAACCGGTATTTCGACAAGCATAACTCCGGTCATCTGATTTCCCGCATCACCTTCAACGTGACCATGGTCACGGGGGCGGCCACAGATGCGATCAAGGTCGTAATCCGTGAAGGCATGACGGTGATCTTCCTGTTTGCCTCGCTGCTGTTCATGAACTGGCGCCTGACTCTGGTCATGGTCGCGATCCTGCCGCTGATCGCGTTGATGGTCCGTACCGCGAGCAAGAAATTCCGCAAGCAGAGCAAGAAGATCCAGGCGGCCATGGGCGACGTGACGCACGTGGCGTCGGAAACCATCCAGGGTTATCGTGTGGTGCGCAGTTTCGGCGGCGAAGTCTACGAACAGAAGCGTTTCTTCAATGCCAGCCAGGGCAACACCGACAAGCAATTGCGCATGACCCGCACCGGCGCTATCTACACGCCGCTGCTGCAGTTGGTGATCTACAGCGCCATGGCCGTGCTGATGTTCCTGGTCCTTTTCCTGCGTGGCGATGCGTCCGCCGGTGACATGGTGGCCTACATCACCCTGGCGGGCCTGCTGCCCAAGCCGATCCGTCAATTGTCCGAAGTCAGCTCGACCATTCAAAAAGGCGTGGCGGGCGCCGAAAGCATCTTCGAACAATTGGACGTTGAACCGGAAGTCGATGCCGGTACCGTCGAACGCGATGCGGTGACCGGACGCCTGGATGTGCGGCATCTGAGCTTCACCTATCCTGGCACCGAGCGTCAGGTACTCGACGACATCAGTTTCTCGGTCGAGCCCGGGCAAATGGTGGCGCTGGTCGGGCGGTCGGGCAGCGGCAAGTCGACCCTGGCCAACCTGATTCCGCGTTTCTATCACCACGACAAGGGCGAAATCCTGATCGATGGCGTCGAGGTGGAACAGTACAAACTGCTGAACCTGCGCAAGCACATCGCCCAGGTCACCCAGCACGTGACGTTGTTCAGCGATACCGTGGCCAACAACATCGCGTACGGCGATCTGGCCGGTGCGCCCCGTGAAGACATCGTAAAAGCGGCGAAAGACGCTTATGCGATGGACTTCATCGCACAACTGCCCGAAGGCCTGGACACTCAGGTCGGCGAGAACGGTGTATTGCTTTCCGGTGGCCAGCGCCAGCGTCTGGCGATTGCCCGGGCCCTGTTGAAGAACGCGCCTTTGCTGATTCTCGACGAAGCCACCTCGGCACTGGACACCGAATCGGAACGGCATATCCAGGCGGCCCTGGATCAAGTGATGAAAGGCCGCACGACCCTGGTGATTGCTCACCGTCTGTCGACCATCGAAAAGGCCGACCTGATCCTGGTGATGGATCAGGGCCGGATCGTCGAGCGCGGCACGCACGCCGAACTGTTGGCGCAAAATGGTTATTACGCCCGCCTGAATGCCATGGGGCTTGATGCCCCGGCTGAAGATATCGCCTGATTCCTGTCGACGTTCGTTCGTCGTGAACGACTGAAAAGAGTCGCAGTCTGTCGTTTTAGAACGTTTACAGGCTGCGATTTTTTTGCTTTTGGCACCCTCGTTCATGCCATGCGCAAGCCCTGCGCCAACCCTGTGCTAATATCCCGCCCTTGTTCATTTTGTATGTGGGATGCTCCATGAAGTTGTCCATGCCGCGATTCGATCAAGCCCCTGTCTTGGTGGTCGGCGATGTCATGCTCGACCGTTATTGGCATGGTGGTACCTCACGGATTTCCCCTGAGGCGCCGGTACCGGTGGTCAAGGTCGAGCAAATCGAGGACCGCCCGGGCGGTGCCGCTAACGTTGCCCTGAACATTGCCGCGCTTGGCGCACCGGCCTCGCTGGTCGGTGTGACCGGCGACGACGAAGCTGCCGACAGCCTGGCCAACAGCCTCAAGGGTGCTGGTGTGCGCGCATTGTTCCAGCGTATTGCGCACCAGCCGACCATCGTCAAGTTGCGGGTCATGAGTCGACACCAGCAGTTGCTGCGTATCGACTTCGAAGAACCCTTTGCTACCGACGCCCTGGCGCTGGGCGAGCAAGTTGACGAGTTGCTTGAAGGCATCAAGGTGCTGGTGTTGTCCGACTACGGCAAAGGCGCGCTGAAAAATCATCAGGTACTGATCCAGGCCGCCCGTGCCCGTGGCATTCCGGTGCTGGCCGATCCCAAGGGCAAGGATTTCTCGATCTACCGGGGGGCGAGCCTGATTACCCCGAACCTCAGCGAATTCGAAACGATCGTCGGCGGTTGCGCCGATGAGCACGAACTGGTGAGCAAGGGCGCGCAACTGATGCACGACCTGGACCTTGGCGCGTTGCTGGTGACTCGTGGTGAACACGGCATGACCCTGCTGCGTCCGGATCATCCCGCGTTGCACTTGCCCGCGCGCGCGCGGGAAGTGTTCGACGTGACCGGTGCCGGCGACACGGTGATTTCCACCCTGGCGGCCGCGATCGCCGCTGGCGAAGAATTGCCCCACGCAGTGGCGTTGGCCAACCTGGCGGCGGGCATCGTGGTCGGCAAGCTCGGTACGGCGGCCATCAGCGCTCCGGAGCTGCGGCGTGCCATCCAGCGTGAGGAAGGTTCCGAGCGCGGTGTATTGGGCCTGGAGCAGTTACTGCTGGCGGTAGACGATGCGCGTGCGCACAAAGAGAAAATCGTCTTCACTAACGGTTGTTTCGACATCCTGCATGCCGGTCATGTGACCTACCTAGAGCAGGCACGGGCCCAAGGGGATCGCTTGATCGTTGCGGTCAACGACGATGCATCGGTAAGCCGTCTGAAAGGGCCGGGACGTCCGATCAACAGCGTTGACCGTCGCATGGCTGTGCTGGCGGGGCTGGGCGCGGTGGATTGGGTGATCAGCTTCCCTGAAGGCACTCCTGAAAACCTGCTGCGCGAGGTCAAGCCGGACGTGCTGGTGAAGGGGGGCGATTACGGGATCGATCAAGTGGTCGGTGCCGACATCGTGACGGCCTACGGTGGTACTGTGAAGGTGCTGGGATTGGTGGAAAACAGCTCGACGACAGCGATTGTCGAGAAGATTCGAAGTCATTGATGAGTATTAGTGATTCCCGTTTCATACGGCGTATAAACAGGTTTTATTGTGAGGATATCAGCCTCCCCGAGGATTTTAGTGGGTATGGCCCCGTGCGTTTGCCTGCTTTGTCTCGTGGTAAATGATCTATGAAAGTCATGCTCCTGGTGATGGGCGAGCAACGCGTGATTCTGGATCGACTGTATGAAATCGTGCAGCAGAACTGCGACGAGTGTGTCGTTTATCGCCTGAGCAAAAAGCAACAAATGAAGCTCGGTCCGTTCCTGGCCTCTGTCAATTACCAGAATTTCGACCGGGTCGTGATCTTCTCCAGGGTCAAGCGCCTGGTTCCTCAACTACGGGTCCTGAAATGTATTCCGGGCCTGGTCTTCCTCGAGCATGATGCTTATCAGAACTATATGCCCGCGAGTAAATACCTTCGGGTTTACTCGCGTCTTTACAGTCGTCTGCCCAGCTCTCGCGCGCTGGTTTCCGGCGCTGTCGTAGCGCGTCGGTTGCAAGCGGAAAACATTGATGCAGTGTTCGTTTCGAAGGGATATGACGAACAAATGCTGCAAAACACCAACAGTGTCCGGGACATCCCGGTGGCTTTTCTGGGCAGTCTGAAAAGTACTGAATACGCGCAGCGCAGGGCGCTTCTGGAGTCCCTTTCCCGGCGTACCGGCATGTTGGTGGGCCGCACCAAATCGGGCGCTGAGTATCTGGAAATGCTCAATCGCATCAAGATTTTCGTGAGTGCCGATATCGGCATGAATGAATTCATGATCAAGAACTTTGAAGCAATGGCGTGTGGCTGTGTATTGCTGGCCTGGAGTCAGGGCGAAGAAGACCAATTGCTGGGTTTCCAGGACATGCACAACACGGTTTTCTATCGCTCTGAAGATGAGGCCGTGGAAAAACTCCAGCTGCTGCAGAGCGACCCGTTGCTGACGGCTCGTATCGCCAGTAACGGGCAGGCGTTCGCCGAGAGCCAGTATTCCTTTGCTCGGGTGGGGCGCACGCTCGCTGCCGAGATTCAGCGTGAAATGCGTCCTTGGCAGCCACCTTCATTGTTGACTCGCCTGTGGGTAAAGCTGCGTTACGGTATGCAGGTTCCAGAGTAACCATGGAAAATCCTCCGTCCCAAGCCGATGAGCCAATGGCGCTGGACGCATTGCCCGGTGGTCATCAGTCTGTTCCGGGCGGGCTGCCGCAGGAACTGAAGGAGTGTCTGCGCAGGGCGCCGCGGGTTCTGCTGGTTGCCAACAATCCAGCGATTACCCGGGACGATTTCCAGGCGCTGAACATCGGCGCCGACGATGTCGTCGTCAGCTTCAACAAGTGTGTCCTGGCGCCGCTGCTTTCCCCACAAAGCGTTAATCTCTTCGTTCATGGTTTCAATTCGCCGGACGCCTATTTTTTTGGTCTTCCTTACGGGCCTGAAGTGCAGCGGCTTTTCCGGCAGGCCGACGCGCGGTGTTTCACGATGCTAGTCGGTTGCACCGGGGCCATGTGTCCCTTGCCACAGGTGGCGCTCTATTGGGAGCGTATCCCGTTGCCGGCATTGTGGAACTACCCGGTCGATCGCCCGGGCGGTAAACGCTATGTCGGACCCACCACCGGTTTCAATGCGCTGGTGCTGTTCGACTGGCTGCGCGGGCAGGCAGGGTATGACTATCAGCTCATGACGTTAGGTTTTTCCGACGAGGCGGGTAAACGCTGGGGCGGGCATGCCTGGGATTATGAGCGTGACTGGCTGAAAAACTCAGACGTTATCGTGATACCTCTGCGGCGTCGACGTT
This sequence comes from Pseudomonas sp. IT-P171, assembly GCF_949767765.1. Taxonomy (NCBI): domain Bacteria; kingdom Pseudomonadati; phylum Pseudomonadota; class Gammaproteobacteria; order Pseudomonadales; family Pseudomonadaceae; genus Pseudomonas; species Pseudomonas sp. IT-P171. Next base: position 131,436 of record NZ_CATKQN010000058.1, read on the forward strand.
GGTGGCAGAGGCTGTTTGATCGCGGATGATTTGTCGCCGGTTGCCCACAGGGGCCTGATTATTTTTCAAGGGGTGCTGTAGTGTTGAATATTGCGGTGGCTTTTTTTGGTATCCCGAGAAATTCGCAGATCTGCTTTCCTTCCATTCAAGAAAACGTCCTGGCGCTGCTTCCTTCCGACAGCAACGTAAAATGCTTTTATCACCTGTACAAGATCGACGAAGTGCAGAACTCCCGTTCGGGCGAGCAAGGTGAGCTGAAGGCTGACAACTACGAGCCCTTCGAAACCATGACCGGGCAACTGACCTCGACCGAGGGTGTGCTGGAGCGCTGGAACTTTGAACAAGTGAAAGCGCTGGGCGATACCTGGGCAGATGACTACGCCTCACTCAGAAACCTGATCTATCAACTCAATTCGCTGCACACCGTTACGACCATGATGGAATCTTTCAATCCTGATTTCGTCGTCTACGTGCGGCCGGACATTTTCTTTCATACACAGCTTCCCGCTTATGTGTTCAAGCACGCAGAAGCCCGGCGACGTAATACCTACATTCCCGACTGGCAGTGGTGGGGCGGGCTGAATGATCGTTTTGCCATTTGTGGTCGCGACACCTACGTCGCGTACGGCAAAAGGATCGAGCGCATGTTCGATTTCAGTAAAGTGACGGGAAGGAAGTTGCACTCCGAGCGGCTGCTCAAATTTGCACTGCAACAGGCAGGGGCGAAGATCTGCACCCTGGAGACCCAGGCGTCGCGTGTTCGTATCAACGGCGCCTTTGCCGAAGAATCGTTCTCTCCCAAGCGCGGCATGGGCAAGCGCGAGAATCGCTATTTCCATTTTTTTGCGCGGTTACGCACCTTCATGGACAAACAACGAGCCGGTTAGATCGAACCTGATTTATTTGCGCAAGCTTCCCTGTACCAACCGCACCAGGCGCAAGGCCTTGACGCTCAGTTTCTTCAGTCCCCGTCGCGGGGCTTTGGGTGCTTCCAGCCCTTGTTGTGCAACCCAGTCCTTCCAGCGAATACGCTCCTCGCGCACTGTCCAGCCTTCCTGGATGGCAAAGCTCTCCGCCAGATACAGTCCACGGGTACTGGCGGGTATAAGTTTGTCGCGCTTGAGCGTGTACAACTCGGGGCGCGGGACGCCATCTTCCAGAGGCATCAAGTACAGATCCGGACGTTTACGATCCAGGCGGGCCACCAGTTGGTCGCCTTCCAGTCGTTCGTCGACATGAAACAGGCTCAGGGACTTGGCTTCCCTGGGCACATCCAGGCGCAAGTCATAGATCAGTTGCAGCGACGCTGTCGGCAGGTGCACGTAAGCCCGCGGACGCTCGATCAGTTGCATGTTGGCGCAACGCACCGGCCGCGCCGAGCCGGAAAACGGGGTGAGGCGAAAGGGCAAGGCCTCGCGATAGTGCAACGCAGACGAGTAGGGCGCTGGCAGCCAGGTGTCGTTGAAACGTCCACCGAGCCAGCCTTCCGGAGTTTCCAGCAGGCACTCTTCGGCTATCTCCTGAATCGCCGTGTGCAGGGGCAGGTTCAGCTCGTGGGCCGGTACATAACCTGAGATCAGTTTGAGCACCACGTCGCCACGATCCTGCCGACGCTGGCGTACCAGCACCCAGTAATCGCGATTCTGCCAATGCAGGGTCAGGCGCACCGAGACCCCGAGGTTGGCCAGCTCCAGCGCGAACCGCTCGTTGTCAGCCACCGTCACCGGGCGGCGACGCTGCAGGGTCTGGGAAAAATTGAGCGGCATCCCGACGCTCTGGTAGTTCAAGCCTTCGGGAGTCGCTTCGACGAATAACGGCAGGGTCTTGAAGTTGCTCGGATTCTTTCTAATGAGCGTACGCGGCATGTCGGCTCCTGCTTTAAGGCCGCGAGGGGCGGCATCAGTTGCTACGTAGGACCTGGGCAACGGTCGCGACGTTGTGGGCGAGGTGCAGCGGATTGATGGTCCCGACAATAGCACTGGCGACACCCGGATGTTCAAACAACAACTCGAAGCTGGCGCGCACCGGGTCTACACCCGGGCTCAGGCAGACATGACCGCTGGCCAGGGCTTTCTTGACCAGGATGGCTTTGCCGTGTGCAGCAGCATAGTCAATGACCGGCTTCTCGTTCTGATCGTTCAGATTGTAGGTGACCATCGCGCAATCACCTTGCTCCAGAGCCTTCAAACCGCCTTCGACGGTTTTGCCGGAGAAACCATAGCCGCGAATCTTGCCTTCGGCCTTGAGCGCGGCGAGGGTCGTATAGACTTCGCTGTCGTTGAGGATCGCCAGGTCGTTGCCGTCGGAATGCACCAGCACCAGATCGATAAAATCCGTTTCCAGGCGTTGCAGGCTGCGTTCCACCGACAGGCGAGTATGCGCAGCGCTGAAATCATGACGGGACAGACCGTCGGCAAATTCCTCGCCGACCTTGCTGACGATCACCCAATCCTGGCGCTGCCCCCGCAGCAACGGGCCGAGCCGTTCTTCGCTGCGGCCATAGGCGGGGGCGGTGTCGATCAGGTTGATGCCCAGATCGCGCGCGAGTTTGAGCAACATGCGCGCTTCGTCATCGCCGGGAATCTGAAAGCCATTGGGGTATTTCACGCCTTGATCGCGGCCGAGTTTGACCGTGCCCAGACCCAGCGGCGAAACCATCAGGCCGGTGCTGCCCAGTGGACGATGCACATCGTGCAGGGTGGGTTGGCTCATGGCAGCAGTTGCTCCCAGGCCGGGACGCCCATCGGCGGTTTCGGCAATTCGGGCAGCGGCGCCGGATGGCCTGGCTGGATGCCGTCACGTTGCAAGGCGTTGATCACGCGGTCGGCGAAGTCCGGCGCCAGCGCCAGTTTGGTAGGCCAGCCGACCAGCAAGCGGCCTTCTTCGGCAAGGAAGGCGTTGTCCGGACGGGTCAGGCCCGATTGCAGCGGCTCGGCGCGGTCCACGCGCAAGGTCGCCCAGTGCGCGGTGCTCAAGTCGATCCATGGCAGCAACTGGCCGAGTTCTTTCTGCGCGGTGGCAATCTGCTCGGCAGGTTCGCGTGCAACACCTTCGGCTTCGGCAATGTCGCCACCCAGGTACCAGACCCATTGGCCATCGGCGGCCGGGTGCGTGGTGACGGTGATGCGCGGTTTGGTGCCGCCGCCCAGGCAGTGGGCGTACAGCGGTTTGAGGCTCGGGCCTTTGACGATGATCATGTGCAACGGTCGGCGTTGCATGGCGGGCTGGCTCAGGCCCAGCGCTTCAAGCAGCGCCGCCGTGCCGGCTCCGGCGCTCAAGACGATGCGCTGGGCGCGGATCTCGCGCCCGTCGACCTTCAGGCCCACCAGGACGTCACCGTCCAGCAGCGGTTCGATGTTCTGACCGGCGAGCAAGCCATCGCCCGCCAGATCGGCCAGGCGCTGGACCAGGCTCGGCACGTCGATCACCAACTCCGCCAGGCGGTAGACCTTGCCCTTGAAGCGCTTGTCCTGCAGGGCCGGCGGCAGTTGGTCGCCCTTGACCTGGTCGACGCGGCCACGCACGGCTTTGCTGGCGAAGAAACTGGTGAGGTTGCCGGCGATCGTGCCGGGAGACCACAGGTAGTGGGCTTCGGACAGCAGGCGCACACCGGACAGGTCCAGTTCGCCGTCGCCGGCCAAGGCTTCACGCCAGCGACGGGGCATGTCGGCGATGGCTTCCGAAGCGCCGGTCAGGGCACCATGCAGCGCGTATTTGGCGCCGCCATGGATGATCCCCTGGGACTTCACACTCTGCCCGCCGCCAAGGCTGGCGCTTTCCACCAGCACGGTCGAAAAACCCTGGCGGCGCAAACGCGCATTCAGCCAGAGGCCGGCGACACCAGCGCCGACAATCAAAACGTCGGTGGAAATAACGGATGGCATGCAGCGACCTCAGTGTTCAAGACGAGGGCGCAGTATACAGAGCTAGGACGGGAAAAAAGATCGCAGCCTTCGTCAATGCCCAGCGGTTTTGGAGAAGAGCTGGATCACGACGACACCCAGCACAATCAACGCCATGCCCAACATAGCCGGCACATCCAGCTTCTGCCCGTAAATAAACAGCGCTGCAACGCTGACCATCACGATCCCCATGCCGGCCCACACCGCGTATGCCACACCCACCGGAACGCTGCGCACGACCAGCGTCAGCATCCAGAAGGCGATGCCGTAGCCGACGATCACCAGAATCAGCGGCAGCGGCGTGCTGAAGCCTTTGACCGCTTTCATCGAAACAGTGGCAATCACTTCGGCGCAGATGGCAATGGCCAGGTAGTAGTAAGCGGTCATGGGTGCATTCTCATGTGAAGTGTTGCTTTCTGAGGTCGGCATTTTAGTGATTCTCCAGATGCGGTAAAGTCATTACCTATCTGTTATGGCGATGGGTTGATCATGAACACGCAATGGAATCTGGAGCAGCTACGGCTGTTTGTCAGCGTAGCGGAGCAGCGATCGTTTTCCGCCGTCGCACGGGATCAGCGCAAGGCGCAGTCGGCGGTCAGCAGCTCGATTGCGTTGCTGGAGGAAGACTTGGGTGTGAGCCTGTTCGACCGCAGTAGCGGCCGTCAGCCAAAACTCACCGAAGCCGGCAGTGCCTTGCTGGAGGAGGCGCGGGAAGTGCTGCGCCAGTGCGAGCGACTCAACGGTCGGGCGCTGGCGATGATGCGCGGGCAGGAGGCTCGTCTGCGGGTGGCTCAGGATGAGGCGATGCCCTACCAGCCGATCATCGAAAGCTTCGAAGCACTGGGCGAGCAATTTCCCAGCCTTGAAGTGCAATTGACCAGCGCGGCCCAGGGTGATGTGGCGCGCAAACTGGTGGAGCGTCGGGCCGATCTGGGGTTGCTGTTTTATCACGACCAGATTCCCGAAGCGCTTGAGCGGCGCGTGCTGGGCAGCGTTGAAATGGTTACGGTCTGTGGCGTCGGGCATCCGTTGGCGGCGAACGCTGCCGTGAACTGTCAGGAACTGGCGCAGCATCGACAGCTGCTGATGTCCACGCAGTCCAGTGTCTACCCCGGCAGCGAGCCGGCCAGCCCGCAAGTCTGGCGGGCCGACAGCTTCTACGTGATGGCCGAATGGCTGGTGCGGGGCCTCGGCTGGGCCTGGCTGCCGCGACACGTGGTGCAATACCCGGCGTATCAGGATTTGATGGTCGAACTGGTCAGCGAATGGACACCGCCGGCGCTGGTGGTGGAATTGGTCTGGCGGCGCGACGAACCCCTTGGCCCGGCGGCTCGCTGGCTGGCGGAACGTTTTGCCGTGCACTTGCAGGCGATCGGCGAGAAAAGCCGATAAACTCCGCCGCCATGAATAGAACTCTCTACACCGCGCTGTTTTACCTGGGGCTGCCACTGGTAGCGATTCGGCTATGGTTGCGCTCGCGCAAGGCGCCGGCGTATGCCAAACGCATCGGCGAGCGTTTCTCCCTCGGGTTGCCAGCGATGAAGCCGGGCGGCATCTGGGTACACGCGGTGTCGGTGGGCGAAAGCATTGCCGCAGCGCCGATGATTCGCGCGTTGCTGCAACGCTATCCGGCGCTGCCGATCACCGTGACCTGCATGACCCCGACCGGCTCCGAACGCATCCAGGCGATGTTCGCCAGCGAGCCGCGCATCCAGCACTGTTATTTGCCTTACGACTTGCCGTGCGCAGCGGCGCGATTTCTGGACCGGGTCCGGCCAACACTGGCGGTGATCATGGAAACCGAACTCTGGCCCAACCATATCCATCAATGCGCCAAACGCGGGATTCCCGTCGCTCTGGCCAATGCACGACTATCCGAGCGTTCGGCCAAAGGCTATGGCCGTTTCGGCAAGCTGACCCAGCCGATGCTCGCCGAGATGAGTCTGTTCGCGGTGCAGACCGAAGCCGAAGCCCAGCGCTTCCGTGAGTTGGGCGCCCGTGCAGAAACCGTTGAAGTGACCGGCTCGATCAAGTTCGACCTGACCATTGATCCGCAATTGCTCCTGCGCGCCGCTGAGCTTCGCGGGCAATGGCAGGCTCAGGAGCGTCCGGTGTGGATCGCCGCCAGTACTCACGACGGTGAAGACGAAGTGGTGCTGGCGGCGCATCGGCAGTTGCTGGCTGGTCATCCCGATGCGTTGCTGATTCTGGTGCCGCGTCACCCGGAGCGATTCAACTCGGTGTTCGACCTGTGCAAGCAGCAGGGTTTCGCCACGGTCCGTCGTTCCACCGGCGAACCGGTGACCGCAGGGACTTCGGTGTTGCTCGGCGACACCATGGGCGAGTTGCTGTTTCTTTATGCCTTGGCTGATAGCGCGTTTGTCGGCGGCAGTCTGGTGCCGAACGGTGGCCATAACTTGCTGGAGCCCGCCGCCCTGGCGAAACCGGTGCTCAGTGGGCCACACCTGTTCAACTTCCTCGAGATCGCCGCGCAGTTGCGCAGCGCCGGCGCGTTGCAGGAGGTGGAGGATGCCGAAGGGCTGGCCTTGGCCGTGCAGCGACTGTTCGAATTGCCGCGCGATGCGCAGCGGATGGCGCAGGCGGGGTTGAAGGTGATGCGCACCAATCAGGGCGCGTTGCAGCGGTTGCTGGAGGGGTTGGGGCGGTTGATCGACAAGCCCTGAGTCTGTCACTGAAATAGTGTGGCGAGGGAGCTTGCTCCCGCTCGACTGTGAAGCAGTCGTGAAATCAGCCGTTGCGGTCTATCTGACAGACCGCGTGCTCAGGGTTTGGGGCCACTTCGCAGCCCGGCGGGAGCAAGTTCCCTCGCCACAGGTTAGCCCTGCCACAAAGCTCCTTCAGGGCCGGGCTTTGAGCTGCTCTGCCGCAGCCTTGGCCAGATCCGGTGGCAGGAAGTCCTTGTCCGGGTTGTAGTCGGCCTTGAGATAGCGCTTCAGATCCTGCAAATCCCCCGGGTTCAACGTACCGGCGGCCTGCTTCAGGCGCAGGTTGTCGAGGATGTAGTCGTAGCGGGTGTTGTTGTAATTGCGCACCGAGGTGTACAGCTGACGCTGGGCATCGAGCACATCAACGATGTTTCGCGTGCCCACCTGATAACCGATTTCGGTCGCTTCCACTGCGCTCTGGTTGGAGATGATCGACTGTTTGCGCGCCTGTACCTGTTCCACATCGGTGTTCACCGCGCGGTGCAGGTTGCGGGTGTTTTCCACCACTTGCCGACGCAGGCCTTCACGCTGTTGTTCAGTCTGGTCCAGGCGCGAGTACGACTCGCGCACCTGCGAACTGGTCAGCCCGCCGCTGTAGATCGGGATGTTCAGTTGCAGGGCCAGCGTGCGCTGCTCGACGGGGCCGCCATAAGACTGGCGGAAGGCATTCGGGTTGCTGAAACCGAAGGCGTCGTTGTCGCCTTTCTCATACTTGGCCACCGCATCCACCGTGGGCGCGTGGCCAGCCTTGCGCTGCTTGAGGGTTTCTTCGGCAGCGCTGACCGCGTAGTTGCTGGCCAGCAGATTCAGGTTCTGTTTGGCAGCGGTGTCGACCCAGGCCTTGGCGTCGTTCGGGGCCGGCGGCAGGATCGGCAAGGTGTGGACGATGCCCTGGATCGAGTTGTACTGACGGTTGGTCAGGGTGATCAACGCTTCAAATGCATCATCCACCTGGCGCTGGGCAACGATCCGGTTGGCCCGTGCCGTGTCGTAACTGGCTTGCGATTGCAGCACGTCGGTCTTGTCCGACAGGCCGACATCGAAGCGCTCGTTGGACTGGTCGAGCTGGCGCTTGAATGCCGCTTCTTCAGCCTTGGTCGAGGCCAGGGTGTCCTGGCTGCGCAGCACGTTGAAGTAGTTTTCAGCGGTTTGCAGAATCAGGTTTTGCTCGGTCGCCGAGAGTTGCAGGGCTGCCTGCTCATTGACGTCCTTGGCGGCCTGATACTGGAACCAGCGATCGGCACGAAACAACGGCTGAGCCAATGTCGCCTGATAGGAGTTGGCGCTGCGGTTGGCGATGGCCGCTGGTTGATCGATGTCGGTGCGCACGTTGGCCACCTGGGCGCCGCCGGAGATATTCGGCAGCAGGCCGGCGCGGGCCTGGGGCACGACTTCTTTCTGGGCGCCGTACTGGGCGCGGGCGGCTGCCAGGTCTGCGTTATTGTCCACCGCCTCCTGGTAGACGCTGACCAGATCGGTCTTGGTCGATAAGGGCGCTTCTGCTGCCCAGGCCATTCCATTGGAAGCACAAGACACGGCAAGGGCCAGTGAAAGTTTGCGCAGCATGCGGCCATCCCTAAAAATTACGCTGATAATTTGAGCGCCAAAGGTACGGCGCAGGCCACGTAGCGTCAATGCGCTGCATGGCCGATGCGAGTGTAGTTGCACGCTCGTTCCGCAACAATCCTGTAATTGCGCCATTCATCATGGTGTTTACAGCGGTGTTGGCGTTCTTTGCCACTTGTGTCTAGACTGGCCGGGTTCTTGTCGGGGTGCCTTGCTATGAGGCTGAGATCGAATAATTTCGGATCCCGTTGAACCTGATCAGGTTAGCGCCTGCGTAGGGAACAAGATTTCTCGTCACCCGGCGAGTCCTCTTGTGCTTCGTCCGGGATGTTGTTCGACAATCGAACACCCCTCGAGCACTGAGCACAGCACCAACAGCGATGTCATGGCTGATTGGTCGCGTCCATTCGTTACAGGTTCGCTCCGACAAAATTCCACTGCCTGGAAGCTGTCTGGAGAGCCCGTGATGACGATAAAATTAAAAAACACTACGAACCTGAGTGACTCGGCCCAAGTCGATCAACAATCGGTTCAGCCGTTTACCCGTTCGCAAAAAATCTATGTCCAGGGCTCTCGTCCGGACATCCTCGTGCCGATGCGCGAAATCAGCCTCGACGTGACCCCGACCGATTTCGGCGGCGAGATCAACGCACCGGTGGTGGTGTACGACACCTCGGGCCCGTACACCGATCCCAACGTCATCATCGATGTACGCAAAGGCCTGGCCGATGTGCGTTCGCCGTGGATCGAATCCCGTGGCGACACCGAGCGGCTGCCGGGCTTGAGTTCCAACTTCGGCCAGGAACGCCTCGCCGATGCCGAGCTGACCAAGCTGCGTTTCGCCCACGTCAACAACCCGCGCCGCGCCAAGGCCGGGGCCAACGTCAGCCAGATGCACTACGCGCGCAAAGGCATCATCACTGCCGAGATGGAATACGTCGCCATCCGCGAGAACATGAAGCTCGAAGTGGCCCGTGCCGCCGGGTTGCTGGACCAGCAACACGTCGGTCACAGCTTCGGCGCCAGCGTACCGAAAATCATCACCCCCGAATTCGTCCGTGACGAGATCGCCCGCGGTCGCGCAATCATTCCGGCCAACATCAACCACACCGAACTGGAACCGATGATCATCGGCCGTAACTTCCTGGTGAAGATCAACGGCAACATCGGCAACAGTGCCTTGGGTTCGTCCATCGAAGAAGAAGTGGCGAAACTGACTTGGGGCATTCGCTGGGGTTCGGACACGGTCATGGACCTGTCCACTGGCAAGCACATTCACGAAACCCGCGAGTGGATCATCCGCAACTCGCCGGTGCCGATCGGTACCGTGCCGATCTACCAGGCCCTGGAAAAAGTCGGCGGCGCTGCCGAAGACCTCACCTGGGAGCTGTTCCGCGACACGCTGATCGAACAGGCCGAGCAGGGCGTCGACTACTTCACCATCCACGCCGGCGTGTTGCTGCGCTACGTGCCGCTGACCGCCAAGCGCGTGACCGGCATCGTTTCCCGTGGCGGTTCGATCATGGCCAAGTGGTGCCTGGCGCACCACAAAGAGAACTTCCTCTACACTCATTTCGAAGACATCTGCGAAATCATGAAGGCCTACGACGTCAGCTTCTCGCTGGGCGACGGCCTGCGTCCGGGCTCGATTGCCGACGCCAACGACGCTGCGCAATTCGGTGAGCTGGAAACCCTCGGCGAGCTGACCAAGATCGCCTGGAAGCACGACGTGCAATGCATGATCGAAGGCCCCGGCCACGTGCCGATGCAGTTGATCAAAGAGAACATGGACAAACAGCTCGAGTGCTGCGACGAGGCGCCTTTCTATACCCTCGGTCCTCTGACCACCGACATTGCGCCGGGCTACGACCACATCACCTCGGGTATCGGTGCGGCCATGATCGGCTGGTTCGGTTGCGCCATGCTCTGCTACGTGACGCCGAAGGAGCACTTGGGCCTGCCGAACAAGGATGACGTGAAGACCGGGATCATCACCTACAAGATCGCCGCGCATGCTGCCGATCTGGCGAAGGGACATCCGGGCGCGCAGATTCGCGACAATGCCTTGAGCAAGGCGCGCTTCGAATTCCGTTGGGAAGACCAGTTCAACCTGGGCCTGGATCCGGACACCGCCCGTTCGTATCACGATGAAACCCTGCCGAAGGATTCGGCCAAGGTCGCGCATTTCTGTTCGATGTGCGGGCCAAAATTCTGCTCGATGAAAATCACCCAGGAAGTCCGTGAATACGCGGCCAACCAGCGGATCGAAACCGTCGATGCCGAAGTCGCCCAGGGATTGGCGGAACAGGCCGAGCGGTTCAAGCAGGAAGGCAGTCAGCTGTACAAGAAGGTTTGACCTGACCTGAAAAGGTGGGGCCTGTAAGGGCCCCATCGCCAGCAGGCTGGCTCCCACACTGGATTTGGGGTGTTCACAAGTCCCCTGTGGGAGCCAGCCTGCTGGCGATAGCGATCCACACAACAACAAATGTCCCTCTGAGATAACACCCCTTGAGCATTCAACCCAGCACTTATTCCCCTGACATCGCGGTGCCGACCGACAAGCGTGTCTTCGGCGGACGCGATCTGTTTTCCCTGTGGTTTTCCCTCGGCATCGGCCTGATGGTTTTGCAGACCGGCGCATTGCTCGCGCCAGGTCTTGGCCTGTCCGGTTCGCTGTTGGCGATCTTCCTCGGCACGCTGGTCGGCGTTCTGCTGCTCGCCGCTGTCGGCGTGATCGGCAGTGACACCGGCCTGTCGTCGATGGCCGCGCTCAAACTCAGCCTCGGCAAGCGTGGCGCGAGCCTGCCCGCGGTGCTGAACCTGCTGCAACTGATCGGTTGGGGCTCGTTCGAAATCATCGTGATGCGCGACGCTGCCAGCCTGCTTGGCGCCCGTGCGTTCAGCGAAGGCAGTCTGTTCACCAGTCCGCTGCTCTGGACGTTGTTCTTCGGTGCCTTGGCGACTTTGCTGGCTGTCAGCGGTCCGTTGACCTTCGTGCGGCAGATACTGCGTAAGTGGGGCATCTGGCTGTTGCTGGCGGCGTGTATCTGGCTGACCTGGAACCTGTTCGCCAAGGCCGACCTGGCCGCGTTGTGGGCGCAGGCGGGTGACGGTTCGATGCCGTTCGCGGTGGGCTTCGACATTGCTATCGCGATGCCGCTGTCGTGGCTGCCGCTGATTGCCGACTACTCGCGTTTCGGCAAGCGGGCGAAGAACGTTTTCGGCGGTACGGCGATCGGCTTCTTTATTGGTAATTTCTGGCTGATGAGCCTGGGCGTGGCCTACACCCTGGCGTTCGCGCCGAGCGGTGAAGTGAACGCCTTGCTGTTGGCCCTGGCGGGTGCGGGCCTGGGGATTCCGCTGCTGCTGATTCTGCTCGATGAGTCGGAAAATGCGTTTGCCGACATTCATTCGGCGGCCGTCTCCAGCGGGATTCTGTTGCGCTTGAAAGTCGAGCACCTGGCGTTGGCCATTGGTGTGGTCTGCACCCTGATCGCCTTGCTGGCGCCGTTGGCTCAGTACCAGAACTTCCTGTTGTTGATCGGTTCGGTGTTTGCGCCGCTGTTCGGCGTGGTGCTGGTGGATCACTTCATCTTGCGCAAACGCAGTGCTCGTGTGGCGTCAGCTGCATTGCGCTGGCCGGCGTTGCTCGCCTGGTTGGGCGGGGTGAGCACCTATCACTTGCTGGCCAATCTGTATCCGGACATCGGCGCAACCCTGCCGTCGTTGATTCTGGCAGGGCTGCTGCAGCTGGTGCTGGGCCGGGCCTTCAGTTACGGCCGGGAAACAGCTCGGGCTTGAGAATGCCGTTCAGGCGCGGGTAGGGGATCTTCAGTTCGACGTGGCCCAGCGCGTAAGGCGCGATGGTGCTCACTTCGTACTTGAGGATCACCCCGCCGTAGGTCAGCGCCACGTTCTGGGTTTTCTGGAACGGCCACTGCTTCACGAACTCCGGTTCCTGATCGAGCTTGGTGCTGATCAGCCAGCTGTTGTGCGCCACCTGCGCCGCTTTCCAGAATGCTTCTTCCTGCCCCGGCACCAACATGTCGGACAAGGTCAGCACTTTATGCTGCTGGCGCGAATAGTTGATGAAACTGCGACCCGGCGTGCCATGCGCACCGCCGGTGTCCAGGTAGCTGGAAAATTCAACGATCACCAAGCCGTCATGCTGCTCACGTACTTTCGCTTGCAGGTAACTGCTGTAGCGCGGGCCGGCAGTGCGCAAAAACTCATCGCGATAAGCCGCCAGCGTCGGTGCCGCGGGGGCGTCGGGTGAGGTGCGGGTCATTTGCAGCAGGCGTTTTTCGACGATGCCGTCAAGCTGAGGCTCGGCGGGAAAGTGCAGCGTATCAATGTTTACCAGCGGGCACTCGGGTGTGGTGCAGCCCGGTTTCAGCGTTTCGGTCGCGTCGCGGGTGGTTTCCAGCGGCGCCCGGTAGTTGGGCTGGAACAGACTCTGGCAAGCGCCCAGGGTCAGGGCGATTGCGGCCACGGAGGCGAATTTAAAAAGCGACATGGGCGTCCTTCATAAAACAGGGAAAGGCGAAAAGTTAACCGCTTCGACTCTCAACGAAGCAGTCAGTTCGCCACTAAGCTAATTAGAGTTGGTTTCGCCCTCACCGTCTATCCCGCTGACGGGAAAGGGGCTGCATCAAACGTCACGGGCGCGTTAGGATGGCGCGAAGTCGAGGCAGGAGCCTCGCTGCACATACGAGGATAGTCATGACTGATTTTGCCAACGCCATTCCGACCGCCGTCGATATCGTCCGGCGCGAAAAGTGCTACGAGGGCTTTTACAAGCTTGATCGTGTGCACTTGCGCCACGAGTTGTTCGCCGGTGGCATGAGCCGCGAAATCAATCGTGAAGTGTTTGTTCGCCACGATGCCGTCTGCGTGCTGCCTTACGACCCGCAGCGTGACGAAGTGGTGCTGATCGAGCAGTTTCGCGTCGGTGCCATGGGCAAGACCGATAACCCGTGGCTGATCGAGCTGGTCGCCGGTCTGATCGACAAGGATGAGGTGCCGGAAGAGGTTGCTCACCGCGAAGCGCAGGAGGAAGCTGGGCTTGTATTCGGGGCGCTGTGGCCGATGACCAAATATTTTCCATCGCCGGGCGGCAGCAATGAATTCGTGCATTTGTACCTGGGGCGTTGCGAGACAACCGGGGTCGGCGGCCTGCATGGGCTGGAGGAAGAAGCAGAAGATATCCGCGTTTCGGTCTGGGCGTTCGAAGACGCGCTGCAAGCCGTACGCGACGGACGTATTGCCAACGCGCCAAGCATCATTGCCTTGCAGTGGCTGGCTTTGAATCGCGTTGAAGTGAGGGGGCTATGGTCGTAAACAAGCTGCGCGATCGTTACAGGGTCGACCTCGTGGGGCTGCAAGCCTCTTGCGAGGCCAACTACGCGCGCCTGATGCGACTGTTGCCGGACATGCGCAACGAACCGGCGGCGCGGCGCATTGCCGTGACCCATGGCGAGCAGATGCTCGGCGTGCTGGCGCTGGAAGTGCTGCAGGTCTGTCCGTATACCACCACCCTGCAAGTGCGCCAGGAGCACAGCCTGCCGTGGTTGCCGGTGCCGCAACTGGAAGTGCAGGTCTATCACGACGCCTGCATGGCCGAAGTGGTCAGCGCCGAACATGCGCGACGCTTTCGCGGCATCTATCCTTACCCGAACGCCGCGATGCATCAGCCGGACGAAAAGGCCCAGCTGAACATGTTTCTCGGGGAGTGGCTGAGCCATTGCCTGGCGCTGGGGCACGAGTACGAAGTCGTTCGTTGACGTTGTTGTGAACTGCGTCAGGTTCGCGCGTTTCCTCTTTTGACCATCCCCCAGCATAATTGCGGCACTTCATCATCCCGTGATTCAGCCCTGGGAGATCGCCTTGCCGAGCGTATCCACATTGACCACCGCCGATCCGGCGTTGCTGGTGCAACTGTCCGACAGCCATCTGTTTGCCGAGCCCGACGGTACGTTGCTGGGCATGAATACGCGCGACAGCCTGCAAAAGGTCATCGAGCTGGTCAGGCTGCAACAGCCGCAGATCAATCTGATCATCGCCAGTGGCGACCTTTCCCAGGACGGGACGCTGGAATCGTACCAGCAGTTTCGCGACCTGACCCGACAGCTCGATGCACCGGCGCGCTGGATTCCTGGCAATCACGATGAACCGCAGATCATGGCCGAAGCCGCGACTCACAGCGCTTTACTGGAACCAATGGTGGATATCGGCAATTGGCGCGTCACCTTGCTTGATTCCGCGGTGCCCGGTTCGGTGCCGGGGTATCTGCAGGATGAGCAACTGCAACTGCTGGCCCGCTCGTTGAGCGAGGCGCCCGAGCGGCATCATCTGGTGTGTTTCCATCATCATCCGGTGCCGATCGGGTGTGCGTGGATGGAGCCGATCGGGTTGCGCAATCCAGAGGCGTTGTTCGCGGTGCTGGATCGGTTCCCGCAGGTGCGCGCTGTCTTGTGGGGGCATGTGCACCAGGAAATTGATCAGGATCGTAATGGCGTGCGCTTGTTCGCCTCGCCTTCTACCTGCATTCAGTTCGAGCCGGGGAGCGAGGATTTCAAGGTGGGGGAGCAGGCGCCGGGATATCGATGGTTGCGGCTGTTGCCGGATGGGCAGATTGAAACCGGCGTGGAGCGTGTAACTGGCTTTGATTTCCCGGTCGATTATGGCTCCAACGGCTACTGAATATCTGCGGTGCTGCCATCGCCAGACGGCTGGCTCCCACTCTGCGTCGTGCACAAATCCCTGTGGGAGCCAGCCTGCTGTCGATGGCGTCCGCTCAGACGATATCAATTCCACGGATATCCCCGATTCCCCCGACACCCTGTAAACTCCGCCTTCTTTACCCGACGCACAGGGAGTTCAAATGTCCGGTTCGATCCTTTATATCCACGGTTTCAACAGCGCGCCTTCGTCGAAAAAAGCCACGCAGTTGATCGAAGTGATGGAGCGTCTGGGCTTGAGCGATCACCTGCGCGTTCCAGCCTTGCATCACCATCCGCGCGAAGCCATCGGTCAGCTGGAACAGGCGATTGCCGAACTGGGGCGGCCACTGCTGGTCGGCAGCTCACTCGGCGGCTACTATGCGACTCACTTGGCCGAGCGCCATGGCCTCAAGGCTCTGTTGATCAATCCTGCCGTCAGTCCGCACCGGATGTTCGACGGGCACCTGGGGACACAGAAAAACTTGTATACCGATGAGGCCTGGGAACTGACCCACGACCACGTGAAGGCCCTGGCCGAGCTGGAAGTGCCGGCGCCCCGGGACCCGCAGCGTTATCAGGTGTGGTTGCAGACCGGTGATGAAACACTGGATTATCGCCTCGCCCAGCAGTATTACCGGGCTTGTGCCTTGCGCATCCAGGCCGGCGGCGACCATGGTTTCCAGGGTTTTGCCGAGCGATTGCCGGCAATGCTGAGTTTTGCCGGCATCGGCGCAGATTTGTATCAGGCGATTGATTTCACTGCACTTTGATCCTTGCCTCTTATTCACAGAACATTGACGACGAGACCCCATGGCCACTCCCAGCGCTAGCTCTTATAACGCAGACGCCATCGAAGTCCTCTCGGGCCTCGACCCGGTGCGCAAACGCCCCGGCATGTACACCGACACCAGTCGGCCGAATCACCTCGCCCAGGAAGTCATCGACAACAGCGTCGACGAAGCCTTGGCCGGGCACGCGACTTCGGTGCAGGTCATCCTGCACGCCGATCACTCCCTGGAAGTCAGCGATGACGGTCGTGGCATGCCGGTGGACATTCACCCGGAAGAGGGTGTTTCCGGGGTCGAGCTGATCCTCACCAAGCTTCATGCGGGTGGCAAGTTTTCCAACAAGAACTACCAGTTCTCCGGCGGCCTGCACGGGGTGGGTATTTCGGTGGTCAACGCCTTGTCGACCGAAGTCCGCGTGCGCGTAAAGCGTGACGGCAACGAATACCAGATGACATTCGCCGACGGTTACAAGAAGACCGAGCTGGAAGTGGTCGGCACCGTCGGCAAGCGCAACACCGGCACCAGCGTATTCTTCGCCCCGGACCCGAAATACTTCGACTCCCCGAAATTCTCCATCAGCCGCCTCAAGCACGTACTCAAGGCCAAGGCCGTCCTGTGCCCGGGGCTGCTGGTCAGCTTTGAAGACAAGGCCACCGGCGAGAAAGTCGAATGGCATTACGAAGACGGTCTGCGCTCCTACCTGGTCGACGCAGTCAGCGAATTCGAACGCCTGCCGGACGAACCATTCTGCGGCAGCCTGGCCGGTAACAAGGAAGCGGTCGACTGGGCGCTGCTGTGGTTGCCGGAAGGTGGCGACAGCGTGCAGGAAAGCTACGTCAACCTGATCCCGACGGCCCAGGGCGGTACCCACGTCAACGGTTTGCGCCAGGGCTTGCTCGATGCCATGCGCGAGTTCTGCGAATTTCGCAGCCTGCTGCCGCGCGGCGTGAAGCTGGCGCCGGAAGACGTCTGGGAACGCATCGCCTTCGTCCTGTCGATGAAAATGCAGGAACCGCAATTCTCCGGCCAGACCAAAGAGCGGCTGTCGTCCCGAGAAGCGGCGGCGTTTGTTTCCGGTGTGGTCAAGGACGCGTTCAGCCTGTGGCTCAATGCGAACCCGGAAACCGGCATGCTCCTGGCGGAACTGGCGATCAACAACGCCGGCCGTCGCCTGAAGGCGAGCAAGAAGGTCGAGCGCAAGCGCATCACGGCGGGACCGGCACTGCCAGGCAAGCTCGCCGACTGCGCCGGGCAGGACCCGATGCGTTCCGAGTTGTTCCTGGTGGAAGGTGACTCCGCCGGCGGTTCCGCCAAACAAGCACGGGACAAAGAGTTTCAAGCCATCCTGCCGTTGCGCGGCAAAATCCTGAACACCTGGGAAGTCGACGGCAGTGAAGTGCTGGCCAGCCAGGAAGTGCACAACATTGCCGTGGCGATCGGTGTCGATCCGGGTGCGGCGGACATGAGCCAGCTGCGTTACGGCAAAATCTGCATCCTCGCCGACGCCGACTCCGACGGTTTGCACATTGCTACGCTGTTGTGCGCGTTGTTCGTCCAGCATTTCCGTCCGTTGGTGGATGCCGGTCACGTCTACGTCGCGATGCCGCCGCTTTACCGTATCGACCTCGGCAAAGAGATTTACTACGCCCTCGACGAAGCCGAGCGCGATGGCATTCTCGACCGTCTGGTGGCCGAGAAGAAACGCGGCAAGCCTCAGGTCACCCGATTCAAAGGCCTGGGTGAAATGAACCCGCCGCAACTGCGCGAAACCACCATGGACCCGAACACCCGGCGTCTGGTGCAGCTGACCCTGGACGATTTCGAAGCGACGTCGGAAATGATGGACATGTTGCTGGCGAAGAAGCGCGCCGGTGACCGTAAATCCTGGCTCGAATCCAAAGGCAACCTGGCCGAGGTTCTTGGCTGATGCGGGTTGGCCTTGCCCTGGCATGTGCGTTACTTCTGACCTCTGTTTCGGCGTTCGCCGAACCGGCACCGGAGTTGCGCCTGTTGTCCGAACATCCCGTGGAGGGCATGCGCGGCGGCAACCTGTCGGGGCTGGCGCAGTGCGGCAAGGATTTGTGGACGATTTCCGATCGCGACGACGATCAGATCTACCGACTCGAGACCGGCGATACGGTCTGGCAGGCGGAAACCGTGCGCATCGGTGTGCCGCCTGTGCCGGACAGCGGTTTGCCCTGGGGTTTGCGTTCGCGGACGTGGGCGGCGTCGTTCGTGCGGGGCGGGGATCTGGATTTCGAAGGCATCACCTGCGACAACGCCGGCAATCGCTACATCGTCAGCGAGTCCCACGCAGCGGTACTGCAAGTGCCGCCCGTTGGGCCGACGTCCTGGCTGAAGATCTCGCCGATGCTGGTTCGCGAAGCCCGGGCCAGTGGCATGTTGTTGCACTTCAACGCATTGTTCGAAGGTCTGGCGATCAACCCGGCCGGCGATCAATTGTGGTTGGCCGCCGAACGTGAGCGCCGTGGCCTGTTGTTGATCAAGCGTCAGCAAACGGTCTGGGATTGCGACGGCGGTTGTGTACTGCTGAGCGAAGCCGGCATGGAAATGCAGCCGGCGAAATTTCCCAAGGCCAGGGCAGTGTCACGGGATTTTGCCGACCTGTCGTTGTTCAACGGCAAGCTGTTTACCCTTGAGCGCAATGCGTTCGAAATTTGCCGCCGTGACGCGGTGACCGCCAAGGTCGAGCGTTGCTGGTCGTTTGCCGACGAAGCCTTGCAGGATAACCGTCGTTATCCACAGGGCTATGGCCTGACGGAAGCACTGATCGTCGACGCCGATGGCGCCTGGGTCGGCATCGACAACAACGATGGTGCCCGTGCTGATGGCGAGTACCGCCCGATTGTCTGGCGCTTCGCCGCGCCTGAAGGTGGCTGGAGTGCCAAGCCGTGACGCCGCAAACGCCCGGGAAACGCGCGGGTCGGGTGTTCATGGTGCTGGCCTGGTGCGCAGCGCTGTTTCTGGCGACGCGGTTTTTCGGCCAATGGGAGGAGCGTCAGCAAAATCCCAATGTCGTCGTCAGCTCGGAACAGGGCGAAGGTTTTATCGAAGTGAAACTGGCGAGCAACACCCAGGGGCACTTCGTCGCCAGCGGCCAGATCAACGGCCAGCCGGTGGATTTCATGCTGGATACCGGGGCAACCGATGTGGCGATCCCGGCAGAAATGGCCGAACGGCTGAAACTTGAAAAAGGCTTCGGGGTGACCCTGAGCACCGCCAACGGTCGTACCGAGGGTTATCGAACCCGTGTCGACCGGCTGCAACTGGGCGACATCGTGCTGCGTGATGTGCGCGCCATCGTCGTGCCAGGCCTTGATGGCAAGCAAGTGCTGCTCGGTATGAGTGCACTGAACAAACTTGAATTTACCCAGCGCGGTGGCACCATGCTGCTGCGCCAGACAACGAACCGATGAGGCCCGCATGAGCGACTCCCTTGATCTCAGCCTGGACGGTGTAGAACGCCGGTCACTGGCTGACTTCACCGAAAATGCCTACCTCAACTACTCCATGTACGTGATCATGGACCGTGCCTTGCCGCATATCGGCGATGGCCTGAAGCCGGTACAGCGTCGCATCATTTATGCGATGAGCGAGTTGGGGCTGGACGCCGATTCCAAGCACAAGAAATCGGCGCGTACCGTCGGTGACGTGCTCGGCAAGTTCCACCCGCACGGCGATTCGGCCTGCTACGAAGCCATGGTCCTGATGGCTCAACCGTTCAGCTACCGCTACACGCTGGTCGACGGTCAGGGTAACTGGGGTGCGCCGGATGATCCCAAGTCCTTCGCCGCCATGCGTTACACCGAAGCGCGGCTGTCGCGTTATTCCGAAGTGCTGCTCAGCGAACTGGGCCAGGGCACGGCGGACTGGGGCCCGAACTTCGACGGCACCCTCGACGAACCACTGGTGTTGCCGGCACGTTTGCCGAATATCCTGCTCAACGGCACCACCGGGATTGCCGTGGGCATGGCCACCGACGTACCGCCGCACAACCTGCGGGAAGTCGCGACAGCGTGCGTGCGTTTGCTCGATGAGCCGAAAGCCACGGTCGAACAGCTCTGCGAGCACATCCAGGGCCCGGATTATCCGACCGAAGCGGAAATCATCACCCCGCGCGCCGATCTGCTGAAAATGTATGAAACCGGCAAGGGCTCGGTGCGCATGCGCGCCGTTTACCACATCGAAGACGGCGACATCATCGTCACCGCGCTGCCGCATCAAGTGTCCGGTGCCAAGGTGCTGGAGCAGATTGCGGCCATGATGCAGGCCAAGCCGTCCAAGGCCCCGCAGATCGCGGACCTGCGCGACGAATCCGACCACGAAAACCCGTGCCGGATCGTAATCATTCCGGGCGCGCGCAAGAATTTTGACCACGACGCGCTGATGCAGCACCTGTTCGCCAGCACCGAGCTGGAGTCGAGCTACCGGGTCAACATCAACATCATCGGCCTGGACGGCAAGCCGCAGCTGAAAAACCTGCGTGCGCTGCTGGTGGAATGGCTGGAGTTCCGCGTTCAAACCGTGCGTCGTCGCCTGCAATTCCGCCTCGACAAGGTTGAACGTCGTCTGCACCTGTTGGACGGTTTGTTGATTGCCTACCTCAACCTGGATGAAGTGATCCACATCATCCGCACCGAGGAACACCCGAAAGCCGCCCTGATCGCGCGTTTCGCCCTCAGCGAAATCCAGGCCGAGTACATTCTCGATACCCGTTTGCGTCAGTTGGCGCGCCTGGAAGAAATGAAGCTGCGCTCCGAGCAGGATGAGCTGCTCAAGGAACAAGCCAAGCTGCAAGCCCTGTTGGGCAGCGAAGCCAAGCTGAAAAAACTGGTGCGCACCGAGCTGATCAAGGACGCCGAAACCTATGGCGACGACCGTCGCTCGCCGATCGTCGAGCGCACCGAAGCCAAGGCCCTGACAGAGCACGATCTGCTGCCGAACGAGAAAGTAACCGTCGTGCTGTCGGAAAAAGGTTGGGTTCGTTCCGCCAAGGGGCACGAAATCGACGCCACCGGGCTTTCCTACAAGGCTGGGGACGGTTTCAAGGCCCTGGCACCCGGGCGTTCCAATCAGTTTGCCGTGTTTATCGACTCTACCGGTCGTAGCTATTCGGTGGCCGCTCATACCTTGCCATCAGCCCGTGGTCAGGGCGAGCCGTTGACCGGTCGTCTGACGCCGCCACCCGGCGCGAGTTTCGAATGCGTGCTGATGCCGGATGATGACTCGCTGTACGTGATCGCCTCCGACGCCGGTTACGGTTTCGTGGTCAAGGGTGAGGACTTCCAGGCCAAGAACAAGGCGGGCAAGGCGTTGCTGAGCTTGCCGAACAACTCGAAGGTCATTCTGCCGCGCCCGGTGGCTGATCGTGAGAACAACTGGCTGGCCTCGGTGACCACCGAAGGTCGCCTGCTGATCTTCAAAATCAGCGATCTGCCACAATTAGGTAAGGGCAAAGGCAACAAGATCATCGGGATTTCCGGTGAGCGTGTGGCCAGTCGCGAAGAATATGTCACGGACATCGCTGTTCTGCCGGAAGGCGCCACCTTGGTGCTGCATGCCGGAAAACGTACCTTGTCACTGAAGGCGGACGACCTCGAACACTACAAAGGTGAGCGTGGGCGGCGTGGAAACAAACTTCCACGAGGCTTCCAGAGGGTAGATGCGCTGCTCGTCGAAAACCTCAATTAAGCGTCCTAGAGCGCTCGATCTGCGATTTAACGCGTAGATCGACGCTTTGCCGCTGGAGTCGGAACGCATATTCACGGATGATATGGCCTTTCCAAGCGCCGGCGTGGCCGAGCGTTCTTCATATTTATTGAGTATTTTCACTGTGGTTAGCCTTGTGGCAACCACCTGGATGGGACGATGACTGCTCTGCGCCTTCCTTTTATTTTGATGCTCGCCGGCGTTCTTGGCCTGGCGGGTTGCAGCACTCACCAACCGGTGTCGCTGTATCAGCTGGACAGCGGAAGTCCGGCTCAGCCTGCGCAAAGCGCGGGCATGGCGGTATTGCTCGGCCCGGTAACGGTCGCCGACTATCTGCAACGTGAAACATTGCTGCAGCGTCAGCCGGATGGCAGCTTGCAGGCTTCGACCGATGGTCGTTGGGCGGGAAGCCTGTCTTCCGACATCGATCAGCTGTTGCTGCGTCAGGTGGCAGGTCATCTGGACAGTCAACGCGTGGTGCTGGCGCCGGCAACGCTCGGCTTCACGCCGGACGTTCAGGTGCTGCTGACCATCACGCGCCTGGACTCGGGTGAGTCGCAACCGGCGATCCTTGATGCGCAATGGCGTTTGATCGACCGTCGTGGTCAGGTGCGCGATAACCGCATCATTCATCTGCAGGAACAACACGCCGGCGGCACTGCCGCGCAGGTTCAGGCTCAGGGTGTGTTGTTGCAGAAACTTGCCGAGCAGTTGTCGGTAGCGCTCAAGCCGCTGGCTAACCAGCCACCGATTGCGGAAGCGCCAAAGAAACCGGCTGCCAAGCCTGCGGCACCAGCGACGGAACAGGAAAAGCAGCCGAAGATCCCGATGGCTTCGCCGATCCGCACCGATATGGAAGTGTTCAGGTTCTAAGCCTGGATTGATCCAACACAAAGCCCGCAGAGATGCGGGCTTTGTTGTTTCTGCAGGTTCATCTCCATTGCCTGTCCCGGCCTCATCGCCAGCAGGCTGGCTCCCACAGGGGACATGTGGACGCCATAGATCCAATGTGGGAGCCAGCCTGCTGGCGATGGGGCCAGAACAGACAACAAAAAACCCGCAGACAATCACTCATCTGCGGGCTTCTTCACATCAGGGCCTAAGGTTTACGCCCGGCGCTCATGCATCCGCGCCAGTTGCCGCTCCAGCATCGACGGATAAGGCTCCATCAGCCGCTCTACACAGCATGCACCCTCAGGGCTGGCAATCGGACGGATCCGCGCACGCTGGCGAATCAGCGCGTCGTCACTGATCTTGCGCTCCACCAGCAGCAGATTGCGGCTGTGTTGCGACAGTGCCAGGGCGTCCTGGGCGGTTTCGGTCAGTAGCAGGTCAATCTGGCTCAAGCCAAACAACTCGTCGCCCAGGGTCAGGCCCAACTGCAATTGCAGGGTGATGCCGCTGTCCGCGACTTCGATCTGCAACTGATGGCCCAGCGCCCGCAGCAACTCACCGCAGCAAATGGCGTTGGTCAGGTAGTCGTCACCGCTGTCTTCGGTGTGGAACACCATCAACGTGCTGCCATCGTTCAGGCTATGCAGTTCGCCCTCATAGAGTGACGCGGCCTGGTCGAGGCAGTCGCGATAGCGTTTCAGCAATTCTTCCAGGCGCGCACGTGGCAGGCGGCGCAACTGATCCTGGGCGCCCAGTTGCACGGCCAGCACCGCGCTGTGTTGCGGCACGTTCGATACCTGCGGTTTGACCACTGGCTTCGATGCGCTCGCTACCGACTCGTCACGCAGGTCGGCAAACGCATCGTCGTCATCTTCATCTTCTACGGTGCTGACGATATGCCGTGGCGCAGGCTTGAGGCCAGCGACAGGCTTGGTTTCGTCGAAGCTCGGATCACGCAGATTGCGCACTTCGAAGGCCGGCTCGTCGTCGCCGTCTTCGTAATCGTTTTCGTCGTACTCGGGTTCCGGCTCAGGCTCTGGCTCGGCCGGCTCCGGCGCGAAGTTGGCGTGCAGCTGGCGAGCCAGGTCGCCGATCTCGTCCTGACGCCCGGTTGCCGGGGTGTATTCATCGATGTTGCGCAGCCACACGCGCAATTGCAGCAGCGGTGTGGAGATATGCCGACCCAGGCGCAGGCTCAAGGCCAACGACAAGGCCAACAGGATTGCACTCAAGATGCCCATGCTTTGCAGGCTGATGGTCATCGGCTGCTGGAACTGATCCATGTCCAGGCTGATGCGCAGTTGCCCGGCAGTCACGTCCTGGAAGGTGATCTTGCTCTGGTACATGCCCTCCGCTTCGCCCAGTAGGCTGTGCTTGGGGCGCTGGCCGGCTTCGGCGAGGATGCGGTTGTCCACGCTGTAGATGGCGGCGTGGGCCACCAGCTTGTTCTTGGTCAGGTTGTTGAGCAGCACGTTGAGGCTGAGGATGTCGTTGGACACCAGCAGCTCCGTGGCGGACGTGGCGGTCTGCGTGGTCAGGCTTTCGCCCAGGGCATCCGCCTGCTCGTGCATGGCCTGCTTGAACTGCAAACCCATCACACAGGCGTAGATCACCAGGGCCAGAGCGACCAGGATCACGTTATGGCTGGCAATGCGCAATGCAATCGGTACACGGCGGTGGCGCAGTGCACGGAAGATCAGCAGAAAGAAGTTATCGGTTTTTACTGGCGTGGGCCGGTTCACTTGAGCTCGGCTCTTTTGTCCGTGAAGTTGACGCGCAGTATAGCGACAGGCCCTAGACCGGCAAAGCGCTCACGGTGCCCGATGGTCACTGAAAGTGGGTAGAATGCGGTTTTTTTCCACCTGCGGGGGTGCGCCTTGCGCGAAATCGTCCTGATAAACATCACGGGAGTCGACCGTCCGGGTCTGACTGCGGCCATTACCGGCGTTCTGGCCCAGGGTGGTGTGAACATTCTCGACATCGGTCAGGCGGTGATCCACGACACCCTGTCGTTCGGCATCCTGGTTGAAATTCCTGACACCGAGCAAGGCAACTCGGTGCTCAAGGACATTCTGTTCACGGCTTACAAACTCGATCAGCAGGTGCGTTTCACGCCGGTGTCCGAAGATGATTACCAGCAGTGGGTCGGCAATCAGGGCAAAAAGCGCCACATCGTGACGCTATTGACCCGCAAAGTGACCGCCGGGCAATTGCAGGCCGTGAGCTCGATCACCGCCAAATATGGCCTGAACATCGACCACATCGATCGTCTGTCCGGGCGCATGCCGCTGGACACGCCGGCTGACAAAGGCAAGGGCTGCATCGAGTTTTCCGTGCGTGGCGAAGCGGCTGATCCGCAAGCGCTGCGGGCCGAGTTCCTCAGCGTCGCCCAGGAATTGAATGTCGATATCGCCTTCCAGGAAGATTCGCTGTTCCGCCGCAACCGTCGTCTGGCGGTGTTCGACATGGACTCCACACTGATCGAAGCCGAAGTCATCGACGAATTGGCCAAGGCCGCTGGCGTCGGCGACCAGGTGTCGGAAATCACCGAGCGGGCGATGGCCGGGGAGCTCGACTTCCGCGCCAGCTTCAAAGAGCGTCTGGCTTTGCTCAAAGGTCTGGACGTCAGCGTGCTGGATTCGATCGGCGCCTCCCTGCGCCTGACCGAAGGTGCCGAAACCCTGTTTGCCGAACTCAAGCGCCTGGGCTACAAGACTGCGATCTTGTCGGGTGGCTTCACTTACTTCGCCAAGCAATTGCAGGCCAAGCTGGGCATCGACTACGTGTTCGCCAACGAGCTGGAAGTGGTTGATGGCAAGGTCACCGGCGTGGCGGTCGAGCCGATCGTCGATGCCCAGCGCAAGGCGGATCTGCTGAAGGAGCTGGCGCACAAGGAAGGTTTGCGTCTGGAGCAGACCATCGCGGTCGGCGACGGTGCCAACGATTTGCCGATGCTGGCGATTGCCGGGCTGGGTGTGGCGTTTCGCGCCAAACCGCTGGTCAAGCAGTCGGCGAAGCAGGCGATTTCCACCCTTGGGCTGGATGGCGTGCTGTACTTGCTGGGCTTTCGGGACCGTGACGGGCAGCTCTGAGTTTTCCATAACTCAGAAAGTGCCTTTGTGGCGAGGGAGCTTGCTCCCGCTGGGCTGCGAAGCGGCCCCAAAAAATGGACTGCTAGGCAGTCCAGGCGGGAGCAAGCTCCCTCACCACAGTTATCGGGTTCACCCTCAAAGCGTTTTCCACAGCGAATCAAATTCTTCCTCAATACCGACCACGCCGCTCCCCGCGGCGTTGTCGTTTCTGGTGGCCTCCAGCGAACGATAGGCAAACTGATTGAAGCTGTTGGTGCTCGCCACCCGACGGTCCAGTCCGGCCCGGCGTTCCTCGCCATTGGTGTTGATCACCACCTTGTTGCCTTCCTGAAAGGGCAGGCGCGGGGCGAGCAAGGTGGCCGGCAGGTCTATCGCGCTGATCGCGGGCAGTAGCAAGCCTCGCAGATATTGGCTGTGGTCGTCACGGGTGCGCACCAGTTGCAGGCCGCAAGGCTCGGCGTAGGGCGCGACTTGCTCGATACCCATTTGCGTGCCGCCGCCGCGAACCTGGCGGATCCAGCGCACCACCGCGATGCTCCAGCCCGACCCCGCCGTATCCTCGATGCCCACCATCTCGCCTGCCTGTAACTCGGCCGGCACGTCACCGGGCCAGGCCAGGCAATAACCGCCCGGGCTGTGATTGATCACCGGCAAGGCGTAGGTCGGAAAGTGACGGTTGCGGTCGGAGTCTTTTTGATTGTCGTCGTTCTGAAGTTGCGGGTATTCGATTTCTTCGTAGGGCAGCAACGTGTCGGCGGTGCCTTGCGGCGCTGCGTCGAAGGCGTGGTGCCATTGGTCTTTTTCCCGAAGGGTGGGCGAGGTCGCCGCGAACTGTGCGCGCCCGGCACCGGGATGTTTCAGGATCTCGCTGAACGGACGCTGCCCGCCCAGATAGAAGTGCAGCGCGCTCATGCCCACGCACAAGGTCAAGGTCCCTTGACTGGGCGTGCGCTGGAAACTGCGTTCGACCGCCTGGCCCCAGGCGGCATTCAGGTGTTGCAGCGTATCCAGGCTCAATCCTGCCGGCACGGGCAGTGGCACCGCACTGTCGGTTTTTTGCAAATGGGCATCAATGGCTGTGACCAGCGGCAGCGTATCGAGCCCCAGCAAGCATTCCTGTTGCTCGGGCCGGAATTTCGAACGGTAACGCGGCCCGATGTCGAGCTCCGGTGCGACGCCAAACAGTCCGCCGCTCGCGGATTCTGGTTGCAGCTTGATCAATTTGCTCCACGGCTCCAGCACTTCGGCGAGCCGCGCGATCTGGTTCTGGCGCAGTTGATTGCATCGTGCGGCGCCCAGCAGCAGTGCGACCACGTACGTCTGTTCGATGCTCAGGGTTTGCGTCTGGCTGGCCAGCTCATCGCGCAGGCTCAGGTGCTGGAGCCGATGAGAACAGGCGATCCGATACAGCAGATGCAGTTCCAGCCACACACCTTCCGGCACCGGGCAATAGAGCTCGGTGGCGCGGATCAGAGGACCGTTGAGGCAATGGATCGCCCGTTGCAATGCTTGGGCCAGCAGCGGCGCGCGGTCCTTGCTGAGGCGCGGCGAGAGGCGCACGACGATCTGTTTATAGCCAATCGCCAAATGACTTTGCAGCGCCTGGCAGAGGTTGGCGATCTTGCGCGAACGCTCGTCGAGGACAATCGACTGGTACAGGAAGTGCCGCTCCAGGTGTTTGCAAACGTAATACACCTCGGGCCTGAGTAACTCGAGTAATTGCAGACGATTGTCGCTGGGTGTCAGCAGTTGATTCAGTTCGCTCAAGCCTTGATAGAGCTGGCGAGCGGTTTCGCCGATGTTGGCCTTGGGGAGGTCGGCGATCCAGCGCTTGAGGTCGCGCGGGGTGGCTTCGCAGAACGACAGGCGCAACTGTGCAGGGATCGGCGCGCGTAGCAAAAGGTGAGGACTGGTCTCATTCATGCCGTGAACAAACTCCAACCGGGAAAATGGGCAGTGAATGACCTGACTGTAGCAGTTCTGGTCGGCGACCGTTTGTCTGTCAGCCGAGTGAGGTTCGAGTGTGCTACTAATCTGACAGACGTGCGACTGGATACGCACGGTCGTACGGCCTGCTGCCTGTGCCGGGCAGGTCTCTCGTAACTTCAAGGAGATGAAGTTTATGTCTAGATACGTAGTGGCAAATCAATGGGGCGGTAGTTCTGCACCCTGGCATCCGGGCGGAGACTGGACGTTAGGCGCGCGGGACAACCAGAAGGTTGTCGCGATCGAGATCAAGTCGAGCGATGGCGGCAAGAGCTTCACCGGCACCATGACGTACGCGGGTGAAGGTCCCATTGGCTTCAAGGCTCAGCGCACGGGCCAGAACCAGTACAACGTTGAAAACCAGTGGGGCGGTAACGACGCTCCATGGCATCCGGGTGGCAAGTGGGTCATCGGGGGCCGGGACAATCAGAACGTTGTCGCGTTGAGCGTGACCTCCAGTGATGGAGGGAAAAACCTCAGTGGCACCAATACCTACGCCAACGAAGGACCGATCGGTTTTCGTGGACAGATAGAGTAGGGGCACCACCGAAATGTCCGACCCCACGAAGACGTTCGTGGGGTTCGGATCAGGGGATCAGGCTTTTGGCAGGCCCATGCCCTGGCCCATCTGCACCGGCGAACCGGCCGCCAGTTCTTCAGCCCACTGCACTTGATCAGGGCCGAACAGCACTACAGCCGTCGAACCCAGCTTGAAACGACCCAGTTCCGCACCTTTTTCCAGGTGGATCGGCGCACGAGCCGCTTCGTCGTAGCGGAAGGTTTTCAGCTCGCGCTTCGGTGGCGTCACCAGGCCCGCCCAGACGGTTTCGATCGATGCGACGATCATCGCGCCCACCAGCACCACGGCCATCGGCCCGCGCTCGGTGTCGAAAATGCACGCCACACGCTCGTTGCGGGCAAACAATTCCGGAACGTTTTCAGCGGTGGTCTGATTGACCGAGAAAATCCGGCCTGGAATGTAGACCATCTCGCGCAATGTGCCGGCCAGCGGCATGTGCACGCGGTGGTAGTCCTTCGGTGACAGGTAAATGGTCGCGAAATCACCGCCCATGAACGGCGCTGCGTTGGCAGCGTCACCGCCCAGCAACTCCAGCACGCTGAAGCTGTGGCCCTTGGCCTGGAACACGCGACCGTGTTCGATCGGACCGAGCTGGCTGACCGCGCCGTCGGCCGGGCTGAGGATCGCGCCCGGGGTTTCGTCCAGCGGACGAGCGCCGTCTTTCAACGCGCGGGTGAAGAACGCGTTGAAGTGCTCGTAGGCGGTCAGGTCTTCAACCAGGGCCTTGGACATGTCCACCTGATAGCGCTTGGCGAACCACGCGGTGAACGCATTCTTGAACCAGCGCACGCGGCATTCGGCGATGCAGCCGGCCAGTCGCGAGAGCAAGTGGTGGGGCAGCAGGTATTGGCTGAGGATAA
Organism: Pseudomonas sp. IT-P171; assembly: GCF_949767765.1. Classification (NCBI taxonomy): domain Bacteria; kingdom Pseudomonadati; phylum Pseudomonadota; class Gammaproteobacteria; order Pseudomonadales; family Pseudomonadaceae; genus Pseudomonas; species Pseudomonas sp. IT-P171. The sequence goes on from NZ_CATKQN010000058.1 coordinate 160,282, forward strand.
ACAAACGCTTATTCATTAACTGTCCTTAAAAACCTTAAATCTCTACAGGCGTATCGGGATGGTTGCCCCATTCGCCCCAGGAGCCGGCGTAGCCTTTGACCCGCGGATAACCGAGGGACTTGGCCACCAGATAGGTGAAACCAGAACGGTGGTGAGTCTGGCAGTGGGTAATCACTTCTTTGTCTTTGCTGATCCCGAGTTGTTCGAGGATCTGCGGCATGTCGGTACGGATGCGCAGGTTCCGCGCCCGGTCCATGCCCGCGGTCCATTCGAAATTGACCGCGCCGGGAATGTGTCCGGCCTTGGCCGCCAGGACTTTCTCGCCGGAGTACTCCAGCGGCCCGCGCGCGTCCCAGATCGCCAGGTCGGGGGCACCGAGACGGCTTTGCAGGTACTCGCGGGTGGCGGTGGGTTCATCGTGCAGGGTCAGGGCAACCGGGCCGCCGACCGCGGGAGGGATCTGGATCGACATGGGCAAGCCTTCTGCCAGCCACGCCGTAAGGCCGCCATCGACATAGTGGTACTTGCTGTGGCCGATGACGTCCAGCAGCCAGATAAAACGCCCGGCCCAACCGCCGCCTTCGTCGTCATACACGACGTAGACCGCGTCGGGGTTGTGGCCCAGCTCACCGAACAACGCTTCGAGTGCCGCGTGCGGCGGCATCAAGCCTGGCGCCGGCGGCTGTCCGAGTTGCGTGCGTTTCGGATCGACAAAACGCGCGCCGGGAATATGCCCTTCGGCATAGCGGGCGCTGCTGGTCAGGTCCACCAGAATCAGTTCGCGGGCGTCGAGACGGGCGAGCAAGTCGCTCGGCTCGATCACCAGCGGCAAGCCAGAGAAGTCAGACATGTGAGGTCTCCAGGGCATAAAGGGGAGGATTGTAGCGGGTCATTGGCCGCGATGGCTAAAGCTGTGCAGGGCTTTCTCGATGCACTGCGCGGTTTTGCCAAAGGCCTGCACGGTGATTTCCGAGAACGGCCCGCCCCCCTGATCCGCCACGACGATCATGATCACGCGGCCGTTGTTGACCAGCGAGCGCAACAGCAGGTGTTCGCCACCGAACTGCGAACGCAGGCCGGCCGGCAGCAGGGCCGAAAATTGCGCGTTGTTGGCCGGAGACAGGCGCACCTGCGCCTGTTGCGAAAGCAGGCGTTGCAGTACGGTGCTTTGGCTGACCACGAAATTCAGGCCCGCGGCTTCTTTCGGCAACCCGGCGATCTGGTGCACGCGCAGATTGGCGTGCGTGCGGTCGGCCATCAGGATCATCACCCGACGCATGCCGCACGCGACCAGCGCGTCACGGGCCGAGTTGGTCAAGTGCATGGCATTGGTGAAACGACTCGGCTCTACCAGCAGTTCGGCGCATTGTGCGCGCCACTTGGACAGGTCTTCGGCGGTCGGTGCCGGGGCTGGCAGCAGTCCGGCGTGAACGCGGTTCATGCCCCACGGCCAGAGCAGCGCAACGGCTGGGTGCCAGAGGTCGGGCATGGCGTGTTGACGCGCACTGTTGGCGGCCTGCTGGTGCAATTGTTGCTGCACTTCGTCCATCGGCATTTGCAGGTAAAGGCTGGTCAGGTACTGCCAGCGTTCGCTGTGCGGACTGTCCCAGGCCTGTTGCGCCGACAGCGCCAGACCGTTGGCCAGCAACACGGTGTTGGCCGGTTGATTGAGCCAGCGGCGAAGGGTCGGATCGTCATCAAGACGGTTCTGCTGGCGCAATGGATGATCGCTGTCGCGGGCGATGCGCAGGACTTTCACCAGTTCCCGCTGCTCGTTGAGCAACAACTTGTAACCCTGCTGCACCCAGATCGGCAGGTGCCAGATATCCACCAGCGCCTGAGCGATTTCCAGCAGGCGAACGCCGAACAATTGTTTCTCGACGTTGCGGGCCGGCTCGCCTTTATGGATGACCCGCAGTTCCCATTCTTCAAGCAGCTGCGGATGGGTCAACGCCATGGGCCACAGCGGCGAAAGAAACAGCAGGCTGCCCCAGTGGATGTCCTGCCACAGCCGCGCCAGGCGAGCGGCGAAAAAACCGTTGGCCTGTTGCGTCGCGTGCTGACTGATCATCTGCAACTGACGCAGGGCCACGGGGATTTGCGACTCAGGTTCCGCGGGCAGCCGGGCGAGCAGTTCTTCGGTGCGCTTCAAACCGAGGCGATTGATCGCCACCTCGAGGTTTTCCGCCGGCTCGGTCATGCTGCCGTGGGTGTGCCGGTTGGCTTCGCGGATCACGCTCAAGGCCAGGGCGGGGCTGTCCTGCATCAACTCGGCGATATCGCGCAGGGAACTGCGATCGTCGCGGATGGCTTTGCAGACACGGTCGTGACTGACCTGCGGAACCGGCAGGCGCACACCGTCAAGAAGCTTGACCCAGCCTTCGAGTGTGGTGGGTTTTGGAGTTGGGACGTTCGTTTCGTTAGCCATGTCTGGACGCGACCATCGTCTGCATTACCTATGCCTGGAGCGGGCCAAATTGGCTTTTCGCCTGAACTGGCTATAGTCTGGCGCAGTTTTGCCGATAAGTAGAAGAAGAGATTTTTTAACTTCCGAATATGACCTTGAACCCGACTCAGTAAGTGCTCTCCTACCTATGGCTAAAATAATCGGCATCATCGTCGTATTCGCGAGCGTGCTCGGCGGATACGTGCTCTCCCACGGCAAGATTGCAGCCCTGATTCAACCCTTCGAGGTGTTGATCATCGGTGGTGCGGCCCTTGGCGCATTCCTCCAGGCCAACCCCGGTTACATGACCCTGCACGTGCTCAAGAAGTCCTTGAGCATGTTCGGGTCGCGGTTCAATCACGGCTACTACCTTGAAGTGTTGGGCCTGATCTACGAGATCCTCAACAAGAGCCGCCGCGAAGGCATGATGGCCATCGAAGGCGACATCGAAGATGCCGCTGCGAGTCCCATCTTCGCCAAGTACCCGTCGGTGCTCAAGGACGAGCGCATGACCGCGTTCATCTGCGATTACCTGCGCATCATGTCCTCCGGCAACATGGCTCCCCATGAGCTGGAAGGCCTGTTCGACATGGAGCTCTACAATCTCAAGGAAGACCTGGAGCACCCCTCCCACGCGGTGAACGGCATCGCCGACGCCATGCCCGGTTTCGGTATCGTTGCGGCGGTATTGGGTATCGTGGTGACCATGGCGTCCCTGGGCGAAGGCGACCAGAAATCCATCGGTCTGCACGTCGGTGCGGCACTGGTCGGTACGTTCTTCGGTATTTTGGCCGCCTACGGTTTCTTCGGTCCGCTGGCCCATTCCCTGGCCCACGATGCCAAGGAAGAACTGAACGTCTACGAAGCCATCAAGGCTTCGCTGGTGGCTTCGGCTTCCGGCATGCCGCCATCGCTGGCGGTAGAGTTCGGGCGCAAGGTTCTGTACCCGGCGCACCGTCCTAGCTTCGCTGAGCTGGAACAAGCGGTTCGCGGTCGCTAAGCCATGGAAAACAATCAGCCGATAATCATCAAGCGCGTCAAGCGCATCGCCGGCGGGCATCACGGGGGCGCCTGGAAAATCGCCTTCGCCGACTTCGCGACGGCGATGATGGCGTTCTTCCTGGTGCTGTGGCTGCTGTCTACCGCAACACCGGAACAGAAGATCGCCATCGCCGGTTACTTCAAGGACCCGGTCGGCTTTTCCGAAAGCGGCACGCCTTACATCATCGACCTGGGCGGCACGCCGACCCTGGCGCCGGAAAACACCCTCAACCCCGAGGTGAAATCCCAGCCGCAGCCGGACAAGGTGACTGTCGACGCCGAACAGGTCGAAGGCATGGCCGAGATGGTGGAGAAGGAACGCCTCGAACTGTTGCTGCAAGAATTGCAGAACAAGGTCGAAGAGAACCCGCAACTGAAGAAATTCAAGGACCAGATTCTGTTCGAAATCACCCCGGACGGCTTGCGCATCCAGATCGTGGACGCTGAAAACCGCCCGATGTTCGACTCGGGTTCAGCGCGTCTCAAGCCTTACTTCGAAGACATCCTGCTGGCCATGGCCGACACCATCAAAGCGGTGCCGAACAAGATCAGCATCAGCGGCCACACCGATGCCAAGCCGTACTCGGGCACTGGTGACTTCGGTAACTGGGAGCTTTCGGCCAACCGGGCCAACGCCGCACGCCGTGCGCTGGTGGCCGGCAGTTATCCGGAACAGCAGATCGCACGAGTGGTCGGTTATGCCTCGTCGGCCTTGTTCGATCGCGAGAACCCGCTCAACCCGGTCAACCGCCGAATCGACATTGTCGTGCTGACCAAGAAAGCCCAGCGTGCCATCGAAGGTTCGCAAGGCGCGGAACCGACGCCAGAGCCGACCCAGGGGCAGGGTGGCCCGGGTGAGGTGCCTGCCACGCCAGCTGATCCGAACGCGTTGCCGGCGGATAAAGAGCCGTTGCCGGCGCATGAGCTTCGTGAGCGGTTGAATCTGTTTGATGATCCCAAGCCAACAGACCCGCCGAAACAGTGACGCACAAAAAAGCCGCGAGATGATCGCGGCTTTTTTGTATCTGCAGGAAGCGGCTTAGTAACTGCTCTCCGGCAAACTCGCAATGATCGAGCGATAACTGTTCATCCGTTGCTGTTGCACGCGACCCTCTTCCAGTGCCTTGAGCAATGCGCAACCCGGCTCGCGGTCGTGCTTGCAGTCGCGGAAGCGGCAGGTGCCGATCAGGTCGTTGAACTCGATGAAGCCGGCTTCGACGTCGGCGCGGCTGACGTGGCCGAGGCCGAACTCACGAATACCCGGGGAGTCGATCAGCTCTCCGCCACCGGGGAAGTGGAACAACCGCGCGGTGGTGGTGGTGTGAGTGCCCTGGCCGGACAGCTCGGACAACGGGCCGACGCGGGTGTCGACTTCCGGCAGCAGGCTGTTGACCAGCGACGACTTGCCGACGCCGGACTGGCCGACGAACACGCTGATGCGCCCGTCCAGCTGTTCCTGAAGTTGTTCCATGCCATTGCCATGGTGCGCCGACACTTCGAGGACCGGATAACCCAGCGTGCGGTAAACCGCGAGCAAGGCATTCAGCGCCGGGGCGTTCTGCTCGTCGATCAGGTCGAATTTGTTGAGCAGCAGCAGCGGCCGAATCCCGGCATGCTCCGCCGCGACCAGATAGCGGTCGATCAGGTTGGCGTGAGGCTCGGGCAGTGGCGCGAAGACGATGACGATCATGTCGACGTTGGCGGCTACGGGCTTGAGCTGGCCACGGCTGTCCGGACGGCAGAGTTCGGTCTTGCGCGGCAGTTGCGCCACGATCACACCGATGCCCTGGTTGCCGGCACGCCAGACCACCTGATCGCCGGTCACCAGCGCCGGCAGGTTGGCACGCAAGTGGCAGCGGAACACCTGTCCGGCCAAATCGCCATCGAGGGCTTCGACTTCGACCTGCACACCGAAGTGCGCGATCACCAGGCCGGTCTGTTCCGGACCCAGGTCGCCACCTTCGAGTGCCTCGACAGCCGAGGACTCGCGTTTGGCGGCGCGTGCAGCGCGTTCGCCCTGAATCTTTTCGATGCGCCAGTTTTGACGACGATTGAGTTGGCGTTTGGCCATGGGTGTTCCGTATCAAGAATGCAGCGATTAGGTAAAACGGCCGCGAGTTTAGCACGCCCGGCCACCGGCCTAGGCTAAACTGCGCAGCATTGCCTAGGAGCCGACACATGCAAAACCCGCAGAATCTGATCTGGATCGACCTGGAAATGACCGGTCTGAACCCTGATACCGACGTCATCATCGAGATGGCCACCATCGTCACCGACAGCGATCTGAACACCTTGGCCGAAGGGCCGGTGATCGCGATCCATCACAGTGATGAAATCCTCGCCGGCATGGACGAGTGGAACACCCGTCAACACGGCGGTTCGGGCCTGACCCAGCGCGTGCGCGACAGCCGCATCAGCATGGCCGAAGCGGAAGCCGAGACCATTGCCTTCCTGGAGAAGTGGGTGCCGAAGGGCAAGTCGCCGATCTGTGGCAACAGCATTTGCCAGGACCGTCGCTTCCTTTATACCCACATGAAATCCCTGGAAAGCTATTTCCACTACCGCAACCTCGACGTCTCGACCCTGAAAGAACTGGCCGCTCGCTGGGCGCCAGACGTGCGCGACAGCTTCAAGAAAGGCAGCACCCACCTGGCGTTGGACGACATCCGCGAATCCATCGCCGAGTTGCAGCATTACCGCAAGCATTTCATCAAGTTCTGATTGGCGGCGGAGGGCTTTTGTGGCGAGGGAGCTTGCTCCCGCTCGGCTGCGAAGCAGTCGCAACCCAGTCGATGCGGTACATCTGAAAGAGCAAGGTGTCTGGTTTTGGGGCCGCGTCGCCGCCCAGCGGGAGCAAGTGTCCTCGCCACAGGTACTCAGTGTCTGTTCTTGCCCTCTTTTGGTGCCGGGACTAAATGGCTAGACTGCGCGCCTTCCTGCAAGGACCGCCACCATGTTGCTGATGCTTTACCTGATCGCCATTACCGCCGAAGCCATGACCGGTGCCCTGTCTGCCGGTCGTCGGGGCATGGACTGGTTCGGCGTGGTGCTGATCGCCTGCATCACGGCGTTGGGCGGTGGTTCGGTGCGTGACGTGCTGCTCGGCCATTACCCGCTGACGTGGGTGAAACACCCGGAATACCTGGTGCTGACATCGATTGCAGCCATGTTCACGGTCTTCGCTGCGCGCTGGATGCGTCACTTGCGCTCACTGTTTCTGGTGCTCGACGCCGTGGGCCTGGTGGCGTTCACCCTGATCGGCTGCATGACTGCCCTGGAAATGGGCCACGGCATGCTGGTGGCCTCGGTCAGCGGCGTGATCACCGGGGTATTCGGCGGTATCCTGCGCGACATCTTCTGTAACGACATCCCGCTGATCTTCCGTCGCGAACTCTACGCCAGCGTGTCGTTCGCGGCGGCGTGGTGCTACATGCTGTGCCTGTATTTGAACGTGCCGGGAGAACAGGCAATTCTGATCACCCTGTTCGGCGGCTTCCTGCTGAGGTTGTTGGCGATTCGTTTCCACTGGGAAATGCCGAAATTCGTTTATAACGACGAAGCCTGACGTTCGGCGTGTTGCTTCAACGCCCATTCCACATGCTCGCGAACCAGTTCCGACGGATACTCGCGCCGCGCCTTCAACGCTTCCAGCACCGGAATGCTCGACGGCGCATTCCCCAGGCCCACCGCCAGATTCCGCAACCAGCGCTCATAACCGGCACGCCGTAACGGCGAGCCTTCAGTGCTGCTGAGGAACTTGTCTTCGTCCCACATAAACAGCTCCGCCAGTTCGGCGTTGTCCAGATTGTGCCGTGGCTTGAAGTCGTTTTCGCCGGACGGGCGAGCGAAGCGGTTCCAGGGGCAGACGATCTGGCAGTCGTCGCAGCCGAAGACCCGATTGCCGATCAATGGCCGCAAGTCTTCGGGGATCGCGCTTTTCAGTTCGATGGTCAGGTAGGAAATGCAGCGACGGGCATCCAGCACATAAGGGCCGACAAAGGCGTTGGTCGGGCAGATGTCGAGGCACGCGGTGCAGCGGCCGCAATGTTCGGTGCTGTGGGGCGGGTCGATGGGCAGCGGCAAGTCGACAAACAGCTCACTGAGGAAGAAATAACTGCCGGCCTTGCGATTCAAGACCAGGGTATTTTTGCCGATCCATCCAAGGCCCGCCTGTTCCGCAATGGCTTTTTCCAGCACCGGCGCACTGTCGACAAACGCGCGGTAGCCGAACGGGCCGATGACCGCCTGAATCTTTTCTGCCAGTTGTTGCACACGTTTACGGATCAATTTGTGGTAATCGCGGCCCAAGGCATAACGCGACACGTAGGCTTTTTCCGGTTGGGCGAGGCGTTTGGCCATTTCAGTATCACCCGGCAGGTAATCCATGCGCAGGGACACCACCCGAAGCGTACCGGGCACGAGCTCTTCCGGGTGTGAGCGTTTAGTGCCGTGGGCACCCATGTAGTCCATTTCGCCGTGGTAGCCGGCCGCAAGCCAGCGCTCCAGGTGCTGCTCATGCTCGGCCAGGTCCAGGCCGCTGATGCCGACTTGCTGAAAGCCCAGCTCGCGGCCCCAGTCCTTGATGGATTGGGCGAGGGCGGGCAGGTCTGTGGTAATAGCAGGCATGAGGCGAGAGAAACCGGAGCTGAGGTGCGTATAATTCTGCCAGACATCGGAGCCCGAAGACGCATGCCGCACACTAAAGATGATTTACCCGACGCGCTGTACAGCGCCGCACAAGTGCGAGCCCTCGATGCGAGCCTGATTGCGGCGGGTACGCCGGGCTTCGAATTGATGCACCGTGCAGCACGGGCGACCTGGCGTGCGCTGGTCCGACAGTGGCCGACGGCCAACGAGCTGACGGTAGTCGCCGGTCAAGGCAATAACGCCGGTGATGGCTATCTGGTGGCGGTGTTGGCCCGGCGTGCCGGTTGGCATGTGCGCGTATTGGCGGCGGGTGATCCTCAGCGTTTGCAGGGCGATGCCGGGTTGGCCCACGCCGAGGCCCTGTCCGAAGGCGTTGCCGTTCAAGCCTGGAGCGCGCAATCCGATTTGCGCGGTGTCGTGTTGGACGCCTTGCTGGGCACCGGTCTGACAGGCGAGGTGCGAGAGCCTTACGCCAGTGTCATCGCCGCGATCAATGCCAGCGATCTGCCGGTTGCTGCCGTGGACATTCCTTCGGGACTGTGTGCCGATACAGGGCGTGTGCTCGGCGTGGCCGTTCGGGCGAATCTGACCGTGACCTTCATCGGTTTGAAGTTGGGACTGTTCACGGGCGAAGCGGCGGACGTGGTGGGTGAGTTGGTTTTCAATGATCTGCAGGCTTCTCCCGAGTCGTACAACGGGATTGGCGTCAGTGCGCGTCGCCTGACGGCCGGCAAATTGCCGCGTTTGGCGGATCGCGCGCCGACTGCCCATAAAGGCAAATTCGGCCATGTTTTGTTGATCGGCGGGGATCGCGGCTTTGGCGGTGCCATTTTGTTGAGCGCGCAAAGTGCCCTGCGCAGTGGGGCCGGCATGGTTTCGGTGGCCACCCGCAGCGAGCATGTGCCCGCAGCACTCGCCCGAATCCCCGAAGCCATGGTAGTGGGCACTTCGTCAGCCAATCAGTTGATGGGATTGCTGCAAAAGGTTTCCGTGCTGGTAGTGGGGCCGGGCCTGGGGCAGGCTTCGTGGGGGCGCAGTCTGTTGTCGGCGGCGGCCAATGCGCCGTTGCCGCAGGTATGGGACGCCGACGCGCTGAACCTGCTGGCCGAACAACATGTGAGCTTGCCCATGGACTGCGTGATCACCCCGCATCCAGGGGAGGCGGCGCGGTTGCTCGGGATAAGTACCGCTGAAGTTCAGGCTGACCGTCCGTCCGCCGCTCACGCATTGAGCAAAAAATACACAGCTGTCGTGATTCTGAAAGGCGCCGGCAGCCTGATCGCCAGTCCCGACGGGCGCCTGGCGTTGTGTCATCAAGGCCACCCGGCCATGGCCACCGCTGGTCTGGGCGATGTGCTGGCTGGATTGGTTGGCGCATTGCTGGCGCAAGGCATGAATGCGTACGACGCCGCTTGCCTGGCGGTCTGGCTGCACGCCAATGCCGGTGCGCAACAAGGTAAATCGGGCCGTGGGCTGGCGGCCAGTGATCTGATTCCAGCCATTCGTCAGTTGTTGGAGGAGCAAGCACCGTGTCTGAAGTAACCCTGTACCTGGCTGATGAAGAGGCGATGACCGCATTTGGCGAGCGCATCGCAAAAACCACTCAAGGGCACGGTTTGATTTTTCTGGAAGGGGATCTGGGGGCGGGCAAGACCACGCTGTCGCGGGGCATCATCCGGGGCCTGGGGCATGTAGGCGCGGTTAAAAGTCCGACCTTCACGCTGGTCGAGCCCTACGAGATCGGTGACATCCGCGCCTTCCATTTCGATCTCTATCGCTTGGTCGACCCTGAAGAACTGGAGTACCTCGGCATCCGCGACTACTTCGAAGACGACGCGTTATGCCTGATCGAATGGCCCCGCAAAGGTGCAGGCTTTTTGCCAAAGCCCGACCTGACCATTACCATTAGCCCGCAAGGCAGCGGGCGTTCGCTGAAAATTTTGTCCCAGGGCTCGCGTGGCGAGTCGTGGTGTGCCGCTTTGGCATTGGAATCCAATTAAATGATGGGGTCAGGTATGCGCTTTCGCGCGATGGTAGCTGCCGTAGGGATGTTGTTTTTGGCGGTGACCGTCGACGCTGTGGCTGAAACAAAGGTCAACAGCGTTCGCCTGTGGCGGGCGCCGGACAACACACGGTTGGTGTTCGACCTGACCGGGCCGGTGCAGCACAGCGTTTTCACCCTGACATCCCCGGATCGACTGGTTATCGACATCAATGGCGCGTCCCTCGGCGCACCACTGAACGTCAATGCTTCGAATACGCCCATCACCGCCATGCGCTCGGCCCAACGCACGCCGACCGACTTGCGTGTGGTCATCGACCTGAAAAAAGCCGTCACGCCCAAAAGCTTCACCCTGGCGCCGAACGCCCAGTACGGCAATCGCCTGGTGGTCGATCTGTTCGATAACGCCGCCGACGCTGCGCCGATCCCGCCGCCGACCAACGTGGCGACCGTGGCACCGGTCCCTGTCACACCGGTAGATCCACCGGTCAAATTGCCGCCCGCTCCGGCTGGCAAGCGCGACATCATCGTGGTCATCGATGCCGGCCATGGCGGTGAAGACCCGGGCGCCTCCGGCTCTCGCGGCCAGCGTGAAAAAGACGTGGTGCTGGCCATCGCCCGCGAATTGCAGCGTCAGGTCAACGGCATGAAGGGCTTCCGCGCCGAACTGACCCGCACCGGTGACTACTTCATCCCGTTGCGTGGCCGTACCGAAATCGCCCGTAAGAAGGGCGCCGACCTCTTTGTCTCCATCCACGCCGACGCCGCGCCTTCGGCGGCTGCGTTCGGTGCGTCGGTGTTCGCCTTGTCTGATCGCGGCGCCACGTCTGAAACAGCCCGCTGGCTGGCCGACAGCGAAAACCGTTCCGACTTGATCGGCGGTGCCGGCAACGTCAGCCTCGACGACAAGGACCGAATGCTCGCAGGCGTTCTGCTCGACCTGTCGATGACCGCGTCCCTGACCTCCAGCCTGAACGTTGGCCAAAAAGTGCTGAGCAACATCGGTCGCGTGACGCCACTGCACAAACAGCGCGTGGAACAAGCCGGTTTCATGGTGCTGAAATCGCCGGACATCCCGTCGATCCTGGTGGAAACCGGATTCATCTCCAACGCCAACGAAGCGTCGAAACTCGCGGCGGCCAGCCACCAGCAAGCGCTGGCGCGCTCGATCAGCAGCGGCGTGCGTCAGTTCTTCCAGCAGAATCCACCGCCGGGCACTTACATTGCCTGGTTGCGTGATTCCGGCAAGATCGCCCAGGGCCCACGGGATCACCGGGTCAACCCGGGCGAAACCCTGGCGATGATTGCCGTGCGTTATCAGGTGTCCCCGGCCACCTTGCGCAGTGCCAACAATCTCAAAAGTGACGAGCTGAAAATCGGTCAGACCCTGACTATTCCCGGCACTGAACTGGCGTCCAAAGAATGAATCAGGCCGTGATCAACAGCGCTCGCATCGAGCTCCTCAGCCCGCGACTGGCGAACCAGATTGCCGCCGGTGAGGTGGTTGAGCGTCCCGCTTCGGTGATCAAGGAGTTGCTGGAAAACAGCCTCGACTCCGGCGCCAGGCGCATCGATGTCGATGTCGAGCAGGGCGGCGTCAAGCTGCTGCGGGTGCGCGACGATGGCAGCGGCATTTCTGCCGATGACCTGCCTCTGGCCCTGGCGCGACACGCCACCAGCAAGATCCGCAACCTGGAAGATCTCGAACAGGTCATGAGCCTCGGGTTTCGCGGTGAAGCACTCGCCTCGATCAGCTCCGTGGCGCGCCTGACCCTGACGTCCCGCACCCGCGATGCCGATCAGGCCTGGCAGGTTGAAACCGAAGGCCGGGACATGGCGCCCCGCGTGCAACCGGCCGCTCACCCGGTGGGTACTTCGGTGGAAGTGCGTGACCTGTTTTTCAACACTCCGGCGCGGCGCAAATTCCTCAAGACCGAAAAAACCGAATTCGATCACCTCCAGGAAGTGATCAAGCGTCTGGCCCTGGCGCGCTTCGACGTGGCGTTCCATTTGCGCCACAACGGCAAAACCATCCTCAGCCTGCACGAAGCCCATGATGACGCGGCCCGTGCGCGGCGAGTGGCGGCGATTTGCGGTTCGGGTTTTCTCGAACAGGCGCTGCCGATCGAGATCGAGCGCAATGGTCTGCATTTATGGGGTTGGGTTGGCTTGCCGACGTTCAACCGCAGCCAGGCGGACTTGCAGTATTTCTTCGTCAACGGCCGTGCCGTACGCGACAAACTGGTGGCTCACGCGGTGCGCCAGGCGTATCGCGACGTGCTGTTCAATGGTCGGCACCCGACGTTCGTGCTGTTTTTCGAAGTCGATCCGGCCGGTGTCGACGTCAACGTGCACCCGACCAAACACGAAGTACGCTTCCGTGACGGACGGATGGTTCACGATTTTCTTTATGGCACCTTGCACCGCGCTTTGGGCGATGTACGGCCGGATGATCATTTGGCGGCGCCGGTGGCGACGGCCATTGTTCGCCCGACCGGCATCGATGCGGGGGAATTCGGTCCCCAAGGCGAAATGCGCCTGGCGGCCAATGCGCTGCTGGAACAGCCTCAGGCACAACCGTCATTCAACACCGCTGCGGGTTCCGGCGCTGGCGCCGGTTATCAGTATCAGTACACGGCGCGTCCCCAGTCGGGCGTGCCTGCGGCTGAAGCCCAGGCGGCGTATCGTGAATTTTTTGCGCCGTTGCCTGAAGCCAACGCCGTCGCACTTCCGGCCGGTCAGGACGATATTCCTCCGCTGGGTTATGCGCTGGCGCAGCTCAAAGGCATCTACATTCTTTCGGAAAACGCCCAGGGCCTGGTGCTGGTGGACATGCACGCCGCGCACGAGCGGATCATGTACGAACGCCTGAAAGTCGCCATGGCCAGCGAAGGCCTGAGCGGTCAACCGCTGTTGGTGCCGGAGTCTTTGGCTGTGAGCGAGCGCGAAGGTGACTGCGCCGAAGAAAACGTCGCGTGGTTCCAGCGTCTGGGCTTTGAATTGCAGCGTCTGGGCCCGGAAACGCTGGCCATCCGGCAGATTCCAGCCTTGCTCAAGCAGGCGGAAGCCAATCGATTGGTGAGCGACGTGTTGTCGGATTTGATGGAATACGGCACCAGCGACCGGATTCAGGCGCACCTGAACGAATTGCTCGGCACCATGGCCTGCCACGGCGCGATTCGGGCGAATCGGCGTCTGGCCCTGCCGGAAATGAACGGTCTGCTGCGTGATATGGAAAACACCGAGCGCAGCGGTCAATGTAACCATGGCCGGCCGACCTGGACCCAATTGGGCCTGGACGATCTGGACAAACTGTTCCTGCGCGGTCGTTGATGAGCCAGCTCCCTCCTGCGATTTTCCTGATGGGCCCGACAGCAGCGGGCAAGACCGACCTGGCCATCGAGCTCACCAAAGTCTTGCCTTGCGAGTTGATCAGTGTCGATTCGGCGCTGGTCTATCGCGGCATGGACATCGGCACCGCCAAGCCCTCGAAAGAGATTCTGGCCGAATTCCCCCACCGTCTGATCGACATTCTCGATCCGGCAGAGAGCTATTCCGCTGCGGATTTCCGCCGTGACGCCCTCGAAGCCATGGCCGACATCACCGCACGCGGCAAAATTCCGCTGCTGGTGGGTGGCACAATGCTCTATTACAAGGCTTTGGTTGAAGGTCTGGCGGACATGCCAGCCGCGGATCCTGAAGTCCGCGCGCAGATTGAAGAAGAAGCCGCACGCCTTGGCTGGCAAGCCCTGCATGACCAATTGGCACTCATCGACCCGCAATCCGCGGCACGTATTCACCCGAACGATCCCCAGCGCCTGAGTCGAGCACTGGAAGTTTATCGCGTCAGTGGTCAGAGCATGACCGAGCTGCGGCAGCGACAAAGTGCGCAAAGTACTGAAGCAGCCGCTTCGGGACTGCAACAATTGCCCTATACTGTCGCGAACTTGGCCATTGCTCCGGCAAATCGCCAGGTACTGCACGAGCGAATTAAACAAAGATTCACTTTAATGTTGGAACAGGGATTCATTGACGAGGTCGTAGCCCTGCGTGAGCGAAGTGACCTGCATTCAGGGTTGCCGTCTATACGTGCGGTAGGCTACCGACAAGTCTGGGACTACCTGGATGGCAAGCTGACGCAAGCCGAGATGCAGGAGCGTGGAATCATTGCCACGCGCCAATTGGCAAAGCGTCAGTTCACCTGGCTGCGCAGTTGGGCTGATTTACACTGGCTGGACAGCCTGGATTGCGACAATCTGCCGCGCGCCTTGAAATACCTGGGGACCATCTCCATATTGAGCTGAGTCCTTGCAATTGCCGTCTATCCTTGGGGGTGTGACGGCCACAAGCCATCTGTTTACCTATTTTTTTATATTGAATCCTTAAAGGAGTGCGGCACATGTCAAAAGGGCATTCGCTACAAGACCCTTACTTGAATACTTTACGTAAAGAGAAAGTTGGGGTGTCGATCTACCTGGTCAACGGGATCAAACTGCAAGGCACGATCGAGTCTTTCGACCAGTTCGTTATCCTGCTGAAAAACACCGTCAGCCAGATGGTTTACAAACACGCTATCTCTACAGTGGTGCCGGTTCGTCCAATTCGTCTGCCTAGCGCAACCGAATCCGAGGCAGGCGACGCTGAGCCAGGTAACGCCTGATAGGAGTCTCCTTTGTTCTTTGAGCGCCACGGTGGTGGTGAGCGAGTGATCCTCGTTCACTTGGATGGACAGGACCCTGAGGCGCGCGAAGACCCGCAGGAGTTTCAGGAATTGGCTAATTCGGCCGGCGCCGAGACCGTTGCGTTTTTTAACGTGCCGCGTCATCGGCCAACCGCCAAATACCTGATCGGTAGCGGCAAGGTCGAGGAACTACGCGACCTGGTCCATGCCGAAAAGGCAGATCTGGTGATCTTCAATCACATCCTCACGCCCAGTCAGGAACGTAACCTCGAACGTGTTTTCGAGTGTCGCGTGATCGACCGCACCGGCCTGATTCTCGATATTTTCGCCCAGCGCGCCCGTACCCATGAAGGCAAGCTCCAGGTAGAACTGGCCCAGCTTGACCACATGAGTACCCGTCTGGTTCGTGGCTGGACTCACCTTGAACGTCAAGGTGGCGGTATCGGCATGCGTGGCCCGGGTGAAACCCAGCTGGAAACTGACCGCCGCTTGCTGCGGGTTCGCCTGCGACAGATCAAGGGCCGGTTGGAAAAAGTGCGCAGCCAGCGCGAACAGTCGCGACGTGGTCGTACGCGTGCGGATATCCCTACCGTGTCTTTGGTGGGGTATACCAACGCCGGTAAATCCACTCTCTTCAATAACTTGACGAAATCCGACGTGTACGCGGCTGACCAGTTGTTTGCCACGCTGGACCCGACCTTGCGCCGTCTGGAACTGGACGACCTGGGGCCGATTGTCCTGGCTGACACTGTGGGTTTCATTCGCCACTTGCCCCACAAGCTGGTCGAGGCATTTCGGTCTACCCTCGAAGAGTCGAGCAACTCCGACCTGCTGTTGCACGTGATCGACGCGGCCGAACCGGATCGCATGTTGCAGATCGAGCAGGTGATGGTGGTGCTGGGCGAGATTGGTGCCCAGGACTTGCCGATCCTCGAGGTCTATAACAAACTCGATTTGCTTGAAGGCGTTGAACCACAAATCCAGCGCGACGAAAACGGCAAGCCTCAACGGGTCTGGCTGTCGGCGCGTGATGGCAGTGGTCTGGAACTGCTTGAACAAGCCATTGCCGAGTTGCTGGGCAGTGAGTTGTTTATCGGTACCTTGCGCTTGCCGCAACGATTCGCTCGCCTGCGTGCGCAGTTCTTCGAACTCGGAGCGGTGCAGAAAGAAGAACACGACGAAGAAGGTGTCAGCTTGCTGGCCGTTCGATTGCCGCGCTCGGAGCTCAATCGGCTGGTCAGCCGTGAAGGCGTTGTGCCGACAGAGTTCATCGAGCAACACACTTTGCAATAAAAGCCTGAGAAAGCGGTTGTGCCGTGGTGACAGGCATTCTGTAGCATTGGTCGGCGCGCCGTGGGTGCGTCTTTGCTTTATCAGATGGAGAGCGCTATGGCTTGGAATGAGCCGGGTGGCAACTCGAACAATCAGGATCCTTGGGGTGGCAAGCGCCGCAATAACGGCGACCGCAAGGGACCACCGGATCTCGACGAGGCCTTCCGAAAGCTGCAGGAAAGCCTGAATGGGTTGTTCGGTGGTGGTAAGAAACGTGGTGACGACGGCGGTGGTTCGGGCAAGAGTGGCGGCTTCGGCGGCCTGCTCGGCATCGGCCTGGTCGTATTGGCGGCCGTGTGGCTGTACAGCGCGGTCTACGTGGTCGACGAGCAGGAGCAAGCCGTGGTGCTTCGCTTCGGCAAGTACTATGAAACCGTCGGCCCGGGCCTGAACATCTATTTCCCGCCGCTCGATCGAAAGTACCTGGAAAACGTCACGCGTGAGCGTGCCTATACCAAGCAGGGTCAAATGCTGACTGAAGACGAAAACATCGTCGAAGTGCCGCTGACCGTGCAGTACAAGATCAGCAACCTGCAGGACTTCGTGCTGAGCGTAGACCAGCCGGAAATCAGTTTGCAGCACGCGACTGAAAGTGCCTTGCGCCATGTGGTGGGTTCCACTGCGATGGACCAGGTGCTGACCGAAGGTCGTGAATTGATGGCCAGTGAAATCAAGGAGCGTCTGCAACGCTTCATGGATACATACCGCACCGGCATCACCATTACCCAGGTCAACGTACAGAACGCAGCGGCACCGCGTGAAGTGCAGGAAGCTTTCGATGACGTGATTCGCGCCCGTGAAGACGAGCAGCGTTCGCGCAACCAGGCTGAAACCTACGCCAACGGCGTCGTGCCGGAAGCCCGTGGCCAGGCCCAGCGCATCCTTGAAGATGCCAATGGTTACCGCGATGAAACCGTCTCGCGCGCCAAGGGTGAGGCCGATCGCTTCACCAAACTGGTCGCCGAGTATCGCAAGGCACCTGAAGTCACCCGCGAGCGTCTGTATCTGGACACCATGCAGGAAGTCTTCAGCAATACCAGCAAGGTTCTCGTGACCGGCAACAAGAATGGCCAGAGCAATCTGCTGTACTTGCCGCTGGACAAGATGGTCGAAAGTGGTCGCAACACCAGCACGTCCGTGCCTGGCGCGGCTGCCACCAGCAATGAAGCGAATGCACGTGCGGCAGCTGATCTGCAGCAACAGCCAGCACGTACCAGGGAGAGTCGCTGATGAGCAATAAATCGCTGATCACCCTTATTGTCGTCGTCGTTGTAGCGATCGCAGCCTGGAACTGCTTCTACATCGTGGCTCAGACCGAGCGTGCGGTGCTGCTGCAATTTGGTCGTGTGGTTCAGGCCGATGTTCAGCCTGGCCTGCATGTGAAAGTGCCTTACGTTAACCAGGTGCGTAAATTCGACGCGCGTCTGATGACGCTGGATGCACCGACACAACGCTTCCTGACGCTGGAAAAGAAAGCGGTCATGGTCGATGCCTACGCCAAGTGGCGGGTGAAGGACGCCGAGCGCTTCTACACCGCAACTTCCGGTCTCAAGCAGATCGCTGACGAGCGTCTTTCCCGTCGTCTGGAGTCGGGCCTGCGTGACCAGTTTGGTAAGCGCACGCTGCATGAAGTGGTTTCTGGTGAGCGCGACGCGTTGATGTCCGATATCACTGCCTCGTTGAACACGATGGCGGAAAAAGAGCTGGGCATCGAAGTGGTCGATGTTCGGGTCAAGGCCATCGATCTGCCGAAAGAAGTAAATCGCAGTGTGTTCGAGCGCATGAGTTCCGAGCGTGAGCGTGAAGCTCGCGAGCACCGCGCCAAGGGTAACGAGCTGGCGGAAGGCATTCGTGCCGACGCCGATCGTCAACGCCGCGTGCTGCTGGCTGAAGCCTATCGTGAATCCGAAGAGGTTCGCGGTGATGGCGATGCCCAGGCCGCTGCGATCTACTCCAAGGCCTACGGCCAGGATCAGGAGTTCTACGGTTTCTACCGTAGCCTGCGCGCCTACCGTGAAAGCTTCGCGAACAAATCCGACGTCATGGTCCTGGACCCAAGCAGCGACTTCTTCCGTTACCTGGAAAAAGCCAAGCCTTGATACGACGTTGACCTGAATCATCCCCCGCCTGGCGGCTAAAGCCTCGGGCGGGGTGATCCTTTGGGAAAACGTGTGTATGATGCGGCAGCCGGGAAATTCCCGGCTTTTTTGCGTCTGCACGTTTGATTGCTGTTGTTTATGCAGGCGCCCGAGTCGAATGACTCGACAGGTTTTTCGAGGAAAGTGATTGGCGAAGCTTATTTTCAGGCTTTTCGCCGCGTTGTTCATGCGTGGCTTGTCAACAAGGCCGATCATTTTCTGCTTCACTCAAGGCTCGCCCAAAGGCTGGCCGCCCGGACCATAGGGGAATGGCGTAATGGCAACGGTAGACCGCTGGCTGCTGCCAGATGGCATCGAAGAAGTACTGCCACCGGAAGCGGCGCGCATTGAAGTCGCGCGTCGTCAGGTGTTGGATCTGTTCCAGAGCTGGGGTTACGAGTTTGTCGTGACTCCCCATATCGAGTACCTGGAATCCCTGCTGACCGGTGCCGGCCAGGACCTCGATCTGCGTACCTTCAAGGTCATCGACCCGCAATCGGGTCGGCAGATGGGTTTCCGTGCCGACATCACGCCGCAAGTGGCGCGCATCGACGCGCACACCCTGCGTCGCGAAGGTCCGAGCCGCCTGTGCTATGCCGGCAGCGTGCTGCACGCTCAGCCACGCGCCTTGTCGTCCTCGCGCAGCCCGATTCAGCTGGGCGCCGAGTTGTACGGCGATGCCAGCCCGAGCAGCGACGTGGAAGTCATCAGTCTGATGCTGGCCATGCTGCAACTGGCCGATGTGCCGGATGTGCACATGGACCTCGGTCATGTGGGGATCTACCGCGGCCTGGCCCGCGCGGCCGGTTTGTCCGGTGAAGTTGAACAACAGTTGTTCGATGCGTTGCAACGCAAGGCCATCGACGAGGTCATTACCTTGACCGAAAGCTTGCCTGCCGATCTGTCGGGCATGCTGCGGGCGTTGGTTGACCTGTGTGGCGGCCGTGAAGTGCTGGAAGCTGCGCGCGTACGTCTGGCAGATGCACCGGCGCCAGTGTTGGCGGCTCTGGATGACTTGCTGGCGATTGCCGAGCGTCTGTCCACGCGTTTCCCTGAATTGCCGCTTTACTTCGACCTTGGCGAGTTGCGCGGCTACCACTACCACACCGGTGTGGTGTTCGCGGTGTTCGTGCCGGGCGTTGGCCAGTCCATTGCCCAGGGCGGTCGTTACGACGACATCGGCGCCGACTTCGGTCGTGCCCGTCCGGCAACCGGCTTCTCTACCGATTTGAAAACCCTGGTGACCCTGGGGCGTGCTGACATCGAGCTACCGTCTGGCGGTATCTGGATGCCTGACAGTACGGATGCGGCACTCTGGCAGCAGGTTTGCCAGTTGCGCAGTGAGGGTCAGCGTGTCGTTCAGGCCTTGCCTGGACAACCTTTGGCCGCCGCCCGTGAAGCGGACTGCGACCGGCAATTGATTCAGCAGAACGGGCTTTGGCAAGTATCGCCACTGGCTTCTTGAGTTTTCCTGTCGGCCCGTGGCCGGCACCAAGTTTGCGCGAATGAGGACAAGTGTTATGGGTAAGAATGTCGTAGTCCTGGGCACCCAATGGGGTGATGAGGGCAAAGGCAAGATCGTTGATCTGCTGACCGAACATGCTGCCGCCGTAGTGCGCTACCAGGGTGGCCACAACGCTGGCCACACCCTGGTGATCGATGGCGAAAAAACTGTCTTGCACCTGATCCCGTCGGGTGTACTGCGCGAAGGCGTGCAGTGCCTGATCGGCAACGGCGTGGTGGTTGCACCGGACGCCTTGCTGCGCGAGATCGTCAAGCTGGAAGAGAAAGGCGTGCCGGTGCGTGAGCGCCTGCGTATCAGCCCGTCCTGCCCGCTGATCCTGTCCTTTCACGTTGCGCTGGACCAGGCCCGTGAAAAGGCCCGTGGCGAGCTGAAGATCGGTACCACCGGTCGCGGCATCGGCCCGGCCTACGAAGACAAGGTTGCTCGTCGTGGCCTGCGTGTTGGCGACCTGCTCAACATGCCGCGCTTTGAAGACAAACTGCGTGAACTGGTGGATTACCACAACTTCATGCTGGTGGGTTACTACAAAGAGCCAGCCATCGAATTCGACAAAACCCTGGCCGAATGCAAAGCATACGCTGAGCTGCTCAAGCCGCTGATGCTGGACGTGACGGCCGAGCTGCACGATCTGCGTCGCGCAGGCAAAGACATCATGTTTGAAGGCGCCCAGGGTTCGTTGCTGGACATCGACCACGGTACCTATCCGTACGTGACCAGTTCTAACACCACCGCTGGCGGCGTTGCTACCGGTTCGGGTGTTGGCCCGATGTTCCTGGACTACATCCTGGGCATCACCAAGGCTTACACCACGCGTGTAGGCTCGGGTCCATTCCCGACTGAACTGTTCGACGAAGTCGGTGCGCACCTGGCCAAACAAGGTCACGAGTTCGGCGCGACGACCGGCCGTGCCCGTCGTTGTGGCTGGTTCGACGCCGTTATCCTGCGTCGCGCTATCGATGTGAACAGCATCTCGGGCATCTGCCTGACCAAGCTGGACGTGCTCGACGGTCTGGAAACCATCAACATCTGCGTCGGCTACAAAGATGCAGAAGGTAAAGTTGTTGCCCCGACTGATGCTGACAGCTACGTGGGTCTGCAGCCTGTGTACGAAGAAGTGCCGGGCTGGACCGAGTCGACCGTGGGTGCCAAAACCCTGGAAGAGTTGCCAGCGAACGCACGTGCCTACATCAAGCGTGTTGAAGAGCTGATCGGTGCGCCGATTGACATTATTTCGACGGGCCCGGATCGCAACGAAACCATCGTTCTGCGTCACCCGTTCGCTTAATAAGCCGTTGATGTAAAACACAAAGGGCCCTTAATCGGGCCCTTTGTCGTTTTTGCCTGTTGGACGGCATGACCTTTGCTGTGATCTTCATTAAGAGCACGTCTTCTGGCGTGCCATCAATTTAATGGCGTCCAGGCAGAGGGATATCAAGTGTCGGCGGTTCTCTCATTGTTACAAAGCCGTCTATTGCGGCCGGTGTTCGTTACCCTTGGTATCGCCCTTTTGGTGCAGGTGCTGGTGGCTGTTGCTCTGACTCGAAGCACAGTGACTGCACTGGAAGCCGATCTGGGTGTGCGCCTTGGGGCGGACAGTCAAAAGCTCTCTGGTGAGCTGGAGCAGGCAGGGCGTGAAGTCACGTCGAGCCTCGACAACCTCTCCACCAGTACACGCCAGCGCCTCACGGCCGGTTTGTCCTCGAAGCTGGAGGAAGAACAGGCTCAGCTGCGTGCCACGCTGGAAAAGGATCTGAAGGATTCCGCCAATGATATGGCGCAGCTCCTGGCCTCGGTCGCACCCCGCGCCATGTGGGACAGCGACGTGCCAACCCTGTCCGAATTCGCCCGCCGCGCCCAGCGCAATCCGAACGTGCTGTTCGTGGTTTATGACGACGCAACGGGGCAGCATCTGACGCGCTACCTCAATCGCGAAAACCCGATCAACAAGGCCCTTCTGGAGAAAGGCCAGGGCGAGCGCGCACTGGACAAAGTGCTGGATGCGGCGAAGAACGATCCTTCGGTCTACTACCTCGAAGCCTCGATCAACCCAAATGGCGTGGAAATCGGCAAGGTTTTGATGGGCGTTTCCACCGCCTCGGTGGAAACCGATCTGGCCGCGTTGGACAAGCGCTTCTCGGCGCTGATCGCCAGCAGTGATCAACTGGTCGGCGATAGCCTCAAAGGTGCGGCAGCTGACAGCGCCACCGCGATGCGGGCTCGCCTGACCTCCGCTCAGTCGACCGCCTCGGAAATGAAAGCCAACACCACCAGTACCGTGCAGGAAGCTGCAGCGACCTTGCGCTGGCGCATCGGCATGGGTCTGGCGCTTGTGGGTTTCGGCGTACTGCTGTTGCTGGCCGTGGTCCTGGGTCGTCGTGTGGTCAACCGCTTGAAGATGCTGATTGCCGCGATGGACGACCTGGCGGCAGGCGAGGGTGATCTGACCAAGCGCGTGCAGATCAACAGCAAGGACGAGATTGGCGACATGGCGTCGGCGGTCAATCGCTTTGTGGACAAGTTGCAACCCATCGTGCGTGAGGCGGGCGATGTGGCCCAGCGCACGGGCGTTGAAATTGGCGCCATGACCTTGCGTAACGCTGGTGCCGACGCGGCCGCGGGCATGCAGCGTGACGAGGTTGCCGAAAGTCTGCGCGCGTTGTCGCAGATGGCTGATGAAGCGCAGTCTGAAAGTCATGCCATGCAGGCAGCCTTGCAGCAGGTGGTGGACATCCGTTCTGCGACCGATGAAAACACCCGGACCTCGGCGAAAGTCGGCAGCTTGATCGAGGCGTTGGCCGGACAGGTCGATACCGGGGCGAAAGTCATCGAGCGACTGGCGCAGCAGAGTGAACAGATTGAAGTGGTGCTCACCGTGATTCACGGGATCGCCGAGCAGACCAACCTGCTGGCGCTGAACGCTGCCATTGAAGCAGCGCGTGCCGGCGAGACCGGCCGCGGCTTTGCCGTAGTGGCGGACGAAGTACGGGCATTGGCGAGCAAGACCCAGAGTTCCACGGGCGACATTCAGGCGCACATCGTGGCCTTGCAGCAAGGTGCACGTGAGGCGGTTGCCGCGATCGGTCAGGCCGGGCGTCAGGCCAGCGAAGGTCTGCTGGTATTGCGTGACAGTGCGCGGTTGCAGCAGTCGGTGCAGGTGTCGGTCGAGCAGGTGCATGCGGCCATTGGCCTGGCAACGCAGGCAGCAGCGCATCAGGCGCAAGGCGCGCAGGCGGTGCGGGGTCGGGTTGAAACCATTCACGCGCAGGCTGAGAAAGCAGCTCAGGCGGTGGTGGAGACTACGGCGAGCGGCAAGGTGCTGGACGGGTTGGCAGCGCAGTTGAAGGCGAGCCTGGGGCAGTTCAGGGCCTGATAAGGTCTGAAGATCAAGAGATCGCAGCCTTCGGTAGCTCCTGCACAGGAATATGCGTTTCCCTGTAGGAGCTGCCGAAGGCTGCGATCTTTTTTGCTTTGTTAGCGGCTCAGGTACATTCGCGTTGTAAGCAGATAAACCGGTAGCCCCGACACCAATATCAACAACGCCGCATAAGGCGCCGCCGCCGCAAACTCTACGTTCGCGGTATGCGCCCAAACTTCCGTCGCCAACGTATTAAGTCCGGTCGGACTCAGCAGCAACGTCGCCGTCAGCTCCTTCATCGCGTCCAGAAACACCAGCGCAAACGCCGCGCCGAGTGCCGGGAAAATAATCGGCAGGGTCACCCGGCAAAACGCACTGAAGGATGAGGCCCCCAGCGTGCGAGCCGCCTCTTCCAGCTGCGGCGCAGCCTTGTTCAATGCCGTACGAATCGGCGCCTGAGCCAGCGGCAGAAACAGCAGCGCATAAGCGATCAGCAGCAACGCCGAGGTCTGGTACAGCACCGGCACGTAGTGCAGCGCGAAATACACCAGCGTCAGCGCAATCACCAGTCCTGGCAGCGCATGCAGGAGATACGGCAATCGCTCGGCCCAGATCGCCAGTTGGCCTTTGTAGCGCACCACCAACAAGCCCACCGGCACCGCCAGCACCAGGCACAACGCTGCGCCACCCAGCGATAGCGCCAGAGAAGAAAGCAGTGCCTCGCTGATCGCTGCCACCGGGAACGCCGCTGAAGAACCGACCGCCAGCCAGTACGCCAGCATCCCCAAGGGAATCCCGCTGCCGATGATCGCCAGTGCCAGGCAATAAATTTGTCCGGCGACAGCCCAGGGCCCTAATCGAACCTGTTCCGCTTGTCGTGCGGCGCCCTGGCCGGTGCGCACGTGCCGGCCTTTACCGCGGACTCGCAGTTCAAGCCATAGCAGCATCAGGCATAGCGCGAGCAACACAGCGGAAAGCATCGCCGCGTTGGCGTTGCTGAATTCCAGTTCGAACTGCTGATAGATCGCCGTGGTGAATGTCTGCAAGCCGATGATCGACAGCGCACCGAATTCCACGAGCATGTGCAGGGCAATCAGCAACGAGCCGGCAAGCAGCGACGGCCAGAGCAGTGGCAGGGTGATTTTGAAGAATACACCCCAGCGATTCTGTCCAAGCGTCCGTGCGGACTCCTCGAGAGAGGGGTCAAGATTGCGCAGGGTCGCCGCAACCGGTAAAAAAATCAGCGGATACTTGGACAGGGTCATCACCAGGATCGCCCCGCCCAAACCTTCGAAGTGGGCGCTCAACGAAACCCAGGTGAAGCTGCTGACAAAGGCCGGCACCGCGAACGGCAGGCACAGGATCACGCCCCACAAACGCCGTCCGGGCAAGTTGCTGCGCTCAAGCAGCCAGGCCAGCGAGAGGCCGATCACGCCACAGGCAACCGTCACGCCCACCATCAATGCCAGGGTATTGCGCAGCAGGCCGAACACATAAGGTCGCCACAACAGATGCAGTGCCTCGGCCCAGCCGGCCTGCCAGGTCTTGAGCCCGACGTATGCCAGCGGTAAAAGACTGAGCACCACCAGCAGCAAAACCGGTAACAACAGCCAGATCGAAGGCCGCTTGCGCCGTGGCACGTAAGCCCCGCGAGACGCAGGGGCTGATAACGATGCGCCCATCAGTTCAAGCCAACGTCACGTTCCAGGTCCAGGGCTTCTTCGGCGTTGCCAAGGTCGGCCGGCGTGACTTTCGGCGCTTGCAGTTCGCTGAACGGCTTGAGGCCGCGATCCGATTGCATGCCTTTGTGCAGCGGGTATTCGGCGGTGGTCTGGGTGATCACGCGCTGACCTTCTTCGCTGGCCATGTAGGCGAGGAATTGCTGGGCTTCTTTTGGGTGTTTGCTGGATTTCAGGACGGCAGCGCTGGAAACGGTGATCAGTCCGCCGACGTCGCCGCCGGTGAAGTAGTGCAGTTTCGAGTCGAGCTGGCCTTTTTCACGCTGCAAGGCGAACCAGTAGTAATTGTTCACCAGCACGGTGGCGACTTCGCCGTTTTCCACGGCTTTCAGCGCCACCATGTTATTGCTGTAAGTCTTGCCGAACGCACGCAGGCCGGTCAGCCATTCTTCGGCTGCGTCCATGCCGTGCACCTTGATGATCGCCACGGCTTGTTCCTGGAACGCGCCGCTGGTGGGCACGAAGCCGACCTTGCCTTGCCATTTCGGGTCGGAGAATTCCATCACCGATTTCGGCAGGTCTTTTTCATCGATGAGCTTGGGGTTGAATGCAACGACGCGGACTCGTGCAGTAATTCCGATCCAGGTGCCATTGCCGGCGACGTAGTCTTTGGGCAGGACGGCGAGGGTGGCGGCATCGGTTTGTGCCAGCAGGCCCTGTTCGCCCAGTTTGTTCAGCGGCGGCGATTCTTCGGTGTAGATCACGTCGGCGGGGGAGCGATCGCCTTCTTCGACGACCTGGCTGGCAAGCTGGTTGCTGCTGCCTTTGCGCACATTGACGTGGATGCCGGTCTTGGCTTCAAAGGCTTTGGCGACGGCGTCGCCGACTTCCTTGTGTTGGCCGTTATAGAGTGTCAGGGAAACTGGATCAGCCGCCTGGGTGAGGGAGGTGGCGAGTGCCAGGCCGAGCAGGGTGAAGGTCAGGCCGCGGCGCAGGGTATTTCGAAACATCATTCGCAGGGTTCCTCACTGTCGCATTGCAAAATCTTGCAACAATGATAAACGATATTGGTTCTCAAGTGCGCCTTGCGGCGCTGGAAGGGTTTTGCTAGAGGGGGCTGGTTCAGATCTGTGTGGCGAGGGAGCTTGCTCCCCTCGGCTGCCAAGCAGTCGTTGATCCTGAGCGCGCGGTGTCAATTTTGAAATAGGTCGGGAGCGCTTCGCTCTCCAGCGGGAGCAAGCTCCCTCGCCACAAAAGCCTTCATGTATTTTCGAAAGCCAGAAACGCAAAAACCCGCTTTCGCGGGTTTCTGTGAAATTCAAGGTCGTGACCTTGAATTTGAATTGGTGCCCAGAAGAAGACTCGAACTTCCACGACCTTGCGGTCACCAGCACCTGAAGCTGGCGTGTCTACCAATTTCACCATCTGGGCATAATCTTCAGCGTTGCCGCTGTTGATGTGGCGCACTATACGGAGAGCGTTTTGATCTGTAAACCCCTGATTTGGTTTTAATAAATCAGAAGCCTGGAATGCAAAAACCCGCTTTCGCGGGTTTTTGTGTGAGCCTTGAAATTGAACTAATCTCAAGCTCGAAATTGGTGCCCAGAAGAAGACTCGAACTTCCACGACCTTGCGGTCACCAGCACCTGAAGCTGGCGTGTCTACCAATTTCACCATCTGGGCAGTATCGACAGCGCTAGTGCGTCGTCGATGGCGCGCACTATACGGAGCGTCTTTTTAACTGTAAACCCCTGGCATCAAAAAAACCTGAAAAATATTACCAGTGGCATTCAAGTAAGCTTTTCGGTGTCGATAAAGGGCTTTAGATGGGCGCTCATAGCCTGAAATTTCCCGTTTCATTACGCCTATGCCAAACTAACCCGCATATAGACAAGGTGAAAACTCTCTAATGGCCGATTGGCAGTCCCTCGATCCCGAGGCCGCTCGTGAAGCGGAAAAATACGATAACCCTATTCCTAGCCGCGAACTGATCCTTCAGCACCTTGCTGATCGGGGTTCGCCTGCTAACCGCGAGCAACTGGTCGAAGAGTTTGGTCTGACCACAGAAGACCAGATCGAAGCCCTGCGCCGCCGCCTGCGCGCCATGGAGCGCGACGCTCAACTCATCTATACCCGTCGCGGCACCTATGCGCCGGTGGACAAGCTCGACCTGATCCTGGGCCGCATCAGCGGTCACCGTGACGGCTTCGGTTTCCTGGTCCCGGACGACGGCAGTGACGATCTGTTCATGAGCCCGGCGCAAATGCGTCTGGTGTTCGATGGTGACCGTGCCCTGGCGCGTGTTTCCGGCCTGGACCGTCGCGGTCGCCGTGAAGGCATGATCGTCGAAGTGGTCTCCCGCGCTCACGAAACCATCGTCGGCCGTTACTTCGAAGAGGGCGGTATCGGCTTCGTGGTGGCGGACAATCCGAAGATCCAGCAGGAAGTGCTGGTCACGCCGGGCCGCAATGCCAACGCCAAGATCGGTCAGTTCGTCGAAGTGAAGATCACTCACTGGCCGACCCCACGCTTCCAGCCGCAAGGCGACGTGGTCGAGGTCGTGGGCAACTACATGGCGCCGGGCATGGAAATCGACGTTGCCCTGCGCACCTACGATATTCCTCACGTCTGGCCTGAGGCGGTGCTCAAAGAAGCCGCCAAGCTCAAGCCTGAAGTTGAAGAGAAAGACAAAGAGAAGCGCATCGACCTGCGTCATCTGCCGTTCGTGACCATCGACGGTGAAGATGCGCGCGACTTCGATGACGCGGTTTACTGCGAAGCCAAGCCTGGCAAGCTGCGCCTGTTCTCCGGCGGCTGGAAGTTGTACGTGGCGATTGCCGACGTTTCCAGCTACGTGAAGATCGGTTCGGCACTGGATAACGAATCCCAGGTTCGCGGCAACTCCGTTTACTTCCCGGAGCGCGTCGTGCCGATGCTGCCCGAGCAGCTGTCCAACGGCCTGTGCTCGCTGAATCCGCACGTCGATCGCCTGGCCATGGTCTGCGAAATGACCATCTCCAAAACCGGTGAGATGACCGACTACTGCTTCTACGAAGCAGTTATTCACTCCCATGCCCGCCTGACCTACAACAAGGTCAGCGCGATGCTGGAAACGCCGAAACTCACCGAGGCGCGTCAGCTTCGTGGCGAGTACAACGACGTTCTGCCGCATCTGAAGCAGCTTTACTCACTGTACAAAGTGCTGCTGGCCGCTCGTCACGTGCGTGGCGCGATCGATTTCGAAACGCAGGAAACCCGGATCATCTTCGGGACCGAGCGCAAGATTGCCGAAATCCGCCCAACCGTTCGTAACGATGCGCACAAGCTGATCGAGGAATGCATGCTGGCGGCCAACGTGGCCACCGCCGAATTCCTGAAGAAGCACGAAATTCCTGCGCTGTATCGCGTCCACGATGGTCCGCCGCCGGAGCGTCTGGAAAAACTGCGTGCCTTCCTTGGTGAGCTCGGCCTGTCCCTGCACAAAGGCAAGGATGGCCCGTCGCCGAAGGATTACCAGGCCTTGCTGGCGAGCATCAAGGACCGTCCGGATTTCCATCTGATCCAGACCGTCATGCTGCGCTCGTTGAGCCAGGCGGTGTACAGCGCTGATAACCAGGGCCACTTCGGCCTGAATTATGAAGCCTATACCCACTTCACCTCGCCGATCCGTCGCTACCCGGACTTGCTCACGCACCGGGCGATCCGCAGCGTCATCCATTCCAAGCAGAACACCCCGCACGTTCGCCGTGCCGGCGCGATGACCATTCCGAAAGCGCGCATCTATCCGTACGACGAAGCGGCGCTGGAACAGCTCGGCGAGCAATGCTCTATGAGCGAACGCCGTGCCGACGAAGCGACCCGCGACGTGGTGAACTGGCTCAAGTGCGAGTTCATGAAAGATCGCGTGGGCGAATCGTTCCCGGGTGTGATCACTGCCGTGACCGGTTTTGGCCTGTTCGTCGAACTGACCGATATCTACGTCGAAGGCCTGGTGCACGTCACCGCGCTGCCGGGCGATTACTACCACTTCGACCCTGTGCACCATCGCCTCGCCGGTGAGCGTACCGGTCGCAGCTTCCGCCTTGGCGACACCGTTGAAGTGCGCGTGATGCGCGTCGACCTCGACGAGCGCAAGATCGACTTCGAGATGGCTGAAAAAACCATCAGCGCACCGATCGGCCGCAAGAAGCGCGGGACTGAAACCGCTGCACCTGCTGCGAAAACGGCTGCTGAGCCGGCGCCGGCGAAAACCGGTCGTCGTCCTGCCAAGGAAAAGGCGGTCGAAGCCTATCGCCCGAGCGATGCTGCGGCGAAAAACGCTGAGCTGCGTAAAAGCCGTGAACTGAAGCAGGCGTTGCTGTCTGAAGCGAAAAGCGGTGGTAAAGCGGCGTCTGGGGGAAAGACCGGGCGGTCGGCGCCTGACAAGGCTCCCGGCAGCAAGCCAAGCAAGCACCGTAAAGGCCCGCCGAAAGCGGGCTCGGCCCCAGCCAAAAGCGGCGGGGCGCGTAAACCTAAGGCCAAGTCATGAGTCAGTTGGAAAAAATCTACGGCGTACATGCGGTAGAAGCATTGCTGCGTCACCACCCGAAACGCGTCAAGCAGATCTGGCTGGCTGAAGGCCGCAGTGATCCGCGGGTTCAGACGCTGATCCAGCTCGCTGCGGAAAATCGCGTAGCTGTCGGCAACGCCGAGCGTCGTGAACTCGATGCCTGGGTTGAAGGTGTGCACCAGGGCGTGGTGGCGGACGTGAGCCCGAGCCAGGTCTGGGGTGAGGCGATGCTCGACGAGCTGCTCGATCGTACCGACGGGGCGCCGCTGCTGCTGGTGCTTGACGGCGTGACCGATCCGCACAACCTTGGCGCTTGCCTGCGTTCGGCCGATGCGGCCGGCGCGTTGGCGGTGATCGTTCCGAAAGACAAGTCGGCCACGCTGACCCCGACGGTACGAAAAGTGGCCTGTGGCGCAGCGGAAGTGATTCCGTTGGTCGCGGTGACAAACCTGGCGCGTACCCTGGAAAAGCTCAAGCAGCGCGGCTTGTGGGTCGTCGGTACGGCGGGCGAGGCTGAGCAGAGTCTGTATCAGCAAGACATGACCGGCCCGACCATTCTGATCATGGGCGCGGAAGGCAGCGGCATGCGTCGCCTGACTCGCGATCTTTGCGACTACCTGGTGCACCTGCCGATGGCCGGCAGCGTCAGCAGTCTCAACGTGTCCGTGGCGACTGGCGTTTGCCTGTTCGAAGCCCAGCGCCAGCGCAGCGTCAAGGCTGCAGCGGGCGGCAAAAAGTCTTAAAGCGGTTGTAATCCCTGTGGGAGCGGGCCTGCTCGCGATAGCGGTGTAACATTCAGCATAAATATTGAATGTTGCGTCCTCATCGCGAGCAAGCTCGCTCCCACAGTGGTTTGTGTCAGGGCGAAAAGGAACGGTGTGAACGAACTGTTCAAATAATCACCAATTGCCTTGCACCTCTTCTGTCCCTTCTCTACAATTGCGCCCCTTGCTGTGACGGCAGGCACGCATGTGTCTATCGCAGGCAAGTCCATAAGTGTCATTCACTCCTTGTCTGACCGCTTTTGAGCGGCAGGCTACAACCCGTAAGGAGCATTCATGCGTCATTACGAAATCATCTTTTTGGTCCACCCGGATCAAAGCGAGCAAGTCGGCGGCATGGTTGAGCGTTACACCAAGCTGATCGAAGAAGACGGCGGCAAAATCCACCGTCTGGAAGATTGGGGCCGTCGTCAACTGGCCTACGCAATCAACAATGTTCACAAGGCTCACTACGTGATGCTGAACGTTGAGTGCACTGGCAAGGCCCTGGCCGAGCTGGAAGACAACTTCCGCTACAACGATGCAGTGATCCGTAACCTGGTCATCCGTCGCGAAGAAGCCGTTACCGGCCAATCCGAGATGCTCAAGGCTGAAGAAAACCGCAGTGAGCGCCGTGAGCGTCGCGACCGTCCTGAGCACGAAGGCGCTGAAAGCGCTGATAGTGATGACAGCGACAACAGCGATAACGCTGACGAGTAATCCACGGACCTTTTAAGGAGCCTATCAAATGGCACGTTTCTTCCGTCGTCGTAAATTCTGCCGCTTCACCGCTGAAGACGTGAAAGAGATCGATTACAAAGATCTCAACACTCTGAAAGCCTACGTATCCGAGACCGGCAAAATCGTTCCAAGCCGCATCACCGGTACCAAAGCACGTTATCAGCGTCAGCTGGCCACCGCTATCAAGCGCGCCCGCTTCCTGGCCCTGCTGGCCTACACCGACAGCCACGGCCGCTGAGACCGGGCAGTCGACACGTAGCAAAGGATTGAAAGCATGCGTGCCTTAGCTGAGTTCATCATGCGCGGCCGTATGCAGGCCACTCTCGTAGTGGCTGGATGCGCAACATTGCCGTTGTTGTATTGGTTGGGTGCTGCCGCCGGATGCCTTGTGCTCCTGCGGCGCGGATTGAAGGACGCCCTTGGCGTACTTGCTCTGGGACTGCTGCCGGCGTTGATCTGGTGGCTTTACTCCGATGACCCACGGGCACTTCTGGTGCTGCTGGGGTCTTCGAGCCTTGCGTTGGTTTTGCGCGCAAGCGAGTCCTGGAACCGCGTGCTGCTGGTCAGCATAGCGATGGGAGTGGTGTTTGCAGTGGTGCTGGGGACAGCTTTTGCTCCCCAAATCGAGATGCTGGCGCAGGCCTTGATAAAGGTCATGCCGTCGCTACTCGGTGATGTTTACCAGAAGTTGTCGGTAGACGAGCAAGCGCATTTTGCGTCCCTGATTGCACCGGTCCTGACCGGCCTGATTGCGGCCTTGTTGCAAATCGTCAGTGTGCTGAGCCTGATTGTCGGGCGCTACTGGCAGGCGTTGTTGTACAACCCGGGTGGTTTTGGTCGCGAGTTTCGCGCCATCCGATTCCCGCTTTTACCAGCGATGTTGCTGCTGGCGTGCATGCTTCTGGGGCCGAACATCGGTCCACAGATGGCCATGTTGACGCCGTTGTGCAGCGTACCGCTGGTGTTCGCCGGGCTGGCCCTGATTCACGGGCTGGTGGCGCAAAAGCGACTGTCCAGGTTCTGGCTGGTGGGGTTGTACGTCACGCTGTTGCTGTTCATGCAGCTGATCTATCCGTTGCTGGTGGTTCTGGCCATCGTCGACAGCCTGATTGATTTTCGCGGTCGTCTGGTGTCGAAAGACCCCGATAACGCGAACGGTGAAGGTTAAAAGTTAAGAGGATTTTCACATGCAACTGATCCTTCTGGAAAAAGTCACCAACCTGGGCAACCTGGGTGACAAAGTGAACGTTAAGGCTGGTTACGGTCGTAACTACCTGCTGCCTTACGGCAAAGCTACCGCCGCGACCCCAGCCAACCTGGCTGCGTTCGAAGAGCGTCGCGCTGAGCTGGAAAAAGCCGCAGCAGACCGTAAAGCATCGGCTGAAAGCCGTGCCGCCCAACTGGCTGAGCTGGAAGTGACTATCACTGCCACCGCTGGTGACGAAGGCAAGCTGTTCGGTTCGATCGGTACTCACGACATCGCTGATGCACTGACCGCCTCTGGCGTTGAAGTTGCCAAAAGCGAAGTTCGTCTGCCGAACGGCACCATCCGCAACGTAGGCGAATTCGACGTAGCCGTGCACCTGCACGCCGAAGTTGAAGCCACCGTACGCGTTGTCGTGGTAGCAGCTTAAGCAGCACTTGTCGGCTGGCACCCTCGGGTGCTTGTCGGTAACATCGGGCACGATCCTGTTTACAGGTCGTGCCCTTTGTCTTTCTGAACCCCCCCCAGCTTTTCTTAAATAAACCTAGTGGCCATGAACGATATCTCCGCTCCCGAGCAATACGATCTGCAAACCGCTGCCCTGAAGGTGCCGCCGCATTCCATCGAGGCCGAACAGGCTGTGCTCGGTGGTCTGATGCTGGACAACAACGCCTGGGAACGTGTGCTCGATCAAGTCTCCGACGGCGATTTCTACCGGCATGACCACCGCCTGATCTTCCGCGCGATCGCCAAGCTCGCCGACCAGAACTCCCCGATCGACGTCGTGACCCTTGCCGAGCAATTGGACAAGGAAGGTCAGACTTCGCAGGTCGGCGGCCTCGGTTACCTCGGCGAGTTGGCGAAAAACACGCCGTCCGTCGCCAACATCAAGGCCTATGCGCAGATCGTCCGCGCGC
This sequence comes from Pseudomonas sp. IT-P171, assembly GCF_949767765.1. Lineage (NCBI taxonomy): Bacteria > Pseudomonadati > Pseudomonadota > Gammaproteobacteria > Pseudomonadales > Pseudomonadaceae > Pseudomonas > Pseudomonas sp. IT-P171. The sequence goes on from NZ_CATKQN010000058.1 coordinate 193,300, forward strand.
GGGCAACGCTGCGGCAACTGATCGGCATCGCGACCGAGATTGCCGACAGCGCCTTCAACCCGGAAGGCCGCACCGCTGAAGAGATTCTCGACGAAGCCGAGCGTCAGATTTTCCAGATCGCCGAGGCCCGGCCTAAAACCGGCGGCCCGGTGAGCGTGAATGACCTGCTGACCAAGGCAATCGACCGCATCGACACCCTGTTCAACACCGACAACGCCATCACTGGCCTGTCGACGGGTTACACCGACCTTGATGAAAAGACCAGCGGCCTGCAGCCAGCCGACCTGATCATCGTCGCCGGCCGTCCGTCCATGGGTAAAACCACCTTTGCGATGAACCTGGTGGAAAACGCCGTGCTACGCAGCGACAAGTGCGTGCTGGTGTACTCGCTCGAGATGCCAGGTGAGTCGCTGATCATGCGTATGCTCTCGTCCCTCGGCCGCATCGACCAGACCAAGGTCCGTGCCGGTCGACTGGACGACGACGATTGGCCGCGCCTGACCTCGGCGGTCAACCTGCTCAACGACCGCAAGCTGTTCATCGACGATACGGCGGGTATCAGCCCTTCGGAAATGCGCGCGCGGACCCGGCGCCTGGTGCGTGAGCACGGCGATGTCGCGCTGATCATGATCGACTACCTGCAATTGATGCAGATTCCGGGTTCCGGTGGTGACAACCGGACCAACGAGATTTCCGAAATCTCCCGTTCCTTGAAAGCCCTGGCCAAGGAATTCAATTGCCCGGTGGTGGCGCTGTCACAGCTCAACCGCTCCCTGGAGCAACGACCGAACAAACGCCCGATCAACTCCGACCTCCGGGAATCCGGAGCGATCGAGCAGGATGCCGACGTCATCATGTTCGTGTACCGGGACGAGGTGTATCACCCGGAAACCGAGCACAAAGGCATCGCCGAGATCATCATCGGCAAGCAGCGGAACGGCCCGATCGGCACGTCGCGACTGGCGTTCATCGGCAAGTACACCCGCTTCGAAAACCTGGCGCCGGGCAGCTACAACTTCGACGACGAGTAACCCGGCAAAAACCTGTGGCAAAGCAGCTTTTGTGGCGAGGGAGCTTGCTTCCGCTTGAGTGCGCAGCGCTCACAAGATCTTGGGGCCGCTTCGCAACCCAGCGGGAGCAAGCTCCCTGGCCACAAAGGCGTGACTTAAGATCGGCGCTCAAAACAACCACCGACATTTCCGACCATAGCCGTCGGAATTGGTTATTTTTTGTGCTATATTCCGCGCCCGCGATTTTTCATCTCAACACCGGTCATCGTCATGCAAACAGCCAAGCCGTTATTTGACTATCCCAAGTACTGGGCCGAATGTTTCGGTCCAGCGCCATTCCTGCCAATGAGCAGGGAGGAGATGGATCAGCTTGGCTGGGATTCGTGCGACATCATCATCGTCACCGGTGATGCCTACGTTGACCATCCGTCGTTCGGCATGGCGATCATCGGCCGGCTGCTGGAGTCGCAAGGCTTCCGCGTCGGGATCATTGCCCAGCCGAACTGGCAGTCCAAAGACGACTTCATGAAACTCGGCGAGCCGAACCTGTTCTTCGGCGTCGCGGCCGGCAACATGGACTCGATGATCAACCGCTACACCGCCGACAAGAAAATCCGTTCCGACGACGCCTACACCCCCGGTGGCCTGGCGGGCAAACGTCCGGATCGTGCGAGCCTCGTTTACAGCCAGCGCTGCAAGGAAGCCTACAAGAACGTGCCGATCGTGCTTGGCGGCATCGAAGCGTCCCTGCGCCGCATCGCTCACTACGATTACTGGCAGGACCGGGTGCGCAACTCGATCCTGATCGACGCCTGCGCTGACATCCTGCTCTACGGCAACGCCGAGCGTGCGATCGTCGAAGTTGCCCAGCGTCTGTCCTACGGTCACAAGATCGAAGACATCACCGACGTGCGCGGCACCGCGTTCATCCGTCGCGATACGCCGAAAGACTGGTACGAAGTCGATTCCACGCGCATCGACCGTCCGGGCAAGATCGACAAGATCATCAACCCGTACGTGAACACCCAGGACACTCAGGCCTGCGCCATCGAGCAGGAAAAGGGCCCGGTTGAAGACCCGAGCGAAGCCAAGGTCGTGCAGATCCTGGCGAGCCCGAAAATGACTCGCGACAAGACCGTGATTCGTCTGCCATCGGTTGAAAAGGTCCGTGGCGACGCGGTGCTTTATGCTCACGCCAACCGTGTGCTTCACCTCGAAACCAACCCGGGCAACGCCCGTGCACTGGTGCAGAGGCATGGCGAAGTCGACGTCTGGTTCAACCCGCCGCCGATTCCGATGACCACTGAAGAAATGGACTACGTGTTCGGCATGCCTTACGCACGTATCCCGCACCCGGCGTACGGCAAGGAAAAAATCCCGGCCTACGACATGATCCGTTTCTCGGTGAACATCATGCGTGGCTGCTTCGGTGGCTGCACGTTCTGCTCGATCACCGAGCACGAAGGCCGGATCATCCAGAACCGTTCCGAAGAGTCGATCATTCGCGAAATCGAAGAGATCCGCGACAAGGTCCCAGGCTTTACCGGCGTCATTTCCGACCTCGGCGGCCCGACCGCGAACATGTACCGAATCGCCTGCAAGAGCCCGGAAATCGAATCCGCGTGCCGCAAGCCATCGTGCGTGTTCCCGGGTATTTGTCCGAACCTGAACACCGACCACTCGTCGCTGATCCAGCTGTATCGCAGCGCCCGTGCCTTGCCGGGTGTGAAGAAGATTTTGATCGCGTCCGGCCTGCGTTATGACCTCGCGGTCGAGTCGCCGGAATACGTCAAGGAGCTGGTGACCCACCACGTCGGTGGTTACCTGAAGATCGCCCCGGAACACACCGAGGAAGGTCCGCTCAACCAGATGATGAAACCGGGCATCGGCAGCTACGACAAGTTCAAGCGCATGTTCGAGAAGTACTCCAAGGAAGCCGGGAAAGAGCAGTACCTGATTCCGTACTTCATCGCCGCTCACCCGGGCACCACCGACGAAGACATGATGAACCTGGCCCTGTGGCTCAAGGGCAATGGCTTCCGCGCCGACCAGGTGCAGGCGTTCTACCCGTCGCCGATGGCCACCGCCACCGCGATGTACCATTCGGGCAAGAACCCGCTGCGCAAGGTCACTTACAAGAGCGACGCCGTGACCATCGTCAAGAGCGAAGAGCAGCGTCGTCTGCACAAGGCGTTCTTGCGTTACCACGACCCGAAAGGCTGGCCGATGCTGCGTGAAGCGTTGACCCGCATGGGCCGCGCCGACCTGATCGGGCCAGGCAAGAACCAGCTGATTCCGCTGCATCAGCCGGCGACCGACAGCTATCAGAGTGCCCGTCGCAAGAACTCGACGCCGGCGGGCAGCCATAAAGTGGCGGGTGAGAAGACCACCAAGATCCTGACCCAGCACACTGGCCTGCCACCGCGTGCCAGCGATGGCGGCAACCCGTGGGACAAGCGTGAACAGGCCAAGGCGGCGGCATTCGCCCGCAACCAGCAGGCAGCCAAGGAGCGCAAGGATGCGGCCAAAGGCAAAGGACCCAAGCCTGCGCGCAAGCCGGTGGTACCACGGTAAACACTGACCGCTGACAACAGAACGCCAACCTTCGGGTTGGCGTTCTGCGTTTCTGGATCGGTGATCACCTGTGGCGAGGGCGCTTGCTCCCGCTCGACTGCGAAGCAGTCGCAAACCAGCTGGCACGTCTTGATGGAAGGGACTCATTACCTGATTCAGGGCCGCTGCGCGCCCCAGCGGGAGCAAGCGCCCTCGCCACAATGACGGCGTACACTCACTCCTGCGCCACAAATGCGTGCAACTCCCCCAAACCAATTCTCCGCATTGCCCGATTTTGGTGCTGTACTGCCTAAGCAAATCTATGAAAGCGCCAGCGCCACTGGATGGCATAAGTCTTGCGCGCTTTCGAATACGCTCAAGGCTCGCAGGAGGCACGCCGTGTCGATTCATGTCGCATTGCACCACGTCACGCATTACCGCTACGACCGCGCCGTCGAGCTCGGGCCGCAGATCGTTCGCCTGCGCCCGGCCGCCCACAGTCGCACGCGGATACTGTCGTACGCGCTGAAAGTCTCGCCCGAGCAGCATTTCATCAACTGGCAGCAGGATCCCCAGGGCAATTACCTGGCGCGGTTGGTGTTCCCGGAGAAAACCGCGGAACTGCGGATCGAAGTCGATCTGCTGGCAGAGATGGCGGTGTTCAATCCGTTCGACTTTTTCCTCGAGCCTTACGCCGAACAGATCCCTTTCACCTACGCTGCCGACGAGCGCAAGGAACTGGCGCCGTACCTGGAAACCTTGCCCCTGACGCCGAAGTTCAAGGCGTATCTGGACGGTATCGACCGCACGCCGTTGCCAAGCGTGGATTTCCTTGTCGCGCTGAACCAGCGGCTGAGCGAAGACATTGGCTACCTGATTCGTATGGAGCCGGGTGTGCAAACGCCTGAACACACGCTTGAGCATGCCTCCGGTTCCTGCCGCGACTCGGCGTGGTTGCTGGTGCAATTGCTGCGCAATCTCGGGCTGGCCGCTCGTTTCGTCTCCGGCTACCTGATTCAACTCACCGCCGACGTCAAAAGTCTGGATGGCCCTTCTGGTACCGAGGTGGACTTCACTGATTTGCACGCCTGGTGCGAAGTCTATTTGCCGGGGGCCGGCTGGATCGGCCTGGACGCGACGTCGGGGCTGTTTGCCGGTGAAGGACACATTCCGTTGGCGTGTAGTCCCGATCCGGGCTCTGCGGCACCGATCAGTGGCTTGGTGGAACCGTGCGAGTGCGAATTCACCCATGAAATGTCCGTGGAGCGGATTTGGGAAGCGCCGCGGGTCACCAAGCCCTACACCGAGGATCAATGGCTGGCGATCCAGGCGCTGGGCCGGCAGATCGATGCCGACCTGCTGGAAGGCGACGTTCGCCTGACCATGGGCGGGGAGCCGACCTTCGTCTCCATCGATGATCCAGACGGCGCCGAGTGGAACACTGCTGCGCTCGGGCCGGACAAGCGTCGCCTGTCCGCCGAATTGTTTCAGCGCATGCGCAAGCGTTACGCGCCCAAGGGCCTGGTGCACTTCGGTCAAGGCAAGTGGTACCCCGGCGAGCAACTGCCGCGCTGGTCGCTGAACTGTTACTGGCGTCGGGACGGCGTGCCGATCTGGCACAACAGCGCGCTGATTGCCGACGAGCAGGAAGACTACGGCGCCGATGGCGAGCTGGCGGGGCGCTTTCTGGCAAGTGTCGCCGAACGTTTGAAAATTCCGACACGTTTTGTGTTCCCGGCTTACGAAGACAATTTCTATTACCTCTGGCGCGAAGGCACGTTGCCGCAGAACGTCAGCGCCGAAGACTCACGACTGGAAGAGCCGCTGGAGCGTGCGCGTCTGCGTAAAGTCTTCAGTCAGGGGCTGGATAAAGTAATCGGCCAGGTCCTGCCGCTGGCGCGCACCGCCAAGGGCGATCAATGGCAAAGCGGTCGCTGGTACCTGCGCGACGAGCACTGCCGCTTGGTGCCGGGGGATTCGCCGCTGGGCTATCGCTTGCCGCTGGGATCGCAGCCGTGGGTCAAGGCCGCCGAGTATCCGTTCATCTATCCCAACGACCCTAACCAGGAATTCCCGGCGCTTCCGGACACCCAGCAGCTGAACAGCCCCGGAGCCGCGGCTGAAGCGGTCGAGCGGGATCTGGAGGTCGACGAATCCGCCGACTGGCTGACGCGCACCGCGTTTTGTGCCGAGGCGCGGGAAGGGCGCTTGTACCTGTTCATGCCGCCGCTGGAGCGGGTCGAGGATTATCTGGAACTTGTCACCGCGATCGAGGCCACGGCGCAGGAGTTGCACTGCCCGGTGTTGCTGGAAGGCTATGAGCCGCCGAGCGATCCGCGTCTGAGCAACTTCCGCATCACCCCGGACCCGGGCGTGATCGAGGTGAACGTGCAGCCGTCCGCCACATGGGACGAACTGGTCGAGCGCACCGAGTTTCTCTACGAAGAGGCGCGCCAGACCCGGCTGACCACCGAGAAATTCATGATCGATGGCCGACACACTGGCACCGGCGGCGGTAACCATTTCGTACTGGGTGGCGCGACGCCGGCTGACTCACCGTTTCTGCGTCGTCCCGACCTGCTGCGCAGCCTGATCAGTTACTGGCACAACCATCCGTCGTTGTCCTACCTGTTCTCCGGGCTGTTCATCGGCCCGACGTCCCAGGCACCGCGCGTCGATGAGGCACGCAACGATGCGCTGTACGAGCTGGAAATCGCCTTTGCACAAATGCCTGAACCGGGCGAAGAGTGCGCGCCATGGCTGGTGGATCGGTTGTTGCGCAACCTGTTGATCGACGTGACTGGCAACACCCACCGCGCCGAGTTCTGCATCGACAAGCTTTATTCACCGGACGGCGCGACGGGGCGCCTTGGTTTGCTGGAGTTGCGTGCCTTTGAAATGCCACCGCATGCGCGCATGAGTCTGGCGCAACAGTTGTTGCTGCGAGCGCTGGTCGCGCGATTCTGGCGCGAGCCTTATGCGCCGCCGAAACTGGCGCGCTGGGGCACTGAATTACACGACCGGTTCCTGTTGCCGCACTTTATCGAACAGGATTTCGCCGATGTCATCGTTGATCTCAACGCCTCGGGTTACCCCGTGCGGGCCGAGTGGTTTGCCGCGCATCTGGAGTTCCGCTTTCCCAAGGTCGGCGACTACGCCGTCAGCGGCATCGAACTGGAAGTGCGCCAGGCGCTCGAGCCGTGGCATGTGCTGGGCGAGGAGGGCGCCGTTGGTGGCACGGTACGGTATGTGGATTCTTCCCTTGAGCGTTTGCAGGTCAAGCTCACCGGCCTGCCGCCGCAACGTTATTTGCTGACCTGCAACGGCGTTCCGGTGCCCTTGCAGCCCACCGGGCGGGTTGGCGAGTTCGTGGCCGGCGTGCGTTTCCGCGCCTGGCAGCCGGCCAACTGCCTGCAACCGACCATTGCGGTCCATGCGCCGCTGGTGTTCGACCTGCTCGACACCTGGATGCAGCGGTCGCTGGGGGGCTGTCAGTACCACGTCGCCCATCCGGGCGGGCGCAACTATGACAGCTTGCCGGTGAACGCCAATGAAGCCGAAAGTCGGAGAATGGCGCGTTTCTTCCGCATCGGACACAGCCCAGGGAAACTTCCTATCCCGATTCTGGAAGTTAACGACGAGCTGCCGATGACTCTCGATTTGCGACGTTTCTAAACCGTACGCGACGCTCGGATTTTTCGTATATCCGGGCGTCATGAGCCTGCGTTAGTCTGACCGTTCCTTGCTGTCTGCCGAGCTTTCCATGCCTGACCTGCTAGACCGCTACCCGCTGACGGCGGGCACTTATCACGAACTGCTCGACAACAGCGGCGCGGTGCGTTTGCACTGGCGTCGGCTGTTCGACCAGTTGCAACGCAGTACGCCCGCGCAGCTGGTGCAGCGTCAGGCACTGCTGACCCGGCAGATCCAGGAAAACGGCGTGACCTACAACGTCTACGCCGATCCCAAGGGCGCGGATCGACCGTGGGAGCTGGACCTGCTGCCGCATGTGATCGCCGCGGATGAGTGGGCGCTGTTGTCAGCCGGGATCGCACAGCGGGCGCGTCTGTTGAATGCCGTCCTGGCGGATTTATACGGGCCGCAGCGGCTGATCGCTGAAGGCTTGCTGCCGGCTGAACTGGTGTTCGGTCACAACAACTTCCTCTGGCCCTGTCAGGGCATCACGCCGCCCGACGGGGCCTTTCTGCATCTGTATGCCGTGGATCTGGCGCGCACGCCCGACGGGCGCTGGTGGGTCACGGCGGATCGGACTCAGGCACCGTCCGGCGCGGGTTACGCCCTGGAAAACCGCACGATCGTGTCCCGGGCCTTCCCCGAGTTGTACCGAGATTTGAAGGTGCAGCATCTGGCCGGGTTCTTCCGCACGCTGCAGGAAACCCTGGCCCGTCAGGCTCCGAGCGATGATGAAGCGCCGTTGGTGGTACTGCTGACACCGGGGCGTTTCAACGAAAGCTACTTCGAACATCTGTACTTGGCACGGCAGCTCGGTTATCCGCTGGTGGAGGGTGGCGACCTCACGGTGCGCGATGCCACGGTGTACCTGAAAACCCTGAGCGGCCTGCGTCGCGTCCACGCGATCATGCGTCGCCTCGACGACGACTTCTGCGATCCGCTGGAATTGCGCACCGACTCTGCGCTGGGCGTGCCGGGCCTGCTCGAAGCCGTGCGGCAGGGGCGAGTGCTGGTGGCCAACGCGCTGGGCAGCGGCGTTCTCGAGTCGCCAGGACTGTTGGGCTTTCTACCGAGGATCAATCAATTCCTGTTCGGCGAAGAGCTGATTCTGCCCTCCATCGCCACATGGTGGTGCGGCGAAGCGCCGGTGCTGGCCCAGGCATTGGAAAAGTTGCCGGAGCTGCTGATCAAACCGGCGTTTCCTTCGCAGAGTTTTGCGCCGGTATTTGGCCGTGACTTGAGTGAAAAACAGCGCCAGACCCTTGCTGAGCGCATGCAGGCGCGACCTTACGCCTATGTGGCGCAAGAGCTGGCGCAATTGTCGCAGGCGCCGATCTGGCAGGCTGAGGACGGTCAGTTACAGCCTCGGGCGATCGGCATGCGCATGTATGCGGTGGCCAGTCGCGATGGCTATCGGGTGCTGCCCGGTGGTTTGACCCGTGTGGCCGCCGAGGCCGATGCCGAAGTGGTGTCGATGCAACGTGGCGGCGCGAGCAAGGACACCTGGGTGCTGGGGGATCGGCCACCGAGCGGCGAGCAGTGGAAAGCCCAGCGCAGCATCGGCGTGCACGACCTGGTGCGGCGCGATCCGTATCTGCCGTCCCGGGTCGTGGAAAACCTGTTCTGGTTCGGCCGCTACTGTGAACGCTGCGATGACAGCGCTCGGTTGCTGCGGATCATGCTGGCGCGCTACGTCGACGGCGATGACCCGCAAGCTCTGGAGGCGGCTGTCGAACTGGGCGAGCGGTTGATGTTGCTGCCCGATGAAGGCGAATTGCCTGAACGGTTACTGGCGGCGCTGCTCGGCGACGACTGGCCGTTCAGCCTGCGTTCCAACCTGCAGCGCTTGCAGTGGGCGGCTTCGCAGGTGCGCGGCAAGCTCTCGCGGGAAAACTGGCAGGCGCTGGTGGAGTTGCAGCGCGAGGCAATCGAGCTGGAAACCGAAGAGCCGGATTTCGGCGAGTTGCTGGATTTCCTCAACCGTCTGGTGATGTCGCTGGCGGCGCTGTCGGGTTTTGCCCTCGACGACATGACCCGGGACGAAGGCTGGCGCTTCCTGATGATCGGCCGGCGGATCGAGCGCCTGCAATTTCTCAGCGGCAGCCTGGCGGCGTTCCTGCGCGGTAGTGGTGCCTTCGACCAGGCCGGACTTGAATGGCTGCTGGAACTGGGCAACAGCAGCATCACCTACCGCTCGCGGTATCTGGCGGTGGCGCAATTGATTCCGGTGCTGGACCTGTTGCTGCTCGATGAGCAGAACCCTCACGCCGTGTTGTTCCAGCTGAAACTGGTCACTCGCACCCTCAAGCGGTTGAACGATGATTTTGCTGTGCCGCGCGAAGCGGGGCTGCCGCACTTGGTGGAACGGCTGGCGCGCTTCGATCTGGGGTGCCTGGAGAATTCGTTGTTCGGCGATGCCAGCGTTCGTGCCGCCATAGAGGGTCTGGCCGATCTGCTGCAAGAGATCGCTGACGCCAGCGGACAAGTGTCGGATCGTCTGGCGTTGCGCCATTTCGCCCATGTCGATGATGTCAGCCAGCGCACGGTGTCCGTCTGATGAGCGCCCGTTACCAGATTTTCCACGACACCCATTATCACTACGACAGCCCGGTGTCCCTCGCCCAGCAATTGGCACACCTGTGGCCGCGATCGTGTGCCTGGCAGCGCTGCACCGAGCAGCAATTGCAGATCAGCCCCGATCCGACATCGCGCCGGGACGAGCTGGATGTGTTTGGCAACCCGCTGACCCGACTGGCATTCGAGCGGCCGCACGATGAACTATTGGTCAACGCCCGGCTCACCGTCGAAGTGATGTCCCGGCCAACGCTGGATTTCAATCAATCCCCGGCCTGGGAAGACACTCGCAACGCACTGACCTACAGCAGTCAGCCGCTTTCTCCTGAATTGCTGGAAGCTTGCCGTTACCGGTTCGAATCGCCCTATGTGCATCTGAAGCGCAACTTCGTCGAGTTCTCGGAAAGTTGTTTCCCCGCGGGCCGTCCGTTGTTGCTCGGCGTTCAGGCGCTGATGGAGAAAATCTTCAGCGAGTTCACCTTCGACGCCGAAGCGACGCAGGTGGCAACGCCACTGGTGGAAGTGCTGGAGCGCCGGCGCGGGGTTTGCCAGGACTTCGCTCACCTGATGCTCGCTTGCGTGCGTTCCCGCGGGTTGGCGGCTCGTTACATCAGCGGTTACCTGCTGACTCAGCCACCGCCCGGCCAGCCACGGCTGATCGGTGCCGACGCCTCGCATGCCTGGGTTTCGGTTTTTTGCCCGATGCTGGGCTGGGTGGATTTCGATCCGACCAACAATGTGCAGCCGGCGCTGGAACACATCACCCTGGCCTGGGGCCGGGATTTCTCCGATGTCTCGCCGTTGCGGGGGGTGATTCTGGGGGGCGGTAATCACGACCCGGAAGTCCGCGTCACCGTAATGCCACTGGAGTAACGCAGGGCCAGCAGCGTAACTGCTGACCCTGGACACAGATCCGGTGGGCCTGATCAGATCATCGGGCCCTGAGGGTCTCAGGCGTCGGGCGCCTGATCTTTCGGTGCTTCAACATCACTTTCTGCGGCCACTTCACCGTCTGTTTCCGGGTTCAGTGCGGCGGCTTCTTCTTCAGCTGTAGCTTTCTTGCGCTGAAGCTTTTCCTCTTTCTTCTGCTCCTTGGCCAAGTCTCTCTGACGTTTGGCGAAGGAATAATTAGGTTTAGCCATGGGCGATCCTCTGGGGTCGAAGGTGAGGTTGAGCGGCGCATATTCTGCCCTGTATCGGTGCCGAGCCGTTAGCTGGGTTTTTGCTCTGTCCACTTTGGCACCACGGTCGGCTGCCAGGCATCCAGGGCATCGAGCAGGGTTTGCGGCGATTCGCTCAGTTGCAGCATGTCACGGTGCGCTTCGCGAACGAAGCCTTCGCCGACGATATGATCAAGAAAACCAGTCAATTTGCTGTAGAAGCCGTTCACTTCCAGCAGACCCAGTGGTTTGCCGTGGTAGCCGAGCTGGCCCCACGTCCAGACTTCGAACAGTTCCTCCAGAGTGCCCAGGCCGCCGGGCAATGCGATAAATGCGTCGCTGAGCTCAGCCATCCGCGCCTTTCGCGCATGCATGCCGTCGACCACTTCGAGGCGAGTCAGGCCGCTGTGGCCGATTTCCTTGTCCTTGAGGCTTTGCGGGATGATCCCGATCACTTCACCGCCGGCTGCCAGTGCGGCATCGGCCACAATCCCCATCAACCCCACGGCGCCGCCGCCATAGACCAGGGTCAACCTGCGCTCGGCCAATGCTCGCCCCAGGGCGACAGCCGCTTCACGATAAGCCGGGTTGGTGCCGGTGCTGGCACCGCAAAATACACTAACGGATGCTAAAGACATGCCTTGCTCCAGGGTCAGGATGGCCACAGAGTAAAGGCTGAGGCGCTGCGCTCCAAGGTCTAAACTTCGCGTTGGGACGTTTCACAGGTACCACTGGCGCCACAGGCATAAGCGGCGAGCAAACTGCACAAAAAGCTGTTGATCGACATGACAGACGCTCCATATTGGTGATGACGACCTGATGATAGGGCCGCCCTGGACGTCTGGCTGGTAGATTATTTGGATAGGTGTCATAGCTCTAAAGTTGTATACAATTTTTGATTCAGGTCATAGGAACTTGCGAAGTTTTCAGGCAGTCTTCTGTCCATTCGCACTTTTGTTTACCCCCGCCTTGGAGATTCACCATGTTTGCCAAACTTGTTGCGGTATCCCTGCTGACACTGGCCAGCAGTCAATTGATGGCTGCCGAGTGCAAGACGACCATCGACTCCACCGACCAAATGTCCTTCAACACCAAGGCCATTGAAATCGACAAAAGCTGCAAGACCTTCACCGTTGAACTGACCCACTCCGGCAGCCTGCCGAAAAATGTGATGGGTCATAACTGGGTGCTGAGCAAAGAGGCTGACATGCAGCCGATCGCCACTGACGGCCTGGCTGCCGGTATCGACAAGAACTATCTGAAGGAAGGTGATGCGCGCGTTATCGCCCACACCAGAATCATCGGTGCCAAGGAAACCGACTCGGTGACCTTCGACGTGTCGAAGCTTGATGCTGCCGAGAAATACGGCTTCTTCTGCTCGTTCCCGGGCCACATTTCGATGATGAAAGGTACGGTTACGCTGAAGTAAGCGAATCGGGTTCATAAAAAAAGCGTCCTGCGAGGGACGCTTTTTTTGTGCCTGACATTTGACCGAGTCATCGTTCATCGCTAGCAGGCTAGCGATGTGGTCGGTTCAGGCGCCGCCCTTGCTTATGGTGCAAACGGCATCACGCGCTTGTGGTGGGTCTTTTTGTACGTATCGCAGATGATCTTGAACGCTTCCTCACGCACCGGCTCACCGTGCAGGAACGCATCGATCTCGGCATACGTCACGCCGTGGGACGCTTCGTCCGGCTTACCCGGCGACAGGTCTTCCAGGTCGGCAGTCGGGACTTTCTCCACCAGTGCTTCAGGCGCACCGAAACTGCGGGCAATGGCCCGGACCTGGTTTTTCACCAGGCCGCTCAACGGGGCCAGGTCGCAAGCACCGTCACCGAACTTGGTGAAGAACCCCATCACCGCTTCTGCCGCGTGGTCGGTGCCGATCACCAGGCCATGGGCCGCGCCAGCGATGGTGTACTGGGCGACCATGCGCATCCGCGCCTTGGTGTTGCCGAGGACGAAATCCACTGACACCGCGTGCTTGCCTTCGAAGGCTGCCACTTCATTGGCCAGGGATTTGACTGCCGGGCCGATGTTCACGGTGTGACGCTCGTCCGGCTTGATGAAATCCACCGAAGCCTGGGCGTCGTGTTCATCGAACTGGGTTTCATACGGCAGGCGCACGGCGATGAACTTGTAGTTGTCATCACCGGTGCGGGTGCGCAGTTCACGCATGGCGCGCTGGGCCAGCAGGCCGGCGGTCAGGGAATCGACCCCGCCGCTGATGCCGAGCACCAGGGTCTTGAGCCCGGAATTGACCAGGCAATCCTGGATGAAGGTAATGCGCCGGGCGATTTCCGCCTCGAGGGCGGCCTTGTCGGCGAATGGCGGTTGAACCTTGAGCTGCTCAGCAATCTCACGCTGTACGGCTTGCATGAATTCACTCCTTGCTTGGTGTGCTGGAAAGGGCGGCAGGAACTTTGAAAACGTGTCGCAAGTAGGCGACGAAATTCGGGTCTTTGCAGTGAGTCTTGCCAGGCTCGTCGGAGATCTTTGCCACCGGTTGGCCATTGCAGGCCGCCATTTTAAGCACGATGCTCATCGGTTCAACACCTGGAATATCGCACGTCAGGTTGGTGCCGATGCCGAAGCTGACATTGATCCGACCGCGTAATGCGCGAAATATTTCCAGCGCCTTGGGCAGCGTCAGACTGTCGGAGAACGTCAGGGTCTTGCTCATCGGGTCGATGCCCAGCTTTTGATAGTGGGCGATCGCCTTTTCTGCCCAGATCACCGGATCCCCGGAATCATGGCGCAGGCCGTCGAAGAGTTTGGCAAAGTACAGGTCGAAATCGTTGAGGAAGGCATCCATGGTGATGCAGTCAGTCAAGGCGATCCCCAGCAGGCCGCGGTATTCGCGGACCCAGCAATCGAGGGCGGCAATCTGGCTGTCGATCAGTCGCGGACCGAGTTGCTGGTGGGCCATGATCCATTCGTGGGCCATGGTGCCCAGCGGTTTCATGTCCAGTTCCCGGGACAAATGCACGTTGCTGGTGCCGACGAAACGTCCGGGGAAATCGTGCTTGAGCACGTTTACCACTTCTTCCTGCACACGGTACGAAAAGCGACGGCGGGTGCCGAAATCGGCTACTTGCAATTCCGACAATTCGTCGCTGCTGGCGTTGGCGGTCAGCCAGTCGAACTTGCGATAAAGTTGCTCGCGCGCTTGCTCCAGAACGATGTCCCGGTAGCGATAGCGGTTGCGCACTTCGCTGACGATGGACAGCAGCGGGACTTCAAAAAGAATCACATGCAGCCAGGGCCCGCGCAGGCGGATAAACAGCTCGCCGTTTTCGATGCCGGTGTGGACGTAGCGCAGGTTGAAGCGGAACAAGCCGAGGAAGCGCAGGAAATCCGGCTTCATGAAGCTGATGCGCTCCATGAAACTCAACTGGTCGGCGCTCAGGTTCAACTCGGCGAGGCGCTCGATCTGAAAGCGGATTTCCGCCAGGTACGGGCGCAGGTCTTCACTGTTGCGGCAACGGAACTCCCATTCGACGTCCACGTTCGGGTAGTTGTGCAGCACCGCCTGCATCATCGTCAGTTTGTAGAAGTCGGTGTCGAGCAGGTTCTGCACGATGCGATCGGCAAACACACTCTCGCTCATAACGGGGTTCTCCAGGCTGGCCGCGGCCCGTGGCAGTGGCGTTGCAGCTGTTTCAATGAATGGGGCTAGTGGCGCATATCCGCGCGGGGTATTGCCAGCGATTTTTGCATCGCAGCAGATCCCTGTGGCGAGGGAGCTTGCTCCCGCTCGGTTGCGCAGCAGCCGCAAAACGGTAAACGCAGCTTTTCAGTTTGAACGTAGCGGCTGTAGGGGGGCGCTTCGCACCCCAGCGGGAGCAAGCTCCCTCGCCACAGTGATGGTGCTTTGCCACAGGTCTTGGTGAAGCCTTAAGTTTGCGGTACTTCCGGGCTATCAATCTGCTCCAGCATCCACTTCACAAAGTCCCGCACCTTGGGCACTTCCGCCGAATGTTCCGGGTACGCCAGGTAATAGGCGTCGGAACTGGGCATCGCGTGCTGCCAGGGTATGACCAGTTTGCCGTCGGCCAACTCCTCTTCCACCAGAAACCGCGGCAACAGCGCCACGCCACAGCCGACCTGCGCGGCGCGGATGCACATGTAGAAGGTCTCGAAGCGCGGCCCGTGGTAGCTGTGTTCGGTGTGGTAACCCTGACTGTCGAACCAGTCGTGCCAGGCCTGCGGACGGGAGGCGTTTTGCAGCAGGACCAGGTCGGTGAGTTGGGTGGGATCAGTGAACGGTGTCGCCGGCAGGCTACCCGGTGCACACACGGGAACAAGCTCTTCGCCGAACAGCTTCAGGCATTCGGTACGGGGGCGTGAGCCCTGGCCGAAATAGAACGCCAGATCGCTGCGACCTTGCAGCAGGTCATCGGCTTCCTGCTCGCTGCACAGGTCCAGGTGGATCGATGGGTGACGCAGGCGCCAACCTTTCAAGCGGGGCACCAGCCAGCGGGCGCCGAAGGTCGGAGGGGTCGAGACGCGCAGGACTTCGGTTTCCCCGCCGTAGGAACGCAGGTAGTGGGTCGACATCTCGACTTGCGTGAGGATTTTTCGTACCTCAACCAGGTACAAATCACCGGCCGGGGTCATTTGCAGGCGTCGACGCACCCGGCGAAACAACAGGTGTTGCAACAATTCTTCCAGTTGCGCGACCTGTTTGCTGACCGCGCTCTGGGTCAGGTTCAGCTCTTCGGCCGCCCGTGTGAAGCTCAAATGCCGGGTCACGGCCTCGAAACACTGCAATGCGGTGATCGACGGCAGGTAACGTTTATTCAGCATGGGGTTGTCCTTTTTCTTGTTTCTTTCTGACCAGCAATTCGCAGCATGAATAAACGGAATGATATCTCTCTTAAAGGTCGTTTGTTGGGTAACCTCCGGCAAGCTAAAACTACAGGTCTGATCAGTCGTGATTTTCCGGCTGCATGTTTTGTGTTTTTTGCTCGAGGAGTGACCCATGGTTGCCGCATTGCTTGATCGTCTTGGTGTGAATCCGGCCCTGTACCAGAACGGCAAAGTGCCGGTGCATTCGCCAATCGATGGCAGCAAGATCGCCTCTGTGAACTGGGAAGGTGCCGCTGAAGTCGAGCAGCACATCAGTCGCGCAGATCATGCGTTCGAATTGTGGCGCAAGGTCCCGGCCCCGCGCCGTGGCGAACTGGTACGCCAGTTGGGCGACATCCTGCGTGAATACAAGGCCGATCTCGGCGAGCTGGTGTCCTGGGAAGCGGGCAAGATCACTCAGGAAGGCCTGGGTGAAGTTCAGGAAATGATCGACATCTGCGATTTCGCCGTCGGCCTGTCCCGTCAACTGTACGGCTTGACCATCGCTTCCGAGCGCCCGGGCCACCACATGCGTGAAACCTGGCACCCGCTGGGCATCGTGGGCGTGATCAGTGCGTTCAACTTCCCGGTGGCGGTCTGGGCCTGGAACACCACGCTGGCGCTGGTCTGCGGCAACCCGGTGATCTGGAAACCCTCGGAGAAAACCCCGTTGACCGCACTGGCCTGCCAGGCGCTGTTCGACCGCGTACTGAAAAACTTCAGCGACGCACCTCCGCACCTGAGCCAAGTGATCATCGGCGGCCGCGATGCCGGCGAAGCGCTGGTCGATGACCCGCGTGTCGCGCTGATCAGCGCCACCGGCAGCACCCGCATGGGCCGCGAAGTGGCACCGAAAATCGCCGCACGATTCGCCCGCAGCATCCTGGAGCTGGGTGGCAACAACGCCATGATCCTCGGCCCAAGCGCTGATCTGGACATGGCTGTTCGCGCGATCCTGTTCAGCGCCGTCGGCACCGCCGGCCAGCGTTGCACCACGTTGCGTCGCCTGATCGCTCACGAATCGGTGAAAGAAGAAATCGTTACCCGCCTCAAGGCCGCTTACTCGAAAGTGCGCATCGGCAATCCGCTGGAAGGCAACCTGATCGGCCCACTGATCGACAAGCACAGCTTCGACAACATGCAGGACGCGCTGGAGCAAGCCTTGAGCGAAGGCGGCCGGGTCTTCGGCGGCAAGCGTCAGCTGGAAGACAAATACCCGAACGCTTACTACGTCTCGCCGGCCATCGTTGAAATGCCGGAACAGAGCGATGTGGTCTGTCACGAAACCTTCGCGCCGATCCTGTACGTGGTCGGTTACAAGGACTTCGCTGAAGCGCTGCGCCTGAACAACGCCGTTCCACAAGGCCTGTCCTCATGCATCTTCACCACCGACGTGCGTGAAGCCGAGCAGTTCATGTCGGCGGTGGGCAGCGACTGCGGCATCGCCAACGTCAACATCGGCCCGAGCGGTGCGGAAATCGGCGGCGCGTTTGGTGGCGAGAAAGAGACGGGCGGTGGTCGTGAGTCGGGCTCCGATGCATGGCGCGGGTACATGCGCCGCCAGACCAACACCGTGAACTACTCGCTGGAGTTGCCGTTGGCTCAAGGGATTACGTTCGACTGATCGGGCCCCATCGCTGGCAAGCCAGCTCCTGCACGGCCTGTGTCGTGGCGCATAACCTGTAGGAGCTGGCTTGCCAGCGAAGCTTTTTCTGTTTGTTAGGTTTCTGTTGGAGTCTGGCAATGCCGTTACGCGAAGAGTGTCTGTGGGAAAAACTGACGCCGCAAAGGCCTGATAACGCGGCGCTCAAGGGTGAAGTCACGGTCGACGTCTGCGTCATCGGCGCCGGTTTCACCGGTCTGTCGGCGGCGGTGCATCTGCTGGAACAAGGCAAAACGGTGTGTGTGCTGGAAGCCCATCGTGCCGGTCATGGCGGTTCGGGGCGCAACGTCGGGCTGGTCAATGCCGGCATGTGGATTCCGCCGGACGACATCGAAGCCGGGTTTGGCGAAGCGGTGGGCAGTCAGCTCAATCGCATGCTGGGGGCGGCACCTTCGTTGGTGTTCAGCCTTGTGGACAAGTACAACATCGATTGCCAGTTACGCCGCGAAGGCACGCTGCACATGGCGCATAACGCTCGTGGTGAAGCGGACTTGCGCAGTCGTGAAGAACAATGGAAACGTCGCGGCGCACCGGTCGAACTGCTGACCGGTCAAGCCTGCGAACAGGCAACCGGCACCCAAAAAATCGCCGCCGCACTGCTGGATCGGCGTGCTGGCACGATCAACCCGATGGCTTACACCACGGGGCTGGCCAAAGCGGCCATCGGCCTCGGCGGTCAGCTGTTCGATCATTCCCCCGTGACCCGGCTCGAACGTCAGGGCCAGAAGTGGTCAGTACAGACCGCGCAGGGTTCGGTGCTTGCCGAGCAGGTTGTCATCGCGTCCAACGCTTATACCGAAGGCGACTGGACAGAGCTTCGGCGCAATTTCTTCCCCGGTTATTACTATCAGGTGGCATCGGTGCCACTCACTGAAGAAGCCGCCCGGCAAATCCTGCCCGGTGGCCAGGGTTCCTGGGACACCCGTCAGGTGCTCAGCAGCATTCGCCGCGATAAAGACGGTCGCCTGTTGCTCGGCAGCCTGGGTAATGGCAATCAGAAGCCGACCTGGTTCCTCAAGGCCTGGGCCGATCGCGTTCAGCAGCACTATTTCCCCTACCTCAAACCGGTGGAATGGGAGTGCACCTGGACCGGTTGCATCGCCTTCACCCCCGATCATTTGATGCGCCTGTTCGAGCCAGCGCCCGGTTTAGTGGCAGTCACTGGCTATAACGGTCGGGGCGTGACCACTGGCACTGTAGTCGGCAAAGCCTTTGCCGATTATTTGTGCAACGGAAATCCGCAGGCGTTGCCGATCCCCTTCGCTCCGATGCAACCACTGGCCGGGGCTGGCCTGCGTAGCTGTCTGTATGAAGCGGGATTTTCGCTGTATCACGCGGGCCAGTGCTTGCGGATCGTGATTTGATTGTTGAAATTTGTTGCGGGGAGCGGCGCTTTTCGGCGCAGCGACTAGCCTGTAAAAGGTGCGGGTTGTAGCAGTACCGCACCAGCAGTGTGCACTTCGGTGACGCGCGTTGTTACAGGCTGGTTGCACGTCGTTTGGCGCTGCGGTTGCAATGATGGCGCGCACGGGTTGCGCCTTGATAAATAAATGGTTTTACCTTCAGCGGTTTAGACGGTTGCACGTCCAATGAAAATGGGCTCGAAACAGTCGATATAACAATAAAGCAGCGACTTTTTTCAGAATAAAAAACCGATGGCACGGCCCTTGCTCTGAGCATTCAGTGAAGTTGCAGTGCCAATTAAAAAAAAACCTTGGAGCACCACCTCATGTCCCAGACGTTTTACAAGAAAGGCTTTCTGGCCCTCGCAGTGGCAACTGCGCTGGGTGTTTCTGCGTTTGCACAAGCTGACGTAAAAATCGGTGTGGCGGGTCCAATGACGGGCGCCAACGCGGCATTTGGCGAGCAGTACATGAAGGGTGCACAGGCCGCAGCCGATGCCATCAACGCATCGGGCGGCGTTAACGGGGAAAAAATCGTACTGGTCAAGGGCGATGACGCCTGCGAACCGAAACAGGCTGTGACGGTCGCCAAGGACCTGACCAACCAGAAAGTGGCAGGCGTGGTCGGTCACTTCTGCTCCTCGTCGACCATTCCGGCCTCCGAGATCTATGACGAAGCAGGCATCATCGCAATCACTCCGGGCTCCACCAACCCACAGGTGACCGAGCGCGGCCTGAGCGCCATGTTCCGTATGTGCGGCCGTGACGACCAGCAGGGTATCGTGGCCGGCGACTACATCGTCGACGTGCTCAAGGGCAAGAAAGTCGTGGTTCTGCACGACAAGGACACCTACGGTCAAGGTCTGGCGGATGCCACCAAGGCCCAACTGGCCAAGCGCGGCGTGACCCCGGTGCTGTACGAAGGTCTGACCCGTGGCGAGAAAGACTTCAGCGCCGTGGTGACCAAGATCCGTGCAGCCGGTGCCGATGTCGTCTATTTCGGCGGCCTGCACCCGGAAGCCGGTCCACTGGTTCGTCAACTGCGTGAGCAAGGCCTCAAGGACGTCAAATTCATGTCCGATGATGGCATCGTGACTGATGAACTCGTGACCACCGCCGGTGGCCCGCAGAACGTTGATGGCGTGTACATGACCTTCGGCGCCGACCCACGCCTTCTGCCAGACAGCAAGACCGTGGTAGACACCTTCCGCAAGGCCGGTACCGAGCCTGAAGGCTACACCCTGTACGCCTACGCTTCGGTTCAAACCCTGGCGGCTGCTTTCAACGGCGCCAAGTCCAACAACGGCGAAAAAGCGGCCGAGTGGCTGAAGAAAAACCCGGTTAAAACCGTGATGGGCGAGAAGACCTGGGACGCCAAGGGCGACCTGAAAGTCTCCGACTACGTGGTTTATCAGTGGGACAAGGATGGCAAATACCACCAACTGGAAAAACAGAAGTGATATGAGCTGCTGAATTGCCCGGTGCCTTGTGCACCGGGCAGTCAACCAACATGTCCGTGCAGTACCTGTCTTTTCTCGTAGAGCTGCACACAACCGTGTTGCGCGGGTGGCTGAACCCCGGTCCGTCGCACCCGGCTTCTGTGCAGTCTCTCAAATGCGTGAGATTGCGTTATGGATGGTATTTTCCTGCAGCAACTGGTCAACGGCCTGACCCTCGGGTCGGTCTATGGCCTGATCGCCATCGGCTACACAATGGTCTATGGCATCATCGGCATGATCAACTTCGCCCATGGTGAGGTTTACATGATCTCCGCTTACCTCGCGGCGATCAGTCTGGCTCTGCTGGCATACTTCGGTATTGAATCCTTCCCTTTGCTGATGCTTGGCACACTGGTCTTCACCATCATCGTCACGGCGGTGTATGGCTGGGTCATCGAGCGTGTCGCCTACAAACCCCTGCGTAACTCAACCCGACTGGCACCGCTGATCAGCGCCATCGGTATTTCCCTGATCCTGCAAAACTATGCACAGATCGCCCAGGGCGCCCGCCAACAAGGCGTACCTACCTTGCTGACCGGTGCATGGCGAGTGGAAGTCGGAAGCGGCTTCGTCCAGCTCACCTACACCAAGATCTTCATTCTGATCGCCGCATTCGCCGGCATGGCCCTGCTGACCTACGTCATCAAGTACACCAAGCTCGGCCGCATGTGCCGCGCCACCCAGCAAGACCGCAAGATGGCCTCGATCCTGGGGATCAACACCGATCGCGTGATTTCCTACGTGTTCATCATCGGTGCAGCAATGGCGGCCCTGGCCGGTGTGCTGATCACCATGAACTACGGCACGTTCGACTTCTACGCAGGCTTCGTTATCGGTATCAAGGCGTTCACCGCTGCGGTACTTGGCGGAATCGGCTCGCTGCCTGGCGCGATGCTCGGCGGGATCATCCTCGGCATTTCCGAGTCGCTGTTCTCGGGTCTGGTCAACTCGGACTACAAAGACGTTTTCAGCTTCTCGCTGCTCGTTCTCGTTCTGGTCTTTCGGCCCCAAGGCCTGCTCGGCCGTCCTCTTGTGTCGAAGGTGTAAGCGATGTCTTCAACCACTAAAAAAACCATTGATCTCAAAAGAAGCCTGGTTGACGCGATTCTTGCCGGTCTGGTCGCCCTCATTGTGTTCGGCCCGATTGTTGGCGTAGTCCTCGACGGCTACGGCTTCAATCTGGAAACGACTCGAGTGGCGTGGATTGTCGCCATCGTCATGGCCGGCCGCTTTGCCCTGAGCCTGTTCCTGCAAACGCCCAAAGGCCTGAGAATTCTCGAAGGTTTTGAAAGCACAGGCTCCGGGGTACATGTACTGCCGCCTGACTACAAGACCCGGTTGCGCTGGATCATTCCAGTGGTGATCGTCGTCGCCGTGGTGTTCCCGTTTTTCTCCAACTCCTACCTGCTGGGCGTGGTCATCCTCGGGCTGATCTACGTGCTGCTGGGGCTTGGCTTGAACATCGTGGTCGGCCTGGCCGGCCTGCTCGACCTCGGCTACGTGGCGTTCTACGCCATCGGGGCCTATGGCCTGGCACTCGGCTATCAATACCTGGGGCTTGGCTTCTGGACGGTGCTGCCACTGGCAGCGATCACCGCCGGCCTTGCCGGTTGCATCCTCGGCTTCCCGGTATTGCGCCTGCACGGTGACTACCTGGCGATCGTGACCCTGGGCTTCGGTGAAATCATTCGCTTGGTCCTCAACAACTGGCTGAGCCTGACGGGGGGCCCAAATGGCATGGCGGCGCCGCTGCCAACCTTCTTCGGCCTGGAGTTCGGCAAAAGGGCAAAGGACGGTGGCGTTCCGTTCCATGAGTTTTTCGGTATCGCCTACAACCCGGACGTGAAGTATTACTTCATTTACGCGGTGTTGTTCCTCGTGGTACTGGCCGTGCTGTACGTCAAGCACCGTCTGACCCGTATGCCGGTCGGTCGCGCCTGGGAGGCCTTGCGTGAAGATGAAATCGCCTGCCGCTCCATGGGTCTGAACCACGTGCTGGTCAAGCTTTCGGCGTTCACCATCGGTGCGTCGACGGCGGGTCTGGCGGGTGTGTTCTTCGCCACCTACCAAGGCTTCGTCAACCCGACCTCGTTCACCTTCTTCGAGTCGGCCCTGATCCTCGCCATCGTGGTACTCGGCGGCATGGGCTCGACCATTGGCGTCGTCATCGCAGCCTTCGTGCTGACCGTGGCCCCGGAACTGCTGCGTGGCTTCGCGGAATACCGCGTGCTGCTGTTCGGCATCCTGATGGTGTTGATGATGATCTGGCGACCGCGCGGCCTGATTCGGATCAGCCGTACCGGTGTGACCCCGCGTAAAGGAGTAGCGCCATGAGCGAAGTCGTACTCTCGGTCGAGAAACTGATGATGCACTTCGGCGGCATCAAGGCGTTGAACGATGTCAGCCTGAAGGTCAAGCGCAACTCGATCTTCGCCCTGATCGGCCCCAACGGCGCCGGCAAAACCACGGTGTTCAACTGCCTGACCGGTTTCTACAAGGCCTCCGGTGGCAAGATCGAACTCAGCGTGCGGGGCGAGCAGACCAACGTCATCCAGTTGCTGGGCGAATCGTTCAAACCGGCGGATTTCGTTTCGCCAAAATCCTTTCTCAGTCGGCTGTATTACAAGATGTTCGGCGGTACCCACCTGGTGAACCGTGCCGGGCTGGCGCGGACCTTCCAGAACATTCGCCTGTTCAAGGAAATGTCGGTGCTGGAAAACCTGCTGGTTGCCCAGCACATGTGGGTCAACCGCAGCATGCTCGCCGGTATCCTCAACACGAAGGGCTACCAAAAGGCTGAAAGCGATGCGCTGGACCACGCCTTCTACTGGCTGGAAGTGGTGGACCTGGTGGACTGCGCCAACCGTCTGGCCGGTGAACTGTCCTACGGTCAGCAACGCCGTCTGGAAATCGCCCGGGCCATGTGCACCCGGCCGCAGATCATCTGCCTCGACGAACCGGCCGCCGGCCTCAACCCTCAGGAAACCGAAGCGCTGAGCGCGATGATCCGGCTGCTGCGCGACGAGCATGATCTGACCGTGGTGCTGATCGAACACGACATGGGCATGGTTATGAGCATTTCCGACCACATCGTGGTGCTGGACCACGGCATCGTCATTGCCGAGGGCGGGCCTGATGCGATACGCAACGATCCGAAAGTGATTGCGGCCTACCTGGGTGCCGATGAAGAGGAAGTGGCGCTATGAGTCAACCTATCCTCGAACTGAAGGATCTGGACGTGTTTTACGGGCCAATCCAGGCCCTGAAAAAAGTCTCGCTGTACATCAACGAAGGGGAAACCGTCAGTCTGATCGGCTCCAACGGTGCCGGGAAGTCGACCCTGCTGATGTCGATCTTCGGCCAACCGCGGGCGGCTGACGGGCAGATCATCTATCAAGGGGTGGACATCACCCACAAGTCGTCGCACTACATCGCGTCCCACGGTATCGCGCAATCGCCGGAAGGACGGCGGGTGTTCCCCGACATGACTGTCGAGGAAAACCTGCTGATGGGCACCATCCCGATCGGTGACAAGTACGCCAAGGAAGACATGCAACGCATGTTCGAGCTGTTTCCGCGGCTCGAAGAGCGACGCACCCAGCGCGCCATGACCATGTCCGGTGGTGAACAGCAAATGCTCGCCATCGCCCGTGCGCTGATGAGTCGGCCCAAACTGTTGTTGCTTGACGAGCCGAGCCTGGGTCTGGCACCGATCGTGGTGAAACAGATCTTTGCCACGCTGCGGGAACTGGCCAAGACCGGGATGACCATCTTCCTGGTCGAGCAGAATGCCAACCACGCGCTCAAGCTGTCGGACCGGGCGTATGTCATGGTCAACGGCGAGATCCGCATCACGGGCACCGGCAAGGAGTTGCTGGTTAACGAGGAAGTGCGTAACGCCTATCTCGGCGGCCACTGATTTCGCTGTTGTAACACCAAGCCCCGGCGCGCAATCGCCGGGGCTTTTTTACATTTTCAATACTCCTACAGGTGTCCGCGGTGTGCTTTCTGGAAATTGTGGAAAACAAATTCATCAAGCTCTCAAAGCGCGACATAAAGCCGCTGCAAATAGTTGTTTTGTCACGCTTTTGACTTGTCCCCGTTTGCTGTGGAGCTGGCTGTGAATAACGTGGGAGTAGCTGGCTGAGGGCCTTTGGATACGTGGCTTGCAGCGATGTGGTTGTTTTTTGATCAGGTGTTTTTACGCGACTGGGGCTCGGCTTTGTCAACCTTTTTATTGGCTGGGAAATCAGTCCGGAACGGAGGGGTGATGCCTGTGGATAAGTCTGTGGTTAAACTCTGGAAAGAGTCGGCTGAGGGCCGTAGTTACTGGCTCGGCGCCATCGCTGGTTTACCGGGTCGATCGTGCAAAATGCCACGGGCTACACAGTGAGCGCTTCAGGGTCAAGCAAAAAACTTTGTAATTTGCCCGCAAAGCCTTGTGCACAGCGGCTTTCAGCTTTTTCACTTGCCCCCGGAAACTGTGGACCGGCCTGTGGATAACGTGCGCGTACATGGCTGCAGGCCACGGGGGATAAGGCGCCGCTGACATTGATCGTTTTTCATACAGCTTTTGTGGTGGTTGCCGCTGTCGGCAAGGCCGGGCATGCTGCCAGCTGATTTTCTATTCCAATGGCTGCCCGTCGGCCGAAGCAAGGAGAACACGATGTCCAACACCCTGTTTATTACCGGCGCGACTTCCGGTTTTGGTGAAGCCTGTGCCCGTCGTTTTGCCGAGGCTGGCTGGAAACTGGTGCTGACAGGTCGTCGTGAAGAACGCCTCAATGCCCTGTGCGCCGAGCTGTCGAAGCAGACCGAGGTCCATGGCCTGGTGCTCGACGTGCGTGATCGCAAGGCCATGGAGGAGGCGATTGCCAACCTGCCGCCATCCTTCGCCAAGCTGCGCGGGCTGATCAATAACGCCGGCCTGGCGCTCGGCGTGGACCCGGCGCCGAAGTGCAACCTTGATGATTGGGACACGATGGTCGACACCAACATCAAGGGCCTGATGTACAGCACTCGCCTGCTGCTGCCACGCCTGATCGCCCACGGCCGTGGCGCCAGCATCGTCAACCTCGGTTCCATCGCCGGCAACTACCCGTATCCGGGCAGCCACGTGTATGGCGCGAGCAAGGCGTTCGTCAAACAGTTCTCGCTGAACCTGCGCTGTGACCTGCAGGGCACGGGCGTGCGAGTCAGCAACATTGAACCGGGCCTGTGCGAGAGCGAATTCTCGCTGGTGCGTTTTGCCGGTGATCAGGAACGCTATAACGCGACCTACGCCGGTGCCGAGCCGATCCAGCCACAAGACATCGCCGAGACCATTTTCTGGGTGCTCAATGCGCCGGCACACATCAACATCAACAGCCTTGAGCTGATGCCGGTGAGCCAGACGTGGAGCGGGTTTGCGATTGAGCGTAACGGAGCCAAGGCGTAATTATGGCGAGGGAGCTTGCTCCCGTTGGACTGCACAGCAGTCCCTTTCTTTTCAGGGGTAAGCGGGGCCGCTTCGCGGCCCAGCGGGAGCAAGCTCCCTCGCCACAGAGGATTTAGCCGAGATAATCGGCCAATCCGCGATAGCAGGTCGCCAAGTGATAAGGCGTGGTCGAAGGCATGTCCTGGCGGCTCACTTCACCGTTCTCATTGCGACACTCATACCAGCCCTCCGCATGCAGGGAGCGCTGTTGCAGTGCCTGCAATTGGCGCAATACCGATGCCTTGCTGTGCGGACGCAAGGTCAGCGCACGCAGGTATTCAGCCTGGGCCCAGATGCGTTGGGTGCCATCCTTCGATTGCCCATCGAGCGTGAGCATTGCCCGCACCGCCCCACTCGATTGATCGACACCCAGCTGCTCTGTGTACGCAAAGGCGCGTTCCAGGGAGGCGTGCAGTTTGGAGCCGCGCAACAACGGTGAAGACTCCAGCAGGAAATACCACTCGAACTGATGCCCCGGTTCAAACCAGTTATCCACAGTACCCAACGGTTTTTCCATCAGCACACCGTGCTGCGAATCGATAAAGCGCTTCTGCATGGCTGTGCATAACTCGACGAGCGCGCGCTGCACGACGAGGTCTTCACGCACCGACAGCGTGGCGAGGAAGGCTTCGGCCAGGTGCATCAGCGGGTTTTGCAGCGGCCCGGTATTCAGCGACGACCAGTCACGTTCAAGGCAAGCTTCGTACAGGCCGTCGCCCGTGGCGAAACGCTGCGCAACCACTTCCAGCACGGCGTTGAGCACTGACTCCACCAGCGGCTCGCGAACCTTGTCCCAGTAATGGGCGCAGGCGAAGAGAATGAAGGCGTGGGTGTAGAGATCCTTGCGCTGATCCAGCGGCGCGCCTTGCGGATCGATGCTGTAGAACCAGCCACCGTGTTCGGCGTCATGGAAATGTTGCTGCAACGAGCGGAACAGCGCCGCGGCACGCTCTTCGGCGCCGGGTACCTGGCCGATCAGACTGGAAAACAGATACAACTGCCGCGCGCAGGCCATGGCCCGGTAGCGTTGAGGTGGCAAGGGCAGATGCCCGGCGTCCAGCGCCTCGTAGGGCAGGGCCAGTTCGGCATTCCAGCCCGGGCCTTGCCAGAGGGGCACGATCACGTCCTGGAAATGCTGATGCACTGAGGAGAACAGAGCGATCAAGTCAGGCTGGGAGGCGGAGCGGGGAGAATGAGGCATTGGCTGGCGTCGTCACGGCAGGGTCGATTGCGCGCCATGTTAACAGGCCTGAGAGTTGCGGTGTCTGTCAGGCCGCCTTCGCGGGCAAGCCCGCATTGGTTCTGCGCACACGCATCTCAAGCCCGCTCCCGACATTGGTTCTGTGTACACGTGTGTGCGGGCTTGCCCGCGAGGGGGCCATCACTGACGGTAGAAAATCAACCCGCCAATAACCACACTCCAGCCGCCGCCGAAACCGCGCCCGCCAGCCGAACCAACGGTGCCGCCGCCTGCGGCAACACACGAACCACCGCATAACCCGCCGCGTGCAAGGCTGCCGTCGCCACTACAAACCCTGCGGCATACGCCCACGGGCTCGACATTTCCGGCAATTCCAGCCCATGCGCCACGCCATGGAACAGCGCAAACAGCGCCGTCGCACCCACCGCCATGCCCAATGGCGGACGCACCGCCAGTGCCACCGCCAGGCCCAGCGCCAGCACCGATGCGGCGATCCCGCTTTCCAGCGCCGGCAGGTTGAGCCCTTCAAAACCCAGCAGTCCGCCGATCAACAGGGTGCCGACAAACGTGCACGGCAGCGCCCAGCGTGCGGCGCCTTTCTGCTGCGCCGCCCACAACCCGACCGCAACCATCGCCAGCAAGTGATCGAGGCCGCCGATCGGATGGCTGATACCGGCGATCAAACCATTGTCGCCGTGCCCGGGGTGGGCAAAGGCGATGGCCGGGGTCAGCAGCAGGGCCATGGCGCCGAGAATGCGTTTAAAAGACATGGATAAGCTTCCTTGTTGATAGGTGTGGTCGTGATCAGGCTGCGGTCAGCAGGCCCTGGCGTTCGATGAATGCGATGATTTCTTCCAGGCCCAGCCCGGTTTTCTGGTTGCTGAAGACAAACGGTTTGCCGTTGCGCATGCGCTGGGTGTCGCTGTCCATCATCTCCAGCGACGCGCCCACCAAGGGGGCGAGGTCGATCTTGTTGATCACCAGCAGGTCGGATTTACAGATCCCCGGCCCACCCTTGCGCGGCAGCTTGTCGCCGGCCGAGACGTCGATCACGTAGATCGTCAGGTCCGACAGTTCCGGGCTGAACGTGGCCGACAGATTGTCGCCACCGGACTCCACCAGAATCAGGTCCAGCCCGGGAAAGCGGCGGTTAAGTTGATCCACGGCTTCGAGGTTGATCGAGGCGTCTTCGCGGATCGCCGTGTGCGGGCAGCCGCCGGTTTCCACGCCGATGATCCGCTCCGGCGCCAGGGCTTCGTTGCGCACCAGAAAGTCAGCGTCTTCGCGGGTGTAGATGTCATTGGTCACGACGGCCAGGTTGTAGCGGTCGCGCAGCGCCAGGCACAGGGCCAGCGTCAAAGCGGTTTTGCCGGAACCGACCGGGCCGCCGATGCCGACGCGCAGAGGTTGTGTGTTCATGTGATTCTCCAAAGTAACAGGCCCTAGGAACGGAACAGGCGGCTGTACTGGCGCTCATGGGCCATGCACGCCAGGGACAGGCCGAAAGCGGCGCTGCCGTAGTGTTCGGGGTTGATTCGGGTGGCGTTCTGCTGGGCTTGCTGCAATAGCGGCAGCAATTCGCTGGTCAGGCGTTGCGCGGCTTGCTGCCCCATCGGCAGGGTCTTCATCAGCACTGCCAGCTGGTTTTCCAGCCAGCTCCACAGCCAGGCCGCCAGCGCGTCCTGCGGACTGATGCGCCAGGCGCGCGCGGCCAGTGCCCAGCCGAGGGCCAGGTGTGGTTCGGGACGCTGATCGAGAAAGGCGCGGGCCGGGGCATCGAGTTCCGGCAAGCCGTTGAGCAGTTGCTGCAAGGAATAACCCATCTGCCGGCTTTCCTGATGCAACTCGCGGGTTTCCCGGCTGGCGCGGTGTTCCTCGCAGCGTTGCAGTAATTCGCCCCAGTTTTCTTCGGCGGCGGCCACGCAATGGGCGAGTAGCAGCGGCGCTTCGAAACGCGCGAGGTTCAGCAGCAACTGATCGCTGATCCAGCGTCGGGCGCTGTCGGAATCCTTCACCCGACCGTTATCCACCGCCATTTCCAGGCCTTGGGAATAGCTGTAGCCGCCAATCGGCAATTGCGGACTGGCCAGGCGCAGCAGCGCCCAGGCCGGGTTCATAGGCGTACGCCGAACTGGTGCAGTTTCGGCGGATAGTTGAAATCCTCGTCGCCATGCCGCGAATGGTGATGGCCACCGCCATAGGCGCCGTGCTCCGGCTGGAACGGCGCCTCGATGTTTTCGACCCTGGCATCAAGTTGCTCGAGCATCGCCTTGAGCACGTAGTCATCGAGCAGACGCAACCAGCCATCGCCGACTTGCAGGGCGACGTGGCGATTGCCGAGGTGATAAGCCGCGCGGGTCAGCTCGAAAGCGTTGGCGCAGGTGACGTGCAGCAGGTGTTCGGGGTGGGCACAGACGCGGACGATGCGACCGTCTTCAGCCTGTAGGCATTCGCCGTCATACAGCGGCGACTGACCGCGCTCCAAAAACAACCCGACGTCTTCACCCTCGGCACTGAAACAGCGCAAGCGGCTTTTGCTCCGGGCTTCGAAGGTCAGGTGCAACTCAGCGGCCCAGACGGGTTGAGGGTCGATTCTGCGGTGAATCACCAGCATCGGAAGGCTTCCAGCAATGGACATTGCTGTGGTTAGAGCAAGGGGCTTGCCAATCGGGGGATGTGTAGGAAATGCCTGTCGGAGCGACGGTTATGTTTCAGATTGTTGTAGTAATTTGGTGCGCGGCATTGTTGGGCGCACCAAATGATGGCGCGCGGTGTGCTCCAGATTAGTCGCGCGTTGCACAACTGGGTAGGGACCGGCTTGCTGGTGTTAGGTGTTGTGATGAAAGCGGGGTTATTCGGTACTGCCGAGTCCCTGCCAATGCTTCAGCCCGATAAAGATAAACCGCAACTGCTGAGTGATTTTTGCCTGCGGCGTCAGATGCTCGGGCAATGCTTCTGCCGGTGGATCAATGATGTCGGGCAAGGTTGCGAACACGCTTTTAACAATCAGGTCGGCCATGACACTCAGGCCGGCGATGTCCAGGTGTTGCAGCTTTGGCATCAATGACAAGTCGGCCGCCAGGTCCGAGCTGATGTCTTCGCGCAACCGTCCGATGGCCAGGCGCACCGGCAGCGAACCGCCGTACTGCTCGCGGGCGAGAAACAGGAATTGCGAACGATTGGCCGACACCACGTCGAGAAAGATCCGCACCGAGGCATCGATGATGCCGCCCATCACGAATTCGTTGTGGCGCACCAGGCGGATGGTTTCGCGAAAGGTCTGACCGACTTCGCTCACCAGTACCAGGCCCAGTTCATCCATATCGGAAAAATGCCGGTAGAAACCGGTGGGAACGATGCCGGCGGTTTTCGCCACTTCGCGCAGGCTCAGGCTGCCGAATCCTCGGCCGCATTCCATCAAATGGCGGGCAGCGTCCATCAGGGCGTTGCGGGTTTGTTGTTTCTGTTCGGCGCGGGGCAGCATCGCAAGGGTGTTTTTCTGGACAAGACAGCGACGCACTCTAGCAAATCGGCTTTGCTGGCGTCGAACGACGATCGGGGGACACCTAAAAGAGGGGCAGGTAGAGAAGGGGTGCTTCTATAAAATCAAAAGCCCAATCCGTGGATTGGGCTTTTTTTCAGGGCCGCCATGGGCTCAGCTCAAAGCGCTGTTGCGTTGGATCACGCGGTCACCACCACCTTCAGCGAGGATTTGACCTTGTGGGGTGCGATCGGAACCGTCAGCAGCCAGGGTTTGACCTTGTGGAGTGCGATCGGAACCGTCAGCAGCCAGGGTTTGACCTTGTGGAGTGCGATCGGAACCGTCAGCAGCCAGGGTTTGACCTTGTGGGGTGCGATCGGAACCGTCAGCGGCCAGGGTTTGACCTTGTGGAGTGCGATCGGAACCGTCAGCGGCCAGGGTTTGACCTTGTGGAGTGCGATCGGAACCATCAGCAGCCAGGGTTTGACCTTGTGGGGTGCGATCCGAACCGTCAGCGGCAAGGGACTGGCCTTGTGGGGTACGGTCCGAGCCATCTTGAGAGATCAGGCCTTTTTCTTTCAGGCGATCGTTACCGCCTTCGGCGACGGTCTGGCTGAACACCGAGTGGGCGGCTTTCACTTGTGGGGTTGCCTGGTCAGCAGCTGGCAGAGCGAAAGCGGTGCTGGCCAGCAGTGAGAGGGAAAGGCTAAGCAGTAATTGGCGTTTCATGATTGGGTGCTCCGTGGGAGGGCGATAAAGTGGGTACGAGGGCAATGCTACTCTCGATAAGTCGATATAAAAGTTCATAAACGCAATGGTAATAATCAACAGAATTGATTGTTCCCTGGGAAGGCTCTAGAACGGGCCTCTCCGGCGAGGCTTTTTGCACTGGTGTGGGTATTTTCGACCCACTCGTGCCGCGCAAAAGTGCGGGGTCGGTAACGCCGGGTTTGCGAGAGCAGGGTGTCCCCGACCGATTATTTGAACGTTAAGCCCATTTCGGTTAAACCTGCGCGCCGTTTCCCAGTCCTAGATTTCATGGCAGGCCGGTTCTGGCCTAACGTTTCACACGTGCGTCGCAGTCAGGGCGCTCAGTCGTATTCAGGAGCCCTGTGCAATGACGCGCCCCCCCAAGATTTTTGCCTGGACCTTTGCCAGCCTGGTTGTGTTGCTGGCGATACTGGTTCTGATCATCGTGTTCTTCGATTGGAACCGGATCAAACCGACCATCAACTCCAAAGTCTCCGAAGAACTGCATCGACCGTTTGCCATCAATGGCAACCTGGCGGTGGTCTGGCAGCGCGAGCTCGACGAAGGTGGTTGGCGGGCGTGGGTGCCGTGGCCGCATGTGGTGGCAGAGGACCTGAGCCTCGGCAACCCTGAGTGGTCGAAGCAGCCGCAGATGGTCACGCTCAAACGCGTCGAGCTGCGCCTGTCGCCGCTGGCATTGCTGGCTCAACGCGTGGCGATCCCGCGCATTGACTTGACCGAACCGAACGCAGACCTCCAGCGTCTGGCCGATGGCCGCGCGAACTGGACGTTCAAGTTTGACCCGAAAGACCCGAACGCCGAGCCTTCAAATTGGGTGGTCGACATCGGCGCAATCGGCTTCGACAAAGGCCACGTCACCCTTGACGACCAGAGCCTGAAAACGCAGCTCGACCTGATCATCGACCCACTGGGCAAACCGATTCCGTTCGGCGAAATCGTCGGCGACAAAGCGGCGAAAACCGCGCTGGAGAAGGGTGCTGCACCCCAGGATTACGCGTTTGCGCTGAAGGTCAAAGGCCAATATCACGGCCAGAAACTCGCTGGAGACGGCAAGGTCGGCGGTTTGCTGGCGTTGCAGGATTCGGCCCGACCGTTCCCGCTCCAGGCCCAGGTCAAGATCGCTGACACCAGCGTCGAACTCGCGGGCACGCTGACCGATCCACTCAATCTCGGCGCATTGGACCTGCGACTGAAACTGGCCGGCAGCAGTCTGGGCAACCTCTATCCGCTGACTGGCGTGACCCTGCCGGATACGCCGCCCTACGCCACCGACGGTCACTTGATCGCCAAGTTGCACGAGGCCGGCGGCGCGGTGTTCCGTTATGACGCGTTCAACGGCAAGATCGGCGAGAGCGACATTCATGGCAGCCTGGCCTACGTCGCCAGCGAGCCACGGCCGAAACTCAGCGGTTCACTGCTCTCCAATCAACTGTTGTTTGCTGACCTTGCACCCTTGATTGGCGCCGACTCCAACGCCAAACAAAAGGCCCGTGGCGGTGAAAGCAAGCAACCGGCGGACAAAGTGCTACCGGTCGAAGAGTTCAAGACCGAGCGCTGGCGTGACATGGACGCCGATGTCGAATTCACCGGTAAACGCATCGTCCACAGTGAAAAACTGCCGTTCAATGACCTTTATACCCACCTGGTGCTGACCGACGGCGTGCTCAGCCTCGAGCCCCTGCGCTTCGGTGTGGCCGGCGGCAAGCTGGATGCGCAGATTCGCCTCAACGGACGTACCGAGCCGTTGGAAGGCAATGCCAAGCTGACCGCGCGCGGGTTCAAGCTCAAGCAGCTATTCCCCACCTTCGAGCCGATGAAGACCAGTTTCGGCGAGCTCAATGGCGATGCCGACATCAATGGTCGTGGCAACTCGGTGGCAAATCTGCTGGGTTCGGCCAACGGCAATCTGAAAATGCTGATCAACGACGGGGCGATCAGTCGCGAGCTGATGGAGCTGGCCGGACTCAACGTCGGCAACTATGTGGTCGGCAAGATCTTTGGTGACAAGGAAGTGAAGATCAATTGCGCGGCGGCCGACTTCGACATCAAGACGGGCCTGGCCACCACGCGGCTGTTCGTCTTCGATACCGAGAACGCAATCATCTACATCGACGGCACGGCGAACATGGCCACTGAGCAACTGGACCTGACGGTGACGCCGGAATCCAAGGGCTGGCGTTTGATTTCGCTGCGTTCGCCGCTGTATGTACGGGGCAAGTTCATCAAACCCGATGCCGGTGTGAAAGCGGTGCCGCTGATGTTGCGTGGCGCGGGGATGGTGGCGCTGGGTGTGATCGCGGCGCCGGCGGCGGGGTTGTTGGCACTGGTGGCGCCGAGTGGTGGCGAGCCGAATCAGTGTGCGCCGTTGTTGCAGCAGATGAAGGCGGGGAAGGCGCCGGTGACCGTTAAACCCACCAAGTAAAATCTTCGGTGTCTATCAAGACGCCTTCGCGGGCTTGCTCGCGAAGGCGGTCTGTCCGGCGCTACAAATCTTTCAGAATGTCCGCCATATCATCCGCATGCTCTTCTTCCTGAGCCAGGATGTCTTCGAAGATGCGCCGGGTGGTCGGGTCTTTCTCGCCGATGTACTGAATGATCTCACGGTAGCTGTCGATGGCGATGCGCTCGGCGACCAGGTCCTCGTAGACCATCTCTTTGAGCGAGTTACCGGCCACGTACTGTGCGTGGGAGTTTTTCGACAGCAGGTCAGGGTTGAATTCAGGCTCGCCGCCCAGCTGCACGATGCGCTCGGCCAATCGGTCGGCATGCGCCGCTTCCTGATTCGCGTGCTCAAGGAACTCGTCGGCGGCGACATGGGCTTTGAGGCCGTTGGCCATGAAATAGTGGCGTTTGTAGCGCAAGACGCAGACCAGTTCGGTGGCCAGCGATTCGTTGAGCAGGCGCAGCACTTCGTCGAGGTCGGCGCTGTAGCTTTCGGTCACCGCGCCATTCTCGACGTTCTGGCGGGCCCGTGCGCGAAGGGTCGTTACATCAGACAAATGCATGTCACTCATCTCGTTCTCCTTGGAGGCTGATCCGGGTTTGCGTCACCTTCTGGGGAAGTGATCACTACCTAGTTGTGAGTGATGAGCGTGGCGAAAAGTTTGATGTAATTTCCATCGAGAAAGATCGCAGGCTGAGCCAGCGCCTACAGGGGAATGCGTTTTCCTGTAGGCGCCGGCGCAGCCTGCGATCCTGGCAGTAGGCCAGACAATCGAGCTTCTTCCTGCAGCCAGGCAAAGAATGCACGCACGGGCGGATGGCGCTCGCGGCCCGGAACGCAAAGCGCGCTGTAACCGGCGCCCTGCACTTGAATGTCACTGCGGTAAGCCACCAGCAAGCCACTGGCCACACTCTCCGACAGCAGAATATTGCTCGCCAGCACCAGGCCTTGCCCGGCGATGGCGGCTTGCAGGGCGTAATGTTCTTCATCGTATTCCCGGACAACCGGTTGCCCCGTCAGCCAGGTTTCGCCGGACTGCGCGCACCACGCCGCCCAGCCATGGGCGTAGAGCTTCGAGTTGTGCCAGCGCACGCTGATCAACGTGGGGGCCTGGCCACTTCGGGCCTGCGCGACCTGTCCAGGCGAGCCATAAACGCCAAACGCCTCATCGAACAGGCACAGACCATAAAGGTTCGGATAGTCATCCAGGCTGTAGCGCACCACCAGATCGACACTGGCGTCCTGATGCAAATCGATCACTTCGCAATGGGTGTCCAGGCGCAGGCTGATGGTCGGATGCCGGGCGTAAAACCGCCCAAGCCGAGGCACCAGCCACAGCGCGGCAAACGCGGCCGTGGTGGAAATCGTCAGGCTCGCGCCGCTGCGTTGCGGGCGCAGGGTGTCGACGCTCTGGGCCACTTCCAGAAAAGCGCCGTGCAGGCTGTGGAACAGACGCTCACCGCACTCGGTCAGGCGAACCTGCCGTGGCAGGCGCTCGAACAGCGGCACGCCGAGCCAGCCCTCCAACGAACGAATCTGATGGGAAACCGCCGTTGGCGTCACGGACAGTTCTTCGGCGGCGGCCTTGAAGCTCAATAGGCGAGAGGCCGATTCAAAGGCGCGCAGGGCGGTTAATGGCAGCGAGGCAAACATGGGTTACTCCATGGATGAAATGAATTCATCCAGACTGATTTTTATTCATTTGAGACGAGTCAGCGGCGAGCTCAATCTGCACGCCACAAGCCGTTTGAGTTTAGTCCCCAGGAGATTCAGATGAACAGAGTTCTTGCCATTCACGCCAGCCCACGGGGCGAACGTTCCCACTCCCGGCGCTTGGCCGAAGTGTTTCTCAGCGCCTGGCAGGCGCGTCACCCGCAATCACAATTGACCCGCCGCGAAGTCGGTCGGGCCTTGATTCCACCGGTCAACGAAGCCTTTGTGGCCGCCGCGTTCTACCCCGAACCCGAGGCACGGCCACTGTCAATGCAGGCCGATCTCGCGTTCAGCGATCAACTGGTGGGTGAATTGCTGGGCCACGATGTGCTGGTGATCTCCACGCCCATGCACAACTTCAGCGTGCCCAGCGGCCTCAAGGCGTGGATCGATCAAGTGGTGCGGCTCGGGCTGACGTTCAACCACACGCTGGACAACGGCGTCGCTCAATACGAGCCGCTGGTAAAGGGCAAGAAAGCGCTGATCGTCACCAGCCGTGGCGGGTTCGGCTTCGGCCCCGGGGGCGAACTCGAAGCGATGAATCATGCCGATACCCTGCTGCGCACGGCGTTGGGTTTCATCGGCATTACCGATGTCACCGTGGTCGCCGCCGAGGGCGAAGAATCCGCCGAGCGCACCTTTGAAATCTCCGTCGCCGAGGCCGAGCAACGTTTGCTGACGCTGGCCAGGGAGTTCTAGATGGCCTGGGTGTTTTTGCTGATCGCCGCCGGGTTTGAAGTCACCTTCGCCATGGGCATGAAGTACGCCGAAGGTTTCACCCGGCCCTGGCCGTCGCTGATCACGGTCGTGGCGGCGGTAGGCGGGATCTACTTCCTGACCCTGGCAATGCGTGAGTTGCCAGTGAGCATCGCTTACCCGATCTGGACCGCCATCGGTTCGCTGGGCACCGTGTTTCTCGGGTTTGCGTTGCTCGGCGAAAGCCTGACGGTGGTCAAACTGGTGTCGGTGGGGCTGATCGTGGCGGGGGTGGCAGGGCTGAAGTAGGACGGATGTCATAGACTGGTCGTCGTGTTGTCATTTTTGATGACGATGCTTGGCTGATGTCTTGCATTCAGCCTTGCTTCACCTCACCGATCACAAGGACGTCCACCCATGTCGCAAGGTTCTGCCCCGCGTTATCCGTTGGTGCTGGTCCCGGGAATGCTCGGGTTTATCCGTCTGGTGCTTTATCCGTACTGGTACGGGATTGTCGGAGCGTTGCGCCAAGAAGGGGCGACGGTGATTGCGGTGCAGGTTTCACCGCTCCACTCGACCGAGGTGCGCGGTGAGCAATTGTTGGCGCGCATCGACGAGATCCTGCAGGAAACCGGCGCCGAGAAGGTTAACCTGATCGGCCACAGCCAGGGCTCGCTGACCGCCCGTTACGCCGCCGCGAAACGCCCGGATCTTGTGGCGTCCGTCACGTCGGTGGCAGGGCCCAATCACGGCTCGGAACTGGCGGATTACCTGCACGAGCATTACCCGGCAGACAGCGTGAAGGGACGGCTGCTCGCCTTTTTTCTCTGGATCATCGGTGCGTTGATGAGCCTGCTGGAAACCGGCTATCGCGGGCCGAGGCTGCCGGTGGATATTCACGCTTCCCATGAGTCCCTGACGACGGCCGGGGTGACGCTGTTCAATCAACGTTATCCACAGGGCTTG
This sequence comes from Pseudomonas sp. IT-P171, assembly GCF_949767765.1. Lineage (NCBI taxonomy): Bacteria > Pseudomonadati > Pseudomonadota > Gammaproteobacteria > Pseudomonadales > Pseudomonadaceae > Pseudomonas > Pseudomonas sp. IT-P171. Next base: position 230,453 of record NZ_CATKQN010000058.1, read on the forward strand.
CCTGACACGTGGGGCGGGCACGGGCCGGAAGAGGTCAACGGCGTGCGCTATTACTCGTGGTCCGGCACCTTGCAGCCGGGCAAGACCGATCGCGGGCGCAATCTGTTCGACGGGACCAACCGCAGTTGTCGGCTGTTTGCCAAAACCTTCGTGCGTGAAGTCGGGCATTGTGACGGGATGGTCGGGCGCTACAGCTCGCATCTGGGGACGGTGATTGGCGATGAGTATCCGCTGGATCACTTTGACATCGTCAACCAGTCGCTAGGGCTGGTGGGAAAGGGGGCCGAGCCGATCCGGTTGTTTGTCGAGCATGCGGCGCGGTTGAAAGCGGCGGGGGTTTAACCCGCGTTGTGGCGAGGGGATTTATCCCCGTTGGACTGCGTAGCAGTCCCTTTATTTTGGGGCCGCTTCGCAGCCCAACGGGGATAAATCCCCTCGCCACAGATCAGGCGATGCTAATCTTGCGGCCCAACACCGTGGTCCAGCGCTCCGAAAAAATCACCCCGCCCAACGTCAACACCCCGCCCACCAGGTGATACATCGCCAACTGCTCATGCAGCACCAGTGCGGCGATCAGCGCCGTCAACAACGGCAGCAGATTGAAAAACTGCGTAGTCCGGCTCGGCCCCAGGCGCACCACGGCCTGCATCCACGCCAGTGGCGCAACCATCGACGCCAGCAGGCAGGCATACAGCACCAGCGGAATGTTCTGCAGCGTCGGGCCGATTTTCGGCGACACCGCGAACAGCGGAAACAGCACCACCACCGCCACCCACACCTGCAGATACAACAACACCAGCGGTGGCAAACGCAGCTGCCACTTTTTCAACAGGGTGCTGTAGATCGCGTAGGCCAGCGTGGCGATCAGCATAATCGCATCGCCCAGATTTACCCCGTGCTCCAGCAAAGCACCGAGGCTGCCGGACGAGACCACCACCAACACCCCGGCAAACGACAGCACGGCACCGGCCAGCGCGCCCGCCGTCAGACGCTGACCGAGACTGATGATCGCCATGGCCAGCGACATCAACGGCATCAGCGACAGGATGATGCCCATGTTGGTGGCCGACGTCAGCGACGCCGCGAAATACGCCAGGCTCTGATAAACCGCCATGCCGAGCACGCCGAGGACGAAAATCTTCCCCAGGTTCGGGCGAATGGCCGACCAATGGGCAAAGACGGGTTTGAGCATGAATGGCGTGAACAACAAGCCGGCCAGCAGCCAGCGGTAAAAACCGATTTCGGCGGGGAAAATCGCGCCGGCCGACATTTTGGTAATCACGGTGTTGCCGGCCCAAATGAAAATGGCCAGCAGGGGATAAGCGTATTGCATCGGAAAAACCAGAAACGTTAATGAGGAGTGATTATCGCCTGTCTGGATGAAAGCCTATACTTCGATCCAGACAACCCGCCCCGGATGACGGACAGGATGACCAGTAAACACATCGACCTGCTGGACTTCAGCGAATTGCCTTCGCCGGTCTACTTCCGTTATGCCGACTTCGACACCCACGAGTATGCCTCGGCCCACCGTCACTCCTGGGGCACGCTGGAATATTCGGCCAACGGTGTCCTGCACATGGAAATCGGCAGCAGCCGGTTCATGTCACCACCGCAATATGCCGTGTGGGTGCCACCGCAGATCGAGCACAGTTTTTACAGCAATCAACCGATTAACTACCGCGCGGTCTGCCTCGCGCCGGCGCTCTGCCAGGAACTGCCACAGCAGGCTTGCACCCTGGCGATCAGCGACATTCTCAAAGCGATCCTCAAGGACTTCGCCGCCCGAGATGTGAAAATTCCCGAACAGGCTGCGGACCAGCGCCTGGCGCAGGTGCTGGTGGACCAGCTGCAGCAGGCGCCCGTTCACGAGTGCTACTTGCCCTACGCCAGCAACCCCGGGCTGCTCGGGATACTGGAAGCCTTGCAGGCGGAACCCGGGGATAACCGACCGTTGTCGGCGTGGGCTGCACAGATTCACGTCAGTGAGCGCACGCTGGCGCGGCAGTTTGTGCGCGAACTGGGCATGAGTTTCGGCGAGTGGCGACAGCGCGTGCGCTTTCTGGCAGCGATCGAGGCACTGGATAGTCACCGCAGCATTCAGGAAATCGCTTTCGACATGGGTTACAGCACCGGTTCGGCGTTTATCGCGATGTTTCAACGTCAGGCCGGGTGCACGCCGGAGCAGTATCGCCGTAGCCATCTTGAGAACAGGAAGGTGTAACAGGCTTTGTCTACACTCCAGAATGAGGCCGCACCCCTCGGTGCGGCAACAAGGAGAAAACTCCATGAAGATGTTGCGTGTCCCTTTGTTGATGATCGGTTTGCTGCTCTGTTCCCAAGGCTTCGCCGCCACAGCCCAACAGAACAAGATGACCACCTGCAATGCCGACGCTACCGCGAAAAGCCTCAAGGGCGACGAGCGCAAAGCTTTCATGAGCACTTGCCTTAAAGCGGCGCCAGCCGCCAGTGACGCGAAAGCCTTGACCCCTCAGCAAGAGAAGATGAAAACCTGTAATGCCGATGCGGCGACCAAAGCCCTCAAGGGGGATGAGCGCAAGGCGTTCATGAGTGATTGCCTGAAGAAAAAGTAAACACTGGACTGGGGGGCTGTGAGGATCTCATCGCCAGCAGGCTGGCTCCCACACTTGGAATGCATTCCCCTGTGGGAGCTAGCCTGCTAGCGATGGGGCCGGCAAGGTCACTACAAAAAACACCCGAGCCCCCGACCAAGGTCGCCCTACACAATCCCTAGTGCTGACACCCGAACGCTGGCAGACTGCCAATCCTTTTAGGCCGTTCGTTTTGAGGCTGTATGCCAACGTTTTCTCAACGCCAAGTCTTGCTGCTGATCAGTTGGGTCATCATCTTTGGTGGTTTGCTGCTGGTGATTCCGCTGCGCTTGCTGCCAAGCCTGCTCGCCGGTTTGCTGGTGTTCGAACTGGTCAACATGCTCACCCCGCAATTGCAGCGGCTGATCGAAGGACGGCGTGCACGCTGGCTGGCGGTGGCATTGCTGGGGACGCTGGTGGTCAGTGTGCTGGCGCTGATCTTTGCCGGGGCCATCAGTTTTCTGCTGCACGAGGCGGAAAACCCCGGGGCTTCCCTCGATAAATTCATGGGCGTGGTCGACCGTGCGCGCGGGCAATTGCCGCCGTTCATCGACGCCTACCTGCCCGCCAGCGCCGCCGAGTTCCGCGTGGCCATCGGCGAGTGGATGAGCAAACACCTTAGCGACTTGCAGCTGGTCGGCAAAGACGCGGCGCACATGTTCGTGACGCTGCTGATCGGTATGGTGCTGGGGGCGATCATTGCCTTGCAGCGTGTGCCGGACGTGACCAAGCGCAAGCCGCTGGCCGCCGCCCTGTTCGATCGTTTGCACCTGCTGGTGCAGGCCTTTCGCAACATCGTGTTCGCCCAGATCAAGATTTCCCTGCTCAACACCTTCTTCACCGGGATTTTCCTGGCGGTGGTCCTGCCGATGTTCGGCATCAAGCTGCCGCTGACCAAGACCCTGATCGTGCTGACTTTCCTGCTCGGCCTCCTGCCGGTGATCGGCAACCTGATGTCGAACACGCTGATCACCATCGTCGGTTTGTCGCTGTCGATCTGGGTGGCGGTGGCGGCGTTGGGTTACCTGATTGTTATCCACAAGCTCGAATACTTCCTCAACGCGCGCATTGTCGGCGGGCAGATCAGTGCCAAGTCGTGGGAGTTGCTGCTGGCAATGCTGGTGTTCGAGGCCGCGTTCGGCCTGCCGGGGGTGGTGGCGGGGCCGATTTATTACGCGTACCTGAAGAGTGAGTTGAAGCAGGTGGGGATGGTTTGATCCCGCGTCGATCTCTGTGGCGAGGGGATTTATCCCCGTAGGGCTGCGAAGCAGCCCCATAGCTAAATGCGGGGACTGCTGCGCAGTCCAGCGGGGATAAATCCCCTCACCACAGGGTTTTTCGGATCAGTCCATCGGGCCGTAACGCTTGGCCGCTTCAATCGCCAACCCGCTGCCGATGCTGCCAAAGATGTTCCCTTCCACATGCCGCGCATTCGGCAACATTGCCGACACACTGTTGCGCAACGCCGGAATCCCGCTCGAGCCGCCGGTGAAGAACACCGTATCCACCTGATCGACCCGCACATTGGCGTCGTTCAGCAGTTGGGTCACGCTGTTGCGCACACGCTCCAGCAGGTTGTCGATGGCCGATTCGAACAGCGCCCGGCTCAGCTCCACGCTCAGTCCCGGTTCGATGCGGTCCAGCGGCACATGGCGGCTGTCGGCGTGGGTCAGCTGGATCTTGGTTTCTTCCACTTCCATCGCCAGCCAGTGCCCGGCGCGTTGCTCGATCAGCTTGAACAGACGGTCGATGCCGCCGGTGTCTTCGATGTCGTAACGCATGCTGCCCAGGGCCAGGGTCGACTTCTGCGAGTACACCGAGTTGATGGTGTGCCAGGTCGCCAGGTTCATGTGGTGGCTGGTGGGCATGTAGGCGCCGCTCTTCATGCGGCTGCCATAGCCGAACAGCGGCATCAGGCCTTGCAGGCTCAGCTGCTTGTCGAAATCGGTCCCGCCGATGTGCACGCCGCCGGTGGCGAGGATGTCATCGTGACGGTTGTCGTGGTTGCGGCGCTCGGGCGACAGGCGCACCAGCGAGAAGTCGGACGTACCACCGCCGATGTCGACGATCAGGACCAGCTCTTCCTTTTCGATGGTCGACTCATAATCGAACGCCGCCGCAATCGGCTCGTACTGAAAGGACACGTCCTTGAAGCCGATGGCGCGGGCGACGTCCACCAGGGTGTTCTCCGCTTCCTGGTCGGCCATTTCATCGTCATCGACGAAAAACACCGGACGGCCCAGCACCACTTCTTCGAACTCCCGACCAGCGGCGGTTTCGGCGCGCTTCTTCAGCTGGCCGATGAACAGCCCGAGCAGGTCCTTGAACGGCATCGCCGTACCGAGGACGCTGGTGTCGTGCTTGATCAGCTTGGAGCCCAGCAGGCTCTTGAGCGAGCGCATCAACCGGCCTTCGTAGCCTTCCAGGTACTCGTGCAGCGCCAACCGGCCGTACACCGGGCGGCGTTCTTCCATGTTGAAGAACACCACCGACGGCAGGGTGATCTTGTCGTCCTCCAGCGCGATCAGCGTTTCCATGCCGGGGCGCAGCCAGCCGACGGTGGAGTTGGACGTGCCGAAGTCGATACCACAGGCACGGGCTGGAGATGCGTTTTTCATGTCTTTCAGGTTCCGGTTAAAAAACGGCCGCGCAGTGTATGCCAGTGCGGCGCAGATTCGAAGGCCGACTATCCGCTAAATCTCAGCCAATAGCGCCTTGATAAGCTGGCGGAATGCCCCAAACTTGTCTGCATTGAGCCTGGCAGCCATCGGACGGTCGCAAGAACCGCCCACTGCTGCCGATAAACTTCTGATGCGCCCTCCGGTCACAACCTTGAGATCGGTCAACCCGGCAGCTGCCAATGAGCGCATGCTGCGAGTGACGGCGCGATTTTGATAAGGGATGGTGATTCCACGATGGACTTCAAAGACTATTACAAGATTCTCGGTGTGGAACCGACCGCGGACGATAAGACGATCAAAGCGGCTTATCGCAAGCTGGCGCGCAAATACCACCCCGACGTCAGCAAGGAAAAGGACGCCGAGGCCAAGTTCAAGGACGCCTCGGAAGCCTATGAAGCGCTGAAAAGCGCCGACAAGCGCGCCGAATACGACGACTTGCGCAAGTATGGCCAGCATGGCCAACCGTTCCAGGGCCCGCCGGGCTGGCAGGGGCGTGGTGGCGGTGGTTTCGGTGGCGGCCAGGACACGGGCGATTTTTCGGACTTCTTCAGTTCGATCTTCGGCAACCGTGGTCCGGGTTTTGGTGGTGGACAGTCAGGCCGCAGCGCCGGACGTCGAGGGCAAGACGTGGAAATGGAACTTGGGATCTTTCTGGAAGAAACCCTCTCGAACGAATCGAAGAAGGTCACCTTCCAGGTGCCGCAGTACAACGCGGCCGGTCAGCACGTCAGCAACACCAGCAAGAGCCTGAACGTGAAAATCCCGGCCGGCGTGACCGACGGCGAACGCATCCGCCTCAAAGGGCAGGGTGCACCGGGCATCGGTGGTGGCGCCAACGGCGATTTGTTCCTGATCATTCGCTTCGCGCCGCATCCGAAGTTCGACGTCGAAGGCGAGAACCTGATCATTACGCTGCCGCTGGCTCCGTGGGAGTTGGCACTGGGCACCGAAGTGGCTGTGCCGACACTGACAGGCAAGATCAACCTCAAGGTGCCGGCCGGCAGTCAGAACGGCCAGCGCATGCGCGCCAAGGGACATGGCTTGCTGAACAAGGCTGGTCAACGAGGTTACCTGTTCGTGCAATTGAAAGCGGTCATGCCTAAAACCTCGAACGATGAGGTCAAGGCGTTGTGGCAGGAACTGGCGAAAAAAGCTGCATTCGACCCGCGAGAAAATTTCTGATCCAAGAGACGGAGTAGCCCATCATGAGCAGCCCCCTGATCGTTCAACTGGACATGGCAGAATTCTGTGAGGCGTCCGATTTGTCGGACGTCTACGTGATCGAAATCGTCGAGCACGGCATCCTCGAACCTCAGGGCAAGCAGCCCAAGGATTGGCGTTTCAACGATTATGAGCTGGCCCTGGCCAAGCGTGCCGCCAAGCTGCGGCACGACCTGGAGCTGGAGTGGGAAGGCGTCGCCCTGGCGCTCGACCTGCTTGAAGAGGTGCAGCAACTGCGGGCCGAGAACCGCATGCTCAAGCAGCGGTTGGGGCGGTTGGTGGCTGAATAGCGCTGAGCACTGAAGCTGTGGCAAGGGCTTGTCGGGACGCCGCACCGTACTGCTCGGCAGCCCAGCCGGAGCAAGCGTCCTCGCCACAAAGCCTTTTCCCGCAACACCCCTAGATGTTTCTCGGCAACACCACGGTGAACAGCGTTCCGTCCACTTCGTTCGAGCTGACTTCAATCGTCCCGGAATGCGCATCGACCACTTCCTTGACGATGAACAAGCCAAGGCCAAGGCTAGTGGACGGCTGGCCGAGTTCTTCATCGGCGCTGCGTACCAGCGGATCGAAGATCGTACCGATGGCCTCTTCGGGAATCGGCGCTCCGAAGTTATGCACCGTCAGGCGAACGGTATCCGGTTCGCCGGTGAGGGTCACCGTCACATCCCGCTTGTTCGACCCATGCTGCAACGCATTGCCGATCAGGTTTTGCAGCAGTTGAGCCAGGCGTCCGGCATCCCAGACGCCTGTGGTGTCCCCCTCTGCATGAACCATAGGGTCGCACTCCGGATTACCGGCACAGGCTTCGGCCACTGCTGCGTGGACGGCATCGGCCAGGTCCATCGGCTTCGGTTCAATCGGCAGGCTCTTGCCCAGGCGACTGCGCACCAGCTCCAGCAAATCGCTGACCATCACCGCCATGTGTCGCGCACCGCGCTTGATGTTGATCGCGCAAGCCAAGGCATCGCCCTCAAGCGTGGCTTTGCGCATCAGCATTTCAGTGGACATGCTCACGGCTTGCAAGGGGGCGCGCAGATCATGCCCGAGTATCGCCAGAAACAGGTCCCGCGAATGGTTGACCTGTTCGGCATAGGCCGCCGTGGATTCGGCAAGGGCTTCATCGATGGCTTCGTTGAAACGGATCATGTCCTGGAAGTGGGCAAGTTCCGGCGATTTCAGGCTGTCGACCCACAGACGAATCACACAGGCGCGCAAATGGCGGAACTCACTGGTCATCTGCACCAGGTCGAACCCCACGGTATGCCGCAGTTCACCATGACTGGCGCCAGCTTCGTCCAGACTCGGGGTTTTCTCCGGACCTTCGCCCTTCGCTTTGGCGAGTTGCTCGCGGGCGGTTTGCGCGGTGGTCATGTCCCGCGCTGCCGCCAACAGAATTGCCTTGGCATGATCGCGCAAGGCCAATCGATCCATGTGATCGGCTGCCGGGGTAATCGTTCTGGCGAACTGCTCCCATTCATCGACGATACGGTCTACGTGCTGCCTGATGAATTCGGATAAGCGCATGGTCGGTTTCCTGATGGCAATCCGGGGCATATTAGCCCCTTTGACGTCCCCTAAAAACTACCATTACGCCGGCGACCATTCTTTGACGGCTTCAGGGTACTAATTATTTATTTTTTAGATCTTGAAATTAATTGCATTGTTCGACTTTTGCGGTTTTCCAAGTGGTTTTTTAATCTTTTGTTTTTAACCGCATTCAATAGTCTGGTGGTTCTTTTCATCGCATAAGGATTTGCGAAATGACCCAACTATCGGACGTTCCGGCGTTGCAAGTTAATTCCGGACAGAGACAAGGCCAGGATAATGTCCATCATGATTATCTTCTGAGCAAACTGCCTTCGCCGCTAAAAGACGCACCGGTTTCGCGTCTGCTGTCGATGGCCGATTCGGCAGCGGGTTTTCCGGAGTGGTATTTGAATGCACGCGCCATCGATCGTCAGTACCTCAAGCAACTGACAGATGAGCGCTGGCGCACTCAGGCCCCGCTGGACGAAGCGCTGGAGCATTTGCAGCAGGACATCCTCGCCTTTGCCGAACCCTTGCTCGTCAAAGCATTAAAGGAACAACTGAATCTCGATCTGGACGTCAATGCGACGCTCATTCGCCTGTATATCCCGGCAAAGCTGGGTTTTGGCATCGATACCAATGCCAGTCGACTCAGGCAATCGACTTTGCTGGAAGCGGCGCTTCACAATTTCGAGGAGCCTGAAACGCAGGCCGACGCATTTCGCGATGGCTCTGGCATCTTCACCCTGGACGACGAAAACCAGTTACAGCGGCATGCGCTGACCGTCGAACGGTTTGCTGCCCTGTGCCGGACGCTTGATATCGGTACGCACTATCAGCAGCACATAAAGGGCCTGCTGAGTCCGCAAGAAGACACGGCCAAAGCGTTGGTTGAACGGCGATGCCTGGCCAGCGAAAAAGCCGCTTTCGACGAAGCCGCGCTGATCGCTTACTTGAAAAGCGACATCAGTTCCTATGGCTACGGGAAACTCAAGCAAGTTCGTGGCAATGAAAAGGGCATCCTATGGAACAATCGCCCTTGGCAATGTCATCGACTTTCGCTAATGGGGTTCAGGTTATCCGGCATCCTGTTATTCAGCGCGGTGGCAGACCCCATTGAAGTGAAAAGAATCTACGACAGTCTGGTTCCCGCGCACCAGCGCACACTGCTGGAATGGTCCAGGCGTTTGACGCTGCTGCCAGGCCAGGAATTTGCCCAGTTCAAACTGCTCGAGGCGTTTTTCGCCAATGGCCCCGGCGGTCTCGTCGACGCCATGCTGCAAAGGGAAGATGATTTTCAACAAAGCCGTCTCGACGGGACGTTGATCGCCTATGTCCCGGATGATCCTGAGCACCCGCTCAAAGAGTATGCGTCCTTCACTGACTTCATGAAGGAACTGACGAGCCAGTTGCGCTCGCCGGACTATCAACAGTTTTTCAGCCGATTCGTCGCACAAAAAGACCATGGCAAATTCTTTGCCCGGGTTCGCGAGCGTTTCACCACGTTCACCTGGACGCAGCGTGAACCGCTGGACATGGGGCCGTGGTGGCGAGAGACCGCGGTTGAAAACGCCAACGCAGAGCCCATCACCCACATCGTCTCAGGCGATCTCTGGTCGCAAATCGGTCGCTGGCGCAGGGACAAAGCCATTGCCGATGCGCGGCACATCGCTGTGCCGACCGGGGACGAAGACGCGACCACCCGCTGGAATCGGTTGACCAGCTATCTGACCATCGGCTGGAACGTGTTCAACTTTGGCGCCATGCTGGTGCCGGGGCTCGGCGAAGCGATGCTGGCGGTCATGGTCGGGCAGATGCTGTTCGAAACCATGGAGGGCATTGAAGAGTGGAGCAAGGGCGACAGGGAGGAAGCGGCGGCCCATCTCACCGGCGTCATGATCAATTTCGCCCAACTGGCGATCATGGCGGCGGGAAACGTCTTGCCCGCCGGTGCGGCGGCGTCGGTCAAACCGTCGGCCTTTATCGATCAGTTGAAAAAGGTTGAGTTGCCTGACGGCCAGACGCGCCTGTGGAAGCCGGACCTGTCGCCCTACGCCCATGACCTGACGCTGCCCGAAGGGGGGACGCCAAGTGAGCAGGGGCTGTACCGCCACAGCGAAAAAGACTTTCTGAAGCATGAAGGCAAGCACTTCGAAGTCAGAAACGATCCGCGCACCGGTCAGCCATACCTGCAACATCCGGATCGGGCGCAGGCGTATCAGCCAACACTCGAACATGACGGTGCGGGAGTATGGAGGACCGAGCTCGACCGACCTCTCGAGTGGGACAAAACCACACTCATGCGGCGCATGGGGCCGGCGGTCGAGGGGTTCTCCGATGCCACGCTGGAGCAGATTCGGGTCGTCAGTGGTCTCGAAGAAAACCAGTTGCGCAGGTTGCACGTGGTCAACGAACCCGCGCCAGCATTGCTGACCGACACGATCGAGCGGTTCAAGACCTGGGCCGAGGTGCAAAAACTGCCTGAACAGATACTGCGCGATGAGGTGCCTGAAGCGTTCATCGAACAGGTGCCCCGTTTGCTGGTTGACCTGCCGAGATGGCCCGAGCAAAAAAACATCGAGCTTTTTGACGGCGCAGGTATTGCCGGGCGTTCGACAAAGTACGGCAATGTCGACGCGTCGCCGGCCAACACGCTGAAGATAAGCCGTGCCGAGGTCAGCGCAGGAAAACTTCCAGAGCTTGCCGTGAAGTTCATGAGCGAGGCCGACGTCCACGCAATGCTCGGACAGGGCATTTCGACAGACGAGCACATCCGGATCGATGCGTTGAAAAACAAGTTGGCCGAACGGGCGGGCAATCAGCGTGATTCGCTGTTCAACGCGCGGGATCGTCGTCTGCAACAGACCGACAATCGGCAAGTGCTGGCGCTTCAGGACGCGTTCAGCGGCCTGCCCACGGTGATCGCCCGGGAGTTGCTGGCCGACCTCGAACCGCAAGAACGGCTCAAAATCACCGACTCTTCGCGCATCCCCTTACCGCTGCAAGAGCGTACGCGGGGGACTTTGCAGGCGTTACGAGCGGCACGCGCCTACGAAGGGCTGTTTCTCGATGCCGCGTACAGTGTCGATACCGAGCGACTGGCGTTGCACTCGTTGCAAGCGTTGCCCGACTGGCCCGACAACGTGCAGATCGAAATCCGCGAGGATTCATTTGATGGACCGTTGCACGACAGTGTCGGCCCGGCCAATGCCTCCGTTCGCCGTATGTTGGTCAGCGAGGACGGTCAGTACCAGGCCCGCGATGACGATGATCTGCACCTGCATGGGCCCGATGATCTCTACGCGTCCGTACTGCACGCCCTGCCTGATGCCGAACGAAACGCGCTGGGGTATCACATCAATCAAGGCGCAACGCTCAAGCAGGCCGTTCAAAAAACGCCCTTGCCACGGGACAGGTTCAACGCGCTTCTGGCGCAGAACCCTGTCCGTAAACCCGCTTACGACCCGGCCACGATGCGGCTGCGTGGCGGTATGCGCGGAGTTTCCCAAGGGCTGCGGCGGGTCACCGGGAACATTACGCCACAGGAACGTGTGCGGGTTGTCCGTCCAGGCTGGACGGAGGCCGAGGCGCAGGCTTATCTGCAGGCGGGTGGCAGCGAGGTCAGTTTTGAGCAGAGGGCGAGTGCCCTGGAAGCGGAATTCGATCGGTTGAACACCAATTTCCAACGCTGGCTGAAATCGCCGACTGAGTCATACCGCTTCACGTCCGCCGGCATCGCTGAATGGCGATCCAGAAACGCGCTGTACAAAGCGATCAGAGAGTGTTGGCAGCACTCCGGATTGCGCCATGTGGATTCGTTTGGCGAGCTGCAAGGCGTTGTGCTCGACCTCGAGAACATGCCGCTGGGCCGTCATCTGCGCACCATGCCCATGCTGGAGGGCACCTTCGATCACGTCACCCGCCTCAATCTGACCCTGACCGAATTGACCGACGCGCATATTTCCCTGCTCTATCATTTCCCCCGATTGCGTTCGCTCAACGTCAACGGTAATTCGCTCACCCGGATTCCTCGTGCCGTCGGTCGCATGCGCGCACTGACGGAATTGAACATGCGAGGAAACCGCATTGTCCTGGATGCGCAAGGCGTCGCGGACCTGCGCAACCTGACACGGCTTCAGGTCCTGGACCTGTACGGCAACCCTCTGGGCCGGGAACCGGATATTGGCAGCATGCGCATGTTGCATACGCTGATCCTGGCCGACACTGGCATTCGGACCTGGCCGGACGGTTTGTTCGCGCAGCCACGCTTCCGGCATTTTTACCTGGACATGCAGTACAACGAAATCACCTACGTGCCCATGGTCGCGCGTGGCTCCGTTGAGGCGGAATTGCTGGCGCGCACGGTGTTGAGCCGGGACACGGATTATCTGCCGGCCTTCAATCTGCAGACGCTCAGGGAGTACATCGCGTCCGTCGGCATGGACCCCGATCGACCGTATCCGCCTCGTGGCGTGCGTGACAGCCTCGATTGGGAGGCCGGCATGACCCGACGGGAATGGGTGGCCAAACAGGCAGTGTGGAACAGCGTCGAGGATGAGATCGGCTCGCTCGGGTTTTTCAACGAGATTCGCAAACTCACGGAATCGGGGCACTTCAAGCACGATCCCGGGTTTCGGATCGACATGACTGCCAAGGTCTGGCGAATGCTCGAAGCGATGTCGAAAAATACCGAGCTGCGGCAAAAACTCTTCACTATGACCACCGTGCCCACGGCGTGTGTCGATGCCGGCGCGCAGCTGTTCAACGCCATGGGAATGGAAGTGCTGATTCATGAGGCGTATGAACTGGCCAATCCTGCGCTGGTGGAGGCTGAACTGGTGTCGCTGGCGCGGGGCAAGTCACGTCTGGATGAACTGAGCAGGATTGCCCGCAAAACGGTCTCCGAACGCGAGGCGGTTGGCGAGCAATTCAGGCGCATCAATGCAGCGGGCGAGGTCACTGGCACGATTGATGAGGTTGAAGTTCACCTGGCATTCATGACGGATCTTGCCGAGCGGCTGGACCTGCCCTGGCAGACGCGAAAAATGCAGTTCAGAAAAATCGCCGCGGTTACGCCAGAGATGATCGAGGATGCTTTGCGACGTGTACTGGACCTTGAGGAAGGAGAGCTTCTGGCTGATTTACTCGTCGATCAACCGTTCTGGGCATCCTATGTCGAGGGCGTCAATCGAGGGGTTGTCAAAGGTTTCAGTCGCCGGATCGAAGCCACGATCGAGTTCTACTCAGCATTGGAAAAACGTGCAACCGAGACAACACTGTCTCTGGAGCAAAAGGCTCAGTTGAAGGAAGAACTCAGGGTACTCGGTGCTGAATTGAACAAGCCGGAAAGCGCGTTTGCACCGGGACACGTCATGACCGAAGCGGAATATGCCGCCGAGCTGGAAGTCATCGACGAAGACAGGAAAGCCTTTATCAAAACCTTCACACGTCAGGCGATCGAACGGGCAAGACTGCAACGGGTGGAAATTCCTTTCACCGTACAGCCGAACAGCTGATCGTTATTGCTTTACGCCGGGGCCCGGCAAGGCCCCGGTGATCCAGTCAACCGATCAAAACAGGAAGTAACGCTGAGCCATCGGCAGCACATCCGCTGGCTCGCACCACAGCAGGACACCGTCGGCCTTGACCTGATACGTCTGCGGATCGACATCGATACTCGGCAGGTAGTCATTGTGGATCAGGTCGGTTTTCTGCACCTCACGGCAGCCTTTGACCACAGCGATTTTCTTCTTCAAGCCCAAGGCTTCGGGAAGACCGGCCTCGTGCGCCGCCTGGCTGATAAACGTCAGGCTGGTGGCATGCAGCGAGCCGCCGTAACTGGCGAACATCGGACGGTAATGCACTGGTTGCGGTGTCGGAATCGAGGCGTTGGCATCGCCCATCAGACTGGCGGCAATGGCGCCACCCTTGAGGATCAGCGTCGGTTTGACCCCGAAGAACGCCGGGCGCCACAGGACCAGATCTGCCCATTTACCCACTTCTACCGAGCCCACTTCATGACTGATACCGTGGGTGATTGCCGGGTTGATGGTGTATTTGGCGATGTAGCGTTTTGCGCGGAAGTTGTCGTTGCCTTCACCATCATCGGGCAACGGGCCGCGCTGTTTTTTCATCTTGTCGGCGGTCTGCCAGGTGCGCGTAATGACTTCACCGACACGGCCCATGGCCTGGCTGTCGGAGCTGATCATCGAGAACGCGCCGAGGTCGTGGAGGATGTCCTCGGCGGCAATCGTCTCGCGACGGATACGGCTTTCGGCGAAGGCCACGTCTTCGGCAATGCTTGGGTCCAGGTGGTGGCAGACCATCAGCATGTCGAGGTGTTCGTCGATGGTGTTGCGGGTGAACGGCCGGGTCGGGTTGGTCGAACTCGGCAGCACGTTGGCAAAGCCGCAGGCCTTGATGATGTCCGGTGCATGCCCGCCGCCCGCGCCTTCGGTGTGATAGGTGTGGATGGTGCGGCCCTTGAAGGCGGCGAGGGTGGTTTCGACGAAACCCGACTCGTTGAGCGTGTCGGTGTGGATCGCCACCTGCACGTCGTACTGATCGGCGACGCTGAGACAGTTGTCGATACTCGCGGGTGTGGTGCCCCAGTCTTCGTGCAATTTGAGACCGATGGCGCCGGCCTTGACCTGTTCGATCAACGGCTCCGGCAGGCTGGCGTTGCCCTTGCCGGTAAGGCCGATGTTCATCGGGAAGGCATCCGCCGCTTGAAGCATCCGCGCCAGGTGCCATGGGCCGGACGTACAAGTGGTCGCGTTGGTGCCGGTGGCCGGCCCGGTGCCGCCGCCGATCATGGTAGTGACGCCGCTCATCAAGGCTTCTTCGATCTGTTGCGGGCAGATGAAGTGGATGTGGGTGTCGATGCCGCCGGCGGTGAGGATCATGCCTTCACCGGCGATCACTTCGGTGCTGGCGCCGATGGCGAGGGTGACGTTGGGCTGCACGTCCGGGTTGCCGGCCTTGCCGATGCCGGCGATGCGCCCGTCCTTGAGACCGACGTCGGCCTTGACGATGCCCCAGTGGTCGATGATCAGCGCGTTGGTGATCACGGTATCGACGACTTCGGCGGCCAGTAGCTGGCTTTGGCCCTGGCCGTCGCGGATGACTTTGCCGCCGCCGAATTTCACTTCTTCGCCGTAGGTGGTGAAGTCCTTTTCCACTTCGATCCACAGCTCGGTGTCGGCCAGGCGGACCTTGTCACCGACGGTGGGGCCGAACATGTCGGCGTAGGCTTGTCTCGAAATTTTCATATGTTTGCCTTGGAAAGTGCGGCAGTTCGCTGCCCATTGTGGCGAGGGAGCTTGCTCCCGCTCGGCTGCGCAGCAGTCGTAAAAATCTACCGTCTGGGTGTATTCAGATAAATCGCATTAGCTGTCTTGCGTGCGCTTCGCACTCGAGCGGGAGCAAGCTCCCTCGCCACAAAGACGGTGTTAATCGAGGTCACCCATGATCCTGCCGGCAAACCCGAACACCCGGCGATGCCCGGCCAGGTCGACCAGCTCGACTTCGCGGCTCTGCCCCGGCTCGAAGCGCACGGCGGTGCCGGCGGGGATGTTCAGGCGCATGCCGCGGCTGGCGGCGCGGTCGAAAGTCAGGGCGTCGTTGGTTTCGAAAAAGTGGTAGTGCGAGCCGACCTGGATCGGCCGGTCACCGCTGTTGGCGACTTTCAGGCTGACGGTGCGGCGGCCGGCGTTGAGTTCGATGTCGCCGGGCTGGATCTGGAATTCACCGGGAATCATCAATGGGCTCCCTGGAGAATTTTGTAGTAAAGGGCGGTCGGCTTGTAGCGGCCGCTCGGGTCGCAGGCGTAGTCGGGGATTTCGCCGGCCCGGCTGTAACCCAGTGCCTTGTAGAAGTCCTCGGCAGGGGAGCCGGCTTCGGTGTCGAGGTAGAGCATGCCGCGCTTGTGCTGGAGCGCGGCCTGTTCCAAAGCGCTCATCAACTGTTGGCCCAGGCCACGGCGGCGCGCGTGTTCACGCACCAGCAGTTTCTGCACTTCGGCGCGGTTCAGACCATTGGCTTTCTGACACAGGGTCAGTTGCACACTGGCCTGCACCTGTTCGTCCTTGACCACCACCCACAGCAGCACGTTGCCCTTGTTGAGGTTGTCCTGAACTTCATCGAAATAGGCGCGTGCCTGAGTGGCATCCAGATCGGCCATGAAGCCGACACTGGCGCCATAACCCACGGCGTCGAGCAGCAGATCAATCAAACCCTGGCGATAGTGCGCGAAGCTTTCAACATTGACGCGGCGCAGTTGGGCGGCGTTCATCGGGCGTTACTCCTTGCTGGCGGGCGACGGTTCGGCGCCAGGGTTGAGGGTCAGTTGCATGAAGGTCAGGTCCAGCCAGCGACCGAACTTGGTGCCCACCTGAGGCATTTGCCCGGTGGTCACGAAACCGACGCGTTCATGCAGGCGGATGGAGGCGGCATTGCCGCTTTCGATGGCAGCGACCATCACATGTTTGTCGCAGCCTTTGGCGCGTTCGATCAGCACGTCCATCAATTGCGGACCGAGACCATTGCCGCGCTGGTCGCTGCGCACATAGACCGAATGCTCGACGGTGTGGCGGAAACCATCGAACGGTCGCCAGTCACCAAATGAAGCGTAGCCGAGTACGCTGTTATCGCCGTCGACGATCACCAGGATCGGATAGCCCTGGGCTTGCCGGGCGCTGAACCAGGCCTGGCGGTTGCCCAGGTCGACAGCCTGGTCGTTCCAGATCGCCGTGGTGTTGAGTACGGCGTCGTTGTAGATGTCGCGGATCGCCGGCAGGTCGGCGTGCACCGCATCGCGGATGTGGTAAGTCATGGCACGGCCTCAGGCGATGGGTTGGTGGACGGTGACCAGTTTGGTGCCGTCGGGGAAGGTGGCCTCGACCTGGATCTCCGGGATCATCTCCGGGATGCCTTCCATCACTTGTTCGCGGCTGAGCAGGGTGGTGCCGAAGTGCATCAGCTCGGCCACGGTCTGGCCGTCACGGGCGCCTTCGAGCAGCGCTGCGGAAATATAGGCCATGGCTTCCGGGTAGTTGAGTTTCACGCCGCGCGCCAAACGCCGCTCGGCCACGAGGCCGGCGGTGAAGATCAGCAGCTTGTCTTTTTCGCGTGGGGTCAGGTCCATCGTTTGGAATCCATCCGGGCAGATAAAAAAGAGTTGGATCTGCTGGCGCAGATCCCTGTGGGAGCGGGCAAGCCCGCTCCCCGGGATTGCATTTCAGGTGCTCCATATTCGGGGTGAGACGGCTTCTCGGTCGAGGAGTGCCGGCCTGAGCATCCGCCACAAATCAATCAGCCAGCCCCGCGCCAGCAATGCCTCACGGGCCAGGCATCGTGCAACCAACAGCCCCGGCAACTGCGTCAAATCCCCGCGTACTTCATGGTTCAGCGAACGGCATTTCTCCAGCAGCTCGCTATCAATCTCCCCCGTTACCAACAACGTCGCAAACACCGGTTGCCCATCCATCCCGATCGGCGAATCGAGCAAACCATCACCGCCGACAATGCGCTGGCGTTCATGCCAGAGCAACTGGCCGTCGCGACGGATGTCCAGCTGCGCCTGGAAATGCCCGAGGTCAAAACGCTCGCCACTGGCCGGGCGGCCCAGCGCCACGACGTCCCAGTAGAACAACCGCCCGTCGCCTTCCAGATCGATGGACGTGCTGAGCTCAGCCTGGGCGGCGCTGAAGATAATCGTCTCTTGCGGCAGCCACTCCAGTGTCGCGCCGCTGGCTACTTTCAGATCAAGTGTCTGATAAGCCGGCCCGGCCGCGCGATACCACTTGGCAGCGCCGGGGCTGGTAATTTGCGCCCACGCCCCGTGGCCGACACTGGCGCTGATGTCGAGCCGGTCGCCGCCGGCAATCCCTCCGGGCGGATGCACGATGATGTGCTGGCACACTTCGGGCCCTTCGGCATACAGATGTTTCTGCACCCGCAACGGACCTTTGTGCCGGCGCTGAACCGGGCGCGTGCTGTCGCCGAATCGGGCATAGCCCAGTTCCAGCTCGGCGTGCCAGCTAGGCGTGAACAGCGTGGTGTGGGCAGGTAAATTCATGGTTTTCAGTTATCGTCAGGATGCTGCAGATTAAATCGTAACCAGACCGCGTACACCCTCGGCTTCCATATTTTCTCCGCGACCCTGCTGCACGATCTCGCCGCGTGACATCACCAGGTATTGATCGGCCAGTTCGGCGGCGAAATCGTAGAACTGCTCCACCAGCAGAATCGCCATGTCGCCCCGTGCCGCGAGCTTCTTGATCACTGCGCCGATCTCCTTGATCACCGAAGGCTGGATGCCTTCGGTCGGCTCGTCGAGAATCAGCAACCGCGGTCGGCTGGCCAATGCCCTCCCGATGGCAAGCTGCTGTTGCTGACCACCGGACAAGTCACCGCCGCGCCGTTGCTTCATTTGCAGCAGCACCGGGAACAGCTCGTAGATGAACGCCGGGACTTCCTTCGCTTCACTGCCAGGAAACCGCGACAGGCCCATCAGCAGGTTTTCTTCCACGGTCAACCGGCCAAAAATCTCCCGGCCCTGAGGCACGTAAGCGATTCCGGCGTGAACCCGTTGGTGCGGCTTGAACGTGGTGATCGGCTTGCCTTCCCAGTTCACCGCGCCTTCTTTGGCCGGCAGCAATCCCATGAGGCATTTGAGCAGGGTGGTCTTGCCCACGCCATTGCGCCCGAGCAGGCAGGTGACTTCACCGACCTTCACGTCAAACGTCAGGCCCCGCAGGATGTGGCTACCGCCGTAGTACTGGTGCAGCTTGTCGACTTGCAGCATGTCCAGATTCCTTGAATTTCAAACAGACCCCCTGTGGGAGCTGGCCTGCCAGCGATGGGGGCGGTACATCCAGCATCGATGTTGTCTGACCCACTGCTATCGCTGGCAGGCCAGCTCCCACAGTGACCGTGTTGGCAGGTTCAGCGACCGAGGTACACCTCGATCACCCGCTCGTTTTCCTGCACCTGTTCCAGCGACCCTTCGGCCAGCACGCTGCCCTGGTGCAATACGGTGACGTGGTCGGCAATCGAGCCGACAAACCCCATGTCGTGTTCCACCACCATCAGCGAATGCTTGCCCGCCAGGCTTTTGAACAGCTCGGCGGTGAACTCGGTTTCGGCGTCGGTCATGCCCGCCACCGGTTCGTCGAGCAGCAGCAATTGCGGGTCTTGAACCAGCAACATGCCGATCTCCAGAAACTGCTTCTGACCGTGGGACAACAAGCCTGCCGGGCGATTGACCGAGGTGGTCAGGCGAATGGTCTCCAGCACTTCGCTGATGCGATCCTTCTGTTCTCCACTCAAGCGAGCCCGCAGGCTGGCCCACACGGACTTATCGGTTTTCTGCGCCAGCTCCAGGTTTTCGAATACGCTCAGGGCTTCGAACACTGTCGGCTTCTGGAACTTGCGGCCGATGCCGGCCTGGGCAATCTGTACTTCGCTCATCTGCGTCAGGTCGAGGGTTTCACCGAACCAGGCTTTGCCATGACTGGGGCGAGTCTTGCCGGTGATCACGTCCATCAGC
Source organism: Pseudomonas sp. IT-P171 (assembly GCF_949767765.1). Lineage (NCBI taxonomy): Bacteria > Pseudomonadati > Pseudomonadota > Gammaproteobacteria > Pseudomonadales > Pseudomonadaceae > Pseudomonas > Pseudomonas sp. IT-P171. Next base: position 250,048 of record NZ_CATKQN010000058.1, read on the forward strand.
GTGGTCTTTCCCGCGCCGTTGGGGCCGATGATGCAGCGCAATTCGCCGACGCCGATGTACAGGTTCAAATCGTTCAGAGCCTTGAAACCATCGAAGCTGACGCTGATGTCTTCCAGGGTCAGGATGGTGCCGTGGCGGGTATCCAGGCCGGGGCCGACGCGTTGGCCGAGGCCGATGGCGTCGCGGCTGCTGCCGGCGTCCTTGTTCGGGTTCGGTGGATAAAACGCCGGTTCGAGCATGAATTCAGCCGTCGCAGTCACTCTCATTGGTCACCCCTTTTCTTCAGCAGGCCGATCACGCCTTTGGGCAGGTACAAGGTCACGACGATGAACAACGCGCCGAGGAAGAACAGCCAGTATTCCGGGAATGCCACGGTGAACCAGCTCTTCATGCCGTTGACCACGCCAGCGCCAAGCAGCGGCCCGATCAGTGTGCCGCGACCGCCCAGCGCCACCCACACCGCGGCTTCGATGGAGTTGGTCGGCGACATTTCGCTCGGGTTGATGATGCCGACCTGCGGCACATACAGCGCACCGGCCAGACCGCATAACACCGCGCTCAATACCCAGACAAACAGCTTGAATCCGCGAGGGTCGTAACCGCAGAACATTAGGCGGTTTTCTGCATCGCGCAACGCGGTCAGCACCCGGCCGAACTTGCTTTGCGCCAGGCGCCAACCGATGAACAGACTCGCCACCAGCAACAGCACCGTTGCGAAAAACAGCACGGCGCGCGTCCCCGGTTCGGTGATGCCAAAACCGAGAATGGTGCGGAAATTGGTGAAGCCGTTGTTGCCGCCGAACCCGGTTTCGTTGCGGAAGAACAACAGCATTCCAGCGAAGGTCAGGGCCTGGGTCATGATCGAGAAATACACGCCTTTGATCCGCGAACGGAAGGCGAAGAACCCGAACACCAGCGCCAGCAACCCCGGCGCCAGTACCACCAGGCACATCGACCAGAGGAAACTGCTGGTGCCGGTCCAGTACCACGGCAGTTCGGTCCACGACAGAAACGTCATGAATGCCGGCAAGCCATCGCCCGAAGCCTGGCGCATCAGGTACATGCCCATCGCATAACCGCCGAGGGCGAAGAACAGACCATGGCCGAGGGACAGCAGGCCGGCGTAGCCCCAGACCAGATCCAGCGCCAGGGCGACAATGGCGTAGCAAAGAATCTTGCCCACCAGGGTCAGCGTATAAGCCGAGACATGAAACGCGCTGTCGGGCGACAACAGGGACAGCAATGGCAGCGCCAGCAGCAGAATGAGGATCACCGCGCCGACGGCAATCGTGACTTTGGGGCCGGCCTTTTGGCTGGCCGTGAGCATCAGGGGCTGGTTCATCAGTCGATCACCCGTCCTTTCAGTGCGAAGAGGCCTTGCGGACGTTTCTGGATAAACAGAATGATCAGCGCGAGGATCAGGATCTTGCCGAGCACGGCGCCGATCTGCGGTTCGAGAATCTTGTTGGCGATGCCCAGGCCAAACGCGGCGAACACGCTACCGGCCAACTGACCGACACCGCCGAGCACCACCACCAGGAACGAGTCGATGATGTAGCTCTGGCCGAGGTCCGGGCCGACGTTGCCGATCTGGCTCAGCGCGACGCCGCCAAGGCCGGCAATGCCCGAGCCTAGGCCAAAGGCGAGCATGTCGACGCGCCCGGTGGGCACGCCGCAGCAGGCCGCCATGTTGCGATTCTGAGTGACGGCGCGCACGTTCAGGCCCAGGCGCGTCCTGTTCAGCAGCAGCCAGGTCAGCACCACCACAAACAGCGCGAAGGCGATGATCACGATGCGGTTGTACGGCAGCACCAGATTGGGCAGCACCTGAATCCCGCCGGACAACCAGGCGGGGTTGGCCACTTCCACGTTCTGCGCGCCGAACAACAATCGGACCAGCTGAATCAGCATCAGGCTGATGCCCCACGTCGCAAGCAGGGTTTCCAGCGGGCGACCGTAGAGGTGACGAATCACCGTGCGTTCCAGCGCCATACCGATCGCGGCGGTGACGAAAAATGCCACCGGCAACGCGATCAATGGATAGAACTCGATGGCTTGCGGAGCGAATCGCTGGAACATCAGTTGCACCACGTACGTCGAGTAGGCGCCGAGCATCAGCATCTCGCCGTGGGCCATGTTGATCACGCCGAGCAGGCCGAAAGTGATCGCCAGACCGAGCGCCGCGAGCAGCAGGATCGAGCCCAGCGACATACCGCTGAAGGCTTGCCCGAGCATTTCGCCGATCAGCAGTTTGCGTTTGACTTGGGCCAGGCTGGTTTCGGCAGCCGTGCGCACATTGGCGTCAGCTTCGATACCCGGTTCCAGCAGACTCTCGAGACGAGTGCGGGCCAATGGATCGCCGGTTTCGCCGAGCAGACGCACAGCGGCGAGGCGCACGGCCGGGTCGGTGTCGACCAGTTGCAGATTGGCCAGGGCCAGGCTGAGGGCGGCGTGGACGTTTTCATCTTTTTCGCCAGCCAGTTGCTGGTCGAGAAATTTCAGCTGCGCGGGTTTGGCGCTTTTCTGCAATTGCTGCGCGGCAACCAAACGGGTTTTGGGGTCCGCGGCGAGCAATTGGTGGCTGGCCAGCGCGGTGTCGATCAGACCCCGCAGGCGATTGTTCAGGCGCAGGGTTTTCGGTTGACCGTCGACCGTCAACTCGCCTTGTTGCAGGGCGTTGATCAGTTCGACACGGGCCGGATCGGGCTGCGCGGCCCAGGTTTCCAGGAGTTTGGCTTGCTGCGCGGGATTGGCGGCGACGAAGTCTTCGGCGTCGCTGGCGTGTACGGCCATCGGCAGTAACAACGCGATGGCGAGGATGAAGCGGTAAAGGGCGGTGGGCATATGCATGGCCTTGCGCGGACTAAATGTGGAGACAGACTTACTGTGGCGAGGGAGCTTGCTCCCGCTGGACTGCGCAGCAGTCCCCTTCTTTCCAGGTCAGTAAGGGGGCCGCTTCGCGGCCCAGCGGGAGCAAGCTCCCTCGCCACAAAAGCCCGCTCTCACAGGAGTTTTGTCGGGCCCGGGGCTGTGTGCCAAGCCCGACATCCAATGGCTTAGTTGCTCTTCACCGCATAATCCGGCTTCTTGTCGTTGCCGGGAATGAACGGGCTCCACGGCTGGGCGCGGATCGGCCCTTCGGTCTGCCACACCACGTTGAACTGACCGTCCGCCTGGATCTCGCCGATCATCACCGGCTTGTGCAGGTGGTGGTTGGTCTTGTCCATGGTCAGGGTGTAACCCGACGGCGCGGCAAAGGTCTGGCCGGCGAGGGCTTCGCGGACTTTGTCGACGTCGGTGGACTTGGCTTTCTCCGCCGCTTGCGCCCACATGTGAATGCCAACGTAGGTGGCTTCCATCGGGTCGTTGGTCACCGCTTTGTCGGCGCCCGGCAGGTTGTGTTTCTTCGCGTAGGCTTTCCAGTCGGCGACGAATTTCTTGTTCGTCGGGTTCTCTACCGACTCGAAGTAATTCCACGCCGCGAGGTTGCCCACCAGCGGTTTGGTGTCGATGCCACGCAGTTCTTCTTCACCGACCGAGAACGCCACGACCGGAACGTCGGTGGCTTTCAGGCCCTGGTTGGCCAGCTCTTTATAGAACGGCACGTTGGAGTCGCCGTTGACGGTGGAGATGACAGCGGTTTTGCCGCCCGCCGAGAATTTTTTGATATTGGCCACGATGGTTTGATAGTCGCTATGGCCAAACGGGGTGTAGACCTCTTCGATGTCCTTGTCGGCCACGCCTTTGGAGTGCAGGAACGAACGCAGGATCTTGTTGGTGGTGCGCGGGTAGACGTAGTCGGTGCCGAGCAGGAAGTAACGCTTGGCGCTGCCGCCTTCTTCGCTCATCAGGTATTCCACTGCCGGGATCGCCTGCTGGTTCGGCGCGGCGCCGGTGTAGAACACGTTCGGCGACATTTCTTCGCCTTCGTATTGCACCGGGTAGAACAGCAGGCCGTTGAGCTCTTCGAACACCGGCAACACCGATTTACGCGACACCGACGTCCAGCAACCGAACACCACAGCGACCTTGTCCTGGGTCAGCAGTTGACGACCCTTTTCCGCGAACAGCGGCCAGTTCGACGCCGGGTCGACGACCACCGGTTCCAGCATCTTGCCGTTCACGCCGCCCTTGGCGTTGATCTCGTCGATGGTCATCAACGCCATGTCTTTCAGGGACGTTTCGGAGATCGCCATGGTGCCGGACAACGAATGCAGAATACCGACCTTGATGGTCTCGGCGGCCTGGACAGTCCAGGTCATGCCCATCGCGGCAATGCTTGCCGTGAGTGTAAAAGCCTTGATCAAGCTGCGACGCTTCATTGTGCGATCTCCATGAATTTATGAATTTTCTTGGTTGGCAGATGCGGACTACTGAAGGGTCTTTAGCAAGGGCTGTGCCTGTTCGGCAAAGGCCGGGAAAACTCGGGATAGAGCCTTTGGTGGACTGGGGCGCGCACCAGACTGGGGCCTGAGTGCAAGGCAGGTGCACCTGCGTGCGCAGCATTGGTGCTGACGGTGTTTAACAGCAAATCCCGGCAAGCGATAAATATGTACCGCCCGTTGCGCTGCGCAATCTTGATGATGAGGGACTCTCAATCAGGCGAGCAGAGCATGGACAGCACTTCGATCAATACACCTTCAACCACCCGGGCGACGGCACGATTTCCCGCCCTGGGACCAACATTCATGAGCGCCGATGATGCGGCCTATTGGGCGCATCGGCAGATTGGCGCGCGCTATGACCAGCACTACGGCGGCGTAATCCTGCAACGGGCCGACGGTAAATATCAGCCCACGTTTCCTGTGCCAGGCAAGAAAGGGCGTTTCGATTTCGACACCCTGCTGTCTGCCGACAACCCTGGGGAGCTGTTCGTCTCCCCTGGCTACAGTGGCGCTGCGTATTACTTGTCCCATTCGGCCAATCACGCCGAAGTCCTGCGTGTTCACCCAGGCTGGACGAACGAGCAGATCAAGTTGAGCCTCGGTTTTTTTTCGAGACACTACATCCTCAGCGACATGCAGGATTCGGGTGCCTATGGACAGCGCCACTATTTATCGGGGCCGGATGGCTCTCTGATCAAATACGAGTCCACTCAACCGGCAGAGGAGAAAAAGCTCTTTGAGGTGGCGTTCAAGGCTTTCGGGCCGTTCTCCGACGTTGAGCGATTGATTCAAAAATTGGCCACGACCGGCACGCTGAGCGTACTGGTACCCAACGCTCAGTGGGGCGGAGTGCGAGGAAACGTGTCGGCGAGCTGGAGCCTCGGTACTGCCGCGCAGCGAAGTCCGACGCCGGTACAGCCGTTTTTTTGTGCGGTGTCCGATCAAGTGGACAAGGCGATTGAAGCCGTAGCAACGACGCTCCCCCCGACGTCCGACAGCCTTTATCTAGGGTTTGTGGTGACCTCTGCCGGCAGCTCGGAATGCATGGCGACTTATCCGGTTCTTTCCAGCAATCCGGCAGCCGAACTGTTCAAAACATTTCCGATGCGAGCGGATCGCAAGTTGGAGCCTTTGCTCGATTTCGACCTCAACGGCGTCTATTTCATATCGCACAGTGATGGGGCGCAGAGTGCCAGCGAGCCTTGGCTGTATGAGCGGTTTTTTTCACCGGACGAGCTGGCGGCTGGCATCAGGTTTTCGCTGTGGGATGTTTACCGGCAGGAGTACCCGGACTATCTGAAGGTGTACGCCCGGACCCGCGACGGTGCCGTTTTGCAGTACCAGCCTTCGGCGCACCAGCGTGAAGCTGCGCTGAAGGACAGCACAGACTTCAACGCGCGACTGAAGGAAGGTACGCTCAAGCCTGCGGTTTACGTCAAGCAGGTGGCAGCAGCCGGCGAGTTGACGGTGCTGAAGGACAGCGCGTTATGGGATGTTGTCGGGAACGTTGGCACCGACTGGCAACCCTATGCGAGGTCAAGGCGTTTGAGTCCCGCTTTCCTCCTCGCCGACGATGCTGCACGGTTTGCGCATGGGTACATCGGCAGCCGCCGTGAACAAGGCTTTGTCGGGATGATTTTGCAGGATCAAGACAAACGTTTTGTCGCCACTGAGCCGGTTATCGGCGCGCAGCCGCGGTTTGCCCTGGACCGGCTCTGTCCTCTCGACGCCTCAGGAGCACCGATCGTACTGCTCGAGGGACACTCGTTTTATGGGTTGTACGCTTCACGCTGGCAAACGGACTCAAGTGCTGTTGTCCGTGCCGACGCAGAAGAGCAATTGACGCAGGCGCAAATGTTCACCACCGAGGACATTCGCTCAGTGCTCGCCAAGAGCGCGCATGTTGCCGATTTTTACCTCTCAGGTTCGCCAGACAGCCTGCTGGCTTACAGCCCCGATTTATCGAAAGTGGCCGCTCGCAACAAGGTGAAAGAGCGAGTTACCTTGCTTGCCGATGATTCCACCTTGATAGACCGGGAGCTGGCAGTCGGCACACTGGCACCCGATGCCGTGGTCGAAGAATTGGCCGGGACTGGCCGATTGCGTGTGGTCGCGGGCAATGATGTGTGGGGGCCGCGGGGAACGGTGCTGGGTGATGAATCAGCGCCCGCAGGCGTTTCCGTTCCGGTGCTCGGCGCGATTTTTTCCAATGCCGAAGACGCGGTGCTGAACGCCCGTCATCGCGCCCGGCTCGACTACCGTGCGGCGGCTGCGGGTTGGGGTTTTATCCTTAAGCACAAGGACCGCGAAGAGTATGTGGCGACCGAAACGGTGCCTGCCAGCCACCTGGGAGCGCTGAACCAGGCTAGCGACTTTGGCGCGCCCGTATTGATCGACGAGTTTCGCACCCTCGCGCTTTATTACTCGGCAAGCTGGATTCCCGATGGGTTATCGACAACGGACGCCTGGTTTGCCCGTCATTTTGCTTCCATGACCGAACTGGCTGCGGCGATCCATGACGACGATGGCACCCAACGCCTTACGCATTTTCAGGACCTGAGCGTTTTTATCGCGACCCTGGATGGGGCCTTGTTGCGCTATCAATATTCGGCCACCTCAACACAATTCGACGCGAACGGTTTGCAGCAGCTCAAGTCGCTGTTGCTCAACGCCACGCCGCCCTTTGCCAACGTCATTCAATGGATCGCCAAGGCCGGAGAGCTGAAGGTGCTGCGTACCAGTGAGCTGTGGGACGAGACGGGCATTGTCGGCGCCGATTGGAAATCCTATGTACAGCTCCAGCGACGAGCGCTCAGCCCGGTCTTTGTGTCGCAGGATGATGCAGTGCGCCATGCGCTGGAGCAGTTGGGCTCGAGGCGAGAGCGGATCTACGGTGGCCTGGTGCTGCGTCGGCTCGATGGTTTGTTTGTCGCAACATTGCCGGTGGCCGTCGAGGTCGAGAATTTCCCTGCCAGCTGGATTCGCCTGGACGAGTTGATCGAGCAGGGACTGTTTCTGGCCGGGAGCACGGTTGTCGCCCGCTACCATTCGCGAATGCAGGTCGAACCGATTTTCGCGCTGTCGAACCGCGAGCGGGACGTGTACCTCACCATGTTCTCCACTGATTTTCTGGCGGCAATCCTGAGCGGCTCGTCGCTTTCGCCCGGCAAGGAATATCTGCTGGGGCTCGACGGCAGCCTCATCAGCTACACCCTCAGCGCCAGTGCTGCGGAAAAACAACTCGCGCGGTCATTGGCGTCCCCCAGTCAATTGCAGCGCCGGCACACCCCGATAGAGCTGCAAATGCGCAATGGCACGCTGACCCCCAGTGAATACGTCAATCAGGTTGCAAGAGCCGGTCGGTTGCAAGTGATCAAAGGCAGCCGACTGTGGGGCAAGGCCAGGCAGTTGTCGGTATGGAGCGCTTATTCCGAGGGAGGCCCTTCGCAAGTGCATCGGTCGGCTATTGCTGATCCGGCGTTCAGTCCGGTCTTCACGCAAATGGACGACGCCGTACGGCATGTCCACCGAGCGGTTGGCGTTCGAACCGGATTGATGTTCGGGTTCATACTCAAGGCGCTGAACGCCGAGCGGTATGTGACGACGATGCCGATCGACGGGCGGCGAGGAAGTCTCGCCGTCGAGAAGGTATTTCCCGACGGGCTATTGCCTCTGGGGTACCGCGTGGAGGGGATTTTTCTGTGTTCCTCGGCCGGAGCGGGGCGACTGCCGCACGACTTGAATCAGAGTTTCATCTCGCCTCGGGATCTGATGTACGGGTTGGACGCTGTCCGTGTGCGCACGGAGGCAGTCACTGCTTTCCTCTCCGTCTTTGTGTCCTGTGCCGATGGCGCCTTGTTGCGATACAAGCCCAAGTCCATCGCACCAGAGTGGACCCAGTTGCAGGTCGCGCTCGCCTACGAAAAGGTCCTGCAATCTGGAAGCGAAACGCTGTTCGAATATCTGCGTAAAGTGATCGCAAACGGTGAGTTGCAGGCAGTGGTGCGCAGCGCTTTCTGGTCGCCGTTCAGGGTGGACTCCCGAGGTGTCAAAACCGGCATCGGGTTGGTGAGATGGGCGCCGGATAACAGCTTTGCCCTCGGGCCTGTATTCGCACATGCGGATGATGCGGCCCGTTCGGCCCAAAGACAGATTGGCGATTACGTTGCTCAGGAGTTTCTGGGGGGGATCCTGATGCATGAGGCGAGCGCTTCATTCGTTGCTGTCGAGCCGCTTGAAGACGGCCCCGACAGTGGCGCTGCCAGTTCGCTGTTTTACTCGGGGGTGGGCGGGCCCATTGCCCCTGTTTCCATACCGGGGGCGCAACCATTGCCATTACCGATATTTCCTCCGGACTACAAATGGGTCGCCGTTCATCAGTTCTACAAACGCTTCAACCTGTTGGTCAAGGACCCCTCTGCGATGGATCGATTGCTGCTGGATAACCTGGCCCTGGCGGACCTGTGGTTCAGTCGGGACGTGGTGAAAAAGAGCGGGGTCTCCGGCGGTAGTTGCTACTTCTCCGGTCGCGGGGGCGCGCTGTTCAAATTCACCCCCAGTTTCTCGGCACAGGAAACCGCATTTTTCAATGAGGAAGCAAAGGACGGGGTCGCTGCTTACCTCGCTCGACTCGCAGGCGTCGGCCGGCTTGAAGTCGTGGACACCGATGGTTACTGGCGCCGCCTCGGACGTCTGGACTCGACCTGGACGCCGACGGTACAACCGGAGGTGAAGCCAGACCGTGACGAGCTGTAGAACGCCTGATGAGCCGTGCCCACACGTACGCAAGCAGTTCGGGGGGGGGGGAGGAATAACTATGTACCGCCATGGGCGTATTTCACAGTGCGACAGTGAGTGTTCAATGAAGACTCACTGGAGTACTCCCATCATGGATGAACAACCTCAACAGCCTGACTCGACAAATGCTGTATCAACACTAAGTGTATTGGGCCGGACCTTTCTTTCGGCGGACGACGCCGCCTGTTATGCCCACGAACGGGTAGGGCGGCGCCGTAATCGCGGTTACTACGGCTATATCCTCCAGCGAGATGATCAGCGGTACGTGATTACTGAGCCCGCCGAACAATTGGCCAGTTCGAGTACGCATCACGAGCGAGTCCCCGACAATCATGTCTTGCACAGTCGGTTTTACGCTCACCCCGCGCTTTCGACACTCGACGCACACGCAGCAGCGGATCTGGAATGGTCCGTCGAAGATGCGGCAACGAGCTTGCTGATGTTCAATGTCAAAGCGTTGCGCAATAGCCTCGCAACCGACCTGTCGGCCTATCTGTCGGGGGCCGAAGACAGCTTGATCCGGTTCACCCCGGACCGCTCTCGCTCATTGGCGCTACTCAAACAGTTGGGAACCAGCCAATCGCCCGGCAAGCTTGCCCTCGACCTGGAAAAGGGCGTGGTCAAACCGGAACAACTGGTGACAGAGGCGGCGGCCGCCGGCGATTTGCAGGTCATTATCAGCAACGGTCGCTGGCGACCTCGGGGGAAAGTCACGGAGCACTTCGTTCCCGGCCCCTGGGAACGGAATGTCCCGGAGAGAGTGTCGTTGGGGGCGGTGTTCCAGTCGGCCGACGCAGCGGCGCTCGATCGTTATGCCCGAAACACCGGACAACGTGATGAAGGACAGACCTGGTTCGGCTTCATTCTCAAGCACAGGGACAAAGAAGAATATGTCGCTTCAGAACTGGTTCCCGTCAGCTATCCAAGAGACAAGCTTTTCCTGGAGCGCAGTGTGTTCCGACGTTCCCCAACGTCCGGGGACTATGTTTATCCCGAGTCCTTCGCTCCTCACTCCTATTTCTATTCGCGCCAGCGGGTCAACCATGAGCGGGATGCGCCCCGACGCTGGCTGGCCGAGCATTTCATTGTTCCGAAAGATTTGTGGGTCGCTGTCTACAACGCCAAAAAACGCCCTGTCTTCGGGGAAAGAGTTCCGGCGCTACTCTACGTGTCGACGCCGGATGGCGCACTGCTGAAGTACGAGCCCCGACCGGACACCCCGCTGTTCGACAACGATGTTCCGAACATGGGCCTGGAGGCCATTCAAAACAATCTGGCCAAGGGCGTGTCGAGCGCAACCGATTTTGTCGCGACGGTCGCCCGCAACGATGCATTGCACGTGTTGCGCACCAGTGTGTGCTGGGACAGGAAAGGGCTGGTGGGCGCCCATTGGGCGCCGAGCCAGAACGTGCAGCGTCGTTCGCTCGGTCCGGTGTTCCTGACGGCCGATGACGCCGCCGTGCATGCTCGTTCACAAGTGCCTGCCGGCACGCCAAGGGCATTCGGTGGTCTGATTCTCCAGCGCTCTGATGGGCGTTTTGTGGCCACTGATCCTGCCGATATCCCCCGGGAAGACTTCGATATCAAGTGGATCTTTGCGGATGCAGCGATCGAGCTCGGTCAGTTTCCGACAGACTGCACGATCGTGGCGCGTTATCGCTCACGGGTGCTGCGCGCGTTACCCGTCCTGTTATCGGACGTCGACAAAGAGCTCTATCGCAACATGCTCTCTGTCGATACCGTTTACACCGCCTTCATGCGCAGAACACAGGCGCTCGATGAATACCTGTTTGCACCCGACGGATCGATCATCCGTTACCGGATCGGCGCATGGGAGCGCATCCGCGCGGACCTGGGCATAGCGATCAGCCTGTCGGGTAAACCGGCTCGTGATCTGGACGCCACCTGGATCAAGGATCAGATCCATGCCGGTACGTTGACGCCGACAGCGTGGGTTAAAAAACTGGTCAATTGCGGGTATCTGAAAGTGGTTGCAGGAAGCCGCCTATGGGGCCCGGCTCGAGAAGTCACGGAGTTTGAACCGTATCAGACGATACCCCAAACGACGGGTTACCCAAGGGCCTTGGTGGAGCCGGCTTACACTGCAGTCTGCATCCAGGAACAGGATGCCGCCCGCCTGGCACATGAACAGGCGGGCAGTCGTTCATTACCCGGCTTTGGATTTATCCTGCGCAACGCTCGCGATGGTTCATTCCTCGCGACGCTGCCCGTGAGTGTGCGCAACTCACGGTTGGCGTATGACCGTGTGTTTCCTGGCGTATTGCCTTACCGCTACGTGGACAGTGGGCTCATCCTGTGTGCGGTCGCTACGCCTCCGGGGCTGCCGGACGATGACTACCGGCACTTCTTTTCGCCCATGGAGGTGAGTCTGGCGCGTGACAGCGTCCGTACGTCTCACGGGTACAGGCCGATTTATTTTTCCTGTGGCGACGGCGCCTTGCTACGTCTTGAACTCGCGCCGTTCGATCCGGTGGTGTCGCGGGACAAATTTGGCCAGGTGCAGGTCAGGGACAACCCGTTTGCGACAACGGCGCAGGCTCAACGTGATCAGGACGATATCAACCGTGGCTCATTCAAACTGACCGATTACATTCGGCGTATGGCCGCGGCGGGGAAACTGGAGGTGCTGTTGACCAGCGCTTATTGGTCCCGTGCGGGCGAGGTGGGTCAGGACTGGTTTGCCGGTATGCCGTTTGTGTCCGTCGAAGCAAGGTGGGCAAACACCTCCAGTCTGCCGTTTGGGCCGATGTTTCATCATCCCGACGATGCTGCTCGTTATGCTCAGTTTCGAGCGGAACACTTTAATCGGGGATTGGCGTGTACAAGCGCAATCCTGGCCAAACCCGATACCTTTTCATACGTCGGCATGCAGCCCCTCGCTGGCACGAGTCATCCCGATGCAGCCATCAGGCTGATCTTCCGCACTGCCAACGACCTTTCAACTGCACCAGACACTCGATTGCCACGCTTGCCTGACGGCTACACATGGATGGCCAGTCATCAGATTGATCAGTCAGGCAAGGTGCAAGCGGGATCGGATGCCGACGTTGAGAACTATGCTTCTCCCGAGTCGATTCATTCGCACACCCAGGTCGTGAAAAACAAAGGCTTCGATATCACGGCTTTCTACTATTCCTCACGCGACGGCGCATTGCTGAAGTACGTACCGACCTATTCGATAGCGGAGCAAGCACTGCTTAACGTCATGCTGGTGCAGCCTCCCAATGATCGATGGACCACCGTGATGTCGTTCGAGGCGTTCATTTCCAGGCTGGCTGACACCAGCCATTTAGAAGTATTGAGGGCCGCCGGTTACTGGCGCCAGCCCGGGCGACTGGGCGCCGACTGGAAAGACGTGCGCCAGCAGTTTCCCGACGTATCCGTCCAATACCCCCGGGATGAGTTGTAACCGTGTCCGCAGCCTGACCACCTCGCACCCGGTCAACGCTTGCGCATGAGGCCGATGAAAAACAATCCGCCAATCGCCGCCGTGGCCACGCCTATGGGCAAGTCCTCGGGGGCGATCAGGGTGCGCGCGGCGACATCGACCCATACCAGAAACACACTGCCCAACAGCACGCACACCGGCAGCAATCGCCGATGTTCAGCCCCCACCAATCGGCGTGCGATGTGCGGCACCATCAACCCGACAAATCCGATGGACCCACTGATCGACACCAGCACCCCCGTCATCAGCGACGCAATCAAAAACACGCGCAGGCGTACGCTACGGGCGTTGAGCCCCAGCGTCACGGCCGTCTGTTCACCCGCCATCAACGCGTTCAACGGACGGGCCATGCCCAGCAACAAAACCAGCCCGAGCAACACGCTCGCCGCCGGCACCGCGAGCAATTCCCAGCGCGCCAGTCCGAGCCCGCCCAGCATCCAGAACATCACCGCCGAACTGGCACGGTGATCGCCGAGAAACAGCAACAGATTAGCGATCGCCATCATCACGAACGACACCGCCACGCCGCACAACAGCAGCCGGTCACTGTCCAGCCGACCGTTGCGGTTGGCGATCACCAGGACGATCAGCATGCTCAGCAGTGCACCGATAAAGGCGGCGATGGGCAAGGTCAGCAGGCCGACGATTTCACCGACATGCAGCACCACGATCACTGCGCCAAGTGTCGCGCCGGACGTCACCCCGAGCAAATGCGGATCGGCCAGCGGGTTGCGCGTCACCGCTTGCAGCACCGCGCCGATCAACGCCAGGCCGGCGCCCACCAGCGCGCCGAGCAACATGCGCGGCACGCGGATCAACCACACGATGTGTTCCTGACCGGCTGTCCAGCTCACCTCGCCAAAGCCAGACACCTTGTGCAGCAAAATGTGCCAGACCGCGTCCACCGGCACCCGCGCCGGGCCGAAGCCCAGTGACACCACGCACGACACCATCAACAGTGCGCCGAGGGCGATCAGCAACAAGGCGTAGCGACGACTGGTCATTCGCCGTGGAAACCCTTGGCCAAGGTTTCAACCGCCAGCACGTTGTCGATGCCAGGCGTGGCCTGCACATATGGAATGACGATGAAGCGCTGGTTCTTGATCGCGTCCACCGATTGCAGCGCCTTGTTGTTCAGCAGGAATTGCACCTTCTGCTCGGCGGTGACCTCGCCGTAGTCGACGATCACGATCACCTGCGGATTGCGCTCGACCACGTTTTCCCAATTCACGCGGGTCCAGCTCGCGTCGGTGTCATCCAGAATGTTGCGCCCGCCCGCTGCGTCGATCAGCGCTTGCGGCATGCCCAGGCGACCCGAGGTCATGGCGCGGTCTTCGCCACTGTCATAGAGGAACACGCGGGGTTTTTTGGCCGGCAGATCCTTGCGCACGTCCGCAACTTGCGCCTGCATTTGGGCAATCAAGGCGTTGGCACGATCCTGCACATCGAAGATTCTGCCGAGGTTGCGCAGGTCGTTGTAGGTATCTTCCAGCGTGGCGGCCGGTCGCTTCATCACGAACGCGCAGGATTCGGTCAGCTCGTAGACGTTGATGCCCAGCGGCTGCAACGTCTGCGGCGTGAGATCACCGCCGACGCGCATGCCGTAATCCCAACCGGCAAAGAAGAAATCGACGTTGGCGTTGAGCAGGGTTTCCACTGACGGGTATTTGGCCGCTAGCTCCGGCAGGCCGTCGAGGATGGTCTGCATCTGTGGTGTGACCGATTTCCAGCCGGTGACGCCGCTGTAGCCGGCCATGCTCGGCTTGAGGCCGAGGGCGAGCATCATTTGCGTCATGTTGATGTCATGGCTGACCGCGTGTTTCGGCGCTTGCGCGAAGGTCACTTCGCGGTTGCAACTCTGGACCGTCAGCGGATATTTCGTTGCTTCGGCAAGCGCTTGGGCACTGCCCAGCAACAGCGCGACGCACAGCAGGGAACGCAAAGTCATGGTTGGGTTATCCAGGTGATTCGTGGGTAGCCGTGCAGAGGGTGTTCATCGATCAGCGCTTCGACGCCGAACACATCACGCAGCAGCGGGGCGGTCAGGACTTCTTTGGGTGTGCCGCTGGCGACGATGCGGCCGTGATCGAGCACGTACAGCCGATCACAGAACGCGGCGGCGAGATTGAGGTCGTGGATGCTCGCCAGGGTGCCGATCTGCAGGCGCTTGACCAGTTGCAACAGCTCCAGCTGATAGCGCGGGTCGAGGTGATTGGTCGGCTCGTCGAGGATCAGCAGCTGTGGTTGCTGGGCGAGTGCGCGGGCGAGGATCACGCGTTGTTTTTCACCGCCGGAGAGCGTGGCGAAAGCGTGGTCTTCAAAACCGTTGAGGCCGACGGATTCCAGTGCTTGCGTCGCGAGGTTTCGGTCTTCGAGGGTGTCGCCGTCGAACAGGCCTTTGTGCGGTGTGCGGCCCATGGCGACCACTTCATCGACGGTCAGCCCGAAGGCGTCAGGGAATTCCTGCAACACCACGGCGATGCGTTGCGCGCACCAGCGCGAGGATTGTTTCCAGACGTTGTGATGATCGAGCCGGACCTCGCCGTTTTCCGGTTTGCTGAAGCGGTAGGCGCAGCGCAGCAGACTGGTCTTGCCGCTGCCGTTGGGACCGATCAACCCGACAAACTCACCGGCGGCCACGTGCAACGAGGCATCACGCAGCTGGAACTGGTGATGACAGTGGCCGTGGCCCATGGGTGTCCAGGCGAGGTTTGTGAGGTTCAGCGAGGTCATTGCATTCCTGATTGATCGTTTTAACTGTACACATCACCTGTGGCGAGGGAACAAACGCCCTCGCCAAAACAGCTTCGGCTGCACTTGGGCACTGTTCAGGGCAGCAGGCAGAGGCCGGTCAAGAGGTACTGTTCATCGGGATGGTGAATCACTTCTTCAAAAGAAAACCCGCAGCCATGGCTGCGGGTTGAATGATGCACTCGAGTTATACAGTAACACTTAATATGACCGGGCGATAAGTGCCGAAGTCTACACGTGCCTCTAAAACGAGCATCTCGCCTGTTTCATGATGAAGATGAGGCCGATTCAGTTTGTCGGTTGAAGCGCGAAAGCAGCACGCGATCCAGCAACCAGACCACCACCAACGAAGCCCCCACCAATGGAAACGCCACGGCCAGCACGAGCATGATCACCACCCCGGTTTTCCATTTCGGCAGATCGTGGCGTAGCGGCGGAACACCGAACTTGCCTTGCGGGCGGCGCTTCCACCAGATCACCACGCCGCTGACGGCGCTGAGCAGAATCATCAGGCAGATCAGCAACACGATGATCTGGTTGAGCACGCCGAACATCTTGCCTTCGTGGAGCATCACGCCGATTTCCGTGGCGCGGGCGACGGTGCCGTATTGCTCGAAGCGCACATCGGCGAGGACGTTGCCGGTGTATTGATCGACGTGCAGAGTGGCATCGTTGCGCGGGTCGTCGGCGAATACAGCGATGGTGAACACGCCGGTGGCGGTGGTCGGGAACGTGATGCTGTAGCCAGGCTCGACCTTGCGCTGTTCGGCGATGTTCTGCACGTCTTGCAGGCTGATGGTCGGCGCCGCAGGACCGGCTTGACCGCTGCCGTGGGCCATGTGTTCGGCGTGGTCACCGGACATCGGCATCGGCGTGTTTTCCATCGCCCAGGGCACGGTCTGGCGGGTGGCGGTGTTAAGGCTGCGGGCCTCGACATCGGACTTGGGCATGTCATTCCACATGGCGTCCGGGAACACGTTCCAGACCCCGGCGTATTGCTTGCCCCAGAACCCGGTCCAGGTCATGCCGCTCAGCAGCATCACCAACAGAAACGCGGCACCCCAGAACCCGGTGACGGCATGCAGGTCGCGCCACAGCACGCGACCGCGACTGCTCAGGCGCGGCCACAAGATGCCGGCGGCCTGACCTCGCGGCCACCACAGAAATACCCCGGAGACCACCAGCACGATGCCCCAGCCAGCGGCGAGTTCGATCAGTCGATCACCGACTGTGCCGATCATCAATTCACCGTGGATCGCTCGGGCAACGGCTTGCAGATTCTTCTTCGCGTCTTGCTCGCCGAGAATGTCGCCGTGATAGGGGTCGACGAAAACATTCAACTCATTGCCGGCGTTGAGCACGACAAACTGCGCGCTGCGTTCGGCGTTGATCGGCGGCAGGTACTGCTTGATCGTTGCTTGTGGATAAGCCTCTTTTACCCGCTTGAGCAGGGCATCGGCCGGGACACTGTGATGACCGGCCGGGACGTTCATCAGGCTGCCGTACATCAACGGATCGAGTTGCGGCTTGAACAGGTAAATGACGCCGGTCAGGGCCAGCATCACCATGAATGGCGCGACGAACAGACCGGCATAGAAATGCCAGCGCCAGGCCAGGTTGTAGAAATTCGGTTTGGGCTGTTTCATCGGTTGTGCTCCGCTTGGCTTGGTACTTTTGTTGTTGTCTGGTGACTGCTGTGCAGTCATTCGCGAGCAGGCTCGCTCCCACAGGTTCAACACTTTCCATGTGGAAGCGGGCTTGCCCGCGATGTTCTTAGAAACTCATGTCCACCTTGGTCCAGAGCGTGCGCCCCGGTTCTTTGATGGCCTGCGGGTCATTGGCCGGGTAGCCAAAACCGGCGTTGCCGGCCAGGTTCAAATGCTCGGCGTAAGCCTTGCCGAACAGGTTGTCGACGCCGCTGCTGACCTTCCAGTTCTTGTTGATCCGGTACGCACCGTTGAGCGAAAACACGCCGAACCCCGAGGTCTTGTCGAAGTCCTTGCCGACCACGTTGCCTTTGTTCTGGTCGATACGATTTTGCGCGGCGACCACTCTCCACAGTGCGCCGGCGCTCCAGTTGTCTTCGCTGTAGGTCAGGCCGAAACGTGCATCCAGTGGCGGCATTTGCGGCAACGCGTTGCCGTCGCTGCTGTTCTTGCCCCAGGCGTAGGCGAGGGTCGCATCGGCCTTCCAGTTCGAGGTCAGCTTGTAAGCCGCACCGAGTTCACCGCCCATGATCCGCGCGTCGATGTTCTCGGCTTGCGAGGTCATGCCCATCATTCCCGGCGTGTAGTTGAACAGGATGTAATCGCGCACCTGTCCGACATAACCCGAGGCCCAGGCTTCGAGGTCTTCGGTCTTGTATTGCAGGCCGAAGTCGAGCTGGGTGGTTTTTTCAGGCTTGATCGAATCGAAGGCATTCACCGAGCCGGCAGGGCCGGAGTTGGGCGAAAACAGCTCCCAATAATCCGGGAAACGCTGGGTGTGACCGAGACCGGCGTACAACGTGGTCGGGCTGTCGGCGAGGTCGTGTTCGTAGCGGACGAAGCCGCTGGGCAAGGTGTCGGCGCGGGTGTCGTCGGCGGTCGGGTTGCGCCGGGTCATCATCCCCGAGCCAGTGGTCTGCCGAAAATCCCTGGCCGAAGCGCGGTCCAGTCGCGCGCCGGAGATCAAGCGATCGCGGTCGGCGGCGTACCAGGTCAATTCGCTGAACACGCCGTAGTTGTGGAAGTCGGCGTCCTTGTCGCGTGGCAGATCCTTGTAGGTGTCGATGCCCATGGCGCTGCGCTTGCGGTGTTCGTTAGTCTGCGCGTCGATGCCGCTGATCAATTGCACATCGGCCCAGCGCCAGGTGCCCTTGATCCGCGCACCGAGGGTTCGCCGATCGACACTGGAGGCCATCGGCCCAGCCATCATCCCGGTGCCGGACGGTGTGCGCAGGGTGTAGTTGTCCATCACGTGGTCGGCGTAGTTGTAGTAGATCTGTGCTTCGACCTTGTCCAGTACGTCGCCGATGTTGGACTTCTCGAAGCGCAGGCCGAGGCTTTCGCGTTTGAACTGCGCACCGTCCATGCCGCGTCCGGCATAACGGGCTTCGCCATCGCCCTTGCCGGCGGTGAGTTCCAGCAGCGTGTCGGCGTCCGGGGTCCAGCCAACGGCGACGTCGCCGTTCCACTTGTCGTAGCGCGACGCCACGGTGTCGTTGTTGCCGTCGCGGTAGTCGTCGGAATGCGCGGTGTTGCCGATCACTCGCACGTAACCCGACTGGCCGCCGGCGGCAGCATCCACCACTTTGTCGAAGCGACCGTTGGAACCGGCCAATACGCTGGCATTCACGCGTGTACCGAGTTCGCCGAAGCTTTCCGGCTCACGGTCGAACAGGATGGTGCCGGCTGACGCGCCTGGCCCCCACAGCACGGTTTGCGGGCCTTTGATGACGGTAAGTTTGTCGTAGGTTTCCGGGGAGATGTAGGAGGTCGGCGCGTCCATCCGGCCGGGGCAGGCCCCGAGCATCTGGCCGCCGTTGGTGAGGATATTCAACCGTGAGCCGAACATGCCGCGCAGCACAGGGTCACCGTTGGTGCCGCCGTTGCGTACCAGGGCGAAACCGGGAATGGTCTTCAGATAGTCGCCGCCGTCGCTGGCCGGCACCGGTTGGCGCGGGTCCTTGGGGTTGGTGACGACGGTCAGCGGCGAACTCGGCGCGACGGCGGTGATCACCGTCGGGCTCAGTTCTTCATGCTGGCCGGCGTGCTCGTCGGCCAGCACCATAGGGGTCAGCAAAGCGCCGCAAAGAACGGCAGTGGCGTGCCTGAAACGAACGCGCGTTTCGTTCAGGGCAAAAGTGGCTTGGGCAGCGCTCAAGCGCGTGTCAGCAGAAAGCGTGGACATGACAATTTCCATCGAACAGTCGTAAACGACACGGCCGGCCGCCGACGCCATCCCCTGTGGGAGCGTGCCGTGTGGCGAGGGAGCTTGCTCCCGCTGGGCTGCGTAGCGGCCCTTTTGTGAGTGCTGCGCACTCAAGCGGGAGCAAGCTCCCTCGCCACACAGACTCGCGCCCACAGGGATGGCGCAGGCAATCTTCAGGACCGTGTGAGATTGGGGGGTGTTTACGTGACGATGGGCGGCGCGCGAGTGCGGGCGCCGGGGAAGAAGGTCTGCCGGGCGTGGCCCAGTCGAGTGGCGGGTTTGGTGAAGGTCGTGGCTGTTGGTGTATCGAATGCGATGAAGGACTGGCCACCCGTCAGTGCCGGGCAATTGAACAGCAGGCTGCAATAGCCGCACTTTTCCCAGATGGCGTGATGAGGTGTCTTGGGTGGGCAGTGCTCGGCGGCGGCTTGCGCGCCGTGGTCGCCGTGCTCCATTGCCGGCATCTCCATGGGCATGTCCATCGACATGTTCATGGAGACTTCCATCAGGGCGGAGGCGCGCGGATCCATCGGCATCGACTGAGAAATCAGCGGGCCGATAAAGATCATCAACATGGCGAACAGGCTGATCCAGCTACCGCGGGTCAGGCTCAATGGCTGACGACGGGGGGCAGATGACCTGGCGCTAAGCGGGCGCATGGGCGTATTCAGCGTTGGCGATTACGGGGTGTGCGCGTGCACTTGCACGCCGTTCGGCGCGGTTTTCTGCACTGCGACTTCGACCGTCACATCACCGGATTTCTCGAAATGCATCGTCAGCGGGAACCGTTTTCCGTCGCTCAGCAGGCTGCGGTCTTTGAGTTCCAGCAGCATCACGTGATACGCCATCGGCGCAAACGTAACGCTCCCGCCCGCCGGGATTTCGACGACCGGCACTTGCTGCATTTTCATCAGATCGTTCTGCATCACGTGCTCGTGCAGTTGAGCGATACCTGCAATCGGCGAGTCGACGCTGAGCAGTTTGTCTGCGGTTTTACCGTGGTTTTGAATCACGAAATAAGCCGCAACGGTCGGCGCGTTAGGCGGTAACTCTTGCGACCATGGATGAGCGATCTCCAGTTCGCCCGCCTTGTATTCATGGGCATTGGCAAAGCAGGCAGGCAGCAGCAACGCAGCCAGAACGATGAGTTTGTTCAACATGACAGTTCTCCAGAACGATTCAAGACGCAGGTCAATTGCGAGAAGGAATCACACCAGAGGGGATGCGCGGGGGTTGAGATTCGGCCATTGCTGGCGCGGAGTGGGCGTGTCGAGAGAAGCAGCGGGCAGGCTTCGATTGGCCTCGAAACGCGCGAAGTACAACTGCGGTACATGCCCGGGCAATGCCACCAGCGGCGCTGAGCCGGAGCAACACCAGCAATGCTGCATGCTGGAATGATCGTCGTTTTGCGGCGCTTTCTGTTCAAGCGTCCCCAGGGAAATCGCCACCATCTTCGTGCCGGTGGACGAGCAAAAACTGCCCCACAACAGCTGTTCGGCCGGCGATTTCGCCGTCTGCGCCATCGCTCCGGTCATCGGCATGGCGAGCATGTTGAACAGCACTGCGAAGCAGGCTATCCAGGCAATTGCGAGCCGTTGTCGGGACATGGGACAGATCCGGTTGAGTGGGAGATCAGGCGCGGCTATTTAGCCTGATCAATGCCGATAAGTAAAAAAGCGGCCTGCGGTTTGGTGTCGCAGCGTATTTCAGATGAGTGTAGCGGCTCCGATTTGAAATGCCGGGAGGAGTGGTGACTCGCCACAAATACTTAGGCGTCCGTCAGTGCGGCCAGGACTTCACTCACCGACCCGAACTCCCGATCCACCCCCGCCAACACCGGCCGCTTCAACACCAACACCGGCACCCCCCGTTCCCGCGCCACGTCCAGTTTCGGCTCGGTGGCAGTGCTGCCGCTGTTCTTGCTGATCAGCACATCAATCTGCCGGCGCTCGAACAGCTCACGTTCATCGTCAATCAGAAATGGCCCGCGGGCGCCAATCACTTCGCAGCGTTCGTTGCCGGGATAAACATCCAGTGCGCGCAACGTCCAGAATTGCTCCGGCGGGATTTCGTGCAGGTGTTGCAAGGGTTCACGGCCAAGGGTGAACAGCGGTCGGCGGAACGGTTTCAGCGAGTCGATCAACCCGGCCCAGTCGCTGACTTCGCGCCAGTCATCCCCGGCTTGCGGCTGCCAGGCCGGACGCCTGAGTGCCCAGCAGGGAATACCGGCCCGTTGCGCGGCAGTCGCAGCGTTCTGGCTGATTTGTGCGGCGTAGGGATGAGTCGCGTCCAGCAGCAGGTCAATCCCTTCATCGCGGATGAACTGCGCCAGACCCTCGGCACCGCCATAGCCGCCGACGCGCACCTGGCAATTCAGATCCGTCGGCACTCGACCGACGCCGGCAAGGCTGTAGATGTGTTCCGGGCCTAGCGTACGGGCGATTGCCAATGCTTCCGTCACACCGCCGAGCAGCAAAATGCGTTTCATTGAAAAGCTCCCGCATGGCCGACGATGCCGCCCTGGCGATCGATGGCAAACACTTCGACCTGAACCTGCGCCGGCACCACACTGCGCGCAAACGCCAGCGCGTGTCCGCACACCGCATCGCCAAGCGCGATGCCGGCCGCGCTGGCCATGGCCAACGCCTGTTGGCTGGTGTTGGCTTCGCGGATCGCTTGCTGCAACGCTTCATTCGCGCCGACCGCCGCGGCCCATTCGGCCAGTTGCGGCAGGTCGATACTCGAATGCCGGCTGTGCAGATCCATGTGCCCGGCCGCCAGTTTGCTGATCTTGCCGAAACCGCCACAAATGCTGAGTTTATCCACAGGCACTTTGCGCAGGTGCTTGAGCACGGCGCCGACGAAGTCGCCCATTTCGATCAGGGCGATTTCAGGCAAGTCGTAGACGCGGCGCATGGTGTCTTCGCTGGCGTTGCCGGTGCATGCGGCGATGTGCAGGTAACCGTTGGTTTTCGCCACGTCGATGCCTTGATGGATCGAGGCAATGTACGCCGCGCAGGAAAACGGCCGGACGATACCGCTGGTGCCCAGGATCGACAAGCCACCGAGAATGCCCAGTCGTGGATTCATGGTTTTCAATGCCAGCGCCTCGCCGCCCTCGACGTTCACCGTGACCTCGAAACCGCCGTGATAGCCCAGTTCCTCGGCAAGCAAGGTCAAGTGGTCGGTGATCATTTTGCGCGGGACCGGGTTGATCGCCGGTTCGCCGACAGCCAACACCAATCCTGGCCGGGTGACCGTGCCCACCCCTTGGCCAGCACTGAATCGAATGCCTGGTTCGGCGTTCAATCGCACTTGGGAAAACAGCAGCGCGCCGTGGGTCACGTCCGGATCGTCGCCGGCATCCTTGATCGTGCCGGCTTCGGCGCCGTCATCCAGGAGCCGACAGAACTCCAGACGCATCTGCACCTGCTTGCCTTTGGGCAGGACGATGTCCACTGCATCCGCGGGCTCGCCGCCGAGTAGCAGGCGAGCGGCCGCGAGGCTGGTCGCGGTGGCGCAACTGCCCGTCGTGAGGCCGCTGCGCAGCGGTGCGGGTTGTTCGGCAGTTTCATCACGCATCGAAAGGTTTGACCACGTCCAGCAAGGTAATCGGCAGCGCCTGGCGCCAGGTGTCGAAGTCGCCCAGGGGTTGCGCCTGGGCGATGTGGATGCGCGTCAGTTCGCCGCCATGCCGCTCGCGCCAAGCCATCAGGGTCATTTCACTTTGCAGTGTGACGGCGTTGGCGATCAGGCGACCACCGGGTTTCAACTGAGTCCAGCAGGTGTCCAGCACACCCTCGCGAGTGACGCCGCCACCAATGAAAATCGCATCCGGGCGCTCGAGCCCGGCGAGGGCTTGCGGCGCCTTGCCGCGGATCAGTTGCAGGCCGGGCACGCCAAGCGCGTCGCGATTTTGCTCGATCAACAGTTGTCGTCCTTCATCGGCTTCGATGGCCAGCGCCCGGCAACTCGGGTGGGCACGCATCCATTCGATGCCGATCGAGCCGCTGCCGGCGCCGACGTCCCACAGCAGTTCACCGGGCACCGGGGCCAGGCGAGCGAGGGTGATTGCGCGCACGTCGCGTTTGGTCAGTTGGCCGTCGTGCTTAAAGGCTGAATCCGGCAAGCCGGCCAGTCGCGACAGGCGCGGCGCATCGGGTTCAGCGATGCATTCGATGGCGATCAGATTCAGATCGGCGATCACCGGGTCGGCCCAATCGCGGGCGACGCCGTCGATGCGTCGCTCGACTTCGCTGCCCAAATGTTCCAGTACGGTCAGGCGACTTGGCCCGAATCCGCGCTCGCGCAGCAGCGCAGCAATCGCCGCAGGGCTTTGACCGTCGTTACTGAGTACCAGCAGGCGAACACCGCTGAACAACTGCGCGTTGAGCGCCGCGATCGGGCGGGCGACGACGGACAGCGTGACCACCTCCTGCAACGGCCAGCCCATTCGCGCCGCGGCCAGCGAGCAGGAGGAGGGCGCCGGCAGGATCAGCATTTCATCGCCGGGCAGTTGTCGAGCGAGGGTGGCGCCGACACCGAAGAACATTGGATCTCCGCTGGCGAGCACGCAGACCGGATCGCCCCGCAGGGCCAGCAACCCATCGAGGGAGAATGGACTCGGCCACACTCGGCGTTCGCCGCGGATACACGCCGGGAGCAGATCCAATTGTCGTTGGCTGCCAAAGATCTTCGACGCGGCCAACAGCGCATGCCGGGCATTTTTGCCCAGACCTTTGAAGCCCTCCTCACCAATGCCTGTCACGGTCAGCCAGCGTGCCATGTGTGTGCTCTGTTCAACTGTATAAAGCGGCACATGATACGCGTCGGCAGTGAAGGCGAGTAATGGAATGTTTTAAGTGGCCTGCCCCAGTTGCTGGATGACGGTTTTCAAGTTGTAAAGCCTGAACTTTCTTGTATCGCTGATTAATGGTTTAAAAAGAATTAACGATGGATTTGAAGAGCGCGGAATACCTGGGCTTTACGGTATGTTCGGAAGCGTTCGAAACTGACAAGAGCGCGATCGTCAAACAGATCCCCCGGGTTTGTTCTCCCTGTTTGCCATCACGCTTTGGTCTATGGACTGGGAGTCCGAAGACGAAAGCGTCGTCGAGCCATATTACAGGCATGTCTCCGGTCAACTAAGTCAGGCTTGTTTGAATGAAGTTTCTGGTGTTGAAAATCAAATGGGAAAAGTTACAAGAGATATGTTGTCTGCACTATTGGCAAATACATCTGCCCTTTGCTCCTTGTCCCCGAGTCCAGCGGGAAGAATTTTGTTTCGGGACTGGAACGAGAGCAGCGTCACGCTCATGCATCGCGCCGTGCCATTCACTCTGAACAGCGCAAGGTTTGATGAGGTCCGTCCAGTGTTGAAGGATCGGCTCGGCATTATCGCTGACGCGATATTCGAGTTTTATTCGCAACGTCTATGTGGGGCGCCGGATGATTGATTGAGGGAGCAAGCGTTTGCGACACGCGGTCTTAGGATGCCGTACGGCAAAGCAGGCATAATACCGCTCGCTTCCATCCGGAGGCGCTTCCACTTTTGATCCGGTCGTCCCTTTGAACAAACACTCTGCGCCCATCGCTTTACGCCCCTCGGCTTGTCCGGGGCTGCTGCGTATCGTCCAGGCCAGGGATGGGGGCATCTGCCGAATAAAGCTCGCCGGTGGTGTGGTGAGTACTGCGCAGGCCTGCGCCATTGCCGATGGCGCACAGCGTTACGGCAGCTCAGTGATCGAGGCGACTAACCGGGCCAACCTGCAGATTCGTGGCATCGCACATGAGCAGGCCGCGCTGATTGAAGGTCTGCTCGCCGCGGGCCTCGGCCCTTCGAATGCGGCCGGCGACGATGTACGCAATCTGATGCTGAGCCCGAGCGCAGGCATCGACCGGCAGATGCTGTTCGACACCCGCGACCTGGCCCGGCAGATCCTCGCTACCCTGCAAGAGCACGAACCTTTCCACGACCTCAGCGCCAAATTCGCCGTGCAGCTGGATGGGGGCGAAGGCCTGGCGATGCTCGAACACCCTCATGATCTGTGGTTGTCCGCTGTCGAGCGAGAGGGCGAGCGGCGCTTGGCTTTCGGTTTGGCCGGGTGTCCCTCCGACGGGCCGGTTGGTTCGGTGCCGCTGGAAGAGGGTCATGCGCTGGTGGTCGCCGTGCTTGAGTTGTTCCTGGAGCTGGCGCAGCCCGATCAAACGCGAATGCGCCATTTGCTGAGCGAAATGACGACCTGCGGGTTTCTCGCCCGGCTGGCCGAGCGTGTGCCATTCAAGCCCGTTACAGCCTGGCAGCGTTCATTGACTTCAAACGTTCTGCACATTGGCGCCCATCCGCAGGCGCAAGCCGGTCATGTCTATGTCGGCGCCGTACCGCCGCTGGGGCGGCTCGATTGCGCGATGCTTCGGGGGGCTGCTCAGCTGGCGCAGGAATACGGCGACGCAACGCTGCGGTTCACCCCGTGGCAAAGCCTGCTGTTGCCGAACATCCGCGACGAACACGCCGATGAAGTCATCCGGCGTCTGCATCGGTTGGGCCTGCTGTGCGACGCCGATCAGTCCTTGTCGCGGTTGATCGCCTGTACCGGTTCCAGTGGCTGCGGCAAAGGCCTGGCCGACACCAAGGGCGACGCTCTGCAACTGGCCGCGCTGTTGCAGCGTCATGGCCAGGTATTGAACGTGCATCTGTCCGGCTGCTCACGTTCCTGCGCCGCCGCGCATGTTGCACCCATCACTTTACTGGCGATCAGCCCCGGTCATTACGACCTCTATTTTCGCGAAGGGGGGCAGCCAGGTTTCGGCGCCCTGCACGCACGCAACCTTACTATTGAAGCGGTCGCAGCCCTGCTCGACGCCCGCTCACGGAGCCCCTTTGATGCTTGATTACATCCGCGACGGTCAGGAGATCTATCGCAACTCCTTCGCGATCATTCGCGCCGAGGCCAACCTCGAACGAATCCCGGCCGATCTGGAAAAACTCGCGGTACGGGTGATTCACGCCTGCGGCATGGTCGATGCGATTGACGGTCTGCAATTCTCCGACGGCGCGGGCAAGGCCGGGCGCGATGCGCTGGCCGCCGGCGCGCCGATTCTGTGTGATGCGCGGATGGTGTCCGAAGGCGTGACCCGCACACGCTTGCCGGCGAACAACGAAGTGATCTGCACCCTGCGCGATGAAAGCGTTCCGGAGCTGGCGCGCGAGCTGGGAAACACCCGTTCCGCCGCCGCGCTGGAACTGTGGCGCCCGCACCTGGAGGGCAGTGTGGTAGTGATCGGCAATGCGCCAACCGCCTTGTTTTATCTGCTGGAAATGCTCGATGCCGGCGCGCCGAAACCGGCGCTGATTCTCGGCTTCCCGGTGGGCTTCGTCGGCGCCGCCGAATCCAAGGCAGCGCTCGCGGCGGACAGCCGTGGCGTGCCGTTTGTCATCATGCAAGGCCGGCTGGGCGGTAGCGCCATGGCCGCCGCCGCCGTCAATGCCCTCGCCACGGAGATCGAATAATGCAGCAACCTGGACGTTTGATCGGCCTTGGCGTCGGCCCCGGTGATCCAGAACTGATTACCGTCAAGGCTCTGCGCCTGCTGCGCGAATCGCCGGTGGTGGCGTACTTCGTTGCCAAGGGGAAGAAGGGCAATGCCTTTGGTATCATCGAAGCGCATTTGCAGGACGCACAAACCTTGCTGCCGCTGGTGTATCCCGTGACGACCGAAGCATTGCCGGCACCGCTGTCCTATGAGCAGGTGATCAGTGATTTCTACGATGCGGCCGGCGAAGAACTCGCCGCTCATCTCGATGCCGGACGTGACGTTGCAGTGATCTGCGAAGGTGATCCGTTCTTCTACGGTTCCTACATGTACCTGCACGATCGTCTGGCGGAACGTTATGAGGCTGAAGTCGTGCCAGGTGTCTGTTCGATGCTCGGCGGCGCTTCGGTCCTTGGTGCGCCACTGGTGTACCGCAATCAGAGCTTGTCGGTCCTGTCCGGCGTATTGCCTCATGACGATCTCAAGCGCCGGCTGGCTGATGCCGACGCGGCGGTGATCATGAAGCTGGGGCGTAACTTCCCCAAGGTCCGTCAGGTGCTCGAAGAGCTTGGTCTGGCAGAGCGCGCGCTTTACGTCGAACGCGCGACCATGGCCAATCAGAAGATTGTGCCGCTGGATCAGGTCGAGCCCATGTCCTCGCCGTACTTCTCGCTGATCATCGTTCCGGGTGAAAGGTGGCAAGGCTGATGACTCGTCCAGCTCCGGCGATTGTCATCCTCGGCAATGGCAGCCTTGCGACCGCGCGCAATATTCAAAAACTGTACCCCGACGCCGTGATCCATGGCCTGGCCGATCGGGTTGAAGGCGCGGACCGTGCCTATCACGAATTCGGCGCAACCCTGCGCGAACTTTATCAGCAGGACACGCCGATCATTGCCCTGTGCGCGGCCGGTATCGTGATCCGCACACTGGCGCCGTTGCTGCTGGAAAAAGGCGCCGAGCCGCCGGTGCTGGCCGTTGCCGAAGATGGCAGCGCGGTGGTGCCGCTGCTGGGCGGTCTGGGCGGCGTGAACGTGCTGGCGCGGGAAATCGCGGCCGCGCTGAACGTGGCGGCGGCGATCACCACCAGTGGCGAGTTGCGATTCGGCACGTGCCTGCTCAATCCACCCAACGGATATGCCCTCGGCGACCTGGAACTGGGCAAGCGCTTTGTGTCCGATTTGCTGGCCGGTGAAACCGTGCGCATCGAGGGTGAAGCGCCGTGGTTGGCGCAGGCGCAGTTACCTGAAAACCCGCAAGCGCGACTGGCAGTTCACGTGGGGCATGCCGAGCGTACGCCGGCGGCGAACGAACTTTTGATTTATCCGCGCAACGTGTTGGTGGCCATCAGTGCCGGCGTGGCCAATGTGCCCAATGCCGTTCGCGATGCTTTGCACCAGACAAAAATCGCCGTGCAGTCGGTGGCGTGTCTGTTGGCTGCAGACAGTGAAATGTCGAGCGCTGCATTGCATGAAGCGGCGCTTGAACTGGGTGTGCCATTGCGCTTTGCCTCGGCGACGGGTGCGGTCAGTGAGCTGGCACGCAACGCCATCACCCCGCCTGTTTTGATCTTCGGCAATGACGCCATTGCCATCGCGGTGGCCGAGCAGCCTCTGGACCCGTTATCGATCGGCCGTCCCCGGGGGCGTCTGGCGGTGATCGGTCTTGGCCCCGGCGCTGCCGAGTTGATGGTGCCCGCGGTCAAGGCTGAACTGGCGCGCGCCAACGATGTGCTGGGCTACGAAACCTATGTGCGCATGGCTGGCCCGTTCCGCGCCGATCAAGTGCTGCATTGCACTGACAACCGCGAAGAGATGCAGCGTGCGCGTCACGCGTTCGAGCTGGCGGCGCAAGGGCGTTCCGTGGTCGTGGTTTCGTCGGGTGATCCGGGTGTGTTCGCCATGGCGGCGGCGGTGCTCGAAGCCCTGCACGAATCCAGTGATGCGAACTGGCACAACGTCGATCTGGAAATCCTTCCCGGTGTTTCCGCATCACTGGCCACCGCTGCTCAGGCGGGTGCGCCGTTGGGGCATGACTTCTGTGTGTTGTCGCTGTCGGATAACCTCAAGCCTTGGGACATTATCGAGAAACGTCTCGATCTGGCGTCGCAGGCTGATCTGGCGCTGGCGTTCTACAACCCGATCTCACGCTCCCGTCCCTGGCAGCTTGGCCGGGCGCTGGAAATCGTCGCTCGACACCGTACGCCTCAGACGCCAGTCGTTTTGGGGCGCGACATCGGCCGCCCGGGTCAGACGTTGCGAGTAACAACCCTTGGCCAGTTGACCCCGGACCAGGTGGATATGCGCACCATGGTGCTGGTGGGATCGTCCACGACCTGCGTATTTTCGCGGGCAGGTGGCGGTGATTGGGTATACACCCCTCGCTGGTACGGAGAAAAACCCTCTTCCTGAAGATGTACTCTTCAATGAAAAGCCATGGCAGCCGAGTGTCCTCTCGCGTTGCCATGGCTTTTTTTTTTGGTTCTTCACGGAATCCCGGGAAACACAGAAACAAGAACGCCGGTTTGAATCATTGCGCTTGCCAGAGGCTTCACGCCTCTGGTCATCGCTGCCGTCAGGGCACCAGGTAACCCTTCACCCCTGTGAAAATGATCTGTGCAGCCAGTGCGCACACAAACAACCCCATCAACCGACTGACAATCTGCAAACCCTGGTCACCCAGTATTCGCTCGATGCGGTTCGACAGATAAAGCACCACACCTACCGTGAAACTGGCCAGGGCGATGCTGAGGATGGCGGTGAGTTTGTCGTCCCAGTGCGGCTGGCTCACCCCCATCACCAGCAACGCACCGATGGTGCCGGGGCCGACGGTCAGGGGGATGGTCAGCGGCACGATGGTGACGTCCTGCTGCACATTGTCGGTCTGGACCGCTGACTTGCCTTGGGCCATGCCCAACGCCGAGATAAACAGCACGCTGCCGGCGCCGATGCGGAACGCGTCCACGGTGATGCCAAACACATTGAAAATGACCCGCCCGAACAGGTACAGCAAGACGCTGGACACCAGCGTGGCCGTTGCCACTTTCCACGCCAGCCGACGTTGCTCCTTGCGTGAATAACCGCGGGTCAGGCTGATGAAGCAGGACAACACGAAGAACGGGCTATAGAGCACCAGCATCTTCAGGTAAACGCTGAACAACACATGGAGCATGGGACAAGCTCACTGGCGAGGGAAGTCGTGGGGGAGTCTATCAGGCGTGATCGGGTCTGTCGGCTCAGGACGTTTGAGCCGTTGCCCGGTTCTGCTGATCGCGCTGGGCTACCCAATGCTCGATCAGTTCGCGCAACTGCGACAGCTCGACCGGCTTGGCCATGTGCCCGTCCATGCCGGCCTGACGCGCACGCTCTTTGTGTTCGGCGAGGATATGCGCGGTCAACGCCACGACAGGGGTGCGAACCCGCTGGTTGCCGACTTCCCAGGCGCGCAATTGCTGGGTGGCCGAGAAACCATCGAGGATCGGCATTTCGCAATCCATCAGTACCAGGTCGTAACGCTGGGCCTTCATGGCCTGCAAGGCTTCTTCGCCATTGCTGGCGGTGTCCGGTTGCAGGTTGAGTTTACCCAGCATGCCGCGAATGACCTTGGTCGAAATGCTGTTGTCTTCGGCAACCAGAATGCGGAAGTCGCTAGGCACCTTGACCGGCAGGGTCGGGCCCGTGGGCAGGTGCGGCGAAACGGCGAGGCCCTTGTTGCGCTGGTTCAGTTCATCCGCCAGCGTGGTCTTGAGGGTGTAGCCGGCCACCGGTTTGGCGAGGATGCGCTTGATCCCGGAGTTGCGCGCGATGATCTTGCTCGGCGCATTGCTGATGCCGGTGAGCATGATCAGCAGGATGTCGTGGTTGAGGCTCGGGTCTTCCTTGATCTTGGCCGCCAGTTGCATGCCGGTCATGCCGGGCATGTTCTGGTCGAGCAGGACCACGTCGAAGTAATCGCGCAGGTGCGCCTTGGTCCGCAGCAGCGCCAGCGCCTCCTTGCCGGACGGGACAGCGCTGACATTCAATCCCCAGGCGCTGCACTGTTGCACCAATACTTTGCGGCAGGTGTCGTTGTCGTCCACCACCAGCACCCGAGCACCCTGCAGCGGGCCATCGAGGTCGGAGGTCGGGTGTTCGAGGCGGTCAGGGTCCAGGGGCAAGGTCAGCCACAAGGTGCTGCCCTGGTTGGCGCCGCTCTTGATGCCGAATTCGCCTTGCATCAAACGGATCAGCTGGCGGGCAATCACCAGCCCGAGGTTGCCGCCCAGTCGGGTGGCGGAGAGGAAGTTCTTGCTGTGCAGTTCGGCGTGCATCAGCGCGTCGCGTTCTTCGGCGTCCATCGGCTCGCCGCTGTCCTGCACGGCAATGCGCAGGCGCGGCCTGGCGCTGCGCTCGTCGAGGGCGACGACGATCAGGATCTCGCCTTCGTCGGTTTTTTTCAGGGCGTTTTCCAGCAGGCTCAGCAAGGTCTGGCGCAGGCGCGTCGGGTCACCGCTGATGACCCGCGGCACTTGCGGCTGGATAAAGCTGATCAGTTCGACGTTCTGCTGTTCAGCCTTGGCGCGGAAGATGCTCAGGCAATCTTCGATCAGCGCATTGAGATCGAACTGCACATCGTCCAGCTCGATCTGTCCGGATTCGAGTTTGGAGATGTCGAGAATCTCGTTGATCAGGGTCAGCAGTTCGTTGCCGGCGCTGTGGATGGTTTGCACGTAGTCGCGCTGCTTGACCGACAGCGGTGTGCCCAGCAACAGTTCGGTCATGCCCAGCACGCCATTCATCGGGGTGCGGATTTCGTGGCTGATCTTCGCCAGGAATTCGGCCTTGGCATTGATTTCGGCGTTGCTGGCGGCGAGGTCGCGGCTGATGCTGAAACGGTCCTCGGTGATGCTGCGCTGGCGTTCACTCAGGGCAATACTCATCAACAGACCGCTGATGCAGATGAACACCAGGAGGGCGATGATCAGGCCCTGCGGTTCAATCAGCGTCAACCCCAGCAGGGCCGGCAGGATGATCAGCGTTCCCGCGTTGAACACCACCATGGCTGCCACGAACAGCCGCGCCGGGCGATAGCCTTTTTGCCAGTGCCAGGCGCTGACGAACAACATCGTCAGGCCCGCCAGGGCGACCAGCGTATAGGTGATGATGTTCAGCGGCAGCGTATTGACGAACAGCAACAGCAGGCCGCAGACGGTGATGAGCAGGATTTCGCCGAGCAGCAGTTTGTTCAGCGGATGCGGGCCGAGCGGAGCAAAGAAGCGGTAGGCAAGCATCAGCCCGCACGGTGCGGTGAGCAGCAAGGCGAGGTAGGCACCCGGTGTCTGCACCGCGTGCCAGTCCGGTAACCACGGTCCCGCGAGGTTCAGCAGCAGCCCGAGGCTGAGCATCAACAATGCTTCACAACCTGCCAGCCACAGGCTACTGCGCGATCGGGTGTAGGCATACCGAATCAGGTTGCGCAGGACCAGCATGCCGATGCAGCCGAACAGCAGGCCGTAGATCAACGTCTGACTCTGATTGGCCGCGGTCATGATGGCTGATTGCAGGGTGATGTAGGGCCGCATCTGGTGTTCGGAAACCAGGCGCAGGTAAACATCGAGGGGTTTGTCGCTTTGCGGCAACGGCAACATGAAGTCGCTGTTGGGTAATGGCCGTTCAACCTGGGGCTGTTCGGTGCCGGTGTTGAGCTGATCAATCAGCTTGTCGCCGTCCAGCACATACAGATTGAGGTGCGACAGGTCGGGCGCAAACACCCGCAGTAATTGCTCGTGCTTGCCCGGTGAGAGCCTGAAACGCAGCCAGAGCGCACCGCCGGGCTCCGCCGCGGTGAGGCGTTCGAGTTCGGTGGGGCTGAATTGGTTGGTGTAGCGAGCGGAACGGATGTCGCTCAGCTGCAGGTCGCCCTGTTCGTCGAGCAATACCGCCCAACCACTGCCTTGCGCGGCCTGGGCCGGGAGCATGCAGAGCAAAGTCAGCACGGTGACAGTGAAACCTATGGCAATCCTGAGCCAGCGCACGGCGAAATCCCTTCGTAGGTTGATGCCAGAATATAACTATGCGCGGCGCCGGAATAGTCCGGCAAGGGGTTGAAACCCTTGCCCGACCGAATGGATCGATTATTCCTGATTTTCGCCACGCTCGCGGGCAATGGCGCGGTAGCCAATGTCCTTGCGATAGAAACAGCCTTCCCAGTCAATCTTCGCCGCCAGCCTGTAAGCCTGCTGCTGAGCAGCATCAACGCTGGCGCCCATGGCGGTAGCGCAAAGCACACGACCACCGGCCGTCACCACTTGACCGTCTTTCAGTGCCGTACCGGCGTGGAAGACTTTGCCTTCCAGCGCGGCGGCTGCATCCAGGCCGTTGATGGCCACGCCTTTAGCGTAGTCGCCAGGATAGCCGCCTGCCGCCAGCACGATGCCGACGCTCGGACGTGGATCCCACTGGGCTTCCACCTTGTCCAGAGCTTGTGCCAGGGCGGCCTCGACCAGCAACACCAGGCTCGACTGCAAACGCAGCATAACCGGTTGGGTCTCAGGGTCGCCGAAGCGGCAGTTGAATTCGATGACTTTTGGGTTACCAGCCTTGTCGATCATCAAGCCAGCATAGAGGAAACCGGTGTAAACGTTGCCTTCTTCGGCCATGCCGCGCACGGTTGGCCAGATCACCAGGTCCATGACGCGCTTGTGCACTTCGCTGGTCACAACCGGTGCCGGGGAGTAAGCGCCCATGCCGCCGGTGTTCGGACCGGTATCGCCGTCGCCAACACGTTTGTGGTCCTGGCTGGTGGCCATCGGCAATACGTTCTTGCCGTCGACCATGACGATGAAACTGGCTTCTTCGCCGTCCAGGAACTCTTCGATGACCACGCGCGAGCCGGCGTCGCCGAACGCGTTGCCGGCGAGCATGTCGCGCACGGCGTCTTCGGCTTCGGCCAGCGTCATGGCAACGATCACGCCTTTACCGGCGGCCAGGCCGTCGGCCTTGATCACGATCGGTGCGCCTTTTTCACGCAGATAAGCCAGGGCTGGCTCGATCTCGGTGAAATTCTGGTAGTCGGCGGTCGGGATCTTGTGACGCGCGAGGAAATCCTTGGTGAACGCTTTCGAGCCTTCCAGCTGGGCAGCGCCCGCCGTCGGACCGAAGCAGTCCAGACCGCGGGAGCGGAACAGATCAACGACGCCAGCCACCAGTGGCACTTCCGGACCGACGATGGTCAGGGAAACGTTCTTCTCGGCGAAGTCGGCCAACTGTTCGAGGGCCAGCACGTCGATAGCGACGTTTTCGCACTTGGCTTCAATGGCGGTGCCAGCATTGCCGGGCGCTACGAAAACCTTCTGCACGCGCGGATCCTGAGCCACTTTCCAGGCCAGGGCGTGTTCACGGCCACCGCTGCCAATGATCAAAACATTCATTTCAAAAAACCTCGGATGACGCTAATTCTGTTGAGCGCCGCAGGGGCGCTTTTCTGTGGGAGCCGGCCTGCCGGCGATGCAGACAACTCGGTTTATCGGCTAAACCGAGGGGATGCTATCGCTGGCAGGCCAGCTCCCACAGTGGATCGTGTACTTAGTGACGGAAGTGGCGCATGCCGGTGAATACCATGGCGATGCCAGCTTCATCAGCCGCTGCAATCACTTCTGCATCACGCATCGAGCCGCCCGGCTGGATTACTGCGGTAACGCCGGCCTTCGCCGCATTGTCCAGACCGTCGCGGAACGGGAAGAATGCATCGGAGGCCATGACCGAGCCGGCGACCTGCAAACCGGCATGTTCAGCCTTGATCGCAGCGATACGCGCAGAGTTGACGCGGCTCATCTGGCCAGCGCCGACACCGATGGTCTGACGATTCTTGGCGTAGACGATGGCGTTGGACTTGACGTACTTGGCGACTTTCCAGGCGAAGATCAGGTCGTGGATTTCCTGTTCGGTCGGTGCGCGCTTGGTCACGACTTTCAGGTCATCGGCGCCGATCATGCCGATGTCGCGGCTCTGCACCAGCAGGCCACCGTTGACGCGTTTGTAGTCCCACGCAGCGGCGCGGTCAGCCGACCACTCGCCGCAGGCCAGCAGGCGCACGTTGGCTTTTGCCGCGACGATGGCGCGGGCTTCTTCGCTGACGCTTGGGGCAATGATCACCTCGACGAACTGACGCTCGACGATGGCCTTGGCGGTCTCGGCATCCAGTTCGCGGTTGAAGGCAATGATGCCGCCGAAGGCGGATTCGGTGTCGGTGGCGTAGGCCAGTTCGTAAGCCTGGCGAATGCCGCCTTCCGCGTCCGGGCTCACGGCAACGCCGCACGGGTTGGCGTGCTTGACGATCACGCAGGCCGGCTTGACGAAGCTCTTCACGCATTCCAGCGCGGCGTCGGTGTCGGCCACGTTGTTGTACGACAGCTCCTTGCCTTGCAGTTGGGTCGCGGTGGCGATGCCGACTTCGGCAGGCTTGGCTTCCACATAGAACGCCGCGCTCTGGTGCGGGTTCTCGCCGTAGCGCATTTCCTGAGCCTTGATGAACTGGCTGTTGAAGGTGCGCGGGAACTCGCTGCGACCGGAGGTCGAGAGGGTTTCAGCGGCCTGGTTCACGGTGCCCATGTAGTTGGCGATCATGCCGTCATAGGCGGCGGTGTGTTCGAAGGCCTTGAGCATCAGGTCGAAACGCTGAGCGTAGGTCAGGCCGCCGGCCTTGAGGCCTTCGAGGACGCTGGCGTAGTCGCTGGCATTCACCACGATGGCCACGTCTTTATGGTTTTTCGCAGCGGAGCGGACCATGGTCGGGCCGCCGATGTCGATGTTTTCGATGGCGGTCGGCAGGTCGCAGCCTGGCTTGTTGATGGTGGCTTCGAACGGGTACAGGTTGACTGCAACCAGATCGATCGGCTTGATGCCGTGCTCGTTCATGATCGCGTCGTCGATACCGCGACGACCGAGGATCCCGCCGTGGATTTTCGGGTGCAGGGTTTTCACCCGACCGTCCATCATTTCTGCGAAACCGGTGTAGTCCGCGACTTCCACTGCGGCAACACCGTTGTCGCGCAGCAGCTTGAACGTTCCGCCGGTGGAAAGGATCTCGACGCCCAGGGCTTCAAGCTCTTTGGCGAATTCGAGGATCCCGGTCTTGTCGGAAACGCTGATCAAGGCGCGGCGGATCGGCAGGCGGGTAGTCTGGTCGGTCATTTCAATTTCCATCAAAAGCAAAGGAGTCAGCAAAAAAGGCGACCGTTTTTACGCGGGCGCCTTTCTGGTTTGATTGAATGCTTACAGCAAATCGTACTGCTTGAGTTTCTTGCGCAGGGTGCCTCGGTTCAGTCCGAGCAGCTCGCTGGCCTTGGTCTGGTTGCCCTTGACGTAGTTCATCACGCACTCGAGCAGGGGCGCCTCGACTTCGGAGAGCACCAGGTTGTACACATCCGTGACGGCAGCGCCCTCAAGGTGGGCGAAATAATTGTGCAGCGCCTTCTCGACACTCCCGCGAAGGGTCTGACCTTCTTCGCTCGGCGTGTTGAGGTGCTGTTTCAAATTCACGTTGTCGCTCACGGGTGTTGTTCCACTCACTAAAGTCTCGGTCATCATCGTCATGCGGCCACCTCTTCTCCGTCCCCTGTCAGGCTCTTGTAACGTTCGGCGAAGAAGCCCTGAACGTTGGCGCATTGTGCTTCCGTATCTTCCAAACGATTGAAGTGGGCGCGGAACTCCCTGGCGCCCGGCAGGGTTGCGAGATACCAGCCCACATGCTTTCGAGCAATGCGTACGCCCATGACATCTCCATAGAAGACGTGCAGCGCAGCCAGATGCTCTAGCAGAATGCGTTCCACCTCGATCAGTTCCAGCGCCGGGAGTTTCTCGCCGGTACGCAGGAAATGGTCGATCTCGCGAAAAATCCATGGCCGCCCCTGGGCAGCCCGTCCAACCAGCAATCCATCGGCACCGGTCGCGTCGAGCACGTATCGGGCCTTCTCCGGCGAATCGATGTCGCCATTGGCGAAGACCGGAATCGACACCGCCTGCTTGATCGCGGCAATGGTGTCGTACTCGGCTTCTCCGGTGTACAGATCGGCACGGGTGCGGCCATGAACCGCCAGCGCCGTGATACCTGCCTGCTCGGCGATCTTCGCCACCGTCAGACCGTTCTTGTTGTCCCGGTCCCAGCCGGTGCGGATCTTCAGGGTAACCGGCACATCAACTGCAGCCACCACGGCCTGCAGGATCTCGGTTACCAGTGCCTCATCCTTCAACAGCGCAGAACCGGCGGCCTTGTTGCAGACCTTCTTCGCCGGACACCCCATGTTGATATCAATAATCTGTGCGCCCAGTTCGACATTGGCCCGGGCCGCATCCGCCAGCATCTGCGCATCGCCACCGGCGATCTGTACCGAGCGTGGCTCGGGATCGCCTTCGTGGATCATGCGCATGCGCGATTTGCGGGTGTTCCACAAACTCATGTCGCTGGTGACCATTTCCGAGACTACAAGTCCTGCGCCCAGTCGCTTGCACAGCTGACGAAAGGGTTGGTCGGTGACACCCGCCATGGGGGCGAGAATCAAGCCGTTGTGCAATGTGTATGGACCGATGCGTACCGCCGACATAGGACTTTCCAGTTGTGGGGCCGGATCATGAGAGTTCGAAAAAGGGTTGGCATGATACCCGCTCTCGATGACTGGATAAAGGCTGAATTGAACAAAATCTGAACAGTTATTCTGTTATCGCCAGCAGTTTGGTTTGAGCGGTCGCTGTCAGAAATGTGCCGTCAAACCCGTAGCACTGAACCGTTTCACTCGGGCGAGTGGAAGCTCAGGCTGTAGTTCACGGCTTTGGCGCCTGGGTCGAGGATATCCAGGGCAATGTGGATCGGCGTTTGCGGCGGCATTTCCGCCATGCCTTCGAGATCGCCGTTGAGGTACTCGCCGGGCTTGAAGCGACGGCTGGCGATCAGGTGGCCGTTGAGGTCGGCAAAACGCAATTCCAGCAGCGGGAACGGCTGGGAGAACGGCGCGCGGTTGTAGATGATCGCGTCGACCACCAGTGCGCCATTGAATTCCGGATGGCTGCGCACCACCAGGTTGCTGCTCTTGATTTTCGCGATGTCGACTTTCGACGGCACGGTGCAGCCGATTTGCGGGCACAACTGCTGGAACCA
Organism: Pseudomonas sp. IT-P171; assembly: GCF_949767765.1. NCBI lineage: Bacteria > Pseudomonadati > Pseudomonadota > Gammaproteobacteria > Pseudomonadales > Pseudomonadaceae > Pseudomonas > Pseudomonas sp. IT-P171. The sequence goes on from NZ_CATKQN010000058.1 coordinate 288,025, forward strand.
CGGACGGTACTGATCCTGGCGCGCCAGTTCATCGAAGTGGTAGGCGATGTACTGGCCGACGAGCGCGCCGGCACCGAGCAGAATCAGCAGCAACCAGAGAAGCCGTCGACCCCAGGGGGATCGGCGTTTCTGCCAATCGAGTTGCAGCGGGTCGTCGGTCAGGTCTTGCAGAACCTCGGCACGCATCGCCGGCTCGCTGCGTTCGCGACGCTTGCGCAAGGGTTCGATCGAGGGCAGGTCGTCGTCGAACTCGTCAGTGGTGTCGGCCGCTGACAGGCGTTCGTGATGAAGCGGGGCGTCGAGCGGATCGTTCAGGCGTAGTTGCGGCGGCAGAGGCTCGTCGTCCAGTTCCACCGGCTCCAGGGACAGCGAGGGCTCGGTGCGCGAGGGTGTGCTCGGCTCGACGGTCGGTTCTGGCGTGATCGTGGCTTCGGCCGCTTCGGCGCGATCGGCAGCCGATTCGCTGAACAGGCTGTCGGACCAAGGCTCTTCGTCGGGCTCAGTGGTATCCCGACGGGCACTCAGATTGTCTTCGCGGTGGCGTCCGAACTCGGTAGTCGGCTGGATTTCCCGCTGTTCGAGCCGGGCGAGTTCTTCGTCCAGGTCCAGGCTGTCCAGGTCGAGTTCAGCGGCAGACCACTGCTTCTGGCTGATGGCCCGTGGTTCTGGCTCGGCGGTCTCGACGATGGCCGGAGCAACCGGGGGGATCACGTCCTTGCCTGCCTGCTCAAGCAACTGCTTGGCGGCGTTGAACACCTGCAGGCATGAGCCGCAACGAACCACCCCACGGGCCACGCTCAATTGAGCATGGCTGACGCGGAAGCTGGTTTGGCAATGCGGGCACTGGGTGACGAAGCTGTCGGTCATGCGGCGATCCGGATTATGCAGGCGCTCATTCTAGCGCCGACGGCCAGTGATGCGCACCCAGCCATCGCGATTGGCGATCGGGTCCAGATCGAAATCACGGGCGTAGGCGTTGGCAACCTCTTCGCCTTGTTCGGCAAGAATGCCGGACAGTGCCAGGCGGCCACCCGGCTTGACCAGGCTGGACAGTTGCGGCGCCAGGGACACCAGCGGGCCGGCGAGAATGTTGGCCACCAGTACGTCGGCCTGAACTTGCGGCAGGTCCTCGGGCAGATACAGCGGGAACAGCGCTTCGGCGATGTTGTTGCGCCCGGCGTTGTCGCGCGAGGCTTCCAGCGCCTGCACGTCGATGTCGGTGCCGACGGCTTGTTTGGCACCCAGCAGCAGGGCGGCAATCGCCAGGATCCCCGAGCCGCAACCGAAGTCCAGCACGTTGCAGTCTTTCAGGTCCTGGCCGTCGAGCCATTCCAGGCACAGCGCGGTGGTCGGGTGCGTGCCGGTGCCGAATGCGAGGCCCGGGTCCAGCAGAATGTTCACGGCGTCGGGTTCTGGGGCGGCGTGCCAGCTTGGAACGATCCACAGGCGCTGGCCGAAGCGCATTGGCTGGAAATCGTCCATCCAGGTGCGTTCCCAGTCCTGGTCTTCGATGACTTCGCTGTGATGCTCGGGCAGCGGGCTGCCGGTCAACAGCTGCAGATGCGCCAGTACGCTGGCCGCTTCGGTGCCACCTTCGAACAGGGCCAGCAGGTGGGTGTGCGACCACAGCGGGGTGGTATTGAGTTCCGGTTCGAAGATCGGCTGATCTTCGGCGTCCATGAAGGTCACCGACACGGCGCCCACTTCAAGGAAAGCGTCTTCGTAGGTTTCGGCTTGTTCTGGGCTGATGGCGAGACGGACTTGCAGCCAAGGCATGGCGGGCACCTTTGAAAAATATTGATTGCAGCCTAGCGGGCTGCGAGAAGCGCACAAGTTTACGCGAGCGCGACGCAGAAGACGACCGGGTTGCCAGGGTTCAGCGGTTAACAAATCACTTGTGGCGAGGGAGCTTGCTCCCGCTGGGGCGCGAAGCGGTCCCAAAATGGCCCAACCGGATCTGTCTGGCACCGCCCTGTTGAATGGTCCTTGCGGTCGCTGCGCAACCGAGCGGGAGCAAGCTCCCTCGCCACAATGGTTTTGCGTGGAGCATTCTGCAGAAACAACAAAGCCGCCCGAAGGCGGCTTTGTTGTTCGGGCTAAAGCTTAGTGCTTGTCGCCAGCCAGCTTGTGTTCCAGGTAGTGGATGTTGATCCCACCCTTGCAGAAGCCTTCATCGCGGACCAGATCGCGGTGCAGCGGGATGTTGGTCTTGATCCCGTCGACAACGATTTCGTCCAGCGCATTGCGCATGCGCGCCAGCGCTTCGTCACGGGTTGCGCCGTAGGTGATCAGCTTGCCGATCAACGAATCGTAGTTCGGCGGAACGGCATAACCGCTGTACAGGTGCGAATCGACGCGAACGCCGTTGCCGCCTGGGGCGTGGAAATGCTTGACCGTGCCTGGGCTTGGCATGAAGGTTTTCGGGTCTTCGGCGTTGATCCGGCATTCAAGTGCGTGACCGCGGATGACGACGTCTTCCTGGGTGTACGACAGCTTGTTGCCAGCGGCGATGCTGAGCATCTCCTTGACGATGTCGATGCCGGTGACCATTTCCGAAACCGGGTGCTCAACCTGAACGCGGGTGTTCATTTCGATGAAATAGAACGCGCCGTTCTCGTACAGGAACTCGAAGGTGCCCGCGCCACGGTAGTTGATGTCGATGCAGGCTTTGACGCAGCGTGCGAGGACTTCAGCCCGTGCTTTCTCGTCGATGCCCGGTGCCGGCGCCTCTTCGAGAACCTTCTGGTGACGACGTTGCAGCGAGCAATCGCGGTCGCCCAGATGGATGGCATGGCCCTGGCCGTCGGAAAGTACCTGGACTTCCACGTGACGTGGGTTGGTCAGGAATTTTTCCAGGTAGACCATCGGGTTGCCGAACGCCGCGCCAGCTTCGGAGCGGGTCAGTTTCGCCGAGGAAATCAGGTCTTCTTCTTTATGCACGACGCGCATGCCGCGACCACCACCGCCGCCAGCGGCTTTGATGATCACCGGATAACCGACTTCGCGACCGATGCGCAGAGCGGTTTCTTCGTCTTCCGGCAGCGGGCCGTCAGAGCCCGGAACGGTTGGAACGCCAGCAGCGATCATCGCGTGCTTGGCCGACACCTTGTCACCCATCAGGCGAATGGTGTCGGCTTTCGGGCCGATGAAGGCGAAGCCGGAGTTCTCGACCTGTTCAGCGAAATCAGCGTTTTCCGCAAGGAAACCGTAGCCTGGGTGAATGGCGGTAGCGCCAGTCACTTCAGCCGCGGCGATGATAGCCGGGATGTGCAGGTAAGAGTGGGCGGCCGAGGCCGGACCGATGCAGACGGATTCGTCTGCCAGGCCCAGGTGCATCAGCTCTTTGTCAGCCTTGGAGTAAACGGCGACGGTCTTGATGCCCATCTCTTTGCAGGCACGCAGAATCCGCAGTGCGATCTCACCGCGGTTGGCGATCAGAACTTTTTCCAACTTCGCAGTCATCAAAGTTTCTCCGCGGTTCAAACGATGGTGAACAGCGGTTGGTCGTACTCAACCGGCTGGCCGTCTTCGACGAGGATGGATTCGATCACACCGCTGGTTTCAGCTTCGATGTGGTTCATCATCTTCATGGCTTCGACGATGCACAGGGTGTCGCCTTTCTTCACGGTCTGGCCGACTTCAACGAAGGACGGCGAGCTTGGCGAAGACTTGCGATAGAAGGTGCCGACCATCGGCGAACGGGCAACGCTGCCGTTCAGGACAGGGGCGGCCGGGGCGGCAGGCGCGGCAGCGGCGGCAACCGGAGCAGCAGCAGGTGCTGGAGCCGGAGCGTGCATTGGAGCCGGTGCGTAGTACTGCTGAGCCGGGGTCTTGCTATGGCGGCTGATGCGTACGGACTCTTCGCCTTCCTTGATCTCGAGCTCGTCGATGCCGGACTCTTCCAGCAATTCGATCAGTTTCTTAACTTTACGGATATCCATGAATCATCAACTCCCAAGGGTCGGTCAGGGGCGTTTAACGCTTGTTGTTCAAGCCGTTGCCTGTCTTTCAAGCTGCTCTAGTGCGGCCTCCAGGGCCAGTCGATAACCGCTGGCGCCAAGGCCGCAGATCACTCCCACCGCTACGTCGGAGAAGTAAGAGTGATGGCGGAAAGGTTCGCGTTTGTGCACGTTAGACAAATGCACTTCGATGAATGGGATGCTCACCGCCAGCAGCGCGTCACGTAATGCGACACTTGTGTGCGTAAAAGCTGCTGGGTTGATCAGAATGAAGTCCACACCTTCGCTGCGGGCAGCGTGGATGCGGTCGATCAATTCGTACTCGGCGTTGCTTTGCAGGTGCAGCAAATGATGGCCGGCTTCACGAGCACGGCGTTCCAGGTCCTGGTTGATCTGCGCCAGTGTCGTAGCGCCATAGGTGCCCGGTTCACGGGTGCCGAGCATGTTCAGGTTGGGGCCGTGCAGAACCAATAGGGTCGCCATCTGCTGTTCCTTGTTATCCGCTGTGCATTTGTCAGAACCCGGCGACTATGCCGCAAAGCCTTTGTGACTGTCCAGTTCTATGCAATAGCCAGCACGATGGCCGATGTTTGCGCGAAATATGTGACCGGGTGATTAAATCCGGTCATTTGCTTTCGCGACACGTTCGGCGAAGTCCGTGGCGTTGATCTCGCCGATCACTCGCACCTCGGTGCGTTCGACACCGTCCTTGCCGAAAAACATCAGCGCCGGTGGGCCGAACAATTTGTAGCGGTCGAGCAGCGCACGTTGCTCGGCGTTGCTCGCAGTGATGTCGAAGCGGATCAGCCGATAGCCCTTGAGGCGTTCGACGACCTTCGCGTCGTTGAGCACTTCGTGTTCGATGACTTTGCAGCTGATGCACCAGTCGGCGTACCAGTCGAGCAGCAGTGGGGTGCCGGACGATCTGGCGTCCGCGAGGGCGCGATCCAGTTCAGCCGGGGTGGTGATGGTTTGCCAGTTGCCGGTGTGTTGCGGCTGCCCGTTGCCATTGACGATACGCGGCTGGCCGATGGGATTGAGCGGATCAGTCTGGCCGCTGAAGGCGCCATACCAACACGCCAGCGCATAAAACAGCAGGAACATGCCGAGCAATTGACCGACACGTTTTCGCGGCGGTTTGTAGACGAACTCCAGCGCACCCATGAACAGGCCGACGCCACCGGCCAGCAAGCCGATCAGCAGCAAGGTGATCTGCCCCGGCAACACCCGACTGAGCAGACCGATCGCCAGCCCCAGCAACAAAACGCCAATCGCGTTTTTCACGTAGACCAGCCACGGCCCGCTTTTCGGCAGCCAGGCTGCACCGCCGGTGGCCACCAACAATAGCGGGGCGCCCATGCCGAGGCCGAGCATGAACAGCTTCAGCCCGCCGCCCAGCGCATCGCCGCTGGCGCTGATGTACAGCAACGCGCCGGCCAGCGGTGCCGAGACGCAGGGCGAAACCAGCAGACTGGAAACCACGCCCAGCACCGCCGCACCCCATAACGAGCCACCTTCGGTGCGACCGGCGATGCGGTCCAGTCGGCTGCTGATCGCCTGCGGCAACTTGAGTTCGAAGACGCCGAACATCGCCAGGGCAAACACGGCAAAAAACATCGCGAACGGCACCAGCACCCACGCCGATTGCAGCCTCGCCTGAAGATTGAGCTGTGCGCCGAACAGCCCCATCAACGCACCGAGCAGGGCGAAACAGGCGGCCATCGGCAGCACATACGCGAGAGACAGATTGAAGCCGCGCAAGCCACCGACCTGGCCACGCAACACCACGCCGGACAGGATTGGCAGCATCGGCAATACGCAAGGGGTGAACGTCAGGCCCAGGCCGGCGAGGAAGAACAGCGCCAGTTCCCGCCAGCTCCAACTCGTGGTCGCGCCGCTGCTGCCATCGATACTCAGGCGTTCGGTTTCAGGCGGATAGCACAGGCCTTTATCGGCACAGCCCTGATACGTCACGGCCAGCGTAAAGGCGCGTTGATCGGTGCGTGGCAGTTCTATATCGAGGATCCCGTGGTAAACCTCGACATCGCCAAAATATTCATCGTGCTTTTGTTCACCCTTGGGCAATTGCGCCGTGCCGAGTGCGAGATCGGCGGGGTCGGCGCGAAACTGAAAGCGATGGCGGTAGAGGTAGTAACCCTCGGTGGCGACGAAACGCAGCTTTATCGATTGCGGCGTGCTTTCGACCAGACTGAGCTGAAAGGCTTCGCGCACCGGCAGGAAGTCGGCGCTGTTGTTGATCGAGCCCAGCGTGGCGCTTGGCCGACTCTCCAGCAGCCCGGCGGCGTTGGCCGGCAGGGCGAGAACAAAAAACAGCAGGCAAAGCAAACGGCGCATGACAATCTCGCGTATCGGAGGTGCGGGAATGATAGCGGAGTCGTCGCGGATGCGTATGTAGGCGCTGTCGAGTGAAACGAGGCTGCGATCTTTTGACGTTGATCCAAAAACCAAAATCAAAGATCGCCGCCTCGTTTCACTCGACAGCGCCTACAGGGAGTCTGGTCAGACGCGGAAGGCTTGAACGGCTGTATGCAACCGCCCTCCCAGCACCAACAAATGCTCCCCTTGCTCACGTCCCTCACCGATGCGCAGCAGGTTATCCCCACCCAGCTGGTGAATCCGCTCACTGTGATCGCGGATCTCGCTGACCGCGCCGCTTTGCTGAGCGGTGACATCGGCGATGCGTACGGCAGTGTCGGAAATGGTCTGGATCGCCCCGACGATTTTATCCAGCGCGCCGTCAGCGGCCTGGGCCTGATTGGCCGTTGCTTCAGCATGCTCAACCTGCGCACGCATGCCTTGCACCGATTGCTGCGCCGCCGTTTGCAATCCGGCGATCAAGACCTGAATCTCGGCCGTGGCGCCAGCGGTGCGTTGCGCCAACGAGCGAACCTCTTCAGCGACGACGGCAAAACCACGGCCCATTTCCCCGGCGCGAGCCGCTTCAATGGCTGCGTTCAAGGCCAGCAGGTTGGTCTGGTCGGCAATCGAGCGAATCACCGTCAGCACGCCGCCGATGGTGGCCGATTCCGAGGCCAGGTGTTCGATCATCTGTGCATTGCCTTGCACTTCATCGACCAGTGCGTGCAGCCCGGTGAGGCTCAGGCCGATGACTTTTTGCCCATGTTCCACCGCCAGCCCGGCATGGCGGCTGGCGTCGGCAGCCTGGCTGGCATCACCGGCCACTTGTTGAATGGTCGCTTCCAGTTCGCCGAGAGAATCACGGATGAGCGCCGTGTCACCCGCCTGATGCTCGGCGCCGCTGTGCAGGTCATTGCTCAATTCGGCCAGGGTGCGGCTGCTGCCGGCGACCTGTTCGGCGTTAAGGCGAATGGTCCCGACGAGATCGACGAGGTAGGCGCGCAGACGGTTGAGCGAGGCTTGAATGTCATGCAGCTCGCGATTGGTCTTGCCCAATTCAATGTCCCGGCTGAAGTCGCCTTCGGCCCAGGTCGAAAGCGCCGGCGCGAGGTTGGTCAGTGTTCGGGCCAGGCGTCGTTGCAGGGTGTCGATGAGCAACGCGATCAGCAGGATCAGGCCGATCATCACGCCTTGCATCAGCCGCACTTCGCTTTGGATCTGCCCATGCTGGGCGCGGACCACCGGTTCCAGCCCGGCGATGGTCTGTTGTACCGCAGCGATTTTCAGGTGAGTCGCGGCGCTGAGGTCGGTACGTTTCTGGATCTGCTCACGGGTGCGCGCAAGCTCCGCGGGATAGCGGGTTAGCAGGCTGTTGAGTTCGCGTTTGAGCCCGACGCCAGCATCTTCGGTCACGGTTTTTTCGGTGTTCTCCAGGCCCATCATCGCGGCGAAATCATCGGTGCCCGATTCACCTTTACTGGCAACGCCGAGTAGCGGCAGGGCATCCAGACGTTCTGCTTGAGCGCGGATGTTGGTGACTTCACGCTCAACATCCGCAGCCAGTTCGCTGCGACCGCTGCTGACCAGTTTGTCCCGGGCCAGCGACAGTTTGCCCAGGTGTTGGGATGCATTAAGCAGAGGCGTCAGATAAGTCGCGTTATCGCTGGCGTACTGGCTGAGCTGATCGAGGCTGGCACCGAGCTCGCGTTCGGCTTGCAGCAGCAGTGCCTGAGGATCTCCCGCGAGTTTGCCGGCGGCCAACAGGTCGGTTTTGCTGAACTCATCCAGGTTCGTCAGGCTGGGGCGCAAGGTGTCGGCCAATGCCGGCGGCAACTCCACGAGCTCCTTTTGCAATGCGTCTATGGCCTGGCTGGCGCTGCTCAGGCGCAAGGCATCACCGCTGGCGAGGTAATCCTCGACGTTGCGCGCCACTTCATTTTGAAACTGCTGTGACAGCCCCAGGTAACGCTCCATCAACAAATACGGGCGTTCCAGGGCTTTTTGCGACCACCAGAGCGTGGCGCCGAGGGCCACGCACACGGCGACTAAAAGGAGGGTGTTGAGATTGGTCAGCAGCTTCAGGCGCATCGCGGGACTACCAACGGCAGAATGGTAAGTCCCTGAAGTTATTGCGTTTCTGTTACAGGGTTATGACTGACTGGGTGGATTCCGATGAAAAGGTGGCATTTTGCTTTGATGCCCGCGCCGCCTGTACGCGGTTGCGCCCGGCGTGCTTGGCACGGTACAGAGCCTCGTCCGCCTGGCTGGCCATCATCAGGCCGTCGGAGTCTTCGCCCAGCTCGACCACCCCGGCGCTGAAGGTGCACCAGAGATCCTGCGGCTGCGCGGGGTAATGAATTTCCGCAAAGCGCTGACGGATTTCATCGAGGACGTTGTAGGCGGCTTCGATATCGGTGTCCGGCATGACGATGGCGAACTCTTCGCCGCCGTAACGGCCGATGAAGTCAGTCTTGCGCAGGCGTTGCTTGAGAAACAGCGCCAGGCTCTTGATCACGCGGTCGCCCATCGGGTGGCCGTGACTGTCGTTGACCCGTTTGAAGTGGTCAATGTCGAGCATCGCGAAGCTCAAAGGCTTGCTCTCGCGGCGGGCGCGAAACGAGCAGTCTTCGAGCAATTGCAGAATGTGCGTGTGGTTGTACAGCCCGGTGAGGCTGTCGCGGACCATCCGCGCTTTGAGATTGCGCGCGCGCGCTGCGCGGTTGCGCACCGTGGTGATCAGGTGGCGCGGCTTGATCGGTTTGGTCAGGAAGTCGTCGCCGCCCTCGCTCATGGCGTCGAGCTGCTTGTCCAGATCGTCTTCGGCGGACAGGTAAATGATCGGCACGCTGACGTAGCGGTCGTTGTGACGAATGACCTTGGCCAGTTCGGTACCGGTGCAGGTCGGCATGTACATGTCGAGGATGATCAGGTCGGGCTGGAAGTCCGCGAGTTCAGCCATGGCCTGGATCGGCTCGATCAAGGTCCGCGTGACGATTCCGGCGCTGTTGAGCAGGCGCTCGGTATGCAAGGCCTGTGCGCGGGAGTCGTCGATGATCAGCACTTTATAAGGTTCGTATTGCGCAACGCAGGTCAGGACTTCGATCTTTTCCAGCAGGCTCGAGGCTTCGAGGGTGCCGGTCAGGAACTCCTGGCCGCCGGCACGCACCGCCGCGAGGCGGGTCGGGGTGTCGGTTTCGAGCAGGCTGAAAAACAGCAGTGGCAACGGTTCATCCAGACCGACCTGGGCTTCGGCGGCCAGTTTCAGGCCGATGCCGGGACCGCTGAAGTCCACGTCCATGACGATTGCGGCGGGCAAGCGTTCGACCATCGACGAACGAAAGGCCGCCACGCTGTCGAGGGATTGGGCGCTGAGTCCAAAGAATTCAAGCTGCTTGGCCAGGCGCTCGGCACGGTCGTGATCCTGGAGCATCACGTAGATCGGCTTGCGCAGCGGCGGCAGGAAGGTTTGTTCGAGTTGATCGCCATGTCGCAGGCCGGTGCGCGACAAGCGCTGCATCAGGCGATTGAGATCAGTGATCAGGCCGCTGCTCAGGCGTCCGCGATTGGCATCGACGGCTTCCAGCGACTGGCCGATGTGGCGCGCCAGCTGGATGTGTTCCGGTTGTTCGAAACGCTCGGCGAAACGCTGCAGGCGCAGGTTGGCCTCGCTCAGTTCCGATAAATCGGTGACGGACCACTCGCTGCGTTGCAGGCGCTGCCAGATCTCAAGAATTTGACGTGCCTGATGAATTACCCGCTGGGCAAAGTGGTGCTTGAGGCGCTCACGGCTGGGGTCTTCTGGCTCGGTCATATCCTGACTACTAGTTAGGGTGCATGCTGAGATCGACTGGTGGCTCTATGCTAGCACCTCTTTTCGTTTGCATGAGTGTCGTACGTCAATAATCTGCAAAGCGACGTCATTCAGTTTCTGACTGGCTGGTCTGAAAATGCCTGAAGGTTATTCCGAAAGGCCCGTGGGCTGGGTGTCTCAGGGCACTTTTCGTGTTTTTGTGCGAAGCGTCCGTAAGCTTGGCGAGTGTTATTTGTCAGGGAGTTCTGGTTTTTGGCTTGCTGGATTCGAGCCGGGTTTTCGGCGTGTAGGGTGTCAGGGAAACCCTTAGACGCCATCCACGAATCATGACCCAGTGTTTCAAAGACCAACCCAGCGATCAGCAGCGCCTCAACCACAACAGCACCCCCATCGCTGACTGTGAATGCAAAGAGGAGCTGCTTTATGGCAGCAAGGCACTCATTACCGACGTGCCGATTCTTACTTGCGCCTGCCTATGGCGACACTACCAGCGCGAGGCGGAAGAGATTGTCGCACCCGGTGGGGTACTGATTGCCGACCCGGTAGAGCGCAACCGCGTGATCAACGCTGCCTACGCTCGCCTGTGGCTGCACGATTCAAGGTTTCAGTGGGCCGGGCTGGCGGCATTTGCCTCCAAGCAGGTCGGCTGCGGATTACTGCATGCGGCGGACAGTATCGACCTCATTCGCAAGGAGTACGAGGCGCGGCAGCGTGTGCGCGATAGCCGCAGCGAGTTCGGGTTGCTGACGCCAGACAAGATGGCCGAGCAGGCGGATGAGTTGCGTGGCTATAAGGAAGCGGATGCGCGTAATCCTGTGCCCTCTGTGGACTTTCGTTCAACGGGTGAGGACTTGTCGCTGGTGCAGCAGCAGTTCCGGCATGTGCACGACATGATGGCGCTGGGGAATACCACGCTGTTTCTGGATATTTATCCGTTGCATGAGTTTTATGCGAAGCGTGGGTTCAGAGAGTTGAAACAGTGCTTGGGAGCACGAGCGGGAATATTTGGGCATCCGAAGTTTCCGGTGCTGTGGCCGGTGGGGGAGGAAAAGCTCGAATTCGGGCTGGATTACACCGAGATTTTTCTGGGTTTTGAGGCGATAGAGGACGGAGATATTGCCGCAGGTGTTAAGCATTTGGCGCGGCATGAGCAGAAGAATATCCTCCAGCCAACGATTTACCAGGACCGCCAACTGGTAGCTTTGCTGCGTGCCAATCACGCCTCCTACGTTACGGGGTTTCCTTCAGGCGTTGCCCAGGCGATTGAGTTGACCCTTACCAGTCAGTGTCAGCGTGTCGGGGACGGGCGCACCGTCGATTTTGGCGACAACCCACTGGCGGACTTGTCCGACATCAATCAGCGAATGGCATTCGTGCTCCAGGCAGCGACACGCTTTGATCGGATGCTCGGTGACCACAACCGTTATGCATTGGAGCAGTCAATCAACGAGATCGCAGCAAGCGGTAGTAGTCAATGACTCTTCGATCACATTGGTTCGGCTGGCGCTGCGGCGCCTTTCTTCTTGTCCTGGCTGGCCTGACGTGGGCCGTCATACACCGCCTGACGCAACCTCTCTGGGATGAACCCGAAATCGTCGTGGAAATGGGGGGGACGTATGAAAACCTGCTCAGAAACTCTTCAGCTCCCTTTAGTCCGGAGATCCGTGACCGCATCTGGTTCGGCATTCCCATGACCGACGCACGATTGCGATTTGTTGATCCACAGTTCGGATTCACCACGCCGGCGGCGCGCTTTTTCACTGTCAATTTTGACGACAATGTCATTTCCGGTATCCGCATGTCCCCGCAGGTCGAACCGCTGCTAATCGATGATGCCCTCGAGGTAGTTCTCGATCTGCAAGACCAATGGCGTGAAAAAGGTTGGGTGGCAAAAGGGCTGCGAAACAATCCCACAATCTCCGATACCCCTGAGTGGCGGGCCTACTTGAGTAAAGGAATTCTCTCCGGACGATCCTATTGGCAGGCGGGCGACAAGTATCAGGCCATGCTGATAATGGGGCGTTTCGAGGATTATCGAAATCCGAGTCAGGAACGCTACCTCATCACCTTGGACCTCGGTAAAGCCTGGCGGCCCTTTGACGAAATCGAAGACATGTACGACGAGCCCAGTCACTTCCCCGCCCCACAACCCAAATAAAAAGGAGCCCCACCATGCCAACTCCCGCCTTCATGACCCTGCGCGGCGAACGACAGGGCCTGATCAGCGAAGGTGCCTTCACCGAGGCGTCGGTGGGTAACACCTTCCAGAAGGGACGTGAGGACCAGATCATGATCCAGGCTCTGAGCCACGGCATTTTCGTGCCGAAAGGGTCGGGTGCAGGTCGTCGGATGCACAAGCCCTTGATCATCACCAAGACCATCGACAAAGCGACACCGCTGATCAACAACGCTTTATGTTCTGGAGAATTGCTGAAAGTGTGCCGCGTCGAGTGGTATCGCACCTCGGCTCAGGGAATTCAGGAACACTTCTATACGATGGAGCTGGACGACGCGGTCATCATCGGCGCGGAAGTGCTCATGCCTCATTGCCAGGATCCCGGCACTGCCCACGTCACTCAACTGGAGAAGGTTCACTTCAGTTATCGCCGGATTTACTGGCGGCACGAAATCAGCAGAACCATGGGCGCCGATGAGTGGAGCACCGAGGTGCAAGAGTGAGGTTGGTCAACGAGTTCGAGCTGTCCGAGTGGGAGCGCCAACACGCCTGGCCCACTGAGCAGGCGCTGGAACTGGTGCGCCAGGCGCTGATGGATCGACAGCCTATCGATGGGCTGGACGAGTTGCGCATCGGGCTGGTGATCGACACTGACAGCGAAGTGCTTGACCAGATCGAGCGGGGAGAGTGGTGGTTGGTCAGGCCTGAAGCCGATTACGCTGACTGGGTCATGCCGGAGCGGAGCTTTGATCCTGCGATCATGGAGCTGATGCAAAATCCGCCCGCCCAGGCCACAAGATCGCCAAGGCTCTTTCGCCTCCTGGACAGCGTAACCGGTGAGCCGCTGGCGCAGCGTCACTATATTGCGACGTTGGATGGGGACACGGCGCCGCGCAGAACTGACGGAAAGGGCATCGCGCATCTTTTTCTATCGGCGGAGGTTCAGCCAATCTCAATGAAGGTCACTGGCGTTTAACACGGGCAGGGCGGCTCGGGTTCATGGACACGGTTTTCACCGCTACCTGACGGTAATTTACCCGGATAACCTGACGACGGGTGCCGGGCAAAGGCACGTTGTTGTATGGTTGTGGTCGAACCGATGAACTCAAGTGATTGAAAGGATATCGCCATGCTGGACTGGAAGAACCGCGCGGGCAGCGCGCCTGAACGTGCCGCCGAACCGAAATCGGCCACCCGCAGCTACATCGGCGGCCTGTTGTTCAGCCGGGCGCTGGCCACGTTGATCGGCCTCTACCTGATTGTGGCCGTTGCGCTTGGCTGGTACTGGAGCCAGGAGCCGGCGCTGTTCCCGGTTCAACAGAATGCCCAGGTGGCTGCCGAGAAAGAAGGCAAGCAGATGGTCATCGGCTACACCACGGTCGAAACCCTCAAGACGGTTGCCGACACCTTGTTGACCAAACCGGGCGGTTACATTTCCAACGATCGTTTCCCGCCGGGCCTCTGGATGGATAACACGCCGAGCTGGGAATATGGCGTGCTGGTCCAGGTCCGCGACCTGACGCGTGCGTTGCGTAAAGACTTCGCCCGTTCGCAATCGCAATCGGCGGAAGACTCCGATCTGGCGAAAGCCGAGCCGCGTTTCAACTTCGACAATAAAAGCTGGGTGCTGCCGTCCAGTGAGTCCGAGTACCTGGAAGGCATCAATTCCCTGAGCCGCTATCAGGCGCGCCTGTCCGATCCGACGCAGAAAAACGCGCTGTTCTATGCCCGCGCCGACAACCTCAACAACTGGCTGGGCGATGTGGGCACCCGCTTGGGTTCGCTGTCACAACGTCTGTCGGCCAGCGTTGGCCGGGTCAAACTGAACACCGCGCTGAAAACCGAAGTGGTCGCGCCGGGTCAGGTGCCACAGGTGGACGAGGAAGTCGTCGAAACACCGTGGATGCAAATCGATAACGTGTTCTACGAGGCTCGCGGCCAGGCCTGGGCGTTGTCCCATCTGCTGCGCGCCATCGAGGTCGATTTCGCCGATGTGCTGGCGAAAAAGAACGCGACGGTCAGCGTGCGCCAGATCATTCGTGAGCTGGAAGCCTCGCAAGAGCCGGTCTGGAGCCCGATGATCCTCAACGGCAGCGGCTTTGGCGTGCTGGCCAACCACTCACTGGTCATGGCCAACTACATCTCCCGGGCCAACGCAGCGGTGATCGATCTCCGTCAACTGCTCAATCAGGGCTGAGTCATGGTCGATAGCGCCAAAGAGGCCGCCCATCGCGCAGCCTCGGATGCCGAACAGATCGCCTGGGTCGACGAGCAGGACAACCTGCTCGGCGCTCTGGTTCGCTCCGACCTGCGCGAGCGCGGGCTGATCGGCCGCGGCACGTACATCATGCTGTTCAATTCCGTCGGTGAGCTCTGCGTGCATCGGCGCACGTTGAGCAAGGCGATTTATCCCGGTTACTGGGATGTGGCGGCAGGGGGCATGGTGCTGGCCACCGAAACCTACGCTGAATCGGCCGCCCGTGAACTGGAAGAAGAGCTCGGTGTGAGCGGTGTGGAACTGACCGCCCATGACCATTTTTTCTTCGAAGACACTGGTAATCGCCTTTGGTGTTCGGCGTTTTCGGCGGTGTGGGACGGCCCGTTGATCCTGCAGTCGGAGGAAGTGCTCGAAGCGCGCTTTATTCCCGTCGATCAGGTCATGCTGGAAATCCAGCAAAAGCCTTATTGCCCGGACTCTTTGGCCGCCTTGAAGCGCTATCTCCGGGCTCGCGGGGAAGACGTCGCATAAGAGGCATAAATTGGCGCCGATTGGCTCTTAGCAATCGGCGTTTTTGCCGTTACACTGCGCGACCTTTTCAAGCTGAACCGGCATTGCTTTTTGTAGGAGCTGCCGCAGGCTACGATCTTTTGACATTGCTTTTGATTCAACATCAAAAGATCGCAGCCTCGTTGCACTCGCCAGCTCCTACGCAGGGCTGTACCGGTTCAGTAGCGCTGCCCCTGCCTGAGTGGGGCTTCGCGGTCGATGGCACTTGCCCAAGTGCCGCGACCAGTCTTTGTCCTCCCAAGAGGATTGCCGGTGGCCAAAAAAGCCGCATCCTTCGCCGCCCTTGGTGGCCTGGTATTTTCCACCGACGCAGGTCGTCATTGCCCGGAGTGCAGTAAACCGGTGGACGCCTGTATCTGCAAACAGACCGTTATCCCCGCCGGCGACGGCATCGCTCGCGTGCGTCGCGAAAGCAAGGGGCGTGGCGGCAAGACGGTGACCACCATCACCGGCGTGCCGCTGGCCGAAGACGCGCTCAAGGACCTGGCCACCACGTTGAAGAAGCGCTGTGGCACCGGTGGAGCGTTGAAAGACGGAATCATTGAAATCCAGGGCGATCATGTCGAGCTGCTGTTGGGCGAGCTGATCAAACTCGGTTTCAAGGCGAAGAAGTCCGGCGGCTAGCAGCCTCTGTGAAAACCACCCCCGGCTTGATCCGGGCCTGATTCAACCCGGGTCCGCCGTCGCCTACATGGTTTTCACAGAGCCTGTTCTGACCGGTTTCTAAACTCACTGCGGTCAGCGAGGTCTATCCCCTCGTTGACGAACCGTCATTTTCATCCTTTAGACTGCGCCGGCCTGAACCCAGGCGACGCTCTATGACTTCTTTATAGGGGACTTCAATGTCCGTACGACGCACACGCAAAGACGATGGCAGCCAATGGACAGTTGCGGACAGCCGCAGTGTTTACGGGATTCGCCATTGGGGGGCCGGGTATTTCGCGATCAATGATGCCGGTCGCGTCGAGGTTCGTCCGAACGGTCCGACCAGTTCGCCCATCGATCTGTTCGAACAAGTCGACCAGCTGCGCAAGAGCGGCCTGTCCTTGCCGTTGCTGGTACGTTTCCCGGACATTCTGCAAGACCGCGTGCGTCAGCTGACCGGCGCGTTCGACGCCAACATCGAGCGCCTGGAATACCAGAGCAAATACACCGCGCTGTACCCGATCAAGGTCAACCAGCAAGAAGCGGTGATCGAGAACATCATCGCCACGCAAAACGTGTCGATCGGCCTCGAAGCCGGTTCCAAGCCTGAGCTGCTGGCGGTACTGGCGCTGGCGCCGAAGGGCGGGACCATCGTCTGCAATGGTTACAAGGACCGCGAGTTCATCCGTCTGGCGCTGATGGGCCAGAAGCTGGGCCACAACGTGTTCATCGTGATCGAGAAAGAATCCGAAGTTGGGCTGGTGATCGAAGAAGCCGCCTCGCTGAAGGTCAAGCCGCAGGTCGGCCTGCGTGTGCGTCTGTCGTCCCTGGCCTCGAGCAAGTGGGCAGACACTGGCGGCGAGAAATCCAAGTTCGGTCTGTCGGCGGCGCAATTGCTGTCGGTGGTCGAGCGTTTCCGCGCGGCGGGCCTTGACCAGGGCATTCGTCTGCTGCACTTCCACATGGGTTCGCAGATCGCCAACCTGGCGGACTACCAGCACGGCTTCAAGGAAGCGATTCGTTACTACGGCGAACTGCGCAACCTCGGCCTGCCGGTGGATCACATCGACGTCGGTGGCGGTCTGGGCGTCGACTACGACGGCACGCATTCGCGCAACGCCAGCTCGATCAACTACGACATGGACGATTACGCCGGTGTCGTGGTCGGGATGCTCAAGGAGTTCTGCGACGCGCAGAGCCTGCCGCACCCGAACATTTTCTCCGAAAGCGGCCGCTCACTGACCGCGCACCACGCCATGCTGGTGGTGCAAGTCACCGACGTCGAGAAACACAACGACGACGTGCCGCAGATCGAAAACAAGGAAGCGCTGCCGGAAACCGTGCAGTGGCTGGTTGACCTGCTCGGCCCGACCGACATCGAAATGGTTACCGAGACCTACTGGCGCGCCACACACTATATGAGCGACGTGGCCACCCAGTACGCCGACGGCAAGCTGACCCTGGCCGAAAAAGCCCTGGCCGAGCAATGCTACTTCGCCGTGTGCCGTCGCCTGCACAACTCGTTGAAGGCCCGTCAGCGTTCCCACCGTCAGGTGCTCGACGAACTCAACGACAAGCTGGCCGACAAGTACATCTGCAACTTCTCGGTGTTCCAGAGCCTGCCGGACACGTGGGCCATCGGCCAGGTCCTGCCGATCCTGCCGTTGCACCGTCTCGACGAAGAACCGCTGCGTCGCGCCGTATTGCAGGATCTGACCTGCGACTCCGACGGCAAGATCAAGCAATACGTCGACGAGCAGAGCATCGAGACCAGCCTGCCAGTGCACGCACTGAACGAGGGCGAGGATTACCTGCTGGGGATTTTCCTGGTCGGCGCCTATCAGGAAATTCTGGGCGACATGCACAACCTGTTCGGCGACACCGACTCGGTGAACATCTACCAGAATGCCGACGGCAGCGTATACCACGCGGGTATCGAAACCCACGACACCATCGAAGACATGCTGCGTTACGTGCATTTGTCGCCGGAAGAGCTGATGACTCACTACCGCGACAAGTGCGCCAGTGCACGCATCACCGCCGCCGAACGTACCCAGTTCCTCGACGCATTGCGTCTGGGCCTGACCCGTTCGTCTTACCTGTCTTCTTGAGGTAAGTCGCCGCGCTCATCAGGTTGTCTGAAATTGTTCCGCATGCTGCGGAAATTTCGGATGACCTGGTGCGGCGGTTCTCTATTTCCCCGCGAAATTGCCCACACTCCCGGCTATCAAAGCCATATGGTCTTCTTTTCGCGTAGGCCATTTCCTAAGTTGTACTTCGGCACTCTACTCAGCCATGGCTCTCGGCGAGAATCCCCGGCCGCCCCTCCTGTAGAGAATCGCCGATGTTCGATCCAGTCAACGAACCTTCATTTCGTCTGGACGTAGCCGGTCTGCCCGACCCTTTCGAAGTTCTGGCCTTTACCGGTAGAGAAGCGATCAGCGAGCCCTTTGTGTTCGATATGGACCTGCTGATCGATGACCCGACGCTCGACCTTGCGAGCTTGCTGTACCGCCCGGCCGCTTTACATTTCGGGCCGGAGGGCAGCACGGTGCATGGTCTGTTGCATGAACTCGTCCAGCGTGACCATGGCCCGACAGTCAGGCTTTGCCATGTGCGTCTGAGGCCCAGGCTGGCTTGCCTTTCCCAGCGTTTCAGTCGACGCATTTTCAACGACGTCTCGGTGCCCGAGATTCTCAGCCAGGTGCTCAAGGAGCACGGCATCACGGGTAAGGATCGACGCTTCGAACTGAGTGGCGATTACCCGCCCCGTGATTTCTGCACGCAGTATCGGGAGTCGGATTTGCAGTTTCTCCAGCGCCTGTGCGCCCAGGAGTGCCTGCATTATCACTTCGAGCATCACGCACGCGGGCACTGCGTGGTGTTTGGTGATGGTCGTGGCCATTTCCGTCCCGCTGCGAACGCGCCGTTCCAGGTCGATGGCGAGCAACCGGCGGTGCGGCAGTTTCAGCTTCAGGCGGGGCAGCGTACCGTGCCGGGTGTGGAAGGTCGTACAGACTTGCCGACGTTGCGCAGTGGTCAGTTGATGCCGTTGTCCGGCCACCCGGTAGCCGACTGGAATCATTTGTGGCTGCTGACCCATGTCGAACATCAGGGTAGTCAGGATCCAGTGGCTCCCTACAGTAATCGGATCCGTGCGCTTCATGGAGCCACCTCCTTCGTCCCGCCTCCCTGTGCGGTGAAACCGCGGATGCACAGCCTGCAACGAGCCTGGGTGGTCGATGTCGATGAACCTCGGCCGGATCCCTCTCGGCCAGTGGCCGTGCAGTTCGACTGGCTCTATCAGGGCGAAGGCGCGGCCCCCAGCCATTGTTGGCTACCGCTGGCCGCTGAGCTGGAGGGTCCGAGCGTCTCGCTGCTGAGCGAGGGCACCGAGGTGGTGGTGAGCTTTATCGAGGGCGATCCGGATCAGCCGCTGATTTGCGGGTTTCTTCATACGCCGTCGCGGGTCGAGGTGGTCGAGGAACCCAGCCCGCCAGAGGCCGGCCCACTCCATGACGGTTTGCTGGAACTGCTGCGCTCGGGTGAACCCTTGGTGCTGTTGTGTCTGTTACCCGGCGGCGGCAGCTTCAGCCACTGCTCGCAGGCGCTTTGCACCTGTCGGGCGGCGACGCTGTTTGGCCAGAGCGGTGCTGCATGATTGGCGCAACCCCGCAATGGCTGTTGCTGGACGTCCCGAGTGCGACTCAGGCGAGCGCAACACTGCAACAGGTATTCTCGCAGGCCGAGCGGTTCTGGCTGTTCGAGGGCACCGAACTGCAGGCGTTGCGTGAAGACGGCCCGGCGCTGGTCGACCTTCGAACGTGCCCGGCGCTGGCCGAGTTGTGCTACAGCGATACTCAGGTCTTGCGTGGCTTGCTGATTGTCAGCGAGGTGTCGTCATCACGATTGCTGGCGCATTTACGCCGCATGCTCATCGTGACTTGCGGGCTGCACCATCGAGCCTTGTTGAGTTATTACAATCCGAACACGGCCAGTTACTTTTTCGACGCCTGTGATGCCCGGGAGCTGAGTCGCTGGCTGGGACCGATCAGTCAGTTGCACTGGTTCGGCGGGACGTGGGCCGATCGAGCGATCGGCAGTCAGGGCTGGCAGCAGTTGTTCAACCCGGGGCTCGCCGTGAGCCCGCTGGCGGTCGAAGAAAGCCTCAGCCCCCGTCAGCGGGAAACCCTGCAAACCTGCCTGCTGGAACAGCATGCCTGGCACTGGAGCCAATCCACCGGGACCGATTACCGCCGCTTGTGGTCCCATGTGCAGGAAGGGCTGGCGCTGGGTTTCAGCGAACGGCCGGTACTCGATGGCTGGCTATGGCTACGCTTGCAGTACCCCCGCGCTTCGCTGGTGCCGCCATTATCGGGGCTGACCCAGCAGGAACGCCTCGATAGCCTGCGCATTCGGTGGCAGAACGATCAACCCTGAATACGAGGTACGGCATTAATGACGAGCACTCTGCGGCGACTGTTCTGCCTGGCAATGGGCGGGTGTCTGCTGTTGGCGATGACGGCGTGCTCGCCACTGAAATTGCTCAATGCCCTGACGCCCGACGGGAGTTTCGACAAGACCGAGGGCATCGCCTACGGTGCTGATCCGCGGCAAAAACTCGATGTGTACGTGCCGAGTCATCCCGTGGCGAACGCCCCTGTTGTGGTGTTTTTCTATGGCGGCAGCTGGAACAGCGGGTCCCGCAGCGATTACGGGTTTGTCGGCGAGGCTTTGGCGTCTCGGGGGATTGTCGCGGTGCTGGCAGACTATCGGTTATATCCGCAGGTGCGTTATCCGCTGTTCCTGGAAGATGGCGCAAAAGCGGTTGCCTGGACACACGAACACATTCGGCAGTTTTCCGGGAATCCGCAGCGGCTATATCTGATGGGCCACAGTTCCGGGGCGTACAACGCTGCGATGTTGGCGCTGGACCCCGACCTGCTCGGCGCGGTAGGCCTGTCGCCACACAATCTCAGCGGCTGGATCGGTCTGGCGGGACCGTATGATTTTTTGCCGATCAAGAATCCGGACGTACGCCCGGTATTTTTCTGGCCGGATTCACCGCCGCAGTCGCAGCCGATCAATCACGTCAGTCGTGGCTCGCCACCAGCCTTGTTGATGGCCGCGACGGACGATGAGCTGGTCAACCCGGCGCGCAACACCGGCGGCCTGGCGCGCAAGCTGCGCGAGGCGGGCGTACCGGTGCAGGACCTGTACTTCTCGCGTCCCGGCCACGCCACGCTGGTAGCGACCCTGTCACGACCGATGCGCGGTCTGGCGCCGGTGCTGGAGCAGGTCGCCGCGTTCGTGAAGGCGACGCCGGGTCAATGAGCCCGGCCGCTGAACCAGCCGTCGTTGTTGCGCAGAAACCAGGCAATCACACCAAGGGCCAGGCTGCGCAGCACCATGAACAACAGGAAGGTTATCCACAGTCCGTGGTTGCCCAAACCTTGCAACGCCCAGCCAAACGGCAAAAGCAGAATCACGGTCAACAGCATGCCGTTGCGCATTTCCCGAGCGCGGGTGGCGCCGATGAACAGCCCGTCGAGCAAGTAGCTCCAGACCGCGATCAAGGGCAGGGCGGCGAGGTAGGGCAGGTAGATGAACGCCGTATCGCGCACGCTCTGAATGTCAGTCTGCATCTCGATGAACAAGTGCCCGGCGAACAGAAACAGCACGGCAAACCCCAGGCTCGCCAACAACGACCAGCCACAGGCAACGACCAGTGAGCGGCGCAGGGCATCACGGTCGCGAGCGCCAATGGCATGTCCGCACAACGCTTCCACCGCGTGGGCCAGGCCATCGAGCGCATGGGCGGTCAGCAGCAGCCCGTTGAGCAACAAGGCGTTGGCCGCGACGGTGGCGTCACCCAGTCGTGCGCCCTGTACGGTGATCAGGAAAAACACTGATTGCAGCAACAGGCTACGGATGAATATGTCGCGATTGACCGCCAACAACGGTCGCCAACTCTGCCACAGCGCCAGTGCGGCCCAGGCGATGTGGCCGGGGTAGGCGCGCAGGGCCTTGCGGGTCATCAGCAGGCCGATCAGCGCGCTGGTCCATTCGGCGATTACCGAAGCCCGGGCCGAACCGACCACGCCCCAATCCAGGCCGAGGACGAACCACAGGTTCAGCGCAATGTTGACCAGGTTGGTGCTCAGCAGAATCGCCAGTGGTGCCCGGGCGTTTTGCGTGCCGAGGAACCAGCCGACCAGCGCATAACTGGCCAGCGCGGCCGGGAGGCCGAACAACCGCGTGTGAAAGAATTCGCGGGTCAGTTGGTCCAGCTCTGCCGAGGGTTGCATGAAGTGCAACGCGACTCCGCTCAACGGGATGCCCACCGCCCCCAATGCAATGGCCAGAACCATGGCCAGCAACAGCCCCTGCAACAGAATCTGCCGCAACGCTGCGCCATCCCCGCGTCCGGCGGCCTGGGCGGCAAAACCGGTGGAGCCCATGCGCAGAAAGCCCATGGCCCAGGCGAGAAAGGTATACAGGCTGGCCCCGACCGCGACAGCGCCCAGTTGATGGGCGTGAGGCAAGTGGCCGATGACCGTGCTGTCGACCAGCGCCACCAGTGGCACGGAAATGTTCGAGAGAATCATGGGCGCGGCGAGTGCCCAGACCCGGCGATGGGTCGGGCGGTCGCGCCAGTCGGCAATCAGGTTGGACATGCAGGCTCCTTGGAGAGCCGGCATTGTAGCGATACATGCGAATCCGCAGCATCAATTGTGGCGAGTGAGCTTGCCCCGCTGGGTCGCGAAGCGGCCCCACCCCCCGACTTCGAGTGTATGCAGACACACCGCGCTGGCTGATTTACGACTGCTTCGCAGTCGAGCGGGAGCAAGCTCCCTCGCTACAGTGTTTGTGCGAGGGCTAGTGGATTATCCAGCTAAGCAGCCACAACCCCAGCAGCAACCAGATGATCCCCATGATGACCGACGCATTCATGAACGCCCGGATCGCCGACCACAACAGCATCAGCCCCAGGATCAACGCAATGATGCTGATGATCGATGTGTCCATGCCCAGCGCGCGGGACAATCCTTCGACAAAATTGCTGCCGGCATGGCTCAACAGATTGAACAGGCCGCTGAGGGCGTCAACGATAAAGCGGATGACTGAACCGATTGCCTGGCCGAGCCATTCGAAAAAACTTTCTACCTGCATGTCGTTAACGTCCTGATGTAAGTGGTTGAGCCTTGGGCCATTGAACGCGCTGGCGAGTTCCCTGTAGGAGCTGCCGGAGGCTGCGATCTTTTTGATTATGGAGCAAAGAAACGCGCCTTACCGAGATGCTTGCCTTCCTCAGTCATCCCCCCGAAGCTATACGCCTTCAGGAGAGCCCGATGAACCTTGTTGAACTGACCGAACGCCTGCACGCCATCCGTGACCGCAATGACTGGCGGAAATTTCACAGCCCGAAAAACCTGGCCATGGCCGCGAGCGTGGAAATGTCCGAACTGGTGGAAATCTTCCAGTGGCTGAGCGAAGACCAGTCACGCCAGTTGCCGGCGGACAAACTGGCCCATGCCGGGCAGGAGGTCGGTGACATCGTGCTCTATCTACTGCTGCTGTGCAGCGAGTTGGGGCTGGACATGAATGAAGTGGTGCGCAGCAAACTGGCGGACAGTGAACGGAGGTTCAGCTGATGAGTGACCGTCATTTCGATCAACTGGCAACCCGTTTCGCCGAAAAGATCTACGGCGGCGCCAAGGGCGCGATCCGCCTGGCGGTGCTTCAGGCCGACCTGGCCGAAACCCTGCCTGACCGTCCGCTGCGTGTGCTCGACATCGGCGCCGGCCTTGGCCACATGTCGTTGTGGCTGGCCCAGCGCGGTCATGACGTGACGCTGGCAGAGCCCGCCGAGCCGATGCTGGAAGGCGCCCGCCAGCGTTTTGCCGACGCCGGCCAGACGGCTACTTTCATTCAGGCGCCGTGGCAGGATTTGCTCGGCCAACTCACCGAGCCCTACGATCTGGTCCTGTGCCACGCGGTGCTGGAATGGCTGGCGGAACCCCATGCAATCCTGCCGGTACTGCATCAATTGACCAAGCAGGATGGCTGGTTGTCCCTGGCCTTCTACAACCGCGATGCGCTGATCTATCGCAACCTGCTCAAGGGGCACTTCCGCAAAATGCGCAAGAACGACATGGCGGGTGAAAAGCAGAGCCTGACCCCACAGCAGCCGCTTGATCCGCGTGAATTGGCGGCGCAACTTGAAGGCCTGTGGCAGGTCGAAACCCAGAGCGGGGTGCGTGTTTTTCACGACTACATGCCGGTGGAGTTCCAGGCCCGCGCCGAACTCGTGGACTTGCTGGAAATGGAACTGGCCCACCGTCGTCACCCAAGTTTTGCCGGGCTTGGGCGCTACTTGCACTGGATCTGTCGGCCGGTCTGATCGGAGCGCGAAATGAAACGTCGTTCAGGGTTACTGGTGATCTGTCTCGGGTTGGCTGCCTGCCAGGGCACCAATCCCTACGTGGCAAGTTCCAAACCGTTGCCGCCGGCGCCACCCGAGGCGGCCAACACCTTCGATCGCAGCGCCTACCCGGCTGCGCCGCGTGACTACGGTCGCTACCGCAGCTGGGCGTGGCTCAACGGGCGCATGCCCGCGGGGTCGGCCTGGGCGGATTCGGCGCAAGTCGCCGAGGCCGTGAGCAATGCCCTCGATCAGCGCGGTTTGCGGCCGCTGCATGACAATCGCCCGGCGGACTTGTTTGTCAGTGCCAATCTGCATCTGGAAACCCGCTTGCGTCAGGTCCGGGACGACTATGGTTATTACGGCGGCTATGGCGGTTACAACCACCACGGCAGCGGTTATGGCATGTACAACACGGTGCCGATCGTTCGCACGTATTCGGAACAGGTCGTGGTCGTGAGGGTGGACCTGTTCGATGCGCAAAGCGGTCAACCGGTGTGGAGCGCGAGCGCCGAAACCGCCAACAAGGGCAGCCAGAGCGCCCGCGCCGATGCCATACGGGAGGCTGTGGAAAAGGCCATGTCGGCGTATCCTCCCAGTTAGCTTCTGCAATCAGGAAGCGTTCCGCAGGTTCATGTCTTCAATCGGAGAATCATCATGTTCCGCCGTCTCGCTTTACTGGCAGTGGCCGCGCTCCTGAGCGCCTGCGCCGCCAACCAGGTCAATCATGACTTCGACGCCAGCCGCGACTTCGCCGCCTATCGCAGCTGGAGCTGGAAAGACCCCGCCCTGCAATATCGCCCCGATGACCCACGGATCAAAAGCGACCTGACCGAACAGCGCATTCGCCAATCGGTGGCCGATCAGCTGGATCAGCGTGGCCTGCGCCCGGCCGCTGCGGGCAAGCAGGGTGATTTGAGCGTGCAAACCTACCTGATCGTCGAAGACCGTCAGCAACAAGTGACCACCAACTACGGCGGCGCGTGGGGTAACCCGTGGAATGGCTACTGGGGCGGGCCGATGTACAACGAAACCCGCAACATCAGCTACAAAGTGGCAATCATTCAGATCGACCTGCTCGACGGCAAGGACGGCAAACTGGTGTGGCGCGGCAGTGACGAACAAATCCTCAGCCGCTCACCGAACCCGTCGGATCGCAGCACGGCGATACGTGAAACGGTCGGCCGGATACTGGCCAACTACCCGCCCAAATAAACACCGGGAGCGCATTTGTGGCGAGGGAGCAAGCTCCCTCGCCACAAGGGGATTTTTGTAGTCAGGGAGAGCGGGTTGGCGGTCAGAAAGGCAAAGCCTATCGTGTGCTCGGGGCGTGCACGACAATTGGCAGCTCAATACAGAATCGCGCGCCCTCGGCCGAGTTGCTCGTGCGCAGTATTCCACCCATGTTCTCGACGATACCGTGGCTCACCGACAACCCCAGCCCGGTGCCCACGCCCACCGGCTTGGTGGTGAAAAACGGTTCGAAGATCCGCTCCAGTAATCGCGGATCGATACCGCCGCCGTTGTCCTCGACCCACAGTCGCACTGACTGTTCGTCACGCTCGGCGTGCACCGAAATCCACGGCTTGAAAGCCCGATCCGCTTCGCATTTGCTCAGCACTGCGTCCTGTGCGTTGACCATCAGGTTGATCAGCACCTGTTCCAACTGATCGACGTAACCCCGCACCTGAACCTCGAAACCGATTTCGCTGACCCTGAGCTCGACGCCTTTGCCCCGCAAGCCTTCAGCCAGCAGCGACAGCGTGCCCTCGATGGCCTCAACCGGATTGAACGGATGCTGTTCGACCTCCGAGCGCCGGCCGAACACCCGCATGTGGTCCACCAACCGCGCCGCACGCTGGACCTGGGCATTGATGCGGTTGAGTTTGTCGGTCAGATAGTCGACCTGTACCTCTCCGTTGCTCAAGCGCTGGAGCACACTGACGATGGCCATCTGCATCACGTTCAACGGCTGGTTGATTTCATGCGCCAGGCTTGTGGCCATTTCGCCGAGGGCGGCCATTTTCGCGCTCTGGGCCACTGCGGCGTCCTTTTGCTGATTTTTAATGTCGCTGATGTCGAGCATGAAGCCCACCAACCGCCGGTCTTTGCCGACGCCCATGGCTTGGCCTTGCAGGCGATACCAGGTTGGCGTCTCGGGGTGATGCAGGCGCACGCAGAGCAATAAAGGCGTGCCGTCATCCTGCAAGTCTTGCAGGCGACTGCGCAGCTCTTCGCGGTCGGCGGGGTGGATATGCTCAAGCCAGTCGCGCAAGGGTATGCGTTGGCTGATCAGATTCAGGGGGCTGACCAGCGACGGCGCCAACTGCACCTCGGCACTGTCGCTGAAAATTTCCAGCCAACCGGAGCCGAGCAGGGCTTGCAACGATTCCAGTCGTTCCAGTTGCAGATGGTGCTGATGCTCGCGCAAGCGTTCCAGCAATGGCCCGGCGAGCGCGGCGACGAGCTGCAGCCAATCACGTTCGGCGACGTCGGGTGCACGTTGCTGCACCGGGTAGAAGCCACAGAGCAACCACGCGACCACGCCTTGCGCATTGTGATAGGGCACCGCAAACCCATCGGTACTGCCAAAGAGGCTGTGCAGGCGCGGGTGCTCGCCGTGGGTCAAATGCTGAGGGGCAGAGCCGTTCAAACTGTCGAGCCCGGTGCCCAGGCGCTGACCGTTTTGCCACAGTGGGGGGGCATCGAAGGCCGTGTAATGCTGGTGGATCTGCCAGCCGTCTTCCTGTTCATCCAGCAACGCCACGGCCAGACACGGAATCTGAAAATGCTGCGCCAGGTGTTGCAGTTGCTCTACCAGTACTTCGGGCAGGCGCGTCAGGCTGCACAGGCGCAACTGGTCGCCGATCTGTGTCGCGAGCAATTGGCAGTGTTCGCGGCTGCGCGCTTGCCGGCGTTCGTGCAACAAGTCGCCGATGTCCAGCAACTGCAACAGCCAGGCATCGGCCAACGGCTGCACCCAGCCGCGCAGGTGCAGGGGTTGTCCGCTGAGGCTGTAGAAGTCCAGGTCCAGACTTTGTCCTTGCCAGTCGGCCGGCGTGCCTGCGATGGCGAGGCTGCTGTGCGGCATGAGGAAATCGTGTAGAAGCGGCGCCTGCGCGGCAGGGTGCTGTTGGGCCAGGCCATGGCGCAGTGGGCCGGCCAGATGAACTACCCGGCCTTCGGCGTCCAGGCGCATCTGCAGGCCGACACCCGCTACACTCCGGGCGCTGGAGGATTCCGGTGGCGGTGGCGGATGGCGGTTGAGCAGGCGCCCGAACAGCTTGTCCCCGGAACTCAAAATTGCACGCTCGAACGGGCGGTGGCGTCGGTGGCGACATTGAAATTCAGTACGACGGGAATCCGGGCCAGTTGCCGGTTCAGCTCCGTGCTGGCCATGGCACTTTTTCGCTTGCGGGGGAGGCTTGTTTTCATGAGTGCGTCTACCCTGACTATCACTATGTAATGTCAGCATAGAATCATTCAGCAAAAACGGACGTTTTTTACCGGATGCGGAGCTTTGTCCTGCTTCAGAGCATTTGACGAGGGAGCCATGCTCCCTCGTCAACGTGGGATAGCGGCTACTCAGTTGGCTCGAGTTGATCCAGCGCCCGGTTTACCGCTAGCTCACCCAGCATGATGACCTGCGCAATGCCCAGCAGGGAATTGCGACTCGGCCCCTCCATATGATCCGCCAAATCCATGGTCATGACATTGGCCGACGCCAGCGATTCGCAAGCATGGGCCAGCAGCGTTTCGGTATCGAGTTCTGGGTTTACGATGAACATGGTGGGCAGCTTCCGCGGAGTGGCTTTGATGTGAGCGTGTTGTGCGGCGGGGTTAAAGTAGAAGTCGAGGGCCCGATTGATGGCCTCGCGGTCTTCTTTTGAGTCGGGGGACAGGTATTGCGTTGTCGGATCAGTTTCCGGCGGGTTTGGTGAAGGCTTGATCATATGCTGAGTTTCCTGAAGGAGTGCCACCCCTCTTGCGACTAAACAAAGGGGAGGCAGCTGTACGCAGGTTAGTCGACCGGGAAACTCAGCAATCCGGCGCGCCCGAGAGCGCCCCACGTACAGCCACCATCAAGTACAGGCAATTAATGACCTGCATGACAGATGCACGCACAACTGAGTTAACACGAGCGACTAAACCCGACCACCGATGAGCAGTGGCACGAATCAAGTTACCGGCGTCCCTCAAGGCGCACAAGCCGGCGGATTCTGGCGTAACCGTAGGCAATGACGCAAGGTCTTGTAGCTCCAGGGAAGCAATACCAAACACTATTAAACACGAACCCTTGGGCAGGTGAGTTTTCCCGTAATGCAAGGCTCATAACCGTTTAATTGATTGGGAAAAATGAGGAGGTGTCTGACGTATTTTTAAGGTTGGCTGTCGGAAGCGCGGTGTATAGCGTGATGTCTCCTTCACTGAGCGGAGACGCATTATGAGCGATGGCACAGGCAACCCCTTGGCGTTAGCAGAAGCTGAAAGTACCTCTCCATACATTTCCTTGGATTCAAAACGACTCCACCATGCTGCCGAACGCGCCATGGACTATTACCTCAAACCCTCTACATCCCAACCTTCCAGCTCGCCGCGCAAACCCAGTACGGTTTTCGTCGTGGCACCGGACGTCAACCCCGAAGCGCTACTGGCCCAAGCTTGCGAATCGCTGGCGTCGGCAAGTGTAATGGCCAGTGATTTTGCTGCGTTGTTGGACGGCGCGCAGCGCAACACGATGATGGCACTTCAACAGATCATTATGCTGGGGGAGCTGGCGGTAAATCGGATGCTGGACAACGTGGAACCGCCGCAGCCGTCCAGGGCGGGCTGCTCATCATTAGACACGTAGGATTCATCTGTCTGCCTGGTCGCCAGCAGCGCTGGCTGCTTGAACCGCAACAGCTGATTTCTGGACGGTTGATCACAAGGAGTGTTGATATGGAAATCCGGCAATACAGTAAGTTTGACGTCACCGTTACCTCCATTTTCAAAGGCTTGGCAGCGAGCTATCCGGCCCCCTGTCAGTTGGATGCGACCGTTGTCGGCTATGACGCCAATACTGGTAACCCGCCGATTCATGCATCTGCCACTGATAGGCAGACTTCGACCTGTCCGACCGAAGATGAAAATTTTTTTGCTGACATCGTTCGCTGGTTGGCTTCACAAAGCTATCTGGTTTTCGATACAGAGGATGCCTGTAGATTCTCGGGTGTTTTGGTGACGGAAAAGGGGTTGAAGCTTTTCGAAGCATTGCCTTCCCAGTGACTCTTCAGGCATGAAAATCGCCGCTTCGGGACCTGATCCTTGAGTCAATTGAGGTGGATGGGAGGTTTCAAGCGGCTGCATTCGGCGGCACTAGTGACGCAGCGCGTGGTAGTGATGACGTCAGGCAACCGGCCGCCAATGTCCGACCATATGTTCCAGACCCCCGGCACCCGCCAGCTGAAAATCGCCACTGGACCCCGCCGCACTGGCGAGCAACGTCACCTCCGCGGGCAACCGCACCGGCTTGCGAAACTGCACGGCAATCTCGACGTTGGCGGTCGGTAAATGATCGTTTAGCGCCGCGAGTGTCCTCGCCTTGTTCCACAATCCATGGGCAATGGCGGTCGGGAAGCCGAACAGCTTGGCGCTCGCAGCACTGAGGTGGATCGGGTTGTAATCGCCGGACACTTTGGCGTATTGCCGGCCAATGTCCGCCGGCGCTTTCCAGTGGGTGACCTCAGTCAGCGCTAGTGTCGAGATCAGCACTTCCTCGACCGGCTCACCTTCGAGTTTTACGCCGCGACAGAGCATCTGGCTTTCAGCTTCCCACAACACCCCCAGCTGATCGTCGATCGTCGTCACCAGATCGAAGGTTGCACCCTTGCCGTGGGGCTGCAGGTTCTGCACCTGCACGCTGACCCGCACGCGATTCACGCCGCCCATGGGCCTGTAGACGCGAATGCGGTTGCTCAGGTGAATCAACCCCAGCAGCGGGAACGGGAAATCCTTGTCAGTCAGCAGTTGCATCTGCAACGCGAACGCCAGGATGTGGGGATACGTCGGCGGCAACAAACCGTTGTCGGCAAACCCGCAGACGTTGCGATAAGCCGCCAGACGTTTCGGATCGACATCGACCCAGCAACGCAAACCCGAATCGGGCAACGTGGAGCCGGTGATCTTGCGTCGCGTCGCGGCCTGCACATACAACCCGGGCAGGCTTGGTTCGCGGTTGAGCGTGTGCCAATCGGTAATCATCACTAAGCCCCCAAAACACTTTGTCCGCAGACGCGCAGCGCTTGCCCGGTGAACGCGCCGGTGCCCGGTTGCGCCAGCCACGCCACCGCTTCGGCGACGTCTTGCGGCAGGCCGCCCTGGCCCAGCGAACTCATGCGCCGGCCCGCTTCACGCAGGCCGAACGGAATGTGCGCAGTCATTTGCGTCTCGATGAACCCCGGCGCCACCGCGTTGATGCTGATGCCGCGTTCGTTGAGCAGCGGCGCCCAGGCTTGGGCCAGCCCAATCAACCCGGCCTTGCTCGCCGCGTAATTGGTTTGCCCGCGATTGCCGGCGATGCCGCTGATGGACGCCAGCAAAACCACCCGGCCGTTGTCGCGCAGGATGCCACTGTCGAGCAAGGCCTTGGTCAACACCTGTGGGGCATTGAGGTTGACCGCGAGCACTGCGTCCCAGAATTCCGGGGTCATGTTGGCCAGGGTTTTATCGCGGGTGATACCGGCGTTGTGCACCACAATGTCGACGCCGTCAGGCAGTTGCTCGATCAACTGCGTGCCGGCGTCTTCGGCGCAGATGTCCAGGGTGATGCTGCGCCCGCCAAGGCGTGCGGCGAGGGCGTCGAGATCGGTTTTTGCCGCGGGCACGTCGAGCAGGATCACGTCGGCGCCGTCACGGGCCAGGGTTTCGGCAATCGATGCACCTATGCCGCGTGCGGCGCCGGTGACGAGTGCCTTGCGCCCCGACAACGGACGCGTCCAGTCCGTCACCGGCGTGGCGCAGGGGCTCAGGTGAATCACTTGTCCGGAGACGAACGCGCTTTTTGGCGAAAGGAAAAACCGCAGCGGGCCTTCCAGTTGATCCTCGGCACCTTCGCCGACGTGAATCAGTTGCAAGGTGCCGCCACTGCGCAGTTCCTTGGCCAGCGAACGACTGAAACCTTCCAGGGCACGCTGAGCGCTGGCAGCAAACGGATCGCTCAACGTCTGTGGTGCGCGCCCGAGAATGACCAGGTGCGCGGAGTCCTCGAGGTTTTTCATCAGTGGCTGGAAGAACTCGCGCAGCTGTTTGAGCTGATCGGTATGCATCAGATGACTGGCGTCGAACACCACTGCCTTCAGCTTCGGGCCGTGACCGGGAATCCACGCGGTGGCGATCGAGGGTTCGCTGTCGTAGCTGTAAATCGCATCGGTCAGGCGGTTGGCGAAAGCGCTGACATTCTGCGCCAGCGGCCCGCCGCCGATCAGCAGCGCCCCTTCGACAGGGCGCAGTCGACCTGCCTGCCAGCGTTCCAGCCGAACCGGCGTCGGCAGACCCAGGGCGCCGACCAGACGGTGGCCGATGGATGAATTGGCGAAGTCGATATAGCGATCAGACATGGAACGCGCTCCAGTAGCTGGGGTTCAAAGTGTGGACCACGAATGGCAATCAGTCGTTCGATTCACGAGATAAGGCCTACGCTTGGACATTGCGGAGGTTTTCAGGAACACGCAGACCCTGTGGGAGTCGCAGTGTTTTTTAAATTGTTCATCAGGAGCTTTTCATGACTCAACTGCGCCGCGTCGCGATTATCGGCGGTAACCGGATTCCCTTCGCCCGCTCCAACGGGCCGTACGCTACCGCGAGTAACCAGGCGATGCTCACCGCCGCGCTCGAAGGCCTGATCGAGCGTTTCAACCTGCACGGTCTGCGCATGGGCGAAGTGGCTGCGGGCGCGGTGCTCAAGCATTCCCGGGACTTCAACCTGACCCGCGAATGCGTGCTCGGCTCACGGCTGTCACCGACCACCCCGGCCTATGACATTCAGCAAGCGTGTGGCACCGGTCTGGAAGCGGCGTTGCTGGTGGCCAATAAAATCGCCCTGGGCCAGATCGAGTGCGGTATTGCCGGCGGCGTCGATACCACGTCCGACGCGCCGATCGGCATCAACGAAGGTTTGCGCAAAATCCTCCTGCAGGCCAACCGCGCGAAAACCACCGCCGACAAACTGAAAACCTTTTTGCAACTGCGCCCCGGGCATC
This sequence comes from Pseudomonas sp. IT-P171, assembly GCF_949767765.1. Taxonomy (NCBI): domain Bacteria; kingdom Pseudomonadati; phylum Pseudomonadota; class Gammaproteobacteria; order Pseudomonadales; family Pseudomonadaceae; genus Pseudomonas; species Pseudomonas sp. IT-P171. Next base: position 320,448 of record NZ_CATKQN010000058.1, read on the forward strand.
TCATTCCGGAATTTCCCCGCAACGGCGAGCCACGCACGGGCCTGTCGATGGGCGAGCACTGCGAGTTGATGGCGCAGACCTGGAACATTCCGCGCGCGGAGCAGGATCAACTGGCGCTGGAGAGTCACCAGAAAATGGCGGCGTCATATACCGAAGGCTGGCACAACGACCTGATGACGCCGTTCCTGGGCCTGACCCGCGATAACAACCTGCGCCCGGACCTGACCCTGGAAAAACTCGCTTCGCTCAAACCCGCCTTCGAGAAAAGCGCCAAAGGCACGCTGACCGCCGGCAATTCGACGCCGCTCACCGACGGCGCGTCGCTGGTGCTGTTGGGCAGTGAAGAATGGGCGAAGGAGCGCGGCTTGCCGATCCTTGCGTATTTACGCGATGGCGAAGCGGCGGCGGTGGATTTCGTCAACGGCGCCGAAGGGCTGTTGATGGCGCCGGTCTACGCGGTGCCACGCCTCCTGGCGCGCAATGGCCTGACCTTGCAGGACTTCGATTACTACGAAATCCACGAAGCGTTCGCCGCGCAAGTGCTCTGCACCTTGAAGGCCTGGGAAGACCCCGAGTACTGCAAAACCCGCCTCGGCCTCGACGCGCCACTGGGCTCCATCGACCGCAGCCGGCTCAACGTCAAAGGCAGTTCACTGGCGGCGGGGCATCCGTTTGCGGCTACCGGCGGACGTATTGTGGCCAGCCTGGCCAAGCTGCTCGACGCTGCAGGCAAGGGGCGAGGGCTGATCTCGATTTGTGCGGCTGGCGGGCAGGGTGTCACCGCAATAGTTGAGCGTTGAATCAAGACCTGTGGGAGCGAGCAGGCTCGCCCCACAGGGGACCAGCGGTGTTGAATGCGGGAGTGGCTTGGCCTAACGTCGACTCTTTAGCAACCTTGCAACACAAGGCTCATCAATGCCGACTAACGGACAACTCTCCCTCGAACGGACAATTCCCGCACTGACTTTACTGCCGCGCCCCCTCTACGCGCGGGCGGAAAGCCTCAACGCCGGTTCGTGGACCTCGTCTCATCGCCATGACTGGGTGCAATTTTCCTACGCGATCAGCGGCGTTCTCGGCGTGCACACCGCCGAGGGCAGTTTCTTTGCGCCGCCGCAGTGGGGGATCTGGATTCCGGCGGATGTCGACCATCAGGTCGTGACCTCGATGCGCGCCGAGATGCGCAGTCTTTATGTGCGCCGAGAGGATTGCCCTTGGGCGGACGACCGCTGTCGGGTGCTGGAGGTGACGCCGCTGGCCCGGGAGTTGATCAAGAGTTTTTGCCTGCTGCCCGTGGAATATCCACAGGGCGACAGCCCGCAAGCACGGTTGGTGAGTGTGTTGCTGGACCAGTTGGCGAATCTGCCCGAAGTCGGTTTCTCGCTGCCGTTGCCGCGTCATGAGCGCTTGCTGGGTCTGTGCAATGAGCTGATCGAAAGTCCTGAGCGGACTGTGACCTTGCAGGAATGGGCGCAGCGACTGGGCACGTCGGAAAAAACCCTGATGCGCCTGTTTCAGCGTGAAACCGGGTTGAGTTTTCGCGGCTGGCGTCAGCGGATGCGACTGCTGTCGTCGTTGAATGTGCTGGAGGAGGGTGACAGCGTGACGAATGCCGCGCTGTCTTGTGGGTACGACTCGACGTCGGCGTTTATAGCGGCGTTCAAAGGGTTGTTCGGGTTTACCCCCGGGGAATTGTTTCGACAGTAATTGTGGCGAGGGAGCTTGCTCCCGCTGGAGCGCGAAGCGGTCCCAGATCAGTCCACGCGGAGTCTCAGGATGGTCCGCATTTTCCAATTTTCACGACTGCTTCGCAGCCGACGGGAGCAAGCTCCCTCGCCACAGTTATAAGTGATTTTGGATCAGGTTCTGAAACGACGAACCAACCCGTCCAGTTCATTCGACAATCCGGCCAGGCTCTGGGAATCCAGCCGCGCCGAGTTCGCCAGTTCCGCCACCAACTGCGCATCGCCATGAATCTGGCTGATGTGCCGGTTGATGTCTTCCGCCACCTGGTGCTGTTGTTCTGCTGCCGTAGCGATCTGGGTGTTCATGTCGCGGATCACGTCCACCGATTCACGAATCTGCCCGAAGCTGCTGCGCGCCTCGCCGATGCGGGTCACCGACTGCTGGGACACTTCCAGGCTCGCGTGCATCTGCTGAGTGACCTGGCTGGTGCGCTTGGCAAGGTTGCCGAGCAGGCCGTCGATCTCCGCCGTGGAATCGGCCGTGCGTTTGGCCAGCGCCCGCACTTCGTCCGCCACCACCGCAAAACCGCGACCTTGTTCACCGGCCCGTGCAGCCTCGATGGCAGCGTTCAGTGCCAGCAGGTTGGTCTGTTCGGCGATCGAACGAATGGTTCCGAGAATCGACTGAATGTCATTGCTGTCGCGTTCCAGCTGTTGCATCGACTGGGCCGATTGTTCGATTTCCTGGCTCAGTCGATCGACGCTGGTCACCGCCGCATCGATCTGCTGCTGACCTTCTCGCGCCTGGCGCTGGCCACTGTCGGCCGACTCGGCGGCCTGGCTGCAGGAGCGCGCGACTTCGTTGGCAGTGGCGACCATTTCATGGAACGCGGTGGAGACCATGTCCACGGCTTCACGCTGGCGCCCGGCCGCTTCGGCCATGTCGCTGGAGACCTGGGTCGAGCTCTTGGAGGTGGCGAGGATTTTGGTCGCGGCGCCGCCGATGCTTTGGATCAGGTTGCGAATCGCCGCCAGGAACTGGTTGAACCAGTTGGCCAGTTGCGCGGTTTCGTCGCTGCCACGGACGTGCAGGTTTTTGGTCAGGTCGCCTTCACCCTGGGCGATGCCTTCCAGGCCATCGGCCACGCTGCGGATCGGACGCACGATGACGCTGGCGAAACTGGCGCCGACGATGGCGAAGACCACGGCCAGCACGGCGGCGATGATTGCGATCAACCAGGTCAGTTGGGTCGCGGTGCTCATCACGTCGCTCTGCTTGATCAGGCCGATGAAGGTCCAGCCCAGTTGCTCGGACGGCCAGACGTTGGCCATGTAGCGCTCGCCATTGAGTTCGACTTCGACCAGGCCTTTACCAGCCTTGGCCAGTTGCGCATAACCCTCACCGAGGCTGCCCAAAGCCTTGAAGTTGTTTTCCGGTTGTTTCGGATCGACCAGTACGGTGCCGGAGTTTTCCAGCAGCATCAGGTAGCCGGTTTCACCGAGCTTGATTTGCTTGACCAGTTCAGTGAGCTGCTTGAGCGACACGTCGATGCTGACCACGCCGCCGTTGGTGCCCAGCTTGTTATCGATGGTGCGTACGGTACTGACGTAGGACGTGTCATTTTCGGCCCAGTAATAGGCCTCGGTACGGAACGGCTTGCCCGGTTTGGCCTGGGCCGCCTTGTACCACGGACGCTGGCGCGGGTCGTAGTTCGCGAGCTTGGCATCGTCCGGCCACGACACGTAGCCGCCGGCTGCCGTGCCGAGGATGGCGTAGGCGTAGGACGGATGGGCGTTGCCCAGGTCCTGCAGGAAGCCGAAGATTTTTTTGTCCATCTCGCCCTGGGGAATGCTGGCGGCGTTGGCATTCATGTAGGTCTTGAGGCTGTCGTCGGAGTTCGTGATCAGCGGCTGCCTGGCCAGGTATTCGACGTTCTGGCTGATGCCGTCGAAGAACAGTTGCATGGCATTGCTGACCTGACGGATTTCGCGACCGCTGTTGTCGACGAATTCGTCCTTGGCATCACTGCGCAGGTTCAGCACAACGAGGGTGGCGACCAGCACCACGGGCAAGCAGGCGATGATTGCAAACGCCCACGTCAGCTTTTGTTTGATGTTCATCCGCGCTCCAGATTTTCTTGTAGGCCCACGCAGTGCAGATGACTCGCGGAATTATTGGCAGCCGTAAACGTACTTTTCGAACCCCTATCCCTTGGGGGCACCATCGTTTTCTATCGGAACGATCGTCGGACAATTCACTTTGTTACAGATGACTTCGGCTGCGGAAGGAGGAAATTTAGGGCTGTTGGAAAAAATCCTGCGAAGGGTGGCGACCGGTATGTCGGATTCTGTCGCAAATCCCCTTGCATCCCTTCTCCAACAAGTGCTGCCGGCTCGGCTATGATCCTTGGCGGTCGATGAACCTCGGCGGGTTTGTCGGGTTTTTCCGGCACATTGTGTGCATCCGCAACGTTCATAGGTCGGCAACCCCTCCCCCGAACGAGTGGATTGCCGTATAACGAATGACTTTCGCGTGTTTGGTAATAAAGGACCCACAATAAAAGCTGATGAAGACTCCAAAACGCATTGAACCCCTGATCGAGGACGGTCTGGTCGACGAGGTGCTGCGCCCACTCATGAGTGGTAAAGAAGCAGCTGTTTATGTGGTGCGCTGCGGCAACGAGTTACGTTGCGCGAAGGTCTACAAGGAGGCGAATAAACGCAGTTTCCGTCAGGCGGCCGAGTACCAGGAAGGCCGCAAGGTGCGCAACAGCCGTCAGGCCCGTGCGATGGCCAAGGGCTCCAAGTTCGGCAAGAAAGAAACCGAAGACGCCTGGCAGAACGCCGAAGTGGCGGCGTTGTTCCGTCTGGCCGGCGCCGGTGTCCGGGTCCCTCAGCCTTACGACTTCCTTGAAGGCGTGCTGTTGATGGAGCTGGTGGCCGATGAGTACGGCGATGCCGCGCCGCGTCTGAACGACGTGGTGCTGGAGCCGGATCAGGCGCGCGAATACCACGCGTTCCTGATTTCGCAGATCGTGCTGATGTTGTGTACCGGCCTGGTGCACGGTGACCTGTCCGAGTTCAACGTACTGTTGACCCCGACCGGCCCGGTCATCATCGACTTGCCGCAAGCGGTGGACGCGGCGGGCAACAACCACGCGTTCAGCATGCTGGAGCGTGACGTGGGCAACATGGCGTCCTACTTCGGGCGGTTTGCCCCGGAGTTGAAAAAGACCAAATACGCCAAGGAAATGTGGGCGTTGTACGAAGCCGGCACCTTGCACCCGGCCAGTGTCTTGACCGGCGAGTTCGACGAGCCGGAAGAGTTGGCCGACGTCGGCGGGATCATGCGCGAAATCGAGGCGGCACGCCTGGATGAAGAGCGCAAGCAAGCGGTCCGCGCGGCAGATGACGCGCCACCGAGCAAAACCGAAGAACCGCCTCCGCCCTGGATGCAGTGATCGGTTGACGAAAAACCCGGCTTCGGCCGGGTTTTTTGTCAAACGCTAAACCCTTTGCAGGATTGAATGTGGACACCTCCACCCGCAACGCCCAGTTGATCATCGCCGCCCGTCTGGTCTCGGACTTCGGCGCGTTCCTCAACATGGTCGCCCTGGCCACCTACGTCTACCTGCTCAGCAACAGCGCCATGAGCGTTGGCATCTTCCTCGCCAGTCGCGTGGGTGGAGGGATTTTTGCCAGCCTCATCGGCACCCGCTTCTATCGCCGCTGGGCCGGGCGTCTGCCGCTGATTGTCTTCGATGTGCTGCGCGCCGGATTGCTGGGGCTGCTGCTGGTCTTGCCGGTTACCCAGCAAGCGCTGCTGCTGCCGGTCATTGCCTTCGGGCTTGGCTTGGGCAACTCAATGTTTGCCATCGGCCTCAACAGTCAGCTGCCGCACTTGATCGAGGGCGATCAACTGCTCAAGACCAACGCCTGGATCACCTCGGCGTCATCGGCAGCCATGGTCGGCGGAAGTCTGGTGGCCGGGGTGTTGGTGGCAGCGTTTGGCTTTGAGGTGGTCTTCGCACTGAACGTAGTCACTTACCTGTTGGCCGCGTTGTTCATCCTGCCGCTGCGGTTTTCCGGACCGTCTCCCAGCGCCGAGCCCGATCACGAACGAGGCGAATGGTCAGCCCTGCGCCAGGGGCTGCGCGCTACGCCGGTGGTGGCGGCGATGCTCGCGGTCGCGATGGCCGATACCTTGGGCAGCGCCGCACACAACGTGGGTTTGCCGATCATTTCAAAACTGCTGACACCCGAATCCGCCAGCACCACGCTGGGCCTGATGCTGGCGGTATGGGCTTGCGGAAAACTCATCGGTGCACGGATCGCCAGCCGCCTCAAAGGCTCGGATAACGTGAACCTGGAAAGACGGTTTTTCTTCGGTGTGCTGCTGATGTCCTGCGGCTTCATCCTGATGTTCCAGCAACAGACCCTCTACGGCTTGCTGCTGTTCTCACTGCCGGCAGGGTTGGGCGACGGTTTCTCTGAAGTCGGCCTGATGTCGCGCCTGCAACGAGAACCGGACAGCCTGCGCCTGCCGATTTTCAGTTTCCTGACGTTGTTGCAGATGACCGGGTTCGGTGTCGGCATGCTGATCGCTGCACCGTTTTACGCGTGGTGGACGCCCGGCGCAGTGGTGCTGTTGTTCCACGGCATTCCCCTCACCACCTTGCTGCTGGTGAAGGTGCTCGCGATCAGGAGCGAGCGGGTACGGCGCAGCAACCCGACTCAAGATTTTTGAGGATCGGGCAGTCCGGACGGTGATCGCCATGGCAGTGCTCGACCAGGTCCTGCAAGGTATCGCGCAACTGACCGAGTTCGAGGATTTTCTGGTTGAGCTCGTCGATGTGCTGACGAGCCAGGGCCTTCACGTCAGCACTGGCGCGCTGACGGTCCTGCCAGAGGGTCAGCAGTTTGCCGACCTCTTCCAGGGAAAACCCCAGGTCCCGCGAACGCTTGATAAACGCCAGCGTGTGCAAGTCGTCATCGCCGTACACCCGGTAACCGCTGTCGGTGCGATGGGCCGCCTTGAGCAGACCGATGGACTCGTAATAACGAATCATCTTCGCGCTCAGGCCACTTTGGCGGGCTGCTTGGCCGATGTTCATCGGTTGTCCTCCAGATCCTTCGGTTTCCAGGTCTTCAACAGTAGCGCATTGCTCACCACGCTGACGCTCGACAACGCCATCGCCGCGCCGGCCAGCACCGGGTTGAGGAAACCGAACGCGGCCAGCGGAATGCCGATCAGGTTATAGACGAAGGCCCAGAACAGATTCTGACGAATCTTCGCGTAGGTCTTGCGGCTGATTTCCAGCGCGGCCGGCACCAGTCGCGGGTCGCCACGCATCAGGGTGATGCCGGCCGCGTGCATGGCGACGTCGGTGCCGCCACCCATGGCGATGCCGATGTCGGCGGCGGCCAGGGCCGGGGCGTCGTTGATACCGTCGCCGACCATCGCCACCACCCCGGTTTTCTTCAGTTCGGCGACGGTGGCGGCTTTGTCGGCCGGCAGCACCTCGGCGTGGACATCCTGGATGCCGAGCGCTTCGGCGACCACTTTGGCGCTGCCGCGATTGTCGCCGGTCAGCAGGTGACTGCTGATGTGCCGGGCGCTGAGTTGTTGCACCGCTTGCAGCGCGCCGGGTTTGAGGGTGTCACCGAAGGCGAACAGGCCCAGGACGGTTGGTTGCGGACTTTGCTCGATCAGCCAGGACAGGGTCCGGCCTTCGGTTTCCCACGCGGTTGCAGAGTCGGCCAAAGGACCGGCGCTTAATCCGCTCTCTTCCAGCAAGCGTCGATTGCCCAGCGCCAAACGGCGACCATCGAGGTTGCCGGCAATGCCCCTTCCGGTCAGGGATTGGCTGTCGCTGACATCGGCCACGGTCAATCCGCGTTCGACGCAAGCGTCCAGAACCGCTTTAGCCAAGGGGTGTTCACTGCCGCGTTGCAGCGCACCGGCCCATTTCAGCAAGGTCGCTTCGTCACCGTCGACGGCACTTAAATGGGCGATGCGTGGCGCACCCGAGGTCAGCGTGCCGGTCTTGTCGAAGACTACGGCGCTGACTTCATGGGCTCGCTCCAGTGCCTCGGCGTCCTTGATCAGAATGCCGTAGCGCGCGGCCACGCCGGTGCCGGCCATGATCGCGGTTGGCGTGGCCAGACCGAGCGCACAAGGGCAGGCGATCACCAATACCGCGACGGCATTGATCAGCGCCGTTTCGATGGGCGCGCCGTACAGCCACCACCCCATCAGTGTCGCCAGTGCAATCAGCAGGACCGTTGGCACAAATACCTGGCTGACTTTGTCCACCAGTTTCTGAATTGGCGCTTTTGCGGCTTGCGCGTCTTCCACCAGACGGATGATTCGCGCCAACACGGTTTCCGCGCCCAAGGCCTGGGTACGAACCAGCAACCGGCCTTCACCATTGATGGCGCCGCCGGTGACCTTGTCGCCAGGCTGTTTCGGCACGGGCAGGCTCTCGCCGCTGATCAATGCTTCGTCGGCGTGGCTCTGGCCTTCGACCACTTCGCCATCCACGGGGAATCGTTCGCCGGGTTTGACCAGCACCAGATCATTCAGGCGCAAAGCGCTGATGGCGACGTCCTGTTCGCGGCCGTCGATCACTTGAATGGCCCGCTCCGGACGCAATGCCTCAAGGGCGCGGATGGCGCTGGCGGTCTGGCGTTTGGCGCGGCTTTCGAGGTATTTGCCCAACAGGACCAAGGCGATCACGACGGCCGAGGCTTCGAAATACAAATGGGGCATGCGCCCGGCGGCGGTGGCCCATTCGTAGAGGCTCAAGCCATAACCGGCGCTGGTGCCGAGGGCGACCAGCAGGTCCATGTTGCCGGCGCCGGCGCGCACTGCTTTCCATGCTGCTACATAAAAGCGGGCACCGAAGACGAATTGCACCGGCGTGGCCAGCGCGAACTGCACCCACGCCGGGAGCATCCAGTGCACACCGAACGGTTGCAGCAGCATCGGCAACACCAGCGGCAAGGCGAGGGCAATCGCCATGATCAAGACCCAGCGCTCACGGTGCAGGCGCTGTTGTTGAGTGTCGGTTGTCGGGTGTTCGACCTCCCAGACGCTGGCGTTGTAGCCAGCCTTGGTCACGGCCGCGATCAAGCTTTGCGGATCGACCTGGCCGAGCAGTTCGAGGTGGGCGCGTTCGTTGGCCAGGTTGACGCTGACACTTTTTACCCCCGGCACCTTGGCCAGCGCCCGTTCGACCCGACCGACGCACGACGCGCAGGTCATGCCGTCGATACTCAATTCCAGACTCTGCTGCGGCACGCTGTAACCGGCTTGCTGCACAGCGTCCATCAACGCCGGCAGACTGTCGCTGGGTGCTTGAACGCGGGCCTGCTCGGTGGTCAGGTTGACGCTGACGGCAGAGGCGCCGATGACTTTGCTCAAGGCACGCTCGACACGCCCGGCGCAACTGGCACAGGTCATGCCGGCAATCGGCAGATCGAATGTGGTGGTTTCGGACATATCGGTCGCGCTCCCTGTAGAAGATGTCTACAGGATCAACCTTGCCATGCTGGCAAGGTCAAGCGCCATGTCTCAGATCAAAAGATCGCAGGTGAATCAATATCCGAGGTCAGCAGGCTTCAGGTACATCCCTTCCTGCGTCATCGCAATCCGGAACTTCAACACATCCCCGGCCTTGAGCGTGATGTCCTGCGACCCCGGTGCCAACATCCCCGGATTGCAGCCCGGCGCCTGGCCCGGCAGCAGCTTCAGGCGCAAGGAAACATTGCCCGGCGGCAGGTTGAACGATGTGCTTTGCTCCTGAAAAAGCCGCGCCGACAGTTGATCCTGGATGTACACGCCGATTTCGCAGTTGGTCGAGACTTCCAGGCGCTCGCGGGAAATGATCAGCACACCGTAATCCTCCCCGGCAGCATTGACCGAGGGCACGGCGGCGAAAAGGCTGAGGAAGCCAAACAGGCTGAGAGCTGACCAGCGCATGGCTGAATCTCCTGAGATCGAGTCATAGATGCACGCAGCTTGGCCGAGCGCGACGCCGATTGCCAGCCCGGCAGATCACATCAGAACTTGACCTTGCCATGGTGGCAAGCTCGAGACTGCTCGCAATCCCACTAAAGGAGTCATTCCATGCAAGTGTTCAACGTTCAAGGCATGTCCTGCGGTCACTGTGTCAAAGCCATCACTCAAGCGCTGCAAGCGAGGGATCCCGCGGCCAGCGTGCGGATTGATCTGGCGGCAAAGGAAGTTGGCGTCGAGAGTGCGTTGACTGCGGATGAAGTGATCGCAGCGATCAGCGAAGAAGGTTATGAAGTGAAAGTCGCCTGAGGCCAAACGCAATCCCATGTGTGCGGGCATGCATTTATCCAGGGGTTTTTAATAGTTAGCGAGCTATCGGAATGTTCAAGGTGTCCCCACGCGGCTAGACTGTGGAGCTGCCGACTTCAGCCCTGGATACCTGATGAACTTCCGTACCATTTTGATACTTGGCGCCCTGAGCGCTTTTGGGCCGCTTGCAATCGACTTCTATCTGCCGGCGTTCCCGGCCATGGCGCTGGCGTTCGGCACCGATGAACAACACGTTCAGCTGACGCTGGCGGCGTATTTCCTCGGTTTGTCCATTGGTCAGCTGATGTACGGCCCGGTAGCGGATCGGTTTGGCCGGCGCATTCCGCTGTTGACGGGTGTCGGTCTGTTCACCGCCGCTTCGTTGGCGTGCGCCTATGCGCCGAACCTTGAATGGCTGCTGGGCGCGCGTTTTGTCCAGGCGCTGGGCGGTTGCGCGGGGATGGTGATTTCCCGGGCGATTGTCAGTGACAAATGCGATGCGGTGGGTTCGGCCAAAGTCTTTTCCCAGCTGATGCTGGTCATGGGCCTGGCGCCGATTCTCGCGCCGATGCTCGGCGGTTTGCTGGTCAATACCACCGGCTGGCAGTCGATCTTCCTGGCGTTGAGCGGTTTCAGTGCCTTGGCGGCGGTGGCCGTGGCGCTTGGCTTGCCGGAAAGCATGCCCGCGCATGTGCCCCGTCAACCGCTGTCGGGCGCGCTGCGTCAGTACGGTCGCCTGTTGTCGGACCCGGTGTACCTCGGCCACGCCCTGACCGGTGGCATCGCCATCGCCGGGATGTTTGCCTACATCGCCGGTTCGCCGTTCGTCTTCATCAAACTCTACGGCGTACCGGCCGAGCATTTCGGCTGGTTGTTCGGCACCAATGCGGCGGGTTTCATTCTGGTGGCGCAGGTCAACGCGCGACTGCTCGCCAAGCGTGGCCCTGCTTTTTTGCTGGCGCGGACGGTGTGGATTTATCTGGCGGCCGGCCTGACGTTGCTGGCTGTCAGTTCGCTGCACACCGAACAGTTGTGGCCGCTGCTGATTCCACTGTTCATCTGCATCGCCAGCCTCGGCTGCATCCTCCCCAACGCGTCGGCCTGTGCCATGAACGGGCAGGGCGCCCGCGCCGGGAGTGCGTCGGCGATGCTCGGGTGCCTGCAATTCAGCGTCGCCGCCGGGGCTGCGTCGCTGGTGGGTATTTTGTACGACGGCAGCGCCGTGCCGATGGCCATGGTCATCAGCCTGTGTGGAATTCTGGTGGTGAGCGTGGCGATGCTCACCCGGCGTTTGCAAAATGCCCGGGCGTTGGTGCAAGCCCAGGTATGAGGCAGGTCTCAGCCAACAGCGCGCTGCTGTTGGACGGGAATCTGATGGGGGGCGTGCAAGCGTGCTTCTAGGGTTCGGGTGAAAGCGCGAGCTTCGGCTTCGCTACGGAACGTCACCGCGTGTTGGTCCAGGCGGACCTGCCACTGGGATTTTGCCAATTCTTTTATCAGGATCTTCATTGCTGACCTCCTCGGTTAAAAGATTGCATCGCAGAGTTCTGGATTGTAGACCTGAATACGATCGCAATTATGACAACGGTCAACCTTCGGACTGACGGTGTCGTCCATCCGGACGACACTTGTATCAATCTGTGTCAGAAGCCTTCGAGCACAATCTTGCCCTTGGACTTGCCGCTTTCCAGCAACTCATGGGCTCGCCGCAGATTCGCCGCGTTGATGGTTCCGAAGTGCTCGCCCACCGTGGTTTTCAATGTGCCGTCATCGATCAGTCCGGCCACGCGGTTGAGCAGTTTGTGCTGCTCGATCATGTCCGGCGTTTCGAACAGCGAGCGGGTGTACATGAACTCCCAGTGCAGGGACAGGCTCTTGCGTTTGAGCTTGGTGACGTCCAGCGCTTTCGGGTCATCGATCAGCGCGAGTTTGCCTTGTGGCGCCAGGGCCTCGACCAACTGATCGAGATGCTGATCGGTCTGGGTCAGGCTGGCGACGTGGGTCACCTGCGCAACGCCTGCGCGTTTCAGTTCTTCACTGAGCGGCTGGCTATGATCGATCACCAGGTCGGCGCCCAACTCACGCACCCAACTCTGGGTTTGCGCACGGGAAGCGGTGCCGATGACTTTCAAACCGGTGAGCTGACTGGCCAGTTGCGTCAGGATTGAACCGACACCGCCGGCCGCCCCGACGATCAGCAAGCTCTGGCCTTCATCGGTGTTGCCTTCGCGCACTTGCAGGCGTTCGAAAAGCAATTCCCAAGCGGTAATGGCGGTCAGCGGCAGCGCGGCCGCTTCGGCAAAACCGAGGGTTTTCGGCATATGGCCGACGATCCGCTCATCCACCACGTGCAGTTCGCTGTTGCCGCCGGCGCGGGCAATCGAGCCGGCATAGAACACCTTGTCGCCGGCCTTGAACAAGGTCACTTCGCTGCCGACGGCCTTGACCACGCCGGCCACGTCCCAGCCCAGCACTTTTGCCGCGCCGCCTTCGGGCTGGACGTTCTGGCGGACCTTGGTGTCCACCGGGTTGACCGAGATGGCTTTGACTTCCACCAGCAGGTCACGGGGGCCGGCGACCGGTTCCGGCAGTTCGATGTCTTGCAGGGATTTTTCGTCGCTGAGCGGCAACGAGGCGTAGTAGGCAATGGCTTTCATGAGGAGGGTTCCGAACAGTAATAGAAGAAGGGATCAAGCCACGGAGCGCAGGCGCTTGAGATCGAAGTGTTCGATCAGGTCGCCGGCCTGGGCGCGAAAGTTCTGGATGTGTGCGCTGGCGTCGTGGGCTTGCAGCGCTTCGTCGCTGCTCCATTGTTCAATCATGTAGAAGGCCAGCGGATTGGCGAGGTCCTGATGCAGGTCGTATTGACCGCAACCGGCTTCGGCGCGGGTCGGCTCCAGCAGTGCACGCAGGTGTTGCTCGAGCGCGTCCTGTTGGCCGGCTTTGGCGATCAGGGTGGCAATGGCGGTGAAAGGCTGGGACATGGTCGACTCCAGGAGCAGGATGATTTCGATGCAGCAGATGATTGGCTATTTCTCTGCGAGATAAAACCCGCTAAAAGAGCAGTCTCTTTCAATATTTTTTTGATAATCGAGGCTGTAAATGCTGCGTTTCGATGACTTGCAGTTGTTTGTCCGGGCGGCGGACCTGGGCAGCCTGTCAGCGGCGGCGAGGGGAATGGACATGTCGGCGGCGGTGGCGAGTGCGGCGTTGAAGCGCATCGAGCAGCAACTCGGCGCCCGATTGCTCGCCCGCTCCACCCGCAGTCTGCGCCTGACGGCGGAGGGCGAAGGATTTCTCGAGTATGCCCGGGCCGCGCTGAGCAACCTCGACGAGGGCCGCCGATTATTGGCCAGCGGTCAGGATCAGGTCAGCGGGGTGCTGCAGCTGTCGGCGCCGTCGGATTTCGGTCGCAACCTGCTGCTGCCCTGGCTGGACGAGTTCCAGCGTGAACACCCCAAACTCACGGTGCGCTTGTTGCTGGGCGACCGCATCGCCGATCTGTTCCGCCAACCGGTGGACATTGCCCTGCGCTACGGTGAGCCGGAAGACTCCAGCCTGGTGGCGCTGCCCATCGCCCCGAATAACCGCCGCGTGCTGTGTGCCGCCCCGAGCTACCTGGCCCGGCATGGCGAACCGCGGCAACTGGAGCAACTGGCGCAGCACAATTGCCTGCTGTTCATGCTCGGCAGCCGGGTTCACGACCATTGGAGTTTTCACGACGGCAAACGCGAAGTCAGCCTGACCGTCAGCGGTGATCGCTTCAGTGACGATGCCGACGTGGTGCGCTTGTGGGCCGTGGCGGGTGCCGGGATCGCCTACAAATCCTGGCTCGATGTCGCCGCCGATGTGTTGGCCGGCCGCCTGAAAGTGCTGATGCCGGAGCTGCTCTGTGAGCGCGCACCGCTGAATTTGCTGTGCGCCCATCGCGCACAATTGAGTAAGCCGGTGAACCTTTTGCGGGAAATGCTTGCCAGCCGATGTACTCGATTAGGCAGTCAATTTCCTGTGTTGGCGCATGTCGATCATTAGTCGCAGGCAAATAGCGAAATTTCCCTCAGGATCAATCACCACCAATGGTTTCCGGGGGGCAGGAACCGACCGGCAACGGGCTTATACTAGCGCCCGCCTCATGTACGCACCGTCGACCTCGCCATGGCGAGTCCGCGTTCGAGTCGGTCAGGCTCCACCGTCAATCCAAAGCCTTTGCAAGGTCTTCGAAGCAATGGCTTGTGTGAGTGGATGGCTTTGCCCGGTTTATGGCGGTTTCCACGTCTTGGCCGACGACACATTACTGGTCAAGATGTCTCTGAGCAGTAGACGAAACGATTCAACAGGGAGTGAATACATGGAACATGCACCTTGCATCAGCCAGATCGCCACGTTGCTGGCTGACCCAAAGCGCAGCGCAATGATGTGGGCCTTGATGGACGGCGCTGCGCGGCAGACCGAAGAGCTGGCATTGCTGGCCCGCCTGTCGCCGTCTTCGGCCAGTGCACACCTGGGGCGTTTGTCCGCCGGAGGTCTGTTGAAAGTCGAAACCCGCGGCCGCAAGCGATTCTTCCGGTTGGCCGCACCCGAAGTCGGGGCCGCGATAGAAGCGCTGGCCAGTGCGACGATCGCCAGCACACCTCGGGACATTCCCGATGTTTTCAGCCGCACCCCCGCCATCCCCAAACGTCAGGCCGCGCCCTCGTCCTTGTTGCGCGCACGGCTCTGCGACGATCATTTAGGCGGCACGCTGGCCGCCGATCTGTACCAGCGTTTGCTGGATGCGGGCTGGATCGAACAGTTCGATCATCGGGTGTCGATCACGCACAAGGGCGCCACGCAACTGGCGACACGCGGCGTTTTCGTCCAGGCGCTGGCGCAGAGCACCAGCCGAGCCGCCTGTGCCTGTCCTGACTGGAGCGAAAGACGTCCGCACATGGGCGGTTCACTGGGCGCGGCGTTGCTGCAATTGTTCATGCAGTCCGGCTGGCTGAGCTTGCCGAACGATTCGCGCGCCTTGCACGTCACCGTGACGGGGCAGCGTGAAATCCACCGTTTCGCCAAGGAGACCGAGCTGGAAATGGCGTTGTAGACGCATCGGGATCGACGTCCGGGGGCACGGGCGTCGTTCAGAGCTGCGGCCAGGTCGCATCCAGCAATAACCCCCGGCGACCATCGCGCACACTCGTTCAGGGACTTTCGAACGGGGGATGTGGCATGGAAACACGAGGCTTCAGCGCGGCAGAACGATTGGAACGGCTGCCCATCAGCGGCTATCACCGGATCATTTTCATCATCATCGCCCTGGCGTTTTTCTTTGACTCCATGGACCTGGCGATGATGACGTTCCTGCTCGGCTCGATCAAAACCGAGTTCGGCCTCAGCACGGCGCAGGCCGGGTTGCTCGCCAGTTCGAGTTTTTTCGGCATGGTCGTGGGCGCATCACTGTCCGGCATGCTGGCGGACCGTTTCGGCCGCAAACCGGTGTTCCAGTGGAGCATTGTGTTGTGGGGCATCGCCAGTTACCTGTGCTCCACGGCGCAGAATGTCGAGACGCTGACGCTCTTCCGCATACTCCTGGGAATTGGCATGGGCATGGAGTTTCCCATCGCCCAGTCGATGCTTTCGGAATTGATTCCGGCGAAAAGACGTGGGCGTTACATCGCGTTGATGGACGGTTTCTGGCCCTTGGGGTTTGTCGCGGCCGGGGTGCTGTCGTATTTCCTGTTACCGGTGATTGGCTGGCGGGATATTTTTCTGGTGTTGGCGGTGCCGGCGGTGTTTGTCCTGGTGATTCGCTTTTTCATTCCCGAGTCACCGCGCTGGCTGGAACAGGCCGGGCGTGATGAGGCGGCGGACAAGGTCTTGCTGGGTATCGAAGCGCGGGTCCGGACGTCGCTGGGTCATGGGGATTTGCCTGAGCCGATCCGCTTGCCGCGTGTGGCAAGTACGCCGGGCAACTTCTTTTCAGCTTTGCAGCAGATCTGGTCGCCGCTGTATCGCCAGCGCACGATGATGATCTGGAGCGTCTGGTTCTTTGCCTTGCTGGGGTTCTACGGGTTGACGTCGTGGCTCAGTGCACTGCTGCAGCAGTCGGGTTTCGCCGTGACCCAGTCGGTGTATTACACCGTGCTGATTTCCCTCGGCGGGATTCCCGGTTTCCTCATGGCGGCTTGGCTGGTGGAGCGTTGGGGCCGTAAACCGGTGTGCGTGGTGACGTTGCTCGGCGGCGGGGTGATGGCGTTTCTTTACGGTCAGAGCGCAGTGTTTGGCGGCAATGTCGGCTTGCTGATCACGTCGGGGCTGTTGATGCAGTTTTTCCTGTTCGGCATGTGGGCAGTGCTCTACACCTACACGCCAGAGTTGTACCCGACGTCGGCGCGGGCCACGGGTTCCGGTTTTGCGTCGGCGATTGGCCGAGTGGGTTCGTTGCTTGGGCCAATGGTGACCGGGCTGGTGTTCCCGATGACCGGGCAGGGTGGCGTGTTCGCGCTGGGGGCGATGTGTTTTGCGATCGCGGCGGGGGTGGTGTGGGTGTTCGGGATGGAGACGCGGGGCAAGACGCTGGAGGAGTTGAGCGAAGTGGTAACCGTCGGCTAAACACAAACCCTGTGGGAGCGAGCTTGCTCGCGATAGCGGATTCACATTCACCAATGACGCTGGATGTGATGGCCTCATCGCGAGCAAGCTCGCACCACATTGGGTCTTCAGCAGTTACGGTTTTACCAACCGCGCATCCAGGCTGTTTTGCGCCAATCGCTTGGCCTGATCCTGGGTCATGCCCAGATCGGTGTACAGCGCATGGAAGTTCTCGGTCACATACCCGCCGAAGTACGCCGGGTCATCCGAGTTCACGGTGACTTTCACGCCGCGCTCGAGCATGTCGAGAATGTTGTGCTGTGACATGTGATCGAACACGCAAAGCTTGGTGTTCGACAACGGGCACACCGTCAACGGGATCTGCTCATCAATGATCCGCTGCATCAGGCGCTCGTCTTCGATGGCGCGCACGCCATGGTCGATACGCTGGATTTTCAGCAGGTCGAGGGCTTCCCAGATGTATTCCGGCGGGCCTTCTTCACCGGCGTGAGCGACGGTCAGGAAACCTTCGTGACGGGCACGATCAAACACGCGCTGGAACTTGCTCGGCGGGTGACCCATTTCCGAACTGTCCAGGCCGACGGCCACGAACGCGTCGCGGAATGGAAGCGCCTGGTCGAGGGTCTTCTGTGCTTCGTCTTCGCTCAAGTGACGCAGGAAACTCAGGATCAAACCGCTGGTGATGCCCAGCTGCTGTTCGCCGTCCTTCAACGCGGCGGCGATGCCGTTGAGCACGACTTCGAACGGGATGCCACGGTCGGTGTGGGTCTGCGGGTCGAAGAACGGTTCGGTGTGAATCACGTTCTGCGCCTTGCAGCGCAACAGGTAGGCCCAGGTCAGGTCGTAGAAATCCTGGGAGGTGCGCAGCACATCGGCGCCCTGGTAATACAGGTCGAGAAACTCTTGCAGGTTGTTGAAGGCGTACGCCTTGCGCAGGGTTTCGACATCGCTCCACGGCAGGGCGATCCTGTTGCGTTCGGCCAGGGCGAACAGCAGTTCGGGCTCCAGCGAACCTTCGAGGTGCAGGTGCAGTTCTGCCTTGGGCAGTGCGTTCAGCCAATCGTACATTTGTTCAAATCTCATCAGGTGCAATGACGGCATTCTACAGATGCTCGCTGCAACAATTGGTAAAACCTGACCAAGAGGTTCATTGGCCGGCTGTCATCCATTGCTGGGCTAAGGTGTAACGAAACGTTAGCGCCGCTCCACAGTCAGTAGCTCATCACACTGATTCCGCTCCATTCGGCAAAAAGGCCTGCAATGCTCACATTCCTCAAGCAAGAAAAATTTCTGCTGTTGGCCCTGATCGCCGCCTTCATCGCTTACCCGATGGAACACTGGATGCTGCACAGCGGCCAGCCCATAGCCCTGACTGCCGGTCTCGTGCTGATCGCCTTCATCGTCGCCGCATCCATGCGCGTCGCCCATCACGCCGAACTGCTGGCGGAAAAAGTCGGCGATCCCTACGGCACGATGATCCTGACCCTGGCGGCGGTGCTGGTGGAAGTGGTGATCCTGGCGATCATGATGAGCAACGAAGCCTCGCCGACGCTGGTGCGCGATACGATTTACTCGGCGGTGATGCTCGACATCAACGGCATCATCGGCCTCGCGGCATTGATGGGCGGGATCAAGCACGGTGAACAGTCCTACAACGATGACTCGGCGCGCAGCTACAGCGTGATGATCCTCACCGCCATGGGCGTTTCCATGGTGGTGCCGGAGTTTGTTCCCGAGGCGAACTGGAAGCTGTATTCCGCGTTTACCATTGGCGCGATGGTCGTGCTTTACACCCTGTTCCTGCGCATGCAGGTCGGGCCGCACAGTTATTTTTTCAGCTACAGCTATCCGGAAAAACGCCGCAAAAGAGTCCCGGAGGAAGCACCTGAATCGGTCAATCTCGCGCTGAGTATCGGGACGTTGGTGTTGGGTGTGGTGGTGATCGGCGCATTGGCCGAGGTGATGTCCAAGACCCTCGACCTGGGCCTGGAAGGGACGGGCGCACCGCCGGTGATCACGGCGATTCTGGTGGCGTCGATTTCCGCGGCGCCAGAGATTCTGACGGCGTTGCGCGCAGCGCTGGCCAACCGTATGCAGTCGGTGGTGAACATTGCGATGGGCGCATCGCTGTCGACGGTGATCCTGACGGTGCCGGTGATGGAAGCGATGGCGCTCTACACCGGTCAACCGTTTCAGATGGCGATGACGCCGGTACAGACAGTGATGATCTTCCTCACCCTGATCGTCAGCGCGATCAATCTCAATGACGGCGAAACCAATGCCATCGAAGGGATGACCCACTTCGTGTTGTTTGCGACGTTCATCATGTTGTCGCTGCTCGGTCTCTGAACTTTCCACAAATCCAACGTGGGAGCGGGCAAGCCCTCTCCCACATTGGGTTCGAGTTGTATCAGGTACCGGCGATCAACTGCCGGGCCGCCTGGCTGTGATCCGCAATCAAACCCTTCAGATCAAGCCCCTCGACCTGCCCGTCAACCACTCGCCACTGGCCACCGACCATCACCCGATCCGCCCGGTCCGCACCACACAGCAGCAACGCCGACACCGGATCATGACTGCCGGAAAACCGCAGCTCATCCAGCTTGAACAACGCCAGATCCGCCTGCTTGCCCACTGCCAGCTCACCAATATCGGTACGCCCGAGCAAACTCGCCGAGCCCTTGGTCGCCCATCCCAGCACCAATTCCGGGGTGATCTTCTCGGCGCCATAACGCAAGCGCTGAATGTAAAGCGCCTGACGGGTTTCGAGCATCATGTTCGACGCATCGTTGGACGCTGAACCGTCCACGCCCAGCCCGAGCAACGCGCCGGCGGCGGTCAGGTCCAGTGTCGGGCAAATGCCGGAGGCCAGGCGCATGTTCGAGCTCGGGCAATGGCAAATGCCTGTGCCGGCCGCGCCGAGGCGGGCGATTTCGTCCGGGTTGAAGTGGATGCCATGGGCGAGCCAGGTGCGCGGGCCGAGCCAGCCGACGCTGTCCAGGTAATCCACGGTACGCAGGCCGAAGCGCTGCAGGCAGAAGTCTTCTTCGTCGAGGGTTTCGGCCAGATGCGTGTGCAGGCGCACATCGAGCTTGTTCGCCAGCTCGGCGCTGGCCGACATGATTTCCGGGGTCACCGAGAACGGCGAGCACGGCGCCAGGGCGATCTGGATTTGCGCGCCATCGCCACGCTCGTGATATTCGGCGATCAGGCGCTGACTGTCGTCGAGAATCACTTCGCCTTCCTGGACCGTTTGCTGCGGTGGCAGGCCGCCGTCCTTTTCGCCGAGGCTCATTGAGCCGCGCGTGAGCATGGCGCGCATGCCCAGTTCGCGGACACTCTCGACCTGCACGTCGATCGCATTTTCCAGGCCCTGCGGGAACAGGTAATGGTGATCGGCCGCTGTGGTGCAGCCAGACAACAACAACTCGGCCAGCGCGACTTTTGTGGCGAGGGCAAGTTTTTCCGGGGTGAGTCGTGCCCAGACCGGGTACAGGGTTTTCAGCCACGGGAACAACGGCTGATTGACCACCGGTGCCCAGGCACGGGTCAGGGTTTGATAGAAGTGGTGATGGGTGTTGATCAGTCCCGGCAGGATCACATGCTCGCGCGCATCGAAGACTTGTCCACAGGGCGCGGAAGGTTGCTGGCCGGCGGCGAGCACTTCGACGATCAGACCGTCTTGCACAACCAGCCCGCCACGGGCATCGAGGTCATTGGCAGTGAAGATCGCGAGGGGATTTTTTAACCAAGTACGGGTCGCAGGCATGTTGGCCGGCTCCTCTGAAAGTGGGTTCAGGTTAGCCAGCTCAGTGATTACCCTGTCTGCTGATCCAGGGTCGCCGCAAGGGACGAGGTGCGGAGTTTCAAACAAAACCGCGTGGTGGGCAAGCCCGGCCCGACCAGACGATAAAAATCCTGTGGGATCCGGGCTTGCCCGCGATGCATGCACCTCGGTCTTTCAGGTCTTCCCAGGTGACGCCATCGCAGGCACGCCAGCTCCCACAGGGGGACGCAGTGACTACCAGGGAATGGTTTCACCTCTGTAATTCACAAAGTGATGCCCGCCCTTGCCGACATACGCATTCACCTGATCAACCAGCCCACGCGTGCTGGTTTCCACATCGATATCAGCGCCTTCGCCGCCCATGTCGGTCTTCACCCAACCCGGATGCAGCGACAGCACGGTCAGCTTCTGCTCGCCCAACTGCGTCACGAAACTGCTGGTCATGGAGTTCAGTGCCGCCTTGCTCGCCTTGTACAACGCCAGCTCCGGCGCGTCCGGCATGGTTACGCTGCCGAGCACCGAGCTCATGAACGCCAGCACGCCGCTTTCCGGGCGGATTTGCCCGACAAAACGTTGTGCCAGGTTGATCGGTGCCACCGCGTTGGTAAAAAACAACTGGCCCACTTCAGCCAGCGTCGCGCCGCCCGGTGTTTGTACTTCCGGCCCCTTGACCCCGGCATTCACGAACAGCAGATCAAACACTTCGCCCTTGAGTTGCTGGCTCAACGCGATGACTGCCTGCTGATCATCCATGTCGAGTTTTTCGATCCGCACCGTTCCCAATGCCTTCAAGGCGTCGGCATTCTGCGGGTTACGCACAGTGGCGGTGACTTGCCAGCCGTCGGCGAGCAGGGTCTTCACCAGACCGAGGCCCAGGCCCCTGGAGGCGCCGATGATGAGTGCGGTTTTTGCCTTGGACATGAGTGGCTTCCTTGAGAAGTGAGAATCACGGATTCAATGGACAACGTTGACCAAGACGTTGCTGCAACTCGTGTCGCAGCGCGCCAAGTTCATCCATTCGGGTTTCGATCAGTTTGAGTTTGTCTTGCAGCAGTTGGGTGACGGCGCTGTTCGGGTCGGGCGACTGCCACAACGTGGCGACGCTATTGCCGATTTCGCCCAGGGTAAAACCCAGCCGTTGAGCGGTCTTGATGTACAGCACCAGTTGCACCACGTCCGGCGGATAATCGCGATAACCGTTGGCGCTGCGTTGCGCGGCGATCAATCCGCGTTGTTCGTAGAAGCGCAGCGTGTCGCGGCTGACCGCGCTGGCCTGGGCTAATTCACCGATGCGCATCCTGACGTCTCGAGAGGGGGGCTTGACCCTGGAGCATACTCCAGGCTTTAGCCTTGTTGCTCCCTGAATTTATGGAGCAATGCCGATGTGGACTTCAACGCAATATCGCCGGTTGGTGCGTGGTAGCGCCTGGTATGACTTGATCGTGACGGCGGCGTTTGTCACGCCGTGGACATTTGCGGCGTTGCACGGCGTTTTGACGGGGGTGAGCCGGGCGTTCGACTTACCCGGAGAACTGCCGGCATTCGAACCAATGCACATGCTGATGGCGAACCTTTTTGGATCGATTGTGTGCATTTGGGCCGTGCTGAGGATTCGTGATCCGCAGCAGGTGTTTGGTCGGTATGACGCCGTGGGCCGGTTTATTTTTTCGGCTTGGCAACTCTATGCCTTGCTGCATGGCGCCAGTTCGCTGTTGGTGATTTTTTTGTTCTTTGAATTGGCGTGGGGTGTGGTTCAGGTCCTGCCTGTGGATAAAACAGTGACCTGGCCATTGAGACAGGAAATTTGAAATCTCATGGCGACCAAGGCCTCAAGGGCGCTGCCTCGCCACCTTTCAATTGGCAAGCAGGCACCACTTGAGGGCGAAGTCGGTGGTCGAGCTCTGTTTTTGCTCATCAAGCTTTGGTCAAAAAACGAGCAACCCGGCGCGAGCCATGCCGGACATGGGGCCGCGACAGCCATGAACGGGTTATCCACAGATTGCTCCACAGTATTTGTGCGCAAGCGCAAAGGTCGGGCATAAGCGCTGAGCGGCTTTCTTCTAAAGGTGATAAATCACGCTAACTGGTTGTTTTTACGTGGATTTAGTCTTGGTGGTGGCAAATTGGGCGAAAAATGAGCAATGCCCGCAAAGCCGCATGACAGAAGGGTTACAGCGGTATGTGCTCAGGTTATCCACAGCCGGGTGCACAGTAGATGTGGGCAACTGTGACAGTTCGACGAAAGGGCAATGGGCGTTGTTGGTGCGATCAGCGTTGCAACAGAATGCGTCCGCGACTCAAATCTGCGAGCTGGGTTTGCAGGGTTTCGATCTGCGCTTCGCCCATTGCTAACTGCAGCTCTACACCGTTCGCCGTGAACGTCTCTTCCACTACCAGGCCACCGAGCTCCGCCACCCGAAGCTTCACCAGCGTCAGTTCAGCAAACCCGCAGGCGCAACTCACCGGCACTCGGCTGATCAGCTCTATCTTCGGCGCTGCTTGCAGGCACTTGTTGGCGCCACCGCCATACGCCCGTGCGAGCCCGCCGGTGCCCAGTTGAATGCCGCCATACCAGCGGATAACCAGCACGGCGACCTGATCGCAATCCTGCGCCTCGATCGCCGCGAGAATCGGTCGACCCGCCGTGCCGCCCGGTTCGCCATCATCGGTGCTGCGGTATTGAGCGCCGAGCTTCCATGCCCAGCAGTTGTGCGTGGCATTCAAATCACTGTGCTGTTCGATAAATGCCTGGGCTTCAGCAGGGCTGCTGATCGGCGCGGCGAAGGTGATGAAACGGCTCTTGCGAATCTCTTCGCGGTATTCGCAAAAGCCGCTGAGGGTAAAAGGCATAAGAGTCTTAAATAGCTGGAGTCAGGCCGCAGCCTTTGAGAATGATGCGGATCAGGTTATCGCTGGCATCTTCCATGTCTTGCTTGGTCAACTTGGTTCGGCCGCTGACCCGGCAAATTTGCGTGGCGAAATCGGCGTAATGCTGGGTGCTGCCCCACAACAGGAAGATCAGGTTGACCGGGTCGACCGGGTCCATTTTTCCGGCGTCGATCCACGCTTGGAACACCGCCGCCCGGCCCTGGAACCAGGCGCGGTAGTCCTGGTTGAAATACTCGGTCAGGCATTCACCGCCGCTGATCACTTCCATCGCGAAGATCCGCGAGGCCTGCGGTTGCCGGCGGGAGAATTCCATCTTGGCGCGGATGTATCGCGTCAGCGCTTCGGCCGGGTCATCTTCGGCGGTCAGGGTGTTGAACGTACTGTCCCACAACTGAAGGATGTTGCTCAGCACCGCCACGTACAAACCCAGTTTATTGGTGAAGTAGTAATGCAGGTTCGCCTTGGGCAACCCGGCATTCAGGGCGATGGTGTTCATGCTGGTGCCTTTGAACCCGTGTCTGGCGAACTCGTCTTCGGCGGCTTTGATGATGGTCTCTTCGTTCTTCTGACGAATGCGGCTGGCAGGTTTGCCGCCGTGAGCGGGGACTTCAAAGGTCATAGGCACTTCCGGACAGGTGGGTGGGTGCAACCAAGTGCGTTGATAGCGCACCCATGGGGATCCGACAAGTCCTGACGCAATAAAAGCCCCGCGACGTTCTATCGTGTCGCGGCCAGGCTCTCCAAAAAGCTTTCCAGCACCAAATGCGGGCGACGTCCCTTGCGCGTGACCGATGCGAGGCTGAGGTCATAGAAGCGCGCTGTAGGTTTCAGTGCGCGCAAACGACCTTGTTGAACCCAGAGGCTGGCGTAGTGATCGGGCAGGTAGCCGATATAGCGTCCAGTGAGAATCAGGAATGCCATGCCTTCGCGGTCCGATGCACTGGCGGTGCAGTTGAGGGCCTGGTAATGCGCCTGGATTTCGGCAGGCAAGCGGAAGGTCGGGGCGATGGCGTCCTGACTGTTCAGGCGTTCATCGTCCAGTTGTTTGTCGTCGACGTAGAACAAGGGATGCCCGACCGCGCAATACAGCAACGAGCGCTCGCTATAGAGCGGCTGATACTCCAGGCCTGACAGCGCGCTGGCCTGCGGCACCACGCCGACATGCAAGCGACCGTCGAGCACACCTTGTTCGACTTCGTTGGGCGCGATCATGCGGATTTGAATCTGCACGTCCGGTCCACGTTCCTTCAATTGCGCCAGGGCGTGGGTGATGCGCATGTGGGGCAGGGTGACGAGGTTGTCGGTCAGGCCGATGGTCAATTCGCCGCGCAGGTGTTGGTGCAGACCGTTGACCTCGGTGCGGAAACTTTCCAGCGCACTTAATAGCTGTAATGCGGACTGGTAGACCTCGCGACCTTCCTCGGTCAGGGAAAATCCGGCGCGACCGCGTTGGCACAGGCGCAGACCGAGGCGCTGTTCCAGGTCACTCATCTGTTGGCTGATCGCCGAACGGCCAATCCCGAGCACTGATTCCGCTGCAGAAAAACCGCCGCACTCCACCACGCTGCGAAAAATCCGTAGCAGGCGGATATCAAAGTCGCTGACTTGTGCCAGCGGATCGGGGCGACGAGTGCTCATAGTTTAGTGATGGCCTGACTGAACGTTAGAAAAGTTGGATTTCACAGACTTTATCCCCGTGGCAATTTAGCTGCAAGAACGCTTTTCATCTCCACGCCGCTTATTGCCTTGCGAGGTTTTGCCCATGAACTTGCCTGAAAACGCCCCGTCTTCCCTGGCCAGCCAGCTCAAGCTCGATGCTCACTGGATGCCCTACACCGCCAACCGGAATTTCCAGCGCGATCCGCGACTGATCGTGGCGGCTGAAGGCAGTTGGCTGACGGACGACAAGGGCCGCAAGGTCTACGATTCGCTGTCCGGTCTGTGGACCTGTGGCGCCGGGCACACCCGCAAGGAAATCCAGGAAGCGGTTGCCAAGCAATTGGGCACCCTCGATTACTCGCCGGGCTTCCAGTACGGTCACCCGTTGTCGTTCCAGCTGGCCGAGAAAATCACTGACCTGACGCCGGGCAATCTGAATCACGTGTTCTTCACTGACTCGGGTTCCGAGTGTGCGGATACCGCGGTGAAGATGGTTCGCGCTTACTGGCGTCTGAAAGGCCAGGCAACCAAAACCAAAATGATCGGCCGTGCCCGTGGTTACCACGGCGTGAACATCGCCGGCACCAGCCTCGGCGGTGTGAACGGCAACCGCAAAATGTTCGGTCAGGCGATGATGGACGTTGATCACTTGCCGCACACCTTGCTGGCAAGCAATGCCTATTCTCGTGGCATGCCGAAAGAGGGCGGTATCGCTCTGGCCGATGAGCTGCTCAAACTCATCGAACTGCATGACGCTTCGAACATTGCTGCTGTATTTGTTGAACCAATGGCCGGCTCCGCTGGTGTGCTGGTTCCGCCTGAGGGCTACCTCAAGCGTCTGCGCGAGATCTGCGATCAGCACAACATCCTGCTGGTGTTCGACGAAGTGATCACCGGTTTCGGCCGTACCGGCTCGATGTTCGGCGCTGACAGCTTCGGCGTGACCCCGGACCTGATGTGCATCGCCAAGCAAGTCACCAACGGCGCGATCCCGATGGGCGCGGTGATTGCCAGCTCCGAGATCTACCAGACCTTCATGAACCAGGCGACGCCTGAATACGCCGTGGAATTCCCGCACGGTTACACCTACTCCGCGCACCCGGTGGCGTGCGCCGCAGGCCTGGCAGCACTCGACCTGCTGCAAAAGGAAAACCTGGTGCAGAGCGTGGCCGACGTCGCGCCGCATTTCGAAAATGCGCTGCACGGCCTGAAGGGCTCGAAAAACATCATCGACATTCGTAACTACGGTCTGGCCGGTGCGATCCAGATTGCCCCGCGTGACGGCGACGCCATCGTGCGTCCGTTCGAAGCGGGCATGGCGCTTTGGAAAGCCGGGTTCTACGTGCGCTTCGGCGGCGACACCCTGCAGTTCGGCCCAACCTTCAACAGCAAGCCGCAAGACCTTGATCGTCTGTTCGACGCGGTCGGCGAAGTGCTGAACAAAATCGACTGATTTTCCCTTCTATATAGAGGCGTCCGTTGACGGGCGCCTGTGGACAACTTTTCTGGAGCCCCGCAT
Organism: Pseudomonas sp. IT-P171; assembly: GCF_949767765.1. Taxonomy (NCBI): domain Bacteria; kingdom Pseudomonadati; phylum Pseudomonadota; class Gammaproteobacteria; order Pseudomonadales; family Pseudomonadaceae; genus Pseudomonas; species Pseudomonas sp. IT-P171. The sequence continues at coordinate 346,907 of NZ_CATKQN010000058.1, forward strand.
GAGCCTTATTCCGCATTTGATCAATGGCGAACTGGTGACCGAAGACGGTCGCACGGCCGACGTGTTCAACCCGTCCACCGGCCAGGCAATCCATAAGCTGCCTTTGGCCAGTCGCGAAACCATTCAGAAAGCCATCGATTCGGCCAAGGCTGCGTTCCCGGCCTGGCGCAATACTCCGCCGGCCAAACGTGCTCAGGTGATGTTCCGCTTCAAGCAACTGCTGGAACAGAACGAAGCACGTATCGCCCAACTGATCAGCGAAGAGCACGGCAAGACGCTGGAAGATGCTGCCGGTGAACTGAAACGCGGTATCGAGAACGTCGAGTTCGCGTGTGCAGCGCCGGAAATCCTCAAGGGCGAGTACAGTCGTAACGTCGGCCCGAACATTGATGCCTGGTCGGACTTCCAGCCGTTGGGCGTGGTAGCCGGCATTACGCCGTTCAACTTCCCTGCGATGGTGCCGCTGTGGATGTATCCGCTGGCGATCGTCTGCGGTAACTGCTTCATCCTCAAGCCGTCCGAGCGTGATCCAAGTTCGACACTGTTGATCGCTCAGTTGCTGTTGGAAGCCGGTCTGCCTAAAGGTGTGTTGAGCGTTGTGCATGGTGACAAGGCTGCGGTAGATGCGCTGATCGAAGCGCCGGAAGTCAAAGCGTTGAGCTTTGTCGGTTCGACGCCGATTGCCGAATACATTTACGCCGAAGGCACCAAGCGCGGCAAACGCGTTCAGGCACTGGGCGGCGCGAAGAACCACGCGGTGCTGATGCCGGATGCAGATCTGGATAACGCCGTCAGCGCACTGATGGGCGCGGCGTACGGTTCGTGCGGTGAGCGTTGCATGGCGATCTCGGTGGCTGTGTGCGTCGGTGATCAGGTGGCAGATGCGTTGGTGGCCAAACTGACGCCGCAGATCAAGGCATTGAAGATTGGCGCAGGCACCACTTGTGGCTTGGACATGGGGCCATTGGTCACCGGTCAGGCTCGTGACAAAGTCAGTGGCTATGTAGAAGACGGTGTTGCGTCGGGTGCAACCTTGGTCGTCGATGGTCGTGGTCTGAGTGTGGCCGGTCATGAAGAAGGTTTCTTCCTGGGTGGCTGCCTGTTCGATAACGTCACCCCGGAAATGCGTATCTATAAAGAAGAGATCTTCGGGCCAGTGTTGTGCGTTGTCCGGGTCAACAGCCTGGAAGAGGCGATGCAGCTGATCAATGATCACGAGTATGGCAATGGCACCTGCATCTTTACCCGTGATGGGGAAGCGGCGCGGTTGTTCTGCGATGAGATCGAAGTCGGTATGGTCGGCGTCAACGTGCCGTTGCCAGTGCCAGTGGCGTATCACAGCTTTGGCGGTTGGAAGCGTTCGCTGTTCGGCGACCTGCATGCGTATGGCCCGGATGGCGTGCGCTTCTACACCCGTCGCAAAGCCATCACCCAGCGCTGGCCGCAGCGTGCGAGCCATGAAGCGTCGCAATTTGCGTTCCCGAGCTTGTAAGTAGAAGGGAAGAAGGCCGAGCCCCCTGGGGCTCGGCCTTCGTGTTTCCGGGCTTTTTTGACCTGTATGACAGAAATGTG